>NZ_CBFHYF010000024.1:0-26704 GCF_965660005.1 Porticoccus sp.
CCGTCACCGCCGAACCCACGTCCTCTACCGTCCAGTTCGTGTCCGCCACCGCTACCGGCGCATCGTTGGCACCGAAAATAGTAATTCCAAGGGTTGCCGTTTGGGCGGTGTTGTAGGTGTCAGTAACGGTATATGTAAACGTATCCTGTAGCGTGTCACCATCGTTGAGACCATCAACGGCATCATCACTATTATCTATTACATAGCTATAACTGCCATCGGCACCAATCGTCAGCGTACCGTACAGGCCATCTATTTCAGTGCCATCAGCGGAGGTTGTGTCGGCAGCAATCGCTTCACTTTCACCGCCAAAACTAATGTTGGTGACAAACAAAGTATCGCCATCATCCTCGGTGTCGGCCACATCGCCATAGGTACCGTCATCCGGCGCGCCTGTAGAATAGTCTTTTGTAGACAAGACGTTACCAGCCACGTCAACTATATCTTCCTGTCCCCAATTGGTATCTGCATTTGCTACAGGGGTAGAATCATCATCGTAAATATTGACTATCGCACTACTTGCATCGGGGTTCACCGTTGCATTGGTAGCGCTGAGAATCTGGATCTGGAAAGATTCAAAAGTCCCTTCTCCACCTTCATCCAGGTGATCCTGAACGATGGTAACTGTTACCGGAAAATTGGTTTCCCCGGCAGGAATGGTGATGGTATTCGTCAGCTCGCCATCGAACCAATCTGTGGGATATTCGGCCGTTCCAGGGACCAACTGGTAGGTAACTTCGACGTCCTGGTCAAAAGGTTCACTTAATTGCAGGAGGAAGGTGATATCACGCCCCACTTCGCCATTCGTACCTTCCAGCACGCTAGCCGTGTTGCCACTGACAATAACGGGAAAATCCGGGTTTGGCACCGTGGGCGGCTCCCCACCATTCGAGGGTTGTTCTACATCCACCGCCACTTCAACAGACACGCTTACAACAGGAGCTGCTACGCTATCCTGAATGTCGCTATTTGCAGTTGGGTCAGGGAGGGGCGGTGGCGCATAGTCGGGATCAATGCCCGCTGTTGGCGTAACCTCCCCGCCAAGCAGTGAAAATTGCAAACCCTGACCAATTTCATCACCCGTGCCAGAAGTGCCGCCTTCAGCACCGGCAGCGGTTGCTTCCTGACCCTCGGCAATGTCCTCACCCACAGCCAAAGCGGCCAACAAGTCTTGAAACTCGGGGTTTTCTTCTTCACCGGACTCGATAGCTGCCAACTGTTCGTAGCTGTCCAGGCCGACAACAAAAGAATCACCACTATTCAGCTGGCGAACGGAGCCATCGGCAAAACTGATTGTGATATGACTGCCGTCAGTGACTTGAAGGACATCACCTTCATGAATGGGGTCACCAACTTTGAGCTCACGGAGGGAACCGTCTGCAGATACAACAACGACTGTCGCGCCCTCAGTCGATGCCACAAATCCAAGGATTTTCTGCTCTTGATTGGACTCGGTGGTGCTTCCTTGTGAAATTTGCTCGTTCATGATTTCAACCCTCCCGGCTCAATCCGGCTTTACTTGATGGCACGACTAAAAATTAGACGTGCAACTCACTATTAAAGTTCTACGCCAACGGTATAGAGTAATTCTCCCATGGCGCGGAATATCCTGTACTCATTAAAAAGTAGATCCTGTCTGGCAGTCACCAGTGACTGTTTGGCAGTAATCATTTCATTTTCAGTATTCAAAAGATCAAGCAGTGTGCGGCGACCTAAATCAAACTGCTGGATATATGCTGATTTGGTTGCCTCTGAGTCCCGAACATAATCTTCAAGTGCCGGGATTTGGTCGCGAACAGCCTCGTAAGCAACCCAGGCCAGGCGGGTTTCCTGCTCGACCTGACGATGCGTGTTGTTACGCACTTCTTTCGCTTTTTCTACCAGGTAGGCAAATTGCTGTTTTTTCGCCTCGTCCGAGCGACCACGATACAGGTTGTAACGCATACGCAGCATGACTGTCAGATCATCAACCTGCTCATCTACACCATCGATATTCTTGTTCAGGTCACGCTCGAGCTCCACATGGAACTGGGGGTAGAAAGTACTTTTTGTCTGCTCGTACTGAAAGTTCACCGCTTTGACGTCAGACGCAGCAGATTTCAGCAATGGATGGGCCTCGATAGCTTTGGTAATAGCGTCATCAACCGTGGCAGGCAAATATTTACTGTAGGTTCCTGGCGCAGCCAATTCACCTTCTTGAGGGTAACGACCAACAACACGCTGAAAATTTGTTTTGGCATCCAGCAGATTCGCTGTCTGATTGATCACGTTCGTTTTAGCCAGCGCCAGTCGACCGGATATCTGATCAAAATCAGCTGTACTGCCCACACCGGAATCAGCACGCTTTTTCATCTTGCTGTAAATGTCTTCATGCGTTGCCAGCGTCTGCTTGGCCAACGCAAGAATATCTTGCTGCTTGGTCACTTCAAGATAGGACCTGACCACCTCCAGGGCAATGTTCTCACCGACGGAATAGGCACGATGTCCGGCGCTTTCATGGCGAGCAATCTGGTTTTTATGTTCATTTGGCGTATTGAAGCCGTCAAACACCAGTTGCTTGACATTAATCTGAGCTTCGTGACGCTCCAACTCATTGCGGGTGCGGTCGGGATCAGAAAATTGGCGTGATGTGGGGTCTCTTTCCTGAAAGCCAAACCCGGCCAACAAGTCGACAGACGGGTAATAGCCACCCAGTGCTTCCCTTATTTGTCTGTCCCTTGCGTCTACTTCACGCAGTTCCGCCTGGACCTCGGGGTTGGACTGCAGGGTTTCGGCAATTGCATCACGCAAATCAAGTGTCGACGCCTGCGCCTGCAATACAAAGCTTGGCACACCAAAGGTGATGGCAACGATTGTTATATAACGCTTGAACATAGTATGTCTTCCTTAAACAAGACCGAGTTTCACTTAAGCCCCTAAACTTACACGAATTCTATTATGAAACTTATATCACATTAGCTATATGGAACAGTTGCCGTTCAGGAGCAACTTACGACCACTTATTGCAATATAAGATGAATTTTTGATCCGCATGACAAAATTCTTCGTTGTTGTATGTTTTATCTCCTACCGTTCTCTGAAGGCGAGCTCCTTTGTTTTCAGTATAGGTTTTAAGAGGTAATTCAAAATGGTTTTTTGACCGGTCAGAATAACGACCTGAACCGTCATCCCCGGAATGATTGGCAAGGGCTCAGATTCATTGCCCAGATGGCTGCTGTCAGTCCGCAACCTTACCTGGTAGTAGCTGACGCCCTCTTCATCCACAATTGTATCCGGGCTGATCCTGGCCACTTTGGCAGAGAGGCCACCGTGAATAGAAAAGTCATAGGCGGTGAATTTAACCGTCGCCCGCTGTTCGGGGTGGATAAAAGCAATATCGGAAGGCGACACACGGGCATCTACCAGCAAAGAATCATCAAACGGCACAATCTCAACCAGATCTTCACCCGGCTGTATGATGCCGCCAATCGTTTTGACTTTGATCTGCTTGACGATGCCTTTCATAGGCGAACGGACCAGTGTCCGGTTCACCCGATCCTCCAACGCCTGATTGCTTTGACCAATTCGACCAAGTTCGGCCATCACCTCGTTCAATTCTGCCCGGGACTCGCTGGCAAACGTCTGTGAGTAGGTTTCAACATTTTTGATGGCTTCACGGTAAGCAGATTCAAGCTGAGGGATTGAGATGGCTGCCCTGTCCAACTCGCCTTTCAGATCGTTGGCCTGGCGCTGTAATCGAAGCAATTCCACTTGAGAAACAGCACCCTGGGCGACCAGAGGACGGGTAAATTCGAGCTCCTGATGGAGCAAACGATAACTGTCAGAGAGGCTTTGCCGATTAACCCGCATGGAAGACAGCTCCTGCTTCTTTTGTACAACTTTATGGTTCAGACCCTCCAACTGCAAAAGATGTGCCTGCTTTCTTGACTCGTACAACGCTCGCTCACTGACTACCAATATTTCATTGCGGGCACCACCCAATTTCTCCAGCTCTTCATCAAATTCGGTACTGTTGGCCTCGGCTCGCAACCGAGCCGCTTTGACCGTCAACTGTTCAGCCTGTAAAGAGCGTTCCCTGTATGTGGATGCAAAAATCGTATCGTCAATTTGCAAGAGTGATTGGCCACGATCGACAACCTCTCCCTCGGTGACAAACAGAGAAGCCAGTATGCCACCCTCAAGATTCTGGACTATCTGGATGTTGCTCGAGGGAACAATTTTTCCTTCCCCCCGGGTGAATTCATCGATTCTGGCCAGACTGGCCCAGATCAACATAATGACCAGAAAGGCAGCGATCACCCACAATAATACCTGAGAGACAATTGGAGACTGTTTCAGGACTGCTTCGGAGGAGTAGGACATATACTTCAGATCGACAGCAGAAGTCTTGTTCAGTTGACGCCGCAATTTTTCAAGCTGCTGATTGGGCATTAGCCTTTCCCTCTGATCTTGCCTTCCTTGAGCGCCGCGAGCACTTCCGACTTCGGGCCATCGGCAATAATCACGCCCCGGTCAACCACAATCAGGCGGTCAACCAAGTTTAACATGCTCATTTTATGGGTAATAAGCAGCAATGTGCTGTCCGAAAACTGGGTTTTTATCTGCTGAGTAAGGCGCTCTTCAGTCCCTTGATCCATCGCCGAGGTCGGCTCATCCATCACTAAAATACGGGGCTTACGGAGGAATATCCGAGCCATCGCGATGGCGCTGCGCTGGCCACCGGAAAGCGTTTCACCTCGCTCACCTACCGGCATTTCAAAACCCAGCGGATGGCTATTGACCAGTTCGAGTATCCCGGCTTGTTCTGCGGCATCGACCACCTGCTGATCCGTGATACCATTCAAGCCAAATGTTATATTCTCTCGCACGGTGCCAAAATAAAGTTTTGCATCCTGAGCGACATAAGCCACGTTGTGACGCAAATCTGCCGGATCGAGTTGGTTAATATCGAAGCCATCCATCAGCACCGACCCGCTGGAAGGTTCATACAAGCGTATCAATAGTTTGGCTAGCGTCGACTTACCGGAGCCAATCCGACCGATAATCGCGACTTTCTCGCCGGAGTTGATAGTAATGTTGACGTTTTCAAGAGCCACACGCGGCTGTTCCGGATAACTAAATGTCACCTGCTTAAAACGAATGTCTCCCTGAAAAACAGGGCGAGTCAGATAACGTTTTTCCGGCTCGCGCTCAACCGGCAGAGCCATGACCTCATTCAGGGACTTAAGCGTTGCCTCGGCATGATCGTAACTGACCAACAAATTGGCAATCTGGCTTAACGGGGCCAGTGCACGTCCGTTCAATATTACACAGGCAATCAGGCCACCAAGCGTGAGATTCTGGTCGGCAATCAAATAAACACCCCAGACAACGATGGCGACCATGGCTATCTGCTGCAGGAACTGGACAGCTTGAAGCGCGCTGTTGGAAGTCAGGCGAGATTGCAGGCTCCATTGTGAAACATACCCTACAGCCTGCTCCCAGACCCGCTGAATCTGACTTTCAGCACCCAGTGTTTTGATGGTCTCAATGCCCACCAGACTTTCGATCAATGTAGCATTTTTCTTGGCACTGCCCCGCATGACATTTTCGATGGTGGGACGTAGTTTTTTCTGCGCTCGCAAACCCAGATAGAGGGCTATCGGAAAAATTGCCAGCGGGACAAACACTAACCAACTGCCCAGGTACCAGATGAATACCATAAAGAGAATAACAAACGGCAAATCGATCAAGGTCAGTATGGTAGAAGAGGTGACAAAATTTCTCAGCATATCAAAATCGTGCAGACGGGACGCAAACGCACCAGTGGAGTTGGGCCTCGCAGACATTTTGAGGTTAAGCACTTTTTCGAGCAGTTGTGCAGAGAGCACCACATCAGAACGTTTTGCAGCCAACTCCACCAGATAAGCACGCAAAAGTTTTAAGGCTAGGTCAAACATGTAGACAATGAATACGCCGATAGCCAGCGCCCAAAGAGTTTCCACTGCATTGTTGGGCACTACCCGGTCGTAGACATTCATCACAAACAGGGGTTGCGCCAAAACAAACAGGTTAATCAGGAAGGAGGCCAGCAACACATCGCGATAAATCTTCCATGAGCTGCGCATGACACCCCAAAACCAGTGATCCCCGGTTTTCTGATAAATTTTTGGTGTGCGGGAGTCAAACTGCTGCATCGGCCTGACGTAGAAAACATGGCCGCTGTGGAGTGCTTTGAGCGTTTTGAAATCAACCTGCTCGGAAGTGTTGGTGCGAGGATCGGTTAATACAGCCAACTGCAAAGAAGTATCCAGACTGGATAAAACCACAGCCTGGCCGTTGTTCAGTACCAGAACACAGGGTAAGACCTCTGGCGGAATATTTTCCAGTTGCCGGGAGAGCAAAATAGAGGCCAGGCCAGCACGGTTTGCAGCCCGATTAAACAACTCTGGGGTAAGTTTTCCATCCACTAGGGGCAATCCGGACGACAGCGCGGAAAGCGACGTTGGACGGCCCTCCAGACCAGCCAGCAGCAGCAGGCAATCCATCAGCTCATGTGTATTAATTTCTGCCGTATCCTGATGATATTCTTGTTTTTGCTCAGGCGTGGTCATAACTATATATTCTTCCTGAATGCTCAATGACGATGGCGGAGCCATCCTGTCATGTCAGTGACTGAAGACCCAACACGGTTATTTTGATTGTTTTGTCGATATAATCACTGGCTGAAATGCCCACTTCACCGACAAACCAGTTGTACTTATGCCTATCCATAACAGCCAGTCAATCCACCCTGTAAGTCGCCGATTCTCTATCGCCCCGATGATGGAATACACCGATCGGTTTTGTCGTCACTTTCACCGGTTACTGAGCAGACGCAGCCTACTCTACACGGAAATGGTCACCAGCGGGGCATTGATCTACGGCGACAGACCAAGGCATTTACAGTTTCACTCGGCCGAACACCCTGTCGCCCTGCAACTTGGCGGCAGCGATCCTCTCGAGCTAGCTACGGCCGTTAACATTGCCAGCAGTTACTGCTATGACGAGATCAATCTGAATTGCGGCTGTCCCAGCGACAGGGTACAGTCGGGCAAGTTCGGGGCAATTTTAATGAAAGATCCCGGGCTGGTCGCCCAGTGTTTCCAAGCCATGCAGGAAGTGAGCACAGCACCTGTCACCATCAAACACCGCACCGGCATTGACGAGCAAGACAGTTATGCCTTTCTGTGCGACTTTGTCGGCACTGTTGCCGATGCGGGATGTCAGACTTTTATTGTTCATGCACGCAAAGCCTGGTTGAAAGGGTTAAGTCCCAAACAGAATCGCCAGATTCCACCACTGGACTATATGAACGTTTATCGCCTGAAGAAGGATTTTCCACAGCTGGAAATCATCCTGAATGGTGGCGTTACATCACTGAATGAAGCTAAGAGACATCTTGAGCACATCGATGGTGTCATGATGGGCCGCGAGGCATACTATAACCCCTATTTATTGGCAGAAATTGACCAGGAAATATACTGCGACCTCCATCCTAAGCCCACCAGAGAGGAAGTCCTGGAGGGTTTTGCAATTTTTATGGCAGAAGAACTGGCCAAAGGCACAAAGCTCAGCCATATGACCAGGCATATTCTTGGCCTCTATCAGGGTATGCCCGGCGGGAAAAAGTTTCGGCGTTATATCAGTGAGCATGCTCACCGGCCAAATGCCGGTATAGATGTTCTATATAGTGCCGTGTCCGCAATGCAGAGCACTCAAAATCATACACAACATACCGAGTTTAAAATATGATCAGCAAACTGGAGCAATTGCGAGAAATGACTGTCGTTGTTGCGGATACTGGCGACATAGACGCCATTGACCTCTATCAACCCGTTGATGCCACTACCAATCCATCCCTGATTCTAAAAGCTGCCGAACTGGAACGTTATCGCCCCCTGCTGGAGCAATCTATGAAGCAGGCCAGGCAGCAAACTCAAACAGACTGGCTCCCGGAATGCATGGATGCGCTGGCGGTAGGCATCGGCCGTGAAATACTTCAGGTCATTCCCGGCCGGGTCTCAACAGAAATTGATGCACGCCTTTCATTCGATACGGAAGCGACCATTGCCCGTGGTATGAGCCTAGTGGAGAAATACCAGAACGACGGGATCGCCAGCGACAGAATCCTGCTGAAAATCGCGGCAACCTGGGAGGGGATTCGAGCAGCAGAACGACTCGAAAAATCCGGTATACAGTGCAATTTAACGCTACTTTTCAGTTTTGAGCAGGCAGCAGCAGCAGCCGATGCAGGTGCTTTTCTGATTTCCCCTTTCGTAGGTCGAATTCTCGATTGGCATAAACTTCACAGCGGTAAAACAGAGTACCTGCCGGAGGAAGACCCCGGCGTTCTCTCGGTAAAATCGATTTACAACTTTTACAAACAACACCATTACGACACCATTGTCATGGGCGCCAGTTTTCGAAATACCGGCGAAATTGAGGCCCTGGCCGGTTGTGACCGTTTGACCATAAGCCCGCAACTGTTGGAAGCATTGAACAGTGACAGTGGTGAGCTGGTGCGACAGCTCCATCCGGACAGGACCGGTGAATTGATCAACTATGAGCAGGTTAATGAAGCGGGCTTTCGTTGTCACTTGAACAACAACGCAATGGCAACCGAAAAACTCGCCGAGGGAATACGCAATTTCATCGCTGATCAGGACAAGCTGGAGAAGCGGTTGCTTGGAGAAACAGCTTAATGATAGACCAAATAAAACAGTTTTTTTCTACCAGAATTGATGAGCCCGATGGCGAGCCTGTCCACCGCCAACAATTAGCGGCAGCAGCTCTGATGGTTGAAGTAATGGTGATCGACAGAACTTTTGATGAACAAGAACAGGACATTATTCGGCAACTACTGGAAACCCGGTTTTCCCTGCCCCATGAGGAAATCGAAACCCTGGTCACGCTCGCTCACAGGGAGGTCAACGATGCCACGTCACTATTTCAGTTCACCCGGCTGATCAATGATCATTTCAATGCACATGAAAAAAGAGAACTGGTTGAAAACCTTTGGCGAGTTGCCTATGCCGACAGTTATCTGGACAAACATGAAGAGGCTCTGATTCGACGGATTTCCGATTTACTGTACGTATCACACACAGATTTTATTCAGGCGAAACACCGTGCCCGACAGGAAATCAGGCACTAATGGGGTTGCTCAAGAGAGCGGATCAAATCGATAAACTCCTGTTGATTTCGCTCATTCAATACAGACAACAAACGGTGCGCCTCAAGCACACGGTCCCGAACTTCTTCCACCTCTACTTCCGAGCTAATATCCGGCAGCTCTAGGTAATCTGCGGCTGACGCTGATGACTCCTGGATAATATCAAAAATTTCATCCAGCCCCATCACAGCAAGTACCTGATACAGGCTTTCGTCATCACAGAAAACTGTCGGCTTGATACCAAAATGTTCATGGCTATAGATGGCAAGTTTGGCCAGTAAACCCAACGTCGTGCTATCGACAGCAACAGCATTCAGCATATCAATCACCACTTCAGATACATTTCCGGTCTGAAAGATGGCATCAATATAATTGTTCAGCGAAGTACAAAGGGTAACGCGCACGTCCCCCACCAACTTGATAAGATAAACATCGTCATGGTGAGAAACCAGAATCTTGCCCGGTTGCACTAATACCCCCTGCGTACAGTCAGAACGGTGACATCATCCGGCGCATCTTTTAACTGATTGATACACAAACCTTCACAAATTGCTTCAATGGATCCGTCTGATTTAGCCACCACATCAGCAATGAACTGCTGTTTTTCACTATAGGACTTGCCCGGCAAAAATTCCAGCACACCATCTGATACAACGGTCAGGACAAACTTTTCCGGCAGGTTTATCTCTTCGACGTCCCATTGGCACTCGGAGAAGATACCAATGGGTTTACCTTTACCCGGCAACAGGGAAACCTGGTCACCGGTAACCAGCACCGGCATGGGCATATGGGCAGCAACCGAATAACGCAAAATATTCTGTTCCATATCTATGGAAGCAGAAAACATGGTCAGGTGTTTATCAAGTCCCAATGCCATAATCTGCTTGTTGATATGCTCGATAAAACCTTCCGGGGCTCTGGTCATGGCGCCGTGATCATTGTGACTGATATGTCTCCGCAAGATACGATTGAGGATAAATTTCAACAGGACAGTTAAAAACGCAGATGATGCACCATGACCAGAAACATCGGCCACATAGAGCACCATGTAACGATCAAAAATAACGTTGTAGCCGACAAAGTCACCACTCAAAAACAGCGATGGCACAATTCGGTGCGCAATTTCGTAGTCACCATGATAGAGCGGCGTCACCGGCAGAAGGCTGCTCTGTACCTGTCGACCAGCCATTTGATCAACTTCCAGGATCCGGAGGCTCTCCTCCAACTCCCGGTTGGCTATTTCAAGCTGTTCTCGGTATTGACGGTTTTGTACCATCAGGCTTTTACAGTTTGACGCACGCTCGACGGCTTTTCGAAACTGGTCACCATCAAATGGCTTAATGACTACGTCCGCTGCATAGTTATGAAATAGCGCAACCACATCCCGGGGATCCGTTTCCGGAAGCACGACCACATAGGCAATATCAACATCCTGAGACGCAAGACAGGCGAACTTCTCACGGACAACAGAAAGCGGCAGATCAACCACCACTAGACCGGGATGCTCGATTTTAATCGATGCTAGGGCATTTTCAGGCTTATCAAAAGTTGAAACACGCCAACCGGTGTCGACCAGGTGCGCGTTCAAGGTATGACATTTATCCTGGCTGTCGGCAACAATAAACAGTTTGCCGTTCTTATCCATAGGTTACTCGGAACTGATATCCAGTTTTTCAGGTATAAGCTCCATGCCCTTCCCAGCAGCTGCCTGTTAAGGCAACTGCCGATTGGTAAAGAGAATCAACCGGGGGCTAAAAATCCTTATAGTCCCCGAAATCATCCTCTACGCCGCCATCAGACAGGAGAAATTGACGACGCTGCAAATAGGCGTCACGGATAAAGCTGTAGCGCTCACCGCGAACAAACTTTTCAGCCTCAAGCAAATCTGCACGAGTAGATATCACCTCGGCAACGTATATCTGATTTCTTGTTGGCACATGGTCTATTTCATTAATGAGATTGATAAATCGATCGACAATTCTGGCCGGGCCATCACGTAGAGTGCTGGGACCAAACAAAGGTAGTACCAGGTAAGGCCCACTGTTCACACCCCAAACACCCAGGGTTTGGCCAAAGTCTTCACCATCGTTTTTAGGCAGGCCAAAGTGATCAGCCACATCAAAGAACCCCACCAGACCAATTGTGGTATTGATAACAAAACGTCCGGTATCGTTACCCGCCTGGCGGAACTTTCCCTGCATCAGGTCATTGAAAACATTGACCACCTCGCCAACATTGGAAAACATTCTGCTGACGCCACGCTCCACCGGATCAGGCGTAATAGCCTTGTAACCCTTGGCAATAGGTTTCAGCGTATAGGTATCCACGGTATCGTTGAAAGCAAACACCTTGCGATTGAAACCTTCCCAAGGATCATCGGGATTTCCCGATGATTCCGCTAACACGTGGATAGACAGCATAACGCTGGCCAGCAACAGCACTATTTTTTTCATCTCGGGTATTCTCCCTACTTTTTATAATCTGATAACAACGAACTTCTGCAATTCTACACGCGGATCATTTACAGGTATACCGCAATCACCCAAAACAATCTGCTTTATATCCGTCGATCTATACCTTTCAGCGGGCAATAACCTTGTGTCATAAATCTGACACATTAATATACCAACACCAGTTCCTACCTGTTTCGGGAAAACAGGAAAGACAAAGAAAAACTGACGATATCGAGATATCAGATTTTTTAAATTAACAAGATTGGAATCATGACTATGAAACGTACTGCCATTTTCCTAGCCGTTAGCGGATTCACTCTTTACCCTGCTCTATTCGCCAACGCAGACGAGGCAACCCTACAGGAACTGAGGAACCAGGTTGCCGCCCTGACTGAACGCCTCAATGAAATGGAGGCAAAAACCAGAGTAATGGAGGAAAAAACCAACCAGGTCGTAGCCACCGCTAAACCTGCAACCTCCTGGGCCGACAGAATTCAGTGGCACGGCGATGTTCGTTATCGGGTCGAACAGACGGACAAAGACAGTGCTTACGATGACGTCAACCGCAACCGGATACGTGCGCGCATTGGTCTCACTGCCCAGGTTTCCGACGACATCAAAGCGGGCGTGGCTCTGGCCAGCGGCAGTGATTCGCCAACCTCTGCGAACCAGACTCTGGGGGGAGGCGGCAGTTCAAAGCAGATCAACCTGGATATGGCCTGGATTGACTGGAATTTTGCTGAAAATCTGAACCTGGTGGCCGGCAAAACCAAAAACCCTTTTTATAGCGCGGGAGCTAATGGTCTGGTATGGGATGGAGACTACCGTCCAGAAGGTGGGCACCTGTCCTATGACAATGGCTCGGTCTGGGCTATCGCGGCCTATCATTTTCTGAACAGTTACGATGGCAGCAAAGGGACAGACGACATCGAAGAAATGTTTGGTGGACAATTAGGCTACAACGCAAAGATATCCGACAAAACATCTCTCAAGGTTGGCACCAGCTACTTTTATATACCTGTAGCAGGCAGTGTTTCTTTTGTTGAGGATGGCGAGTTCTTTGGCAACACGGAAATCGACGGAACTCATGCACTGGATTATGAAGTTGCCGAAGTCTTTGCCGAACTGAGCACCAAGCTTGCCGGCATACCAACCATGTTGTTTGCCGATTACGTCAAAAATACCGATAGCGACGCCGATGAAGATACGGGCTACGCAACCGGATTCAAACTTGGCAAGGTAAAAGGCAGGGGCGACTGGGCTTTCAGCTACACCTATCAGGACCTGGAGGCGGACGCTGTTTTTGCTGCCTTTGCTGATTCGGATTTCGCGGGCGGTGGCACCGATGTGAAGGGTCATAAATACGGCGCTTATCTTGGCCTCAGCAAGAACACTACCGCGAGTATCTCCTATTACGATACCGAAATCGGCAAAGTCAGGGGTGAAGGCGAGAAAAGTGACTATGACGCCATCAAACTCAATGTCGAGGCGAAATTCTAAACCGATCGTTCGATCAACATCAGAAAATGGCCCAATTGGGCCATTTTCTGTTTATGGACACTCTGCAAGCTTTACTGCTATCCAATTCACCGGAGCCTTAATTGTCACCAAACTGTCACCAAATCATCACGGCACTGAAACAATCGCGACATAAAGTTCTCCTGTCTGAAGCAATCAGGCTAAACGCGTTTAGTTATTTGAGGAGAACGACCCAATGAAATCAAAAACATCTGCAATCTTAATCACCGGTGCCATGTTAAGTGCCGCCGTTTTGCCTGTTCAGGCAGACCCCATGCTGGATCTGCTGAAAGTATTGCGGGATAAAGGCACCATCAGCGCTGAAGACTACAACGCCATCGCTGACGCGGCCAAGACTCAAGAAGAAAAAATGGACAAGATGGTCGCCACAGCAAAACCGGCTGCCTCATGGGCCGATACTGTTGTATGGTCTGGTGATGTTCGTTACCGCTACGAAGGTATTGATGATGATCGCCGCGACGATGAACGCAATCGCAACCGTCTGCGTGCCAGGATTGGTGTTACCGCGCAGGTGACTGACACAGTCAAAGCGGGCGTCGCACTAGCCAGCGGCAGCGATGATCCTGTTTCTTCCAACCAGACACTGGGCGGCGGAGGTAGCTCCAAGGGCATCAATCTGGACATGGGTTGGATTGACTGGAATTTTGCCAACAACCTGAACTTGGTAGCTGGTAAAACCAAAAATCCTTTCTACGCTCCCGCCAAGCACGGTCTGGTATGGGATGGCGACTACCGTCCTGAAGGCGGTCATTTGTCCTACGACAATGGCACCATCTGGGCCATAGCCGCCTATCACTTCCTCAACAGCGATGATGGCAGCGATGGCACCGGTGATATTGAAGAAATGTATGGTGCCCAAATTGGTTTTAATGGCAGCATCTCCGATACAACCTCCTATAAAATCGGCGCCAGCTATTTCTACATTCCGGTTGAAGGCAGCGCATCTTTCGTCGATGGTGATTTCTTCGGCAACTCCAACGTGGGTGGTTTGCACGCACTTGACTATGAAGTTGCCGAAGTGTTCGCTGAACTGAAAACCAATCTCGCCGGCATTCCAACCACACTGTTTGCCGACTTTGTACAAAATACTGACAGTGATGCCAAGGAAGATACCGGTTACGCGCTGGGCGTCAAATTGGGAAAAATCAAGGGTAAAGGTGACTGGGACTTTGGTTATGCCTACGAAGACCTGGAAGCCGATGCCGTGTTTGCAGCCTTTGCTGATTCCGACTTTGGTGGTGGCGGCACAGATGTCAAGGGCCACAAATTCAGTGCCGGTCTTGGTCTGAGCAAAAACACCAAACTCGCTGTCACTTACTTCAAGAACGAGTATGGAGACTTCACCAGAGATGAGGAGATCGATTATGACCGCATCCAGCTGGATCTGAGTACCAAGTTTTAATTTGCAGCACCCGGACTGGTTGAAATGCATCAACCAATCCACACCATCTCCCACTTTAAACGGCCCTGCGGGGCCGTTTTTTTATGGCGCTTTGACGGGGGTGATCACAATATCCAGCCGATAGAGCTGCTCGAGCAACTGGCCTCCGTGACGGATAATTGCCTCGGGGTTGTCATGCTTGAGCTCAGCCGCAGTCGCTTGCAGGGCAGCCATGCCTCTACAGTGCGGGGACTCCAGCAACTGTAACAGCCGGATTGTCACCGCGTTGGTCTCAAGGAATTTTACCCGGTGTTCCCGGTTGCGATACACAACCAGAAACGTCGGCTGCTCGGGTGGCTCTCTTGGCTGGTATTCCAGTCCAATCATGTGGACCGGGTATTGATAGGATAAACGCCATGCCAGTGGCGAAACCTGCAATGTCTCTGTCATCAAATCTGCTGGAGCCAACAACGACTCCGGTATATTTTCCTCTGAGACATCAGGCGCCAGCTCTACCCATTCATAATGGGCAAGTTCCAGCATAAACGGGGGGTCCGTCACCAGAGGCTGACGCTCTTCCTGAAGATATTTGAGAAACTCCTGGCTGATCTCCAGAAAATAGGGTGAATGACTGCAGTGTCGGCTGACAAAATCGCGAATCATGTCATGCCATGGCTGATCAGCAATTAACTGCCTCAAGACGGGGAAACCGGTTGCGATAAAAGACTCGATATTGTTGTACACCAGCTCCCGGTAGATCTTCATGCGCCGATCTTCAATATCAAGAGGAGCAGGATTGACGGCCGGGTCCCGCAGGTGTGCGGCAAAGACAAACTGCGTTTGCTGGTATGCTTGTAGACCTGATTGATCAGGGGAGGATTCAGGCATTGGCTACTATTTCACGTTCACTGGACTGCATGGCTGACTGCTGAGACTGTCGGATACGCGCCACTTCCCCTAGCAAAACAGGTACGGGCGGCATGTTGAAGTCCCGTTCCAGCAGGGTTGGCAGAACGCCAAAATGTTGGTAGGCCGCGTCGAGAAGGTGCCATACAGGGTCGATAACATCCGCGCCGTGGGTATCGACTCGCAAGTCCTCCGCCTCTTTGTAGTGACCGGCAATATGGACATAGACCACCCGATGCCCCGGTAATTGCGTAAGGAACTCCTCCGCGTTATAGCGATGGTTGATGCTGTTCACGTAAATGTTGTTCACATCCAGCAACAGATCACAGTCGGCCTCTGCAACAACGGCATTGATAAAGTCAATTTCGGACATTTCCTGTTGGGGGGCCGCATAGTAGGACACGTTCTCCATCGCGATACGGCGACCGAGAAAATCCTGAACCTGACGAATCCTTCCGGCCACATAGTGAACGGCAGGCTCGGTAAAAGGGATTGGCATCAAATCGTAGAGGTGGCCATGGTCGCTGCAATAACTCAGATGTTCAGTGTAGCAACGCACCTGATGCAGCTCGAGAAAAGCCTTGATTCTGGACAGCAGCTCAAAATCCAGCGGTGCAGGCGAACCGATCAACAAAGGGGTAACGTTCCGTAAAACCGCGCAACTGATGCCCCAGACGGCCACCCACACCAATCCAGTTTTCCGGTGCTACCTCCATAAAATCGATACATTCAGAGAACGAGGAAGGCAGCGAACCCATCAGCGTTCGCCGCAATCCCAGCCCCGCCCCCTGAACGGGGTATTGTCGATCAGACATAATGTTAGACGCGGGTCAGCTTAGCCCTGGCCGCCACACTTGCCCCCACCACATTTGCCTTCGCCATGGTCACCGGCCAATTTATAGCCTGCACCCAGCTCTGTAGCCTGAAAGGGATTTTCGGTGGCAGATGCCATTGGAGAAAGGGCAACGGATGCCATAAACGCGGCACCAACCGCCGCCGCCAGTGGATTCAGATTACGCCTGGTCATAAATTCATCTCCATTTAGGTTAATTGACTGATAGAGCCTTCGGCAGAACATTAAAGACTCTGAAATCAGACTGGGCGCTACAGAATAAGTTTCCCGATTCAGTTTCGATTCAAGAAACACACCGAATCAGCTCCCCGTCAGCATTGATTCCAACTCGAGCCAGTGGGCAGTTATACGTTTATCCGAAACCGGCATGCGGGTACCCAGTTGCTGAGCAAACAGTGAAACACGGTATTCCTGCAACATAAAGTAGTGTTGCCACACTTCCTCGCGAACGTCATCGGCGAGGTCATCCCATTTGCTGAACCAAGGGTAGAGACGATCCTCCAGTTTTACCAACTGTTGCACAGACTGTCGATCTTTCTCCGGCTGGCCCGGTAGTTTTTCAAGTCGGGCCGGGATCGCCTTTAGGTAACGCGGGTATTGCTGCAACCATTCCGTGGGCACATCCAGCAAGAAACCGTCGCGGAACAGGCCATCAATCTGTCGGTTGATGTCCGACGCTGCGGGTAAAACAACAAGCCCGAGCTTTTTAATGACTCGATACACATCTGCCCGTAGGGGCAGACAGCTGAGCAACAGTTGTTCGAGTTGCAGGGCGGCACCGGCAATCCCGGCCTTACCCTCAACCAGCTGCTGTTCAAAAGCTGCGCGGTTCCTCGGCACAGGGTTTGGCTCCACCAGGGTGCGGTAATAGGCTGCGTCGATCAGCGAACCGAGCAGATGCTCGCGACTTTGAAAATGGGCAGCTTTCAACGACAAATCGCACCCCTTCAGCAACGTTTTGCGCAGGTATTTCACCCCCTGCGGATAACTCAACTGATAGAGTTTCAGCAGCCCCCTGAGCGTTTCATTGGCGGCTCTTGCCGGATTATCCAGCAACTTCAAGTCCACCCGGTTTCCGTCACAAACCAGTGCCGGATAGGTGCGAATAGCCAGTCCCTGCTGCCGGATGGTGAAACTCGCTGACAACACATCAAATGTCCAACCGGAGAGATCTTTTTGCTCAATGTTGTCCACGGAGGATTCATTGATCATTCGGGATATCCGCCCCCGGTAAGTCGCTTTAAGCTCGGTCAGGTTGCGGCCCATCGCCAACAATTCACCCTGTTCATCAATCAGACGGATATTGATGGAATATATGGGCTCCAGCTCAACCTGCTGCCACTGCTCATCGGCAACCGTCACACCGGAGAGCCTTTTCAACTGATGTCCAAGGGACTCGGCGAGGGGGGAATCACCCACCGTCAGACCCGCCAGTGCCTTGTCCACAAAACCGGGAACTGGCACGAAATGGCGACGCAGTGATTTCGGTAACCCCTTGAGCAAGGCGATACATTTATCCCTGAGCATACCCGGCACCAGCCACTCAAAACGGTAATTTGGCAACTGATGAAGGATACTGACAGGAACGGTCACACTCACCCCGTCTTCGGGATGACCCGGCTCAAAATGGTAACTCAGCGGATAGACAGTGCCCTGCCACTCGAGGTGATTCGGGTACTGGGCCTCAAGGTTTTCATCAAGTTCTCGCTGGACCAACAGAGACTCATCCATCCACAACAGTTTGGGGTCCTGTTTTTCCGCCTCGGTGCGCCACTTTTCAAAACCTTTCAGATTGACAATATGGGCGGACAGACGCTCCTGGTAAAACTGGTACATCACCTCGTCATCCACCAGCACATCGCGACGGCGGATTCGCGATTCCATGTCCTCGAGATTTTCCTGCAGTGATTGATTGTGGTCGAAAAATGCACCCTTCCCCCGATACTCGCCTTCCACCAGTGCGGCACGGATGAAAATGTCCCGGCACACAGGGGGGTCAATGGCACTGTAGTTACAGGGTTTTCTGGTGAGAATCGGCAGGCCATACAACGTCTGCTGTTCAAAGGCCATCACCTGCCCCCGCCGGGCACTGTAATGGGGCTCGCTGTAACTTTTCTTGATCAGGTGGGCCGCCAGTTCCTGTAGCCATTCAGGTTCAATCGCGGCATTAACGTGGCTATACAGTTTGGACGTCTCGATAATTTCTGCCGCCATTAACCACTTGGGTGGTTTTTTAAACAGCCCGGAGGCGGGAAAAACATGAAACTTGCGATTGCGCGGGCCGAGAAATTCCCGATTATCGTGGCGGAACCCCACTTGCCCCAGCAAACCGGTTAACAGGGCTCGGTGGATTGCAGGATAGTCTGCTGAATCACGGTTTTCAGGTAACTTGAGCTCGCGACAATAACGGTGCAACTGGTGATGCAGATCCCGCCACTCCCTGATTCGCAACGGTGATACAAACTGCTGTCGGCAATACCTGTCAAACGGGTTGCGCCCCAATGCCTGGCGCTGGTCTTCCATCGTATTCCAGAGGTTTAACAAGGCCATAAAATCCGAGTGTTTATCCCGCCACTGGCGATGTTTTTCATCGGCGGCCTGCTGCCTGTCGGCGGGCCGCTCCCGGGGATCCTGAACACTGAGCGCGGAGACGATAACCAACAATTCACGCAGGGACCCTTCTTTACCGGCTGCAAGCAACATCCGGCCCAACCTCGGATCAGCCGGGATACGGGAGAGTTGCCGCCCTGTCTCGGTCAACTCGCCCTGCGGGGTAACCGCGTGCAGCTCCTGTAACAGGCTGAAACCGTCGTTGATCAGCCGCTGGTCCGGTGCCTCCACAAATGGAAAGTCACGGATATCACCAATTTTCAACTGCAGCATTTGCAAAATGACTGAAGCCAGGTTGGTGCGGACAATTTCGGGATCGGTATAGGCCGGACGGTTATTGAAGTCCGCTTCGCTGTACAGTCGGAAGCAAACCCCTTCACTGACCCGGCCACAGCGCCCCTTGCGCTGGTTGGCACTGGCCTGGGAAACCGGTTCTATCGGCAACCGTTGTACCTTGGTGCGATAACTGTAGCGACTGATTCTGGCCGTGCCTGGGTCAATCACATAACGGATGCCAGGCACTGTCAGGGAGGTTTCCGCCACATTGGTGGCCAGTACTACCCGCACACCCTTATGGGGCAAGAATACCCGGCCCTGCTCCGTTAGACTCAGACGGGCATAGAGTGGCACCACCTCAAGGTGTGGCAATTGTGCCTTGCGCAACAGATTGGCTGTTTCACGAATCTCGCGCTCACCGCTGAGGAATACCAGGATGTCACCCCGCTTCGGCAACGCCAGTATCTCTTCCACCGTATCCAGCACCTGTAGCGACAGGTCCCGATCTTCGTCGGCCGGACGATACTCAACGTCCACGGGATAGGTGCGACCGGATACCTCGATAATCGGTGCGTCATCAAAATGTCGGGAGAAGCGCTCCACGTCAATGGTCGCAGAAGTGATAACCACTTTCAGATCGGGACGCTGGGGGAGAATATTTTTCAGGTAACCGAGCAGGAAGTCGATATTCAGGCTGCGCTCATGGGCCTCGTCAATAATCAGGGTATCGTAGCGGAGTAGCAGTCGGTCATGCTGAATATGGGCGAGTAAAATGCCATCCGTCATCAGTTTGACCAGCGTGTTGTCACCGCTCTGCTCACTGAAACGAACCTGGTAACCGACCGTTTCGCCCAGTGGTTGCTGTAACTCCTCGGCGATACGGTTGGCCACCGTTCGGGCCGCAATGCGGCGCGGCTGGGTGTGACCGATCATCCCGGCGATGCCGCGACCGAGGTCAAGACAGATTTTGGGTAACTGGGTGGTTTTACCGGAGCCGGTTTCCCCGGCCACGATCACCACCTGATGGTCGGCAATCGCTTTGCGAAGATCTTCCCGACGGGCAGCAATGGGAAGATCTTCGGGGTAACTCAGCGGCGGCACACTGGCCAGACGTGCTTGATACTGTTGACTGGATTTTTCCAGCCGTGCCAAAAATGCCTTCATCTCCCGATCAAACGGCCTATCCTGCGCAGCCCGCCGGGCGATCTTGTCCAGTTGCCGGGTCAGCGGCCCACGATCAGCCCCGAGGCACAGAGCAATCCTGTCCCGCCATTGTGAAACATCGTCTGTCATCGTTGCGTTCGTGCCATCCGGTCAGCTGTCACGCAACTCCCGACGCAAAACCTTACCCACGTTGGAAAGCGGCAGCTCATCCCGGAACTCAATGTATTTCGGTAATTTATAGCGGGCCAGCTGCTTCGCACAGTAATCATGCATATCGTCCGCTGTCAGCTTTGGATTGGTGCTAACCAGATACAGTTTGACTGCTTCGCCCGAGTGCTCGTCTGGCACGCCAACGACCGCACAGTAACTGATGTCGGGATGATGCGACACCACGTTTTCAATCTCATTGGGGTAGACGTTAAAACCCGACACACTGATCATGTCTTTTTTGCGGTCGTGGATGCGGAGAAACCCATCCCGGTCCACTGATGCGATATCACCGGTTTTCAGCCAACCCTCGTCAGTAATGGTTTTGGCTGTCTCTTCAGGGAAATCCAGATAGCCGGACATCACCTGCGGACCGCGTACCCAGAGCTCACCGTGTTCATCAACGCTCAACGCCCTGCCCTCCTCATCGACGATGCGCAATTCTGTTTCTGGTAGGGCAATCCCCACCGAACCTGCTTTGCCTGAACCCGGCGGAGAGAATGACACAATCGGCGAGGCCTCCGTAAGACCATAGGCCTCGCTGATCTCGCAGCCGGTCTTGTCCTGCCAGGCCTTGCCGGTGCCACTGGCCAGAGCGGAACCGCCCGACAGGGTAATTTTCAGGCCGGAAAAATCGATGCGGGTAAAATCGGGATGTTTGAGCAATGCCACAAACAGAGTATTGAGTCCGGAAAACAGCGTGGCGGGCCAGCGCCTCAACAGTTTGACAAAGCCCTTGATATCTCTGGGATTTGGCACCAACAGGGAGTGAGCCCCGATATACACACCGGTGGTAACAGACAGCGCAAAGGCATAGATATGATAGAGCGGCAACGGTGAAACAATCCGCTCTTTACCCCGCTCCAGACCCGACATTTCAAGCAATACCCAGGCCTGGCGAGTGACATTGACCATATTGCCATGACTGATGATGGCGGGTTTGGAGACACCGGTTGTCCCACCGGTGTATTGCAACAGCGCCATATCGTCCAGCGTCAGCTCAACCGGTTGATACTCGGCGGGTGAGGTCTCGGCAAATACCTGCTGAAAGGGAATTGCGCGACCGGGCTTTACCGCTTTACCCATCAGTTTGAGCACCACGCTCATCAGTCGGCGTTTAAAGGGTGAATGAAGATCGAAGGGGCTGGTGACAAACACGGTTTCCACCGGCGTCTGGTCACGTACGGCTTCCACTATGCCCAGGAAGCGGTCAAACACCACCACCGCCTTGACCCCGGCGTGATTAAGCTGGTAGTCAAGTTCCACTTCGGTATACATCGGGTTGATATTCACTACCACCAGACCCGCTTTAAAAGCACCGTAGGCCACCACCAGATACTGGATCAGACTGGGCATCTGAATGGCCAGGCAATCACTGGGCTTTAGCTCGGTATGCTGCTGCAAATAAGCGGCAAATTGCGAGGAAAGCGTATCCAGCTCGGCAAAACTTAACGTTCCTCCCAGGGAGGTTACCGCAGGATTATCCGGAAAGTGCGACACTGCATCCGCCAGCACATCCAGCAGTGACTGGAAATCACAGGGCGGCAAACTGGCGGGCAGTCCATAGTGCTGCCAGGATTTCTGCACTGCGTCGTTCACATCCATTGGCTGCTGATTCTCAGACATTGCTCACCCCCGGGATTGTTATGTTTTTACCGCTCGGGTCATCCTGCAATGGTTTTAGCCCGATTACCAATGCTAACGAAATGGCCGGCGGACGTACAACAGAACTTATAGTGGTTTACTGGTCTTCACTGAATTAATTGTCAAAAGCACTGCAAACGTCATCCGTCAATGCGGCGTAAAAACCACGGATCCGGCATAATGCCGACCATGATCATTCTGGACAATATTACCCTGCAACGGGGCACCAAACGGCTACTGGAAAAAACCAGTGCGACCATCCATCCGGGTCGAAAAATAGCGTTGATTGGCGCCAATGGTGCTGGAAAATCGAGCCTTTTCAGCCTGCTTCTGGGCAAGTTGACGGTAGAGGAAGGCACTCTGCAGGTCCCCGGTCAATGGCGCATGGCCCATATGGCACAAGAGGTGCAGACAACCGATCGGGCTGCGCTGGACTTTGTGATTGATGGTGATCAGGTCCTGCGCAATCTGGAGGCAGACATCGCCCAAGCCGAAACAGATCAGGCCAACGACCGGCTGGCCAACCTGCATCAGACACTGGACGAGATCGATGGTTATACCGCGCCACTGCGGGCGGAACAGTTGCTGGAGGGGCTGGGCTTTTCAGCGGCAGAAAGAGCTTCCCCGGTGAGCCGCTTTTCCGGGGGCTGGCGAATTCGCCTGAATCTGGCCAGGGCGTTGATGTGCCCATCCGATTTCCTGCTGCTCGACGAACCGACCAATCACCTGGATATGGATACGACCCTCTGGTTGGAGCGATGGCTGCAGAATTATCCCGGCACCGTCCTGCTGATCTCCCATGACCGGGATTTTATCGACAATGTCTGCGGGGAGATTTTTCATATCGAACACGCCAGCCTCTTCAGCTACCGCGGCAACTACTCGGCATTTGAGCGCCAGCGCAGTGAGCGACTCATTCAACAGCAAGCCATTTATGAAAAACAGCAGCGTCGTATCGGAGAAATCAACCGGTTCGTCGCACGCTTCAGAGTCCAGGCCAATAAGGCACGTCAGGCCCAGAGTCGTCTGAAGGAGCTGGAGCGGATGGTGACCATGGCTCCCGCGCATATTGATTCACCGTTCGACTTTGAATTTTTTGCACCCGAGCGCACCAGCAACCCCCTGCTATCACTCAGTAAAAGTGTGGTGGGCTATCCCGATACACCCATTCTCAAAGAAGTCGGCCTGACATTGCATCCGGGCAGCCGGATAGCATTGCTCGGCGCCAACGGTGCCGGTAAATCGACACTCATCAAAACCCTTGCTGGTGATTTACAGCCCCTCGGCGGCGAGCGTGTTGAAGGTGAACACCTGTCAATCGGTTATTTTACCCAACACCAACTCGATGCTCTCGATATGTCCGCCAGCCCCCTACTGCATTTGCAGCGGCTGACGCCAACTGCCACAGAACAGAGCATACGTAACTTCCTCGGCCGCTTTGACTTTCGTGGTGACATGGCACTGGATGTGATCAAGCATTTCTCAGGAGGCGAAAAGGCACGGCTGGCTCTGGCAATTATTGTCTGGCTGAAGCCCAACCTTCTGCTCCTCGACGAACCCACCAACCACCTAGACCTGGACATGCGCCATGCGCTGACCATGGCATTACAGGACTTTGCCGGTGCCATGGTGCTGGTTTCACACGATCGGCATTTGATCCGCAATACCGTCGACGAGTTGATGCTGGTCAATGATGGGGACGTGGCACCCTTTGAAGGCGATCTCGACAGCTATGCCCAATGGCTGCTGTCACGTTCCCGTGAGAAAGACGCAGCAACACCATCTCCAGGTCCCGCCCTGCAGCGCAAGCAGCAACGGCGGGAAGATGCGGAAGTCAGACAACAGCTCCGTCCACTCAGGAAATCCCTGGACGAAACAGAGTCTCGTATGGCTAGGCTTGATCAGGCAATGAGCGATATTGAAAACCGTCTTGCCGATGAGGCCCTGTACCAGCCCGAAAATAAAGAGGCTTTAAGGTTGCTGCTGTTTGAACAGAATCAGCTAAAACAGCAGCGACCCCTACTGGAGACACAATGGCTGGAACTGGCCGAACAACTGGAAACACTTGAAACAGCCTTGACGCTTTAGCTCCCACAGGCTGCCTAGGGCTTCGATTCCTGTTCTGCATGTCTGGACGACCGAGCGGACTGCCCCGCAATCAGCTGTCCACCGGTATAAATCAGCAATGAGGCAATAAAACAGACAATGATGGGCAGCGCACCACGCAGATAACCCTGCTCGGAAGCGTTGGTCAGCCCCTCATACAGACTGACAAACCAGGCAGGCGCGAGATAGGTGAGATCGGAGTAAGCCTTGATCGGCACCAGCAGTGTGGCGGCAATCAACAGCAGCAACACATTGCGAAAATGCCTGCCAGGTAACAACTCGCGAAAACGCCACAAAAAAAGCAGCACCAGCGCACTGCCGACATAATAGGCCACCAGCCCCCAAAGATAATTTTCGTCTGAATACATAATACGTTCCTTTCCTTTTGATACGTCCGTTATTCAATCCATGATCGGCGAGTAAATAAGAACCTGATACAGATAGTTGCCCGGGATGTTTTGAGTCAACACCAGAAGCCGGGCGGCTACTAAAAACCAGTTGGCAGAAAATGTCAAAGCGAACTAAAAAAACCGGATCAGCTGTTCACCCAGTGAACCACATGGTCTTCCATATCATGCCCTGCCACTGCAAGCTCGGTCACAACCCTGCCCCGCACCGAAATACCTGCTCGATGCACTGATTCAGGATCACCGGAGACCAGCGGATGCCAGGCCTGCAATGGCTGACCGGAGGCCAGCAAACGGTACGCACAGGTATCGGGCAGCCAGTGAAACTGATCAATTTTTTCGGGTGACAGGGCCAGACAGTCAGGTACTCGGGCCAGCCGATGCCGGTAATCGACGCAACGGCAGCTGGTCTGGTCGAGCAGCTGACAGGCAACATCCGTATAAAAAATATCGCCATTCTCCTCATCTTCAAGCTTATGCAGGCAGCATCTGGCGCAACCATCACAGAGCTGCTCCCATTCGTCACGACTCATCGCTGCCAGCGTTTTCTGTTCCCAAAAAGGTTTGCCGCTCAAGGGCTAATCCTCATTAAAACTTGTCGTTTTTGTTGCGCAATTCCTGCATGTAAGCCTCTGGTCCCGGCGGCAACTGCAGGTAATAGCCCTGCTCCCTGATGGCTTCGAGCACCTTGGCTATATCGGCTCTGGCCAGTTTTTTTTCCAAAGACAAAGCCAGTGTCATTGCCAGCCGGGGTTTGCCAAACCGCTGCAACAAAGTCTCGGGAATTCGATTCAAATCCTCCTGATGATCGACGTAGAGATACATGGCCTCATTTTTCGAGCTGCGATAGATTTTGCACAATTGTTTAGTCATTGACACTTCTCGCCTCGGAGGCCAAAAGTTGGCCAGCCTCTGCCAGCAATATCTCACCGATTAGCTGGTACCGCCAGCCTTCACACAAGGTACTGGAAAGAGAGGGCTTTCCCGTCTCGACAGCCGAGCGAACCAACTCTTCAAGATCCCGTTTTCTGACCAGCATTTCGACCGGCAGGTTGCGGGCTTCTGCGCATTCATTGGCAACTGTTCTCAGCGTTTTTGCCAGATCCCGGGCCGCCTTTGGCAAAGGTGTATCCAGTGGCGGCAATGGCCTGGAATTTGAAACATGATCGCACTGCACCTGATCAATCAGTGAGAGCAATTTGTCGCCATAACGGCGCAAAAAACCGGGAAACACCCCTTCGATATTGCCCAGGGATTGCTTGTTGGTCGGTTGCGAGATGGCTATATCCAGCAGGGTCCTATCCGCTATCAGCCGGTTGCGGGGGCGATTGTGTTGCCGCGCTTCGAGCTCTCGCCACTGGCAAAGTTTTTGTAATACCAGCAGCCCTTTTGTCTCCAGCTTCCATGCGCCCTTGACCTTGCGATAATAGTCCGCGGTTTCATCGGTTTGGATCGAACGTTCAACCAGTGCCGCCATCTCCTCGACCATCCACATTGTCCGATCAAGTTTCTTAAGGGCCGCTACCAACAAATGATAAACCGGTAACAAATAATAGACATCGGAGGCCGCATAACCCAGTTGTGCCTCACTGAGTGGGCGCTGCAACCAATCCGAGCGAGTTTCGCCCTTGGGCACATGAAGACCCAGCATGTCATCCACTAACGCAGCATAGCCGCGGAAGAAGCCAAAACCGGACAGCGCTGCAGCAATCTGGGTATCAAACAGGGGTTGTGGCAAAACGCCCATCACATGCTGCAACACCTCAAGATCCTCCGAGCAGGAGTGGAACACCTTGATGATTGCCGGATTGCTGAAAACAGCCCCCAGCTCATCGAGCGATTCCAGTGCTACGGGGTCGATCAACCAACATTGTTGCCCGTCAAAAATCTGGATCAGCCCCAGAATCGGGTAGAAAGTATCGGTCCGCATAAACTCGGTATCGACGGCTATCACATCGGCTTTAT
>NZ_CBFHYF010000025.1:0-25719 GCF_965660005.1 Porticoccus sp.
CGGCAATCGCCGTCGCTGTTTTGCCATTGACAGCAACTTACCCGTCCCTGTCTCGCACATCAAACTAGCCAATCTCTTTTTCGACCACAGCGGCAATTTGTTTGACAAGTTTGTCCACCAAACTGCCATCCTCTCCCTCCACCATCACCCTGACCAGAGGCTCGGTCCCGGATGGCCGGAGTAATACCCGGCCACATTCTGCCAGCTCTGCCTCCGCAGCTACTACGGCTTGCTGAATCTCGGGAAAATCCAGCAGATTAAACTTCTGTTTGATCCTCACATTGACCATTTTCTGGGGATATTTTTTCATGCCTTTTTTGAGTGCATTCAGTGACGTATCCGTATCACGCATGGCATACAACACCTGCAATGCCGCTACCACGCCATCACCGGTCGTGGTGAGATCACTGCAGATGATATGTCCCGAACTCTCGCCCCCCAACTGCCATTTGCGCTCACGCATTGCCTCAATGACATAGCGATCACCCACATTGGCGCGATAAAACGGAATGCCCAGCTTCTTGAGTGAAAACTCCATGCCCAGGTTACTCATCAGGGTTCCGGCAACACCACTGCATTCGCCGCGCTGATGACGGTGTTTGGCAATCACGAACAGCAACTCATCGCCATCTACCATATGCCCCTTATGGTCCACAAACATTACGCGATCACCGTCACCATCAAAGGCGATTCCCATATCGGCCTTCTCCCTGACGACGGCATCCTGCAACAGCGCAGGACGTGTAGAACCACAATTCTCATTGATATTGAAACCGTCTGGATCCACGGCCATTTCCACCACGTCTGCGCCTAGCTCCCTGAAGACGCTGGGCCCGATGTGATATGTAGCACCGTTGGCACAGTCAACAACCAGCTTTAAACCCTGAAAATCACTGCCCGCTGGCAGGGTACCCTTACAAAACTCAATATAGCGCCCCACCGCATCGGGAACACGGTGAGCTTTGCCTAATTTGAGGGAATCCTCGGTCACCAGAGGCTTCTCCAGATACTGCTCAATAGCCAGTTCCAACTCATCAGACAGTTTGAAGCCGTCGCCACCGAAAAACTTTATCCCGTTGTCGTAATACGGGTTATGGGAGGCACTGATGACAATCCCAGCCTGGGCTCGAAAAGTCCGCGTCAAATAGGCAATAGCGGGGGTCGGCATCGGCCCTAACAAAGCCACATCAACGCCAGCTGCAATCAATCCAGCCTGGAGGGCCGACTCAAACATGTAACCGGAAACCCGTGTGTCTTTGCCCATTACAATCAATTTTCGTCCCCGGGTCTGGGCACTGAACACTTTACCTGCAGCCCAACCCAGCTTGAGCACAAAGTCCGCTGTGATCGGGTGAAAACCCACCCGCCCGCGGATACCATCCGTGCCAAAATACAGTCTTGTCATGCTTTATCCCTCAACAGCCCGCAATATTTTAAGTGCATCGGCAGTAGCGGATACATCATGCACCCGCAGTATTTTTACACCTCGCTGCACCGCCAACAGACCAAACGCAACACTGCCCACCATCCGATCCTCTACCGGCTTATCCAGAATAGTCCCTACCAGTGATTTCCGGGAAAGACCCGCGAGCACCGGAAACCCCAAACCCACCAGCTCCGGCAATGACCTGAACAGGCTTAAATTATGCTGTAGGGTTTTACCGAAACCAAAGCCCGGGTCCAGGATAACCCGGCTTCGGGGAATACCTGCCACTTCGCAAGCGGCCACTCTTTCCAGCAAAAATGCTTTTATTTCGGTGGTTATATCGCCGTATTCAGGATTCCGTTGCATCTGTTGTGGCTCCCCCAACATGTGCATCAGGCAGACAGGTAAACCACTGGCGGCAGCCGCCCCCAGTGCACCGGGACGCCGAAGTGCGCGCACATCGTTGATCATTGCCGCGCCTGCACGGGCCGACTCGCTGATCACAACGGGGGTACTGGTATCGACTGACACAGGCACATCGAATCGACTGACTATCGCTTCAACCACCGGCAGGACACGTGACAGCTCTTCTTCAGGGGAAACAGGCTCGGCGCCGGGACGAGTCGATTCACCACCGATATCAATCAGGTGAGCCCCTTCGGAAAGCATGCCCTCAACTCGGCTGAGAACAAGGGAGAGATCGGGCTGAAGATTGCCCGTATAGAACCTGCCACCATCGGAAAAGGAATCCGGTGTGACATTCAATACCGCCATGATTTTCGGTAGTGAAAAATCCATCAAGGAATGAGCGAGATCTGTCATACAACCTTACTCATCAAAGGAAAGAAAAGGCAGAGTGCATTGCCACCGACTCAAAAGAAAATGGGGTCGAACATGTCGCGACCCCGCAGGTTAGGAACTGCCCGCTCATCAATGCTCTTTGGCAGGCCCACCTACAATTCCCGGCTCATCGGAATCCTCTGTCGTCGGGCTGCCGCCGGGTTCCGGTCTGCTACCAAAATCGTCATCATGCCAGTCATGTGGGGGACGAACCGGCTTGCGCGCCATCAGGTCATCAACCTGTTCCAGATCAATCGTTTCATATTCCATCAAGGCGTCTTTCATGGCGTGCAGCACATCAATATTGTCTTCGAGGATTTTCTTCGAACGCTCATAGCAACCATCGAGCACACGGCGTACCTCAACATCGATCTCACGGGCGGTTTCTTCCGAGTAGGTTGTGTTTCCGGCACCGGGAATCTGCGACTCCTCTGTGCCATACAATACCGGTCCCATTTTGTCGGACAAACCCCAGCGCACCACCATATTGCGAGCCATCTGGGTAGCGCGCTCGATATCATTTGATGCGCCGGTAGTAACACCATCGGCCCCATGAATAAGTTGCTCGGCAATACGACCCCCAAAGAGGCTGCAAAGCTGACTCTCCAGCTGACGGCGACTCATGCTGTATTTATCTTCCTCCGGCAGGAACTGGGTTACACCAAGTGCACGACCGCGTGGAATAATACTGACTTTATGGATCGGGTCATGCTCAGGCATCATCCGACCGACAATGGCGTGACCGGCTTCATGATAAGCCGTGTTTTCTTTCTCTTTTTCAGACATCACCATGGAACGCCGTTCGGCCCCCATCATGATCTTGTCACGGGCTTTCTCGAACTCCTCCATCGTCACTGTGCGCTTGTTGGCGCGCGCCGCAAACAGCGATGCCTCGTTCACGAGATTGGCGAGGTCAGCCCCGGAAAAACCCGGAGTGCCTCTGGCCACTACGCTCAGGTCAGTACGTTCGTCCAAAGGGACTTTACGGCCATGCACCTTGAGTATCTGCTCACGGCCACGGATATCTGGCAAACCTACGTATACCTGGCGATCAAAACGACCGGGGCGTAACAGGGCCTTATCCAGCACATCGGGCCGGTTAGTGGCAGCAATGACAATAATCCCTTCGTTGCCCTCAAAACCGTCCATTTCAACCAGCAACTGGTTTAATGTCTGTTCGCGCTCATCATTGCCACCGCCATAACCACCACCGCGGTGACGGCCCACAGCATCGATTTCATCAATAAAAATAATACAGGGCGACTGCTTCTTGGCCTGCTCGAACATATCCCGCACCCGGGAAGCACCCACCCCAACAAACATTTCGACAAAATCGGAACCGGAGATGGAAAAGAAGGGCACCTTAGCTTCACCGGCAATCGCTTTTGCCAGTAATGTTTTACCGGTACCGGGCGGGCCCACCATCAAAACCCCCTGAGGAATACGACCACCAAGTCGCTGAAAGCGGGATGGATCGCGGAGAAAATCCACCAGCTCATGCACATCTTCCTTGGCTTCATCCACACCAGCCACATCCGCGAAAGTGGTTTTAATCTGATCCTCACCGAGCAGACGTGCCTTACTTTTGCCAAAGGCCATCGGGCCACCACGGCCGCCGGCACCGCCCTGCATCTGGCGCATAAAAAACATGAAAATAGCGAGAATCAAAAGAATCGGAAAGGACGCTACCAGCAACTGCACCCAGAGGCTCTGTTTTTCCGGCTCGCGACCTTCGACGCGCACGTTATTATTGAGCAGGTCGTTCATCAACCCCGAGTCAGGAACATTGGGGCGTATCGTTTTGAAGGCGCTACCATCCGCACGCTTGCCCTCAACCGTCAGACCTTCGATGACGACACTGCTGACACGACCCGTTTGCACCTCTTCGATGAAAGCGGAGTAGCTGATGCTGTCTTCCTTGGCGGGTGGATTGAAATTCTGAAACACGGACAACAATACCGCCGCGATGATCAACCACAATACAAGATTCTTTGCCATGTCGTTCAACTGAACTTCCTCATCATTGGCGCCACCGGTTTCTATTCTACCGGCCATTTGGACGCAGCGGTAACCGGACAGGGATCACCCACCGGCTGAATACAATTTAGTCAGGAGCCTTGAGCCCCTTCGCAACCAGATAAACCTCACGGGAGCGGGAGCGCGACGCATCGGGTTTCCGTGTCACTACCTGCTGGAAACGTTGCCTAGCCGCACGCAAAAAGTCATCGAAGCCTTCGCCGTAGAATACTTTGGCAACAAAAACTCCCTCGGGTTTCAATATTTGACAGGCCAATTCAAGAGCCAACTCTATCAGATACATTGCCCTGGGTTGATCAACAGCCTTCATACCACTCATATTGGGGGCCATATCGGAAATTACAAGGTCTGCTTGCTGGCCATCAAGCAATCTAAGGATCTCATCAAAGACGGTGATTTCGGTAAAATCGCCCTCGACAAAATCAACACCGGCAATACTATCCATCGGTAGGATATCGGAGGCAATAATACGACCCTTGTCGCCGACCAACGCCGCAGCAACCTGAGACCAACCGCCCGGAGCCGCGCCGAGGTCAACCACTGTCATCCCGGGTTTGAACAGGCGATCTTTTTTGTGCAACTCCAGTAGCTTATAACTGGCACGGGAGCGGTAACCGTCCTGTTGCGCACGTTTCACGTAGTGGTCGCTGTTGTGTTCCTGCAGCCAGCGCTGGCTGCTTTTTGACCGGCCCATATCAACCTGTTATCAGTTCGGCTAAAATACGCGCCGCTTTAAAGGACAACCATTCTATGACAATTTCCAATGAGGACAAAAAACATCTGCGGCGCCTGGGTCACAAACTCAACCCGGTGGTCACCGTAGCCGGCAAAGGTCTCACCGATTCGGTTATCGCAGAAATTGACCGCGCCCTCAATGACCATGAGCTGATCAAGGTCAAGCTTGTTATGGGTGACCGCGAGGCAAAGCAGACAGCTATTGCAACCCTGGTGGATACGCTGGGTGCCGAGGTGATTCAAACCGTCGGACATATTGTGCTTTTGCTGAGAAGGGCAAAGCAGCCCAATCGACATTTGTCGAATCTGTTGCGGTCATCTTTTTCCGGAACCTAAGCGCTGTACCACTCAGATCATCAGATATGTTGCACATCGTCAATCTCGTACTCCACATCACCCGCCGGCGTTTTGACGACTACAATGTCACCTATCTCCTTGCCTATCATGGCCCGAGCTATCGGTGATTGATAGGAGACCTTGTTCAGTTTTACATCTGATTCGTCATCACCAACAATCTTGTAGGTCACGCGTTCCTCAGTGTTCAGATTGATCAGATCAACTGTGCAACCAAAAATCACTTTGTCGCCCTGTGGAATCTGGTTGATGTCGATAATCTGGGCGTTACTCAGTTTGCCCTCTATTTCCTGCATGCGGCCCTCGGCGAAACTCTGCTGCTCACGTGCCGCATGATATTCAGCATTTTCCTTCAAGTCGCCGTGCGCGCGGGCCTCGGCGATGGCCGCAACAATCCTGGGGCGCTCAACTTTTTTCAGATTATCCAGTTCCTGACGAAGTTTTGTCACGCCCTCAACTGTCATGGGTATTTTTTGCATTACTGGTTCCTCTCGTGCAATTCCTGCAACCGACGGACTTTAATTTCTCCACTCTGCTCCAGCGCCATACAGACCGCCTGCCCCCCAGCGAGTGTTGTTGTGTAATAGACCCCGCGCTGCTCCGCACTGGATCGTATGGTGGAGGAGTCCGCAATCGCCTGACGACCCTCTGTGGTATTGATGATCAGACTGATTTGATCGTTTTTGATCATATCCACAATGTGCGGACGCCCCTGTTTCACTTTATTGACCCGTTCGACCGGCAGCCCAGCGTCTTCAATAATCTGGGCGGTACCACTGGTTGCAACCAGGTCAAAACCACTGTTTATGAGACTGCGGGCCACCGTCGCAATCCCGGCCTTGTCAGGCTCCCGAACACTGAGAAAAGCTGTTCCGGATGTGGGAATCGGATCGCTGGCCCCCAGTTCCGCTTTGGCGTAGGCCTCGGCAAACGTATCACCGACACCCATTACTTCTCCGGTGGACTTCATTTCCGGTCCGAGAATGGGATCAATACCGGGGAATTTATTGAACGGCAATACCGCCTCTTTGACACTGAAGTAATCGGGAATAATCTCGGTAGTAAAATTTTGTTCCGCCAACGATACTCCCACCATACAGCGTGCTGCCACTTTTGCCAGTGAGGTTCCGATACATTTTGAGACAAACGGCACGGTGCGAGAGGCCCTGGGATTGACTTCAATCACGTAGACCTTGCCATCCTGCCACGCCAGCTGCACATTCATCAGACCTTTGACATTCAGTTCCACGGCCATTGCCTTAACAATCCCGCGCATTTCATCCTGCACATCTGCGGGCAAACTGTAGGGCGGTAGGGCACAGGCAGAGTCACCCGAGTGAATACCTGCCTGCTCGATATGCTGCATGATGGCACCAATCACCACATGTTCACCGTCCGAAACTGCATCGATATCCACCTCTACCGCCGAGGAAAGGAAGTAATCGAGCAGCACAGGAGCGTCCTCGGAGACCTGAACAGCCTGGCGCATATAGCGCTGCAGCTCCTCCTCCCGGTAGACAATTTCCATGGCGCGGCCACCGAGTACATAAGACGGCCGGACGACCAGTGGATAACCAATTCCGGCCGCAGCAACAACGGCTTCCTCCACAGAGCGGATAATGGCATTAGCCGGTTGCAACAACCCCAGTTTGTGTATCATCTGCTGGAACCGCTCGCGATCTTCAGCCCGGTCAATGGCATCGGGTGTGGTGCCGATAATGGGCACACCCTGCGCCTCCAGCGCGCGCGCCAGCTTCAGCGGGGTCTGCCCGCCAAACTGCACGATAACGCCAACCGGTTTTTCAATCCGCACAATTTCCAGCACATCTTCCAGGGTAACCGGCTCGAAATAGAGGCGATCCGAGGTATCGTAATCCGTTGATACTGTTTCGGGGTTACAGTTGACCATGATAGTTTCGTAACCGTCCTCCCGCATGGCCAGCGCCGCATGAACACAACAGTAATCAAATTCAATGCCCTGACCGATGCGATTGGGTCCGCCACCCAGAACCAGAATTTTATTGCGATCAGTGGGCTGCGACTCGCACTCCTCTTCATAACTGGAGTACATGTATGCGGTGGCCGTGGCGAATTCAGCCGCACAGGTATCCACCCGCTTGTAAACCGGGTGAATGTTCAGCGCCCTGCGCCGCTCGCGCACGGCAGACTCAGAACTGTTGAGCAGACTCGCCAGCCGAATATCGGAAAACCCTTTACGCTTGAGGGCAAACAGCTGGCCGGCGTCCAGACTTTCCAGTGCACGGCCCTGCAATCTTTGCTCTTCCCTGATCAAGTCTTCAATCTGTGCCAGAAACCAGGGGTCAATGGCGCAAAGACTGAACACCTCATCCACAGACATACCGGCGTGGAAAGCATCGCCCACAAACCAGATACGCTCCGCACCCGGATCACTGAGCTGTTCCCGCAACTCGTTTAACCCCTCCTCGGTATTCACATCCACTCGCGGCTCAAACCCGGCGGACCCTACTTCCAGACCACGAAGTGCTTTTTGCAGGGATTCCTGAAAAGTACGACCAATCGCCATCACCTCGCCCACCGACTTCATTTGTGTGGTCAGTTTGGCATTGGCTGTACTGAATTTTTCAAAAGCAAAACGGGGTATCTTGGTGACCACATAGTCGATGCTGGGCTCAAAGGAAGCTGGAGTGGCACCCCCGGTAATATCATTCTGCAATTCATCCAGGGTATAACCCACCGCCAGCTTTGCCGCCACCTTGGCAATCGGAAAACCCGTTGCCTTGGATGCCAGGGCCGAGGAACGCGACACCCTGGGATTCATCTCGATCACCACCAGGCGACCATCCTCCGGGTTCACAGCAAACTGCACGTTGGATCCACCGGTCTCCACACCAATTTCCCGCAACACCGCTATGGAAGCGTTGCGCATGATCTGGTATTCCTTGTCGGTGAGGGTCTGGGCCGGGGCCACAGTAATCGAATCGCCAGTGTGGACACCCATGGGGTCAAGATTTTCGATGGAACAGATGATGATGCAGTTATCATTCCTGTCCCGCACCACTTCCATTTCATATTCTTTCCAGCCAATCAGGGACTCATCAATCAGGAGCTCCTTGGTGGGCGAAAGATCCAGCCCCCGACGGCAGATTTCTTCAAACTCTTCACGGTTATAGGCAATACCGCCACCGGAACCACCCATGGTAAAGGACGGACGAATAATACAGGGGTAACCGAATTGATCGGGCACCTGTAACGCCTCCTCAATGCTGTGCACGATAACCGCTTTGGGCGTTTCCAGTCCGATTGCCTTCATGGCTTTGTCAAAACGGTTGCGGTCCTCGGCTTTATCGATTGCATCCCGATCAGCACCGATCATGTCGACACCGAACTGCTCAAGCACACCTTCCCGGGCCAGATCCAGCGCACAATTGAGAGCCGTCTGCCCACCCATCGTCGGCAGCAGGGCATCGGGACGCTCCCGCTCAATAATTTTGGCGACGGTTCGCCATTCCACAGGCTCGATATAGGTCGCATCCGCCATGGATGGGTCCGTCATGATTGTGGCCGGATTGGAGTTCACCAGAATCACCCGGTACCCCTCTTCCCGCAGGGCTTTACAAGCCTGGGCACCCGAATAGTCGAACTCACAGGCCTGCCCGATAACAATGGGGCCGGCGCCGAGGATCAGGATACTTTTGAGATCGGTTCTTTTTGGCATAAATTATCGTCAGTCCGGTAATTGTCGTTAGCTTGGATCACCCGCCGAAACGATGTATGTCACAACGACTGAACCGCAGCGAGAAGCGACGGGCGCACTCGGCTTACCTCGTTCCGGGAACTAGCCCTTTGTCTGCCTGGCCCGAATCAATTCAAAAAAGTGGTCGAACAGTGGCGCGGCATCGTGGGGCCCGGGGCTGGCTTCCGGGTGCCCCTGAAAACTGAAGGCTGGCCGGTCAGTGCGATGCAGACCCTGTAGTGATCCGTCAAATAATGATCGGTGGGTAGCGCGCAGATTGTCGGGCAATGTATCTTCATCCACTGCAAAACCGTGGTTCTGGCTGGTAATCAATACCAGTCCATCATCAAGGCTTCTCACCGGATGGTTGGCACCGTGGTGGCCAAATTTCATCTTTATTGTTCTGGCTCCACTGGCCAGCGCCAGCAGTTGATGCCCCAGGCAAATACCAAATACCGGCAAATCATGCTCAAGGATTTCGCGAATGGCACGGATAGCATAATCGCAGGGTTCCGGGTCACCGGGGCCGTTCGAGAGAAACACACCATCGGGGTTCATGGCCAGCACCTCGGCAGCGGGCGTTTCTGCCGGGACTACCGTCAAATTGGCTCCCCGATCCACCAGCATGCGCAGAATATTGCGCTTTGTACCAAAATCGTAGGCGACAATATTGCAGGGCCTTTGCGCAGGGACTGAATACCCCGCCCCCAGTCGCCAGCTACCCTCCCGCCAAGCGTAGGATTTTGAAGTGGTCACCTCGCGGGCGAGATCCATACCTTTCAAACCGGCAAAATGTCTTGCCGAGGACAAAGCCTGTGCCCGATCAACAGAACCGGCCATCAGGCAACCATTCTGGGCACCCTTTTCCCGCAGAATCCGAGTCAGTTTTCGAGTGTCTATATCGGCAATACCGAGAATGTTGTTTGCCGTCAGATAAGCATCAAGGGATTGGCGGGAGCGAAAATTACTTGCCATTAACGGCAAATCCCGGATGACCAGACCGGCAGCCCAGATCCGGTCGGACTCGCTGTCTTCATCATTGATGCCGGTATTGCCAATATGGGGATACGTCAGTGTTACGATCTGGCGGGCATAGGAGGGATCCGTGAGAATTTCCTGGTATCCCGTCAATGCTGTATTGAATACCACCTCACCACTGGAAACACCCTCTGCGCCAATGGCAATGCCCTCGAAAACTGTGCCATCCTCAAGTGCAAGGATAGCGGACCGATGGCTATCGGTATTCAAAGCAACCTCCTCAAATAACCGGGGATCCAAAACTGCCGGAATCGCCCGTATCAAAAATCAACCCGCTGAGATCCATGATATCAGGCTGCAAAAAAGCGAGATGAAACCGTACGTCTCACCTCGCTTTCCAATCATTCAATCGCGCTTTCGCCTGTGTCTTTGCAGGGCGTTTCTTATCAACAGAAACTAACCCGATATTTTAGGCAAAAGGCCTGCTTATGTCCAGTGCTAATCCGTCGACAGGGCACTGATCCGGGACAAAAAAACCGCAGACTTTTATTATCCCGACATGCCAAAAACACCACAAAAACCCTACAATAGGGCACCTTATCTCAGCCTCCCCGGAGCGAATCATGCTCAATACTGTCCTGGTGCTCATGGCCATCATCGCCCTGCTCGGTGTAATTTTTGAAGAAAAAACACACGTCAATAAAGCGAAAATTACCCTGTTTATCGGCACCCTGTCCTAGATACTGTTGTTTATCTTTGCACCGGGGGAGACGGCACAACTTTCTGTCAAGCACAGCCTTGGTGAAAATATCGCCGAAATTGCCACGCTCTGGCTATTTTTGCTGGCTGCAATGACTTTCGTTGCCTATCTGAACAAAAAAGGCATGATTGAAAGCCTGATGTTCAAACTGTTGCCCCAGTCCATCGGCGAGCGACCATTGATGTTTCTGACAGCTATCTTTTGCTTCCTGTTTTCCTCCCTGGCCGACAATATTACCGCCACCCTCTGTTCAATCGCGCTGATTCTCTCCCTGCAGCTCCCCCTGGAAAAAACCGTCAAACTGACAGTTTTGGTGGTATTTGCCGTCAATTCAGGGGGCGTCGCACTGATCACCGGGGATGTAACCACGCTGATGATTTTTCTGAACGGCAAAGTGACCATTGTAAATTTGCTGCTGCTCAGTTTCCCCTCATTAATAGCCGTGCTCTGCCTAGCACTGCTACTGAGTCGCGGCCTGAATGGCACCATAGAGATTCGACACCAGACCACACCGGTAAACAGGGTGGATACCGTTATTGCAGCTATTTTTCTGGCCACCATCGCCGCAACCATTATCGGCAACGTCGCATTTGGCATACCGCCAGTTTTGAGTTTTCTCTTTGGTCTTTCAGTGATGTTCCTGGTGGCGTATTTCTACAAGGAGGACATCGAGCGAGACCCGATTATGGACTATATCAGGCTGATCGAATTTGAAACGCTGATGTTCTTTCTCGGCGTACTACTGGTGGTGGGCACATTACAGAAAATTGAGGTGTTGACCGGTGTCACCGCACTGTATGAACAACTACCCCACACTGCAGCGAATTATCTGATGGCGATTTTATCGGCTGTAATTGATAACGTCCCCCTGACTGCGGCACTGCTGAAATCCGATATCAGCATGGCCAGTGGCCAGTGGATTGTTCTGACCTACGCGGTTGGCGTTGGCGGGTCACTGCTGGTGATTGGCTCGGCGGCGGGTATCGTCGCCATGAGCAAGGTACAGGGACTGACCTTTGCCACCTATCTGAGATTTATCGGGCAGTTGCTGATTGCCTACACAATCGGTTTTGGTGGTGCTTTTCTGGTAGGACAGCTACTCCCGGTGGTCTAACCGGGAGCATACAGGGGTTGCCTTTCCCATCTACTTCAGGCCCAGGACATCCTGCATATCAAATAGGCCGACCTGCTTTTCCTGTAACCATCCCGCTGCGCGAACCGCACCGCGGGCAAACGACATGCGACTTGAGGCTTTGTGCGTAATTTCCACACGTTCCCCTTCAGCCGCAAACATCACCGTGTGGTCGCCGACAATATCACCGGCTCGCACAGTGGCAAAGCCGATAGTTTGCCGATCACGTGCTCCTGTCTGCCCCTCGCGGCCGTAGACAGCGACCTGGCTCAAATCACGCCCCAGAGCACCGGCCACCACCTCACCCATACTCAGCGCCGTGCCTGATGGCGCATCAACCTTATGGCGATGATGCGCCTCGCAAATTTCAATATCGACGTCATCGCCAAGCACTCTGGCAGCCATGTCCAGCAATTTAAAACACAGATTAACCCCGGTACTGAAGTTGGAGGCCATGCACAGGGCAGTTCGATCAGCCAGGGAAACCAGCTGAGCACGCTGCTCGGGGGTAAAACCGGTGGTACCGATTACCATCTTGCGACCACTGGCAGCACAGGCCGCCGCATTCGCAAGGGTGGCATCAGGGGCGGTAAAATCAATGAGCACATCAAATTGCTCCAGTGCCTGGCGTATATCGCCGAGCACCTTGACACCATTCGAACCGATCCCCGCCAACTCGCCGGCATCAACACCTATCAGGGAACTGCCAGGTCGTTCCAGGGCAACAGTCAGAGACATGGATGGATGCAGGGCAACCGCTTCAATCAGCGTCTTGCCCATCCGCCCGGCAGCACCGGTAACCGCTATTCGTGTCATCGGGATATCCCACAGTGATGGCAACAGGCACCAAACAGGGTGCCTATGTGCAGATAATCGCTATATCGTAAAACCATCAAAGAATTTTTTCACGCCCTCAAACCAGGACGCCCTTTTGGGGGAGTGTTTGCCTTTTTCAAGACTTTCCTGCAACTGACGCAACAACTCTTTCTGCTCGGCGTTCAGGTTCACCGGCGTCTCGAGGACCACCCGACAAAGCAGGTCGCCAGGACCGCCGCCGCGAACGCTGGCGACACCTTTGCCACGCAGGCGAAAAACACGATCAGTCTGGGTTTCAGGTGGAATCTTCAGTTTCACCCGACCATCCAGCGTGGGCACTTCAATTTCTCCACCCAGGATGGCGTCCACAATACTGATCGGCACTTCACAATACAGGTTTCGACCATCACGCTTGAACAGCGCGTGCTCCCGCACATGGATCTGGACATAAAGATCACCCGGAGGACCGCCCTCCGGTCCCGCCTCACCTTCACCCGCAAGGCGAATTCGATCACCGGTATCAACGCCCGCAGGAACCTTGACAGACAGCGTCTTGCTTTCCTGGACACGGCCCTGACCGTGACAAGCACCGCAGGGATCAGAAATAACCTGACCGCGACCTCGACAGGTCGGGCAGGTCTGCTGAACAGCAATGAAACCCTGCGACATTCGCACCTGCCCATGACCGCCACAAGTGCCACAGGTGGTTGGCGTGCTGCCTTTTTTGGCACCGGAGCCGTCGCAGGTTTTACAACTGACCAGGGTAGGCACGCGAATCTGAACCGTTTTGCCTTTTACGGCATCTTCGAGATCCAGCTGCATATCATAGCGCAGGTCCGAACCCCGCATCGGGCCACCCCTGGCGCGACCGCCGCCGCCAAAAATATCACCGAACACATCGCCGAAAATATCACTGAAACCACCAAATCCGCGGCCACCCTGGCCACCACCATATCCGGCATTGGGATCCACTCCGGCATGACCGTATTGGTCATAGGCAGCTTTTTTCTCCTTATCGGAAAGCACCTCGTATGCTTCAGTCGCTTCCTTGAACACATCCTCGGCCTCCTTGTTGTCCGGATTCCGATCCGGATGGTTTTTCATCGCAATCCGGCGGTAGGCTTTCTTGATTTCGTCAGCGGAGGCGTTTTTGGCAACACCGAGAATCTCGTAATAATCGCGTTTGGCCATTGCGTGTCAACTTCTCTGGTTGGGTTCACTGCCAGAGGCAGTAATCATCACATCGCCTGGTGTGCGTATCTTGGTCACACACCAGACACGGCAAGGCGCGGACTGGGAACCGCGCCTGCTTCCGGCACTTGCGTGCCGGGCACTCAAAATAAGGCGAACCTTACTTGTTGTTGTCGTCTTTCACTTCTTCAAACTCGGCATCCACCGCATCATCAGATGTGCCCTCCCCGGATGACTCTGCACCCTCGGATTGGGCCGCAGCCTGCTCGGCATAAAGTTTCTGTACCAGTGTAGAAGAGGCCTCGGAGAGTGTGTTCGCCGCGGCATCAATCGCCTCCTTGTCATCACTCTTGACAGCGTCTTCCACACCCTTGATGGCAGACTCGATCGCTTCTTTCTCTTCAGCGCTGGCCTTGTCACCCGCTTCTTCAAGGGTTTTTCTGGCAGCGTGGGCCAAGCCGTCCGCAGCATTGCGGGCATGAACCAGCTCTTCAAATTTCTTGTCTTCAGCGGCGTTTGCCTCAGCATCCTTGACCATTTTGTCGATCTCGTCATCGGAGAGACCGGAGCAAGCCTTGATGACAATGGACTGCTCTTTGCCGGTAGCCTTGTCCTTGGCACTCACATTGAGTATCCCGTTCGCATCAATGTCAAAAGTGACTTCAATCTGGGGCATACCGCGGGGTGCCGGAGGAATGTCAGCCAAGTCAAATCGACCCAGGGACTTGTTACCGGCTGCCTGTTTGCGCTCACCCTGAACAACATGAACGGTAACGGCTTGCTGGTTGTCATCCGCTGTTGAGAAGATTTGCGATTTTTTGGTCGGGATTGTGGTGTTTTTCTCAATCAGGGGTGTCGCCACGCCGCCCATGGTTTCAATACCGAGGGTGAGAGGCGTCACATCCAGCAACAACACATCTTTTACTTCACCTGACAGTACCGCCGCCTGAATAGCAGCACCAACCGCAACAGCCTCATCGGGGTTAACATCCTTGCGCGGCTCTTTGCCAAAGAATTCAGTCACATATTTTTGTACCAACGGCATCCGGGTCTGGCCGCCCACCAGAATCACGTCATCAATTTCTGACGCGGACTTACCGGCATCCTTCAATGCCACTTTCACCGGCTCCATAGAGCGGATAACCAGTTCTTCTACCAGAGACTCTAGCTTGGAGCGAGTCAGCTTGACCACCAGGTGTTTCGGACCGGTGGCATCGGCAGTGATGTACGGCAAATTCACTTCAGTCTGCTGGCTGGAGGAGAGCTCAATCTTGGCTTTTTCCGCAGCTTCTTTGAGGCGTTGCAGTGCCAATGGATCACTGTGCAGATCAATACCGCTGTCTTTTTTGAATTCAGCAGCCAGGTATTCAATCAGCCGCAGATCAAAGTCCTCACCACCAAGGAAAGTGTCACCGTTTGTGGAGAGCACTTCGAACTGGTGTTCACCATCCACGTCGGCAATCTCAATGATCGAAATGTCAAAGGTACCACCGCCGAGGTCAAAAACGGCAACCACACGATCGCCGGGGTCACGATCCATACCATAGGCGAGGGCAGCAGCGGTCGGCTCATTGATAATACGCTTGACATCAAGACCTGCAATTCGACCGGCGTCCTTGGTAGCCTGACGCTGGGAGTCATTGAAATAGGCCGGCACTGTAATAACGGCCTCAGTGACTTTCTCGCCGAGATAATCTTCAGCCGTCTTTTTCATTTTCTTCAGAACTTCGGCTGAAATCTGCGGCGGTGCCTTTTTGTCGCCCTTGACTTCCACCCAGGCATCACCGTTATCCGCCTTGGCGATTTTGTAGGGCACCATCTTGATGTCCTTTTGCACCACACTATCGTCAAAACGACGACCAATCAGCCGCTTGACGGCAAACAGGGTATTACTGGGATTCGTCACTGCCTGGCGTTTGGCAGACTGGCCCACCAGGATTTCATTGTCATCGGCAAATGCGACGATGGACGGCGTGGTGCGCGTGCCTTCGGCATTTTCGATCACTTTCGGCTTGTCGCCCTCAAGTACAGCCACACAAGAGTTGGTGGTGCCGAGGTCAATTCCGATTATCTTGCCCATTATCTGTTTCTCCGGGTTTGCTTAAACTGGTAAAAATTGGTTTCTGATTTTGTATATTGGCCCGCATTGCGGAATTTCAAGTCTCGCTGGTGTTATTCGCCACCGATTTGGCAACCACCACCATGGCGGGGCGAATCAGCCGACCATTCAGGGTGTAACCTTTCTGGAAAACATCAATGACGGTATTCGGTTTTGCATCCGGCACTTCAAGCATGCTCATCGCCTGATGAAGGTCGGGATTGAACACTTCGCCGCCGGGATTGACAGTCGCCACCTTGAAGCGATCCAGTACATCCTGAAAACTTTTCAGGGTAAGCTCAATGCCGTCACTGACCGCCTTGAATTCATCACCGACATCAGCCATCGCCTGAATGGAACGTTCGAGGTTATCGACCACCGGCAACAGTTCACCGACAAATTTTTCGAGTGCGTACTTGTGGGCATTTTCCACATCCCGTTCCATACGCCGTCGCAGGTTCTGCATTTCCGCATGGGTTCTCAGCACTTGATCCTTGGCGTTGGCCAGATCAACCGTCAACTGCTCAACCTCGGTGGTGGCAGACTGTGCATCCGGCTGTGCTGCTTCATCAGGCCGCAGCTCGGCGGCATCCTCTGAGCCGGGATCCTGCGGATCCGGTTCCTGGTGATTTTGTTCTGTTGACACGCAACATCTCCCCTGTTTCTGTTGAATACGCTGCTTCAGGACTTTGCTTCAACCCGCTATATTGGGCCATTGGTCCCTGTTTCAAGGGCAGACGCGCTGAAAAATTGTGTATACCATTGGTCTTCTGATGTCACTTCACACAAACAGGCATTACTGGTGCTTACTACCCTGACAGTCAAACATTTCACGCTGGTGGAAGCCCTCGAAGTGGATTTCGCCACGGGCATGACAGCACTGACCGGTGAAACAGGTGCGGGCAAATCCCTCGTGCTCGATGCACTGGCCATGGCGCTGGGGGATCGCGCCGATACGGACCGGATCCGTCAAGGTCAGGAACGCGCCGAGGTTTCGGCTTTATTTGACCTAACAGGCGTTGCAACGGCCAGACAATGGCTGATCGATAACGATTTTGCCGACAATAATGATGAAGAGGCTTTGTTGCGGAGATTACTGACCCGGGAGGGTCGATCGCGGGGCTACATCAATGGCCAGGCCGCCACCATGCAGCAGTTGCGCGAGCTCGGCGAGATGCTGATCGATATTCACAGTCAACATGAACACCAGTCGCTGTTGCGCAAAGAGACCCACCACAAAATTCTGGACGATTTTGCCCGATGTTCAGAGCTGGCTGGCGAACTGAAACAGGTTTATCAGCAGTGGACGACCACAATGCAGCTGCTGGATAAACTGGAAAACGCGGCCGACGAACTGCGTGCCAGACAGGAATTGCTCACTTTCCAGCTATCGGAACTGGAGCAGCTGTCCCTTGAAGAGGGTGAACTGGAGCAGCTGGAACAACAGCAACTGCTATTGGGAAATGCCGAGGCCATCCTCAGGGATAGCGGGGCGCTTTTACAGCTCTGCTGCGAGGCAGATGATTTCAACCTGCAAGACAGCCTTGGCAGAGCCCTGCAGTTACTGGCCAACATGCCAGGCAAGCCCGCCCCTCTGATCGAGGCAGAAAAACTGCTCAACAGTGCGGCCATTGAAGTGGCGGAAGCCGGCCGTGAGATCCAGCAACATCTGGACAGATTTGAACGGGACCCGGCACGACTCCAGCAACTGGAAGCACGCTTGAGCACAATCTATCAACTGGCCCGCAAACACCGCATTTCCCCGACAGAGCTACCGGCCAGACATTTGGCTATGCAGGAAGAACTGGACAACCTCGCCGGTGGCGAGGGCGGCATTGAAAAACTTCGACAACAGGCGACCGGCCTGTCCGACCGGTACTTCGCACTGGCGGAAAATCTCACAGCCTGCCGAACAGCCGCAGCAGCTGAATTTTCTGCGCTGGTAGAACAGCAATTTTCGGCCCTCTCGATGGATGGCGCACGGTTCATACCCCAGCTAACCCCCGTCAAATCAGGGCAATTAACGGCTAACGGTGTGGAAACTGTCGAATTTCTCATTGCCACCAATCCGGGAGAACCGCCGAGACCTCTCGCCAAAATCGCCTCCGGCGGTGAACTTTCACGGATCAGTTTGGCGATTCAGGTTATCGCGGCAAACCATTCCGCAGTCCCCACCTTGATTTTCGATGAAGTGGATGTGGGTATCGGTGGCACCACCGCCGATGTGGTAGGCAAACTGCTGCGTCAGCTCGGCGGGCAGGGACAGGTTATTTGCGTAACTCATCTGCCACAGGTAGCTGCCTGCGCTCACCATCACCTGCTGGTGAGCAAAACCACCCACAAACATTCTGCCAACAGTACTATCCGGCTGCTTTCAGGTGCTGACCGCACCAATGAAATCGCGCGTATGCTTGGGGGCGCCAAAGTGACTGACACCAGTCTCAGTCACGCCAGAGAGATGTTGCAACTGGGCGGCTAACCCGCTTGATACAGATCAATAATGCCCATGACTCAAACCGCTATGCTGACCCCTTTCTCAATATCAGGAGGGCATCACCATGCAGAGAGAAGATACAGAAACACTTGCCCGGGTCGGCAAATTGGTACTGATCGGAATCGGCGTCATGCTACTGCTCATTGCCGCCGCTTCAATGATCGACTAGCGCGTTTTTTAATACTGCACAAAATATTCGCGTGGAAAACCGCCTTCCAACCTGCCGATACTCGAACAACCCTGTTGTGTTGCTATTTATTCTGAAGGAAAACTGAAGGATTGCCGGCCTCAGACCTCTGCTATACTGATGCTTCCGAAACCAACCCGGGAAGGAGCATATGATGATCCAGCAGTTGCTATCGGCGAGTTTCAACCTGAGCATGTTGCCGACCAGACTGGTCATACGAAATACCAAGGCCACTTTTCAGGCCATGCGTGACCTCCCCGGAACAGTGAAGCAATACGCCGGCGGCTTGCACCAGTCCCGTGGAAACAGCCAGCTGTTTATCGATCAGTTAATGCAGCGCATTGATGCGGAGCTCGGTGGCAATCCCGCCAACCTGAGTAATCATGAGCGCGAGATGATCACTGCCCGCGAACTGGCCATGGCAGAACAGCACATCGGCCAGGCCATGTTTAATATGCTTAAGGCATACCGGGTATTGTCAGCCAAACCGTCGCGAGTGATCGAGTATGGCCGCGCAGAGCGGATCGATTAATCCTGTCGACGAAAAAGATAATTCTTTCTGCCATTGTTGCACGCCACCAACTGCCTTCCGAAACGATCGCACTGGTTGATTTGCAGTGCCAGTGAATCCGGCTGCACTTCATTAACGGCGATACGCTGCTTGTCTTCCTTCAGGAAACCAAACATCGTCTCAAAACGGTGCGCAAAATCCACTCCCCTGACCATCACATCATCAAGCAGATAGGCAAACTTTGCATAGGAGAAAGTCGATCCGCCAAGGCCTATTTCCATCATTTTCTCCAAGTATTGCCGGTAAGCCCTGGCCAGGTAGGCAGCCTTGGCGGGCTGGTCATCCATTGAGCCTCGAAAAACAGCCATTTTTATTTTATTCGATGCCCCGAGCACACCCTCCGTCAGTCTGCTATTAGCCTGATTACTCACTATCGAATAGCGGCCACCCTCGCAAACCAATGACAGATGATCAAGTTTGCAGCCATCCAGGCCGTTACCGGCTTTGCGGGGTTTTTCGGCCACAACAATGTCCGGCACAGGCGATCGGAGGTCGGCCGGGACAGCAACTTTGATACCGGCTCTGGCGGCAGGCCGCCTGAGCAACAGCGCCTGAATCCTGTCATTATTGCGCCGAAAGTCCAGCAACGAAGGCAAGTCCGCCCCTTGCCCCGAAGCCTGCAATTCACAGTAAATTTGCTCGTAGTAGGTCTCAGCCAGCAGCCAACAAAACCTGTCTGCCAACACGGATCCGGAGGCCGCGAGCAGCATGCAACCTGTTATTGTTTGCAGCATTTTCCACATAAACCCCTCATCTTAAATACCGGCTCTGACTCAAACCAGGCAGCCACCCGGAAACTATCAACCCGGCCAACCGGATATTTACGCAACCACCGCAACCCCTTAGACTGACCATCTTTTGGATAGGGAAGGCGAACACAACCCGCAAGTTATGTCACAAATTCTTATTCGCCTGCTCGCACCGATATTCTGCCTCATACTGGCAGCCTTCACCTATTGGCAATTACCCGCCTTGAAGGATGATCAACTCGCTCTTCTCGAACAGCTACCCTTTATCATCTGCGGGCTTGCCGCCTTCATGGCTTTACTGGCAAACCACTCCAGAGATCTGGGCACTGCCATGACGATGCTGATCGGCTATTGGTTGATTCGGTATTTTTTGCAGGCGCCCCTGACTGCCGAACCGGCCAGCCAGGTTTTCAGCCTCATTTCACTGTGCCTGCCACTGATGCTGGCAGTGTTCATCGTCCTTCCTGATACCGGTTGGCGACACCCCGCTTTTCTGGTGTTGATCGCGTTTATCTCAATTTTTGCCCTGATCATTATCAGTCTGTTTCAGTGGCAACCCCTCTGGTTCGCCAACCTCCTGCCCGGTATCAGCGAAAGTACTTTCTTTGGCCTGAAGATATCGGCTCCGGCGGGGCTGCTGTTTCTGTTGGTGTATACCCTCGGCATCATTCTGCCTTTGCTCCGCAGAGAGTATCTCGACAGCAGCCTGCCGGGCTGCGTGTTTTTCAGCTTTATAACCGTGGGACGGTTTCAGTTACCGTACATTTCTTCGACCATGTTTTCTGCCGCCGGACTACTATTGATCATCAATCAGACCCAGGCCCTGCTCAACATGGTGTACCGGGACGAACTGACCCAGATTCCCAACCGAAGGGCACTACTCCGCGATGTGCGCAGCATGGGGAATCACTATGCACTGGCGATGGTGGATGTGGACCATTTCAAACCGATCAATGATCAATATGGCCACGACCTGGGTGACCAGGTACTTCGTGCCATTGCCGCGAAATTACGCCGGGTTGGTGGTGGCGGACGCGCCTACCGCTTTGGGGGGGAGGAGTTTTGTCTGCTATTCCGCGGCAAGACTCCCGATCAGGTGATTGACTACCTGGAAGAACTCCGCAAAACCATTGCGAATTACGATATGTCTACCCGGGATAAAAAAAGTCGCCCGCGCCTTCAGTCCAGTGGCGAGAAAAAACGTGGCGCGTCACGCCGTCAGGGCAATATCCGGGTTACGGTCAGTATCGGGGTTGCCGATGCACAGGATGCACTGCGTTTTGAGGGCGTCATGAAAGCGGCTGACAGCGCCATGTACCGGGCAAAAGAGGCTGGCAGGAACCAGACTCGGATCGCCTGATCAGCGACTGATTATTTTTTCGCTTTCACGTAAAGCACGAGGTTATGACCCACCAGCTCAAACCCGTGCTTGGCAGCCATCTCTTTTTGCAGCACTTCAATTTCACTGCTTTGGAATTCAATCACTTCGCCGTTATCCACATTCACCATATGATCGTGATGAATGCCGCGATCAATTTCATAAACTGCCGGCCCGCTGTCAAAGTTATGCCGTGTAATCAGGCCGGCACCCTCGAACTGGGTCAGCACCCGATAGACCGTGGCAATACTGACATCGTCACCGGCTTCAAGTAATTTGCGGTACACATCTTCAGCACTCATATGACTTTCATTGATCTCTTCAAGAATCTGAAGGATCTTCAGGCGGGGTACGGTAACCTTGAGCCCCACTTTCCGCAACTCCCGATTTTCATCCTTCATTCTACTACCGCCTCTTTAATACGTTGGATTGATTCTGTATTATCGCCGTTCACTGAAAACTCTGGAACCCCCAATGCATCTTACTGCAAGAATAACCTGTTGCCTGGCCGTTACCGTCCTGCTCGGCGGGTGCTCAGGTGTCTCAATGCCGGATTTCAGCATGCCCAAACTGCCCAATGTGTACAGGTTCGACATTCAGCAGGGCAACGTCATCACACAGGACATGATTGACCAGCTTCGTCCAGGCATGACCAAATCCCAGGTACGCTTTGTGATGGGCACCCCATTGATTTCCGATACCTTCAATGAGGATCGTTGGGATTATTACTACAGTCTGTCACCCAGCACCGGCGACGAAGTCAGGGAGCGTATGGCCATTTTCTTCGAAAATGATCAGTTGGTGGGTTTTAGGGGTGACTTTATTCCCACGGCCATGAATATCGAAGCTGCCGACGAGTAATCAATTACCCTGCATGGCCTTCGCCGCACGTCGCTTGCGAATTTCCTTAGGGTCGACGGTCAGGGACCTGTAAATTTCAACCCGATCACCCGCTTCCAGCACATATGTCTTTGGTGGATTGAGCCCCTTGGTACCCAGAGCCTGTCCAAAAATACCCATTTTTACATTTTCCAGATCAATCTCGGGAAACTGCTGCACAATCCCGGACTGCCGAACCGCCTCATACGCAGTGGTTCCGGGAGCAACCTTGAGTGACAGCAGTTGCTGACGATGAGGCAACGCATAGGCCACCTCTACGGTAATCAACTCAATATCTTTCACGGACCGTAGACCTCCTGAGCACGCCTTGCCAACGAATCTACCAGATTGTTCGCCACAGAGGTAAACAAGCTAGTGGAGGCAAGCCCTACCGACAGACTGTTAAATTCAAATTCCAGGTCAAGCATCACCTTGCAGGCACTTGCCGTCAATGGTTTGAAGTGCCACTCACCGAACAACCTTTTAAAAGGCCCCTGCTCAAGGCTCATGGTAATTTGCTCGGGTTTTTTCAGGGTATTTCGAGTGATAAAACTGTAACCGATGCCGCCTTTTTTCAGGTCCAATCTGGCCACCATACCGCCCTCTGACTGCTCTAATATATCGGCTCCGACACAGCCTTCCATATAGCGTGGATAACTGTTCACATCGTTGACCAGATCGTACATCTGCTCAGCGGAGAACATCACCAGCGCACTGCGTTTTATGGTTGTCAGCATCAGGAAAATGTCTTGTAGAGGCCCATCACGAAAATAATACCCACAGCTATTGGCGAAATATATCGCAATATCCAGTACCAGCTCTTAAAGACCCGGCCCGACTCATCGGCAAGCTCACTCTGAACCGTTTCCGGCCGCATCATCCACCCGACAAACAACGCAATAAAAAGGCCCGTAAGGGGCAGCATGACACTGGAAGTCAGAAAATCCATAAACTCAAAAAAATTAAACCCGACAACCCGTGTTTCCGCCCAGAGATTAAACGATAAAACACTGCCCAGACCCACAACCCAGGCAATACCACCAAGCAGCAGGTTTGCGGTAATACGGGTAAATTTTCTCGACTCGATGAGATAGGCAACGGCGGGCTCGATCAGCGAGATCGCTGAACTCCAGGCCGCCAAAGTCACCAGCACGAAGAACAGGCTGCCAAACAGCAGCCCACCGGTCATGTTGCCAAATGCGACCGGCAGGCTGACGAACAACAATCGCGGGCCCACACCGGGAGCTATCGACGGGTTCGCAAACACAATAGGAAATATAGCCAAACCGGCCACCAGCGCCACCACCGTATCCAGAAACCCGACGGCAAGTACCGTGCGACCGATACGGGCATGCTCAGGCATGTAGGCACCATAGGCCATAATGGCTCCCATACCGAGACTGAGTGTGAAAAATGCATGCCCCATCGCCTCCAGGACCCCTGCCCAGGTCAGCGCTTCATAGTTAAAACTGAATAGAAAATCGAAAGCCCGGGGGAAATCACCTCGCTGAATACCAAACACCAGCAGAATCAGCAACAGCACAAACAACACCGGCATCAATACTCGTACCGCGACACCGAGTCCCCGGGTTACCCCGCCAATAACCACCAAAAGGGTGAGAATCATGAAAACCGTCTGCCACAGAATCAGCGTTTTCGGGTCAGACAAGAGATCTGAAAAAATAATGGCAACCTGATCGGCGCTCGCACCCTGGAATGTACCACCAGCCATTTGCCCAATGTAACTGAGTGCCCACCCGGCAATCACAGCGTAATAGGACAGGATCATCAACCCGGCCGTGACACCGAGCCAGCCTATCGCATGCCAGTGCCGCTCCAACCCCGCTTCTATGGTGAGACGGCGCATCGTATTGATCGGACTCTGGCGCCCTCGCCGTCCGAGCATGACCTCAGCCACCATGACAGGTATCCCAACCAGCAAGATACACAGCAGATACACCAGAACAAAAGCACCGCCACCATTTTCACCGGCGATATAGGGGAACTTCCAGATATTCCCCAACCCCACCGCGGAACCCGTTGCCGCGAGCACAAAGGTCCAGCGACTGGACCAGACAGGAGGCCCTCCGGAGGTTGGTCCAGACCCACCGGCTTCTGCCGGGGATTCCCGCTGTTGTTCCGCCATCGCTGCCACCCTTGTCAAAACTGAACGGATTGTACCGGCAATCCCCGCTATACAAAACCAGGGCAATCAGACACACCGACACAAAAATCATAGGCGCACCCCAACGCAATCCTTATAATGCCGACCCATGGCTAACAAACCCCAACACCCCCAAAAAAACCCCACCATTGCACTCAACAAACGGGCCCGTCACGAATACCAGCTCGAGGAAAAATTCGAAGTGGGCCTTGTCCTGCAGGGCTGGGAAGTAAAAAGCCTGCGTGCCGGCAAAGCTCAGCTCACCGACAGCTATGTATTATTGAAAGACGGGGAAGCCTATCTGATTGGTGCACACATCACGCCATTGGGAACCGTGTCCACCCACTACGTCACCGACCCCGGCCGGACCCGCAAACTCCTGCTCAACCAACGGGAACTCGGCAAACTGTTCAACGGTGTCAATCAGAAGGGCTACACCTGTGTAGCCACCGCACTGTACTGGAAAAATCATCTTGTGAAGTGTGAAATCGCCCTGGCCAAGGGCAAGAAAGAACACGATAAACGCGAAACTGAAAAAAATCGTGACTGGGAACGGCAGAAACAGCGCCTGGTCCGTCGCACCCGATGATCAATTAGCGCTCTGGTACTGAACTTCATCCGCAGAATAAGTCTAATGAAGCACTGACCTCTGTGGTAATATCCACGCGAGACAATGTTTTTTAACAGCAACACAAAACAGCAGTTTCAGGGGGCGTTTTGGATTCGACGCCGGTTACAAAACCCTGGGTGCATGCCGAGATGGCGACCAATCTCGTAAATCCAAAGTCGCAAATTATAGTTGCCAACGACGACAACTACGCACTCGCCGCTTAATACCCGGTAGGGTGCCATCTGACCGGAGCCGTGCTTGTGCGTCCGGAGCCTTTCGGGGCTATCAGGTGTCATATCTCACATGATCGCGATGAAGCTCGTCCGGGGTGGATTCGTTAAAAACTCACCGGAATCGCGGTTTGCGCGCCCTGTCTGTCGGGTTGCAACCCGCTAAATTTAATAGACTGTACTAAGCATGTAGATCCCTCGGCAGAGGACTGACGGACGCGGGTTCAATTCCCGCCGCCTCCACCAATTCAAGGTTTTACACCTTACCAAGAAGACCGAAAAAGCCTGTAATTTTAACGAATTACGGGTTTTTTTACGCCTATAGCATCCCAACAAACCCTATCTAATCCAGCTTTTTTAGTAGTACCCATTGTA
>NZ_CBFHYF010000026.1:0-25246 GCF_965660005.1 Porticoccus sp.
CTGATACTGTTGCTTTCGGGTACCGGCGACAGTGGTTTCCGATATCTGGACTTATGAAGGCGGTTTGAGTCGCTGTCCTCTATTCTGGGGGGTTTATAGTAACCGCCGCTGCTCAAATACCGCTTGCCAGTGTGCTCCTTCCTTAACCACCACTTCGGTTTCAAAATAGTGCTTCATGCGCCGCCGGTCGTCTTTGTTATCTTTCAGGGCTGCTCCGATCAGGAAGTGCACCAGATCGCCCATCTCCATCTTGCCGTTGCGATAGTAGTAGGCGTGGACCCCCATGGCGTGGGCCACAGACACGGCCTCTGCGGTAGACATTACGGTGGCCGCAAGTCGGTCGGTACTGCGGCCATCCAGCGTCTGCCCGTTGCGCAGTTCGTGGAAAATCGTCGTCAGTACTTCTATGATCTGGGCATCGGGCTTCACACCGACACCGGACAGGCGAATCAGTTTTTCCGACTCACTGGCGACCACCTCGATTTCGTCCCGCAGTTCACGAATGGGTGGTATGGTCTCGAAGTTCATGCGACGTTTGAGGGCCGCGCTCATGGCATTGACGCCTTTATCCAGGGAGTTGGACGTGGCGATGATATTAAAACCCTCCCGGGCGAAAAGTACGCCGTTTTCGCGCCCGAGTTCAGGCACCAGGATCTGTCTCTCTGACATGATCGACAGCATGGCATCCTGAATGTGCTGTGGGCAGCGGGCAATCTCTTCGAAACGCACCAACTGGCCATCCATCATGCCCTGATAAACGGGGCTGGGTATCAGCGCCTCGATTGTGGGCCCAGTGCTCTTCAATAAGGCTTCGTTCCAGCTGTAGAGCAGTTGGCTGACATCGGTAATGGCACCGCCCTGAATGGTCAGTGTGGATTGGCCGGAGATGGCGCTGGCCAATAATTCCGACAACCAGGACTTGGCGGTGCCCGGTTCGCCGATAAGCATCGCTCCACGGTTAGTGGCGAGACTGATAATAATCCGTGTCACCAATTCCCGTTGGGCGACAAATTTTCGTGGAATGCCCAGCTTGTCATCACCGAGAATAAACTTCTCCACGGCAAACGGAGACAGCTTCCAGCCCGGTGGTGCCGGGCCAGGATCCCAGTCGGCCAGCCGTTCCAGCTCGTCCCGGTAGAGGTTTTCGGCGCTGGGCCGCTGTATGGCTTTATCATTCATGATCAATGTCTCAGGAGGGTTTTTCCCATTGCCAGCGAGCTTCAGGCGCCATCCGCTCGGCCGGGAGAATACGGGGTAATTCAGAGAGCGGAATATTGCCCTGGATGACGTGGTCCAGTGCGCTGTCGCGCATGGTCACCAGTCCGCAATCCAGCGCCAGTTTGCGCAGCTCTCCCACCGGGATGTGGCGGGCGATGGCATTGCGCAGTTCGGGGTTGATGTGCAGGTATTCCACAACCCCCATGCGGCCGTGAGTACCGCTGTCATTACACTGTTCGCAACCCTTGCCGATAAACGAGCGGAAGCTGTGGGGTGTGCCATCGGGAAACACTTCCTGAAGAATCGCCTTATCCGGTTCCGCCGGAACCCGGCAGTTGAGGCAAATACGTTTTGCCAGCCGTTGGGCGATTACAGCCAGCAGTTCGCTGGCCAGTGAGTTTGGGTGAACGCCCAGGTCATAGAGCCGCTGCATGGCATCGACGGCATCGTTGCAGTGCAATGTAGATAGCACCACATGACCGGTTTGAGAGGCCCGCATGGCCTCGACAGCGGTTTCATTGTCCCGGATTTCACCCACCAGGATCACATCCGGGTCCTGGCGGACGAAGGAGCGCATGGCATCGGCAAAATTGAAGCCGATCTCGGGCCTTACCCGGGTTTGCTGGATATTTTTAATGGAGTATTCGATAGGGTCTTCCACGGTAATCACTTTCCGGGTGCCGTCATCGGCCAATAACTGCAGCCCGGCATACAGTGTTGTGCTTTTGCCCGATCCGGTGGGGCCAACCACCAGTACCAGGCCCGCGGGATTGCGTAGTAGCCGTCGGTAGTTGTCGGCAATTATGCTGGACAGCCCCAGTTTATCAATGCTGATCAGCTCGGAATTCTGAGGCAACAGGCGGATGACCACATGTTCGGCGTGAAGAGAGGGTTGCATCTGAATCCGCAAATCGAACAGGGCATCGCCTACCCGCAGGCGTGAGCGACCACCCTGGGGAAGGCGGCGCTCCGCAATGTTCAGGTCGGCGCGCAGCTTGATCACGTTGATCAGCCCGCGCAATTCACCGGGACTGATATCGTAGTGAGGCAGGTCGCGCAATTCACCATCGACCCGCAAGCGGATTCTCACGGTGCGATGGTACTGCTCAATGTGCAGATCACTGGCGCGCTCGGCCACGGCATCCAGCAACATGGCTTCAAACAATGAGATCAGGTGAGCACCCACCTCCGGCTTGGCGTTGCCCAGCAGATCCTGATCTTTCTCGGCAAGGATTTTTTCCTCATAGTCGGGGAGCGCTGTCGTATGGGCCTGCACAGAAAGGTCAGTGGCAGACCAGAGACGTCTGAAATCCGTCGGTGTGACCAGGATTTTTACCAGTTTGCGGCGAGGGAAGACCTGCTGAATTTCATCCATCGACGCATCCGGATCACTGGTGGCAACCCTGAGAGTGTCGTGGTCGGCAAACAGCGGGATCAGTCGATGGTGATCGAGGAAGGCTTGAGAGAACCGGTTGAAAATCGCGGGATCCAGTCGCCTGAGTAAAATTTCGACATTGCCAAGCTCGAGATTGTAGCGTTTGGCCAGGGACCGGTATAACGCCATATCATCTACATTAATCAATTGCCGGACTTCGTCGATAATCAGGCTGTTATTGGCTTTTGCACGAATTCTCGCTTCGTTGAGAATTTCCCGGTTGACGATGCCGAGCTCGATCAGGGTCTGGTCGCTTTTGCAGTCAAAGCTAACCAATCCCTGTTCGATACGGTGGGTTTTCTGCTGTTCATCCTGAGCATACTTTACCAGTCGCAACAACGTCGATTCTGTTCGTTCAACGCACACCAGTTGGCCACCGGGGGCTAGTTGGTGGAGTAACGTCGAGAGGCTCTTGAGGTTGGGGGTGGTGACCATGATGATGTCGAAGGGGGCAAACTGTGGGGCGCCCTCTGCACCTTCGCCATTGAGCACAATGACATTTTTCAGTTTCAGTCGGTTGATTTTTTCCATTGCGGCATCTGCAAGGGAGGCAATTTTCTCGATCCCGACGACCCTGTTGGCGATTTTCGCCAGCACCGCGCAGGGGTAACCAAGCCCTGCCCCTACATGCAGTACTCCGGGATGGTCCGGTAACGTCAGTACACTGAAGATCTGTTTCAATGTCTCGGAGGTGGGAATGCTTTTTCCCGCTACCAGCGATCCATCCTCGCAGCTGATAAAGTGCTGTCGATCAACTGCCTCGAGGGCGGCTTCGAAACGTGGATCAATTTTCCGGTTGGCGTGGTTGTACTGTTGGGTGGTGGATATTTTCATAATGTCTTCTCTAACCACGACAGTGACAAAATCAGAAGGTCGGGGAGCTCTGTCGGGGCACGATTATTCAAGCATTAAAAGTAGCATTTTGCCGCGCTTGATAACAGTGCCTGGTGCCAGGTGCATCGAAGGGTTTACCGGTGGTCTGGTCTGGTTTAGTCTGCCGTTCATGCCTTTCGAGAAGAAGTATAAAATCCAGCTGACTGACAGCACGTTTCGTCGTATGGATGAGTCACCTGATGAGCAGTTTTACCGTATTGCGCGGTTTACCAGCCATATTGATGCCGGTGCGATTGACCGGGTGACCGGGCTGTATCGAGAATATCTGTCTGCCGGAATGGCAGTACTGGATCTGATGAGCAGCTGGCTCAGTCACTTGCCCGAAGAGATGGAATTCAGTCGTGTGGTAGGACTGGGCATGAACGACCGGGAGATGACGCGCAATCAACAGCTCGATCAATGGGTGGTGCAGAATCTGAACCAGGAACCCTCACTGCCGTTTATCGACGGTGAGTTTGATGCGGGATTGATCTGTGTCTCGATTGACTACCTGACGGATCCCGTCTCAGTATTGCGTGATCTGGGCCGGGCGCTCAGGCCCGACGCACCGTTGGTTATCACCTACTCAAACCGCTTTTTTGAATCAAAAGCGACTGCTGCCTGGTTGTATCTGAACGATGAGCAGCGTGCCTATCTGATCAAGACTTTTCTTGAAGAAGCGGGTTGCTACCGGGACATTGAAATGATGGATCGCAGCCCCCCGTCCGGCGACCCGTTGTTTGCCGTTGTTGCCAGAGTGGCCTGACCGATTCATTATCCGGCAGCCAGATATTCCTGCATGGCAGGCACCAGCAGGGTAGTCACATCAATCCGGTTGGTGACATGGGGAATGGTGTTGCAGGTGGCCAGTTCCGTCAGGCCGGACTGCATCAGCAGCACATCGACGCTATCGGCAAATATGCCGTGTATCGCCGCGCATTTTACCCGGGTGATACCCTGTTGCCGCAGTGCCTGAAGACACTTCAGGATGGTTTGACCACTAGAAATGACATCGTCAATGATCACCGCTGTTCGATCCCGGTAACCCGAAACATCGGGCAGCGTGACTAGCACATCGCGGTCGCCGTGCCGTTGCTTTTCTCCGATCACATAGGGGTGACCACTGGCCGTGGCCACCCGGGAGACCCACTGCTCGCTCTCGCTGTCAGGTCCTATCAGCAACAACGAGGCCTGATTGGTCAGCCATTCGGTGAGCGCTACTGTGCCTTCAATCCTGGTAGTGGGGACGGTGTAGATGTCGGCAAGCGAATGGTAGCGATGCAAGTGAGGATCCACCGTCACCAGCCAGTCGATATGGCTTGACAGCATGCGGGCAAACAAGCGTGAGGTGACCGCTTCGCCGTCATGAAAACGGCAGTCCTGACGCATGTAGCAGAGGTAGGGGGCTACCAGTCCAATCGAGCTTGCGCCCAGTTCACGCAGCGTTTCCAGCAGAAAGGTCAGCGGAAGGTATTTGCCATTGGGATTAGCCAGATTGGCCACCACAATGCAGTGACATCCGATCACTGGAGTGACAACTTTGAGATAGGTTTCCCCGTCCGGAAACAGACGAGTCTCGAGTATCCCCTCAGCTCCTGCCAGATCATGGCACAGGGGTGCCAGCAGGGGGTGATTATCGAGGGAGAATAGCAGTGGTGGTTGTTTGTCGGGATGGTTCATGATGGATCACCAATACTGAAAACAGGGCCATTATCCCGATAAAAAGCAAGCGCATAGTCCCGCTCTCCCTTGCTCTCCGAAAACAGGGTAAAAAGTGGCTGTCCTTTTGCCACAGGCTCCCCAAGGTAGGCCGCCAGGCGAAGCCCCGCTGCCGGATCTGTGGGCGCTCCGGCCAGTTTTGCCACTCTGGCCAGTCTGCGATTGTCGATTGCCGTGATGACACCATCCTGATTGGCCTCCTCGATGTGTTGGTAACGGGCATCGGGCAGCGTTTTCAGGCCACCCTGGGCACGGGTAATGCGCTGGAATTGCCGCCAAGCCTGCCCGCTATCCAGTATGTCGGTGGCTTGGTGGATACAGGCCTCAACACCTTTACTCTCGGCCATGTCCAGCAGGTTGGCGGCGAGGAACAGGGAGCGCTCCCGTAAATCCCTAGGCGCGTTCGCCTCACATTGCAGGACGGATAAAATATCCCGGGCTTCTTCAACCGGTCCTATGCCATAGCCGATTGGTGCGCTGCCATCCGTAATTAGGCAGCGCAGTTGAATTCCGCAGGCCGCCCCCACTAGCGTGAACATGGATGCCAGTCTTTTGGCTTCTTCCTGGCTTCTGATTTTGGCTGTTGTGCCAACGGGAATATCGATCACTGCATGGGTTGAGCCCGCTGCTATTTTTTTGGATAACACCGATGCGATCATCTGGCCCTCGCCATCCAGGTCCAGTGCCCGTTCCACCCGGATCAGCAGATCATCAACCGGACTCAGGTTGACGCCACCGCCCCACACCAGACAGGCATCGGTTGCGCCGACCACGTGACGGATTTCTTCCAGCTTCAGGTTGACGTTGGTCAGGGTATCCATGGTGTCTGCGGTGCCCGATGGCGAGGTGATTGCCCGGGATGACGTTTTCGGAATAATCAGCCCCGCTGAACTGACAATCGAAACCAGAATGGGTGTGGTGCGATTGCCCGGCAGTCCGCCAATACAATGCTTGTCGAATATCCGTAGGCGGCCCGGCCACTCGAGTCGCTTGCCGCAATCCACCATCGCTTTGGTGAGGCTGATGATCTCGTCAACATCCAGTCTGTTGCCTGCGCAGGCGCTGAGAAAGCTGGCGATGGCAATGTCGGTGTAATGATGACCGCTGATGTCCGTGATGATATTTTTAATATCGGACTCACTGAGCTTGTGACCGTATATTTTCTTGCGGACCAGGCTCAGCGAGTTCAGCAGTGGTGCATTATGGATCATGACCCTGTCGCCGCTTTTGATCTTCAGGTCGCGTATGGCAACTTTGGAGAGCCCGGCATAACCCTCGGGCAGAATGTGGTTGTCCACCACGTTCAAGGTGGCAATCAGCGAGAGACCGTTGCTTTTCAGTGTCAGGCGACTGCTGGCGGAGAAGCCTTCCGACTGGCAAACCGGCGAATCCTTGCGCATGTACACAACGGATTCCTGGTGGGTATCGATACCCATATCGACCACTTTGACAACATGATCCATCTCCATACACAACTCCTGCCGAACAGTGACCATCAACGTCTGATACCGGGATTATTTTGTTACCGGGACTATCTTGTTACCGGGACTATTCTAGGGCCTGTTCGCAGTAATTTGTTACCCGAACAGACATTTTCCTGACCGGCCTCGATCAGGATTGGTTGAACAGTCTGATGGTGAGGGGCAGCCTGTGGGGTTTGTCGGGTGTTTGCTGTCAGAGTCGAGCAGGTAATGTGCAATGTAGCGGCGAAGATTTGTCCCGTACACTCCATATCAGTCTGTGTGATTGAGCCATCGGCGGCCTATCCAGTAGTCCGCACTGCAGTAGCGGCCTCCGCCCGTAAAAAAGAGTGACAGCAGCATGATGAAATAGGTGGCGGCAAACTCGATGCCATTATTCAGAATGACGATATTGCCCTTGCCGGTTAACCAGGAGTAGTTGCCATGCTCCCTGAGCAGGCTCCGGGCGGCTGACAAGCGTTCCCCCACTGCTGCACTGTTTGTGAGGCTCTGCTCTGCTGCCGGAATACCGATGATGGCCAGAGGGCGGGCCATACTGGTGGACGAGTCCGAGGGGGCTATGGCAAACCAGCCGTTGTCCCAGTGAACCGCGAAGGCAGCTACCAGCATGGTAACCATCAGCGGAACAGCAATCAGGCGTGTCCCCAGCCCCACCAGCAGCAGGAATCCGCCAACCAGCTCTGTGGTGGTGGCCACACCTGCCATCAACTAGGGGAGTGGCAGCCCCAGCCCCCAATCCGGGTTGCCCATCCAGCTGACGGTGCTCTCGAAGGCGAGCAGTTTGGTCAGGCCCGCTGTGATGAAAACCGGTGCCAGGAAAAAGCGCAGCAACAACGGGGCTAGAAAATCGGCTTGTCGGGTTGTATTGAACCACCGGTGAATGCGATGAATAAATGGAGTTCCGTTCATAATGTCTTGCCAATGTGATTGACTATCAGGAAGGAAAGCAAGGAAGGGTGGCCGGTTGGCCACCCTCCCGAGGTGTAAAATCAACCGGGTGTCGGCGAATTATTGTCCGCCACATTTCCCCTCACCACATTTGCCTTCTTCAGATTTCGGGGCAGCTTTCTCTTCACCACACTTGCCTTCACCGCACTTGCCTTCTTCAGACTTGGGGGCAGTTTTTCCCTCACCGCATTTTCCTTCACCACACTTACCTTCTGTGGGTTTGTCGTCGGCATGTTTGCCCGCAAGCTGATAGCCATTGCCGAGATCGGTGGCGGCGAAAGGGTTATCGGCCATGCTGGCCATGGGCAGAATCAGGCTGGTGGAGATGAAAGCCATGCCAATCGTCGATTTGAAAGTGTTTTTCGTTGTTTGCTTCATGGTCAGTTCCTTGCTTGGTTTATGAAAGTCTCCGCATTGAGATGCGGTCGGGTATTTTTTGTTACATGCAATAACACTTTTTGATGACTTATTTTTCAGTGGATAACGGGAGTGATTGCCGACTTGATCTGTTCAAGCACCTTTGCCACAGGGGTGGAGAACGCAACAAGGGTATTCGGCTATCTGTTTAACAGATGCTGTTGTGAGGAATTTGTTACAGGTACAGGCAGAATTTGTGTTGCTGCCGGGCAGGAAGGTGTTTTGATAACGATCTTAGAGGTTGTCCCGGGAATGAATACAGTTCATTACTTTGTCCACTTCTGCCTCGGTGGCCTTAATGTGCATAAAAGGGATGGCCTCGATCAGCCAGCGCAGCTGTTTGATATAGCGGCGGCAGTGCCGGCAGAGCAGCAGATGAAACCTGATGGCAATGCGGGCTGAAAGACTCAAATCGCCTTCGAGCAATTGGTCCGCATGATTGACAATTTCGCGGCAACTCAGCACTCGCCAGTCTCCTCATAATGATCCACAAGCTTGAACAATTGTGTTCTCGCACGGTGCAGGAGCACTCGTGCATTGGATGCAGAGACAGTGAGTTCGTTACAGATTTCATCGAAAGGCAGCCCACTGGTATCCCGCATTTCGAGAATGCATCGCTGATTGGCGGGCATTGCCGCCAACAGTTTTTCCAGGCATTCGGCCAAGTGCGCACCAGTCAACAGATTTTCGGGAGAGTCTGTATGCCAAGGGGCGGGCGGGTGTTGCCAGTGACCCCGGCCGGTAAATCTTTGCGTCAGGCAGTCTTCGGGATTCTGGTCTTCGCTGCCCTGATCGCTGAATAACCATTCTCGCTTTCGCTGACGTAACTGCATTTTTGCCTCATTGATGACAATGCTGCCCAGCCAGGTACGGATTCGGGATTTGCTTTCAAAGGTGCCAATGGCCTGATAGGCTTTCAGCCAGGCATTTTGTACCACTTCCTCGGCTTCACTGATGCCGACGATGGCGACTGCGAGGGCGATTAGGGCGCGGTGGTGATCGCGAACCAGTTCCGCAAAAAGTGCCGTGTCGCCGGATTTCAGTTGTGCCAGCTGGTCTGTTTCCAAGGGGTTAGGGGCCTCATCAATTTTTCTGTCCGATGCAGTATGGCCAGACAGATTTCCACCTCCGCCAAGACTAGACCATAGTCAGTGACAAAAACCATTGATTTGCTATAAAAAACTCGCTCCTGGCGGTTTACAGGGTCAGATTGAACCGATTGGCTCATCCCGGCGTACACTCACCTATTAAAAAAGGACCAACCGATGAGTCTACTTCCTGAACTGACGGCTGAAAGATTGCCCTGCCGGGGCTGTATGCGAGATTGCCCGTATTTTTCTGTCTGTGATGGCAAGCCCTGGCGCATGCCGGTCGATCGGCAGGTGTGTCTAGCCGGTGTTGGCAAGGATCTTCTACCTGCTGTTTTGCCGGGAATGGGTAAAAGCGATCACAGCGAGGCATCTGGATCGTGACAGCACAAACAAGGGTGGAGAAGCAGGGTTGGCCGAGATGAGCGCAAAGGCGCTGGTGATTGGTGCCTCCAGCGGTATTGCTCAGCGTTTGGTCCACCGGCTGAGCGGGGATCAGCGCATTGAGAGGATCTATGCCATCAGTCGACAGCCCACCGAAACTGTTTTGCCGGAACAGGTACGTTGGTTGACCTGCGATTATTCCGAGACGGATATCGCCGCGACTGCAGCGCTGCTCAGTGACGAGCCCGGTGAATTCTCCCGGGTATTCATCTGTAACGGTATGCTGCACGAGGGCGACAGCATTCGCCCCGAAAAGCGCCTCGAAGATATTGACTTGTTCAGTATCGAATCGGTGTTCAGGGTCAATACCTTCACCCCCCTGTTGTGGTTGAAGCATCTGGTGGGACCGTTGCGCAGTGGGCAGACCTGCACCCTGACGCTTTTTAGCGCCCGGGTGGGCAGTATCAGCGACAATAAGCTGGGTGGCTGGTACAGCTATCGCGCCTCCAAGGCGGCCCTCAACATGCTGGTTCAGACCGCGTCAATCGAATACGCCCGGCGAGCAAAAAACGTTCAGCTGGTGGCGTTTCATCCCGGCACCACCGACACGGCACTGTCCAGACCTTTCCAGGGCAATGTGCCGGCAGACAAGCTGTTTCCCCCGGATTTTGTGGCGGCGCAGTTGCTGTCGATCATTGAAAATATGGCTCCGGTCGGCCATGCGCTCTACCTCGACTGGCAGGGCAGGGAGATTCCCTGGTGAGCCGTTCGCTGGAGCAGACGGGGTGACAGCATGCCCGGAAAAGCTGATCTGCCCGAAAAAATCTGTGTCGTCTGTCAGCGGGTTTTCCATTGGCGGAAAAAGTGGCAGCGCGTCTGGCAGGATGTGAAATATTGTTCTGAGCGATGTCGACGCAGTCGAGGCAAAAGCATTGGAGAAATAACCGTTGAACAGTAGCACGACAGGTAAACAGGCCGTGGCTGCAATACTCACCTACAGTGGTGTGCTGCCCTTTCTGTTTTCCCCCTGCTATCGGCTTTTTTCTGGAAACAGCACGCTGTTTGGACTTGATTTGCAAATTCTGCTGATGGCTTACGGCGCGGTGATTGTGGCTTTTATTGCCGGTATTCACTGGGGTATTTTTTTGTTCAGGCAATCTTCGCTGAACCTGTTCCTGCACAGCAATGTTATTGCCTTGCTGGCCTGGCTCTCTCTACTGTCGACCCTTTTATGTGGTGTGATGCTATTGGTCTTCTGTTTTCTCTACCTGCTGTGCATTGATACCGTTCTGGTCAGGCAGCAATTGCTTGAATCCTGGTTTTACCGGCTCAGGGTTCACGCCAGTGCACTGGCCCTGCTATCGCTGCTCAGTTACGCAGTGATAGCTCTGTGATACCGGGAGAAGACTTGAGATGATACCTGCTGCAACCGGGCTTCCCCGTCTGGCGATTATCGGGGCCGGTCTGTCCGGGTTGACCCTGGCGGACGAACTGGATGGCGCTGCCGAGGTAACGGTTTTTGACAAATCCCCGCGTGTCGGCGGGCGGATCGCGACCCGCGCCATGGAGGGCTTTCAGTTTGATTACGGTGCGCAGTTCCTCACCGCCCGTTCAGCGGCTTTTCAAAACTACCTGAAACCGCTGATGGCCGCCGGTCAGGTGGTCGAATGGCGTCCACGGGTCATTACCCTGGGTGGTGATCGAAAACCCTACCGGCGCGACTGGTTTGAACCCCATTACGTGGCGGTTCCCGGCATGAACACCCTGTGTCAGCTTGCCGCCGAGGGCAAAAATCTGGTGCTTGATACAGCGATCGAATCACTGGAAAAAACCCCTTCCGGGTGGTTTTTGCGGGACCGGAACGATGCCTGTCACGGCCCTTTTGACTGGGCCGTCTGTACGGTGCCAGCGCCACAGGCAGCGGCGTTTCTGCCGTCATCTTTTTCCGGTTATGGACAGGTGGCCAATACGGTAATGCTCGGCTGTTACAGCCTGTTACTGGGCTTCGCTGAACCACTGGACATGCTTTGGCAGGCGGCAGTGGTGAAGAATTCCCCGATCGGTTGGCTGGCGTTCGAGCCATCCCGCCCCGGTCGCGCTGACAACGGTGGGCTGCTGGTGCAGTCAAGCAATGTCTGGGCAGAGCAACATCTGGAGGACGACTCCCGGGAAGTTCAGCGAGTCCTGTGGCAGGAACTGGAAAGGCTCGTCGCTAAAACGCTGCCGGAACCGCAGTATTCACGACTGCATCGCTGGCGCTATGCCAATACCGTTGTACCAACCCCTACTAAAGTGCTATCTGAAACATCGCCGGAAGTGGAGTGTCTGGTGGATCCGGGGTTGCAGCTGGGCGTCTGTGGCGACTGGCTGAGGGGTGGCAGGGTGGAGTCCGCCTACCTGAGTGGATTGGCGCTGGCGGCTGAGTTGAAACAGCAGTTCTGATCCCGGCTGTGGTTGAACCAGTCCCTCGGCAGTATCCGTCAACTTTCAACTTTCAACTTTCAACTTTCAACTTTCAACTTTCAGCAGCCAGGCAGGGCAGGGATACGGTTGCTAGCAGGCCTCCGATCGGTGACGGTTTCAGTTGTAACTGACCGCCATACAGCTGGACCAGCTCACTGACGATGGCGAGCCCCAGTCCCGACCCCGAGCGCTGCTCGTCCAGACGGCTGCCGCGCTGCAATGCTTCTTTTCGGCGCTGAGCAGACATCCCGGGCCCGTCGTCCATAATGCCGAGCTGCAGGTTGCCAGCGTCGTTTTGAATATCTATTACCACCCTCGATTCGGCCCAACGCAGTGCATTTTTCAGCAGATTGCCGACAATCTCCTGCAGGTCCTGGGCATCGATCTGCAACTGCAACGGTGGTATGGTAGGTTTTTGAAAGGCGATATTCTGCCGTTCGGCCAATCGTGAGATGCCATTGAAGACAGGTTCAAGCGCCACCGACAGGGTCACTCTGGGACGCAGTACCACAGGGCCGGCAGCAGAAGCTCTGGCCAGATGGTGCCGCACAGCGTCGTTCAACCGTTTAAGCTCGGACGCCATGACATCGCGCTGTCCGGCAGGTAATTGTTGTATTGTCGTCATCATCACACTGACGGGCGTTTTGATGGCATGGGCCAGGTTGCCCGCAGCGGTGCGGGCACGGGACATCATCTGTCGATCCCGTTCCAGCACGGTATTGATGGTGGTTGCGAGATTGTCCAGCTCCTCGGAGAGATCCGTGTCGAGTCGCTCACAGTCACCCCTTTCGACGGCCTGGAGATTAGTGCGGATACGTCGCAGTGGTTCCAGCCCCCAGTGCAGCTGCCACCAGATGCCCAACAATAACAATATCCCGAGGGTTACTAACGAGAGCCAGAGCAGTTGCTCAAAGCGGGTCAGTTCGGCATCCACTTCGCTGAGGTCGGCTGCCACGGCAACGTGCAGGGTGACCGGCAGCCTTGGTAGCCGTATATCCCGTTCCAGCTTGCGCAGGGTTTCTCCGTTTGGGCCGAGAATCGTAGAGAAGTGCAGTTGCGTGCTTGCTGTCAGTGGCAGACGCTGATCCCAGAGGGAACGAGAGGTCAGAACCCGGGAAGCATCGTCGGAAATCTGCCAATACCAGCCGGAGAACACCTGGTCAAAGCGGGCATCACCGAGACGCTGGTTGAGGGCCAGTGTGTCGGATTGCCGGTCGTATTCAATACCGGCCAGAACCACGTTCAGCAGGGACTCCAGACGTTCATTGAATGCGGTATTCACGGCTTCGCGAAGGTTGTAGGAGAGTAGCAGGCGCGCTACCGGTATGACGAGCATCACCAGAATCAGTGAGGTGGCCAGCAGGCGGCAAGCGATCGGCAATGTGCGCAGGAAGTGTCGGATCATGGGGCTATATCATGGGTTTGCGGAGTGGTCCGGCAAACAGTAGCCCTGTCCCCGCACAGTGTCGATTACGTTGCTGGCCAGTTTCTTCCGCAACCGGCTTATCTGTACGTCAATGACATTGGAATCCGGTTCCTGATCCTGATCATAAACATGTTCCGACAGTTCTGTTCGGCTCACGACCCGGGGTGCTGCATGCATCAGGTAGGAAAGCAGGCGGAATTCCTGTGCGGATAATGATACGGGCATCCCCAGATAAGTGATTCGTCCGGTGTGGGTGTCCAGTGTCAGATCGCCCACGGCAATCACCGGGTGGGCATGGCCGTGACTGCGACGCACCAGTGCTCGCAGGCGGAATAATACCTCGGCCGTTTCAAATGGCTTGGTCACATAATCATCAGCACCAGCCGAAACCCCGGCGGCTTTGTCTGACCAGCGCTCTCTGGCAGTGAGAATCAGAACCGGCAGATCCATGCCGCGAGCGCGCCACCCTGCGAGCCACTGCACACCGTTACCATCGGGCAGACCGAGATCGAGAATGATCGCATCGTAGCACTCGGTACTGACCAGAAAATCGGCAGTTTTGCCGTCGGGCGCGATCTCGACCAGCACATCCACATTACGCAGGGCATTAGCGAGGGCTTCGGCAAGTGGTCGATCATCTTCAGCCAGCAGGACTTTCGCGGACGCGTCATCCCGCGAATATTGCTGCCTTCAATACCGATCAGCTCTATTTCGTAGATTCTCACCCCGTCCTCATTGTCCAGATCCACGTCGATGACCTGGCCATCATAACGCGTATTGAGACTGGTCAGGATCTCCTCAAGAGACTTGATCTTGCCAGCCCGAACCTCTTCGTGAAGCCGTCGCCAATCCTCATCGTCACCCCAGCAGGGACTGGTGAGCCCCAGCGCCAGAATGACGGCCAGCAAATAACGGCCCCTTTATCGCAGCGACCATTGCCGGTAATGGTCGGCGAAACACAGCCAACGCTGGCGGGAAGAATGCTGGTCAGCAGGATATTTCATGAAAGTCATTCTGCCAAAGACAACATGAATGAAGCATGAACGTATTGCTCAGAGTTCTGCAAGACGGGCTTTGTTACCTTATCCATCAAGCGGGTCAGGTCGTGTTCGGGGTCGTTTCCGGCTCTGTATCCGGCTCTTTTTTAATCAATCCATCGGGAGATTTACATGAAACAGATACTCACAACACTGACACTTGCGGCACTGGTTGCGACTCCTTTTGCGTATGCGGCTGACACAACGGACAGTGTCAATCAGGCGATCAAAGTCGGCTCGGATCATGGCATTACACACTTCACCAGTATTGAGTTTGAAGACAATGGCCGTCTCGAAATCGAGGGCTGGATCGACCGGGAGTGGCACGTGGAACTGGAAGTGCGTCTGGATGGTTCGGACATCGACCACGAAGAGCGGGAAAAACGTACCGGTGGCCCCTGGGGTATGGCACCCGATGAATTGTCAGGTTACGTTGAGGCAGCGTTTGAGGCAGGTGTGGCCGATATCGATGAAATAACAATTGATCGCAGAGATATGATCGAGATTGAAGGTGACGATGTGCACGGTCGCGATCTTGAGGTCTATTTTCAAAGAGGTAGCCGGGAACCTGTCCGGATCAGTCATGACGACTGATCCGGAGGCCTGTCTGAGACAAGGATGGTTGCTGTCAGGCCCGCCACGTGCGGGCCTTTTTATTCGTCACTGCCGGTTTTTTGCCGGGAAGACTTGCCGGAAAAGTCATTATTGGTAAACACCTCCGACAGAATGAGCTGCTCAAGATAGCTTCGCTGACCGGCCCTGGTGGGGATCCGGATCACCAGATGAATCTCCTCGGCCTCCGGCAGCTGGATGGTGACTCTCGGATCCACCGATGGCATTTCCATTCCGCGCCGTTCACCAATCTTGTTCATATGTCGCCGCACGGATTCAAGGTAGGGCTGACAGTGCCGGTTGGCTGCTGCCAGAAGGGCTTCCTGCGCAGCCCGCCAGTTATCTTCGCGCATAAATGGCACGGTAAAGACATGAAAATCATACCGCTCGGAAAAGGTTTCATTAATTACCGGTTCAGAGAGAAATATCGCGTTGGGTATGACGATCACATGGCCGGTCCGTTGGTGGACGCCGGCGCCGGGCCCCACCTCGAGAATAGTCGTGGTCAACAGGCTCTGATCAATCACGTCGCCCCGAAAATCCTTGACCTGAATCCGGTCGCCTATATTAAAGGACCCCGAACCACCCTTCAGCAGAGAGCCGGTAATACACAGAATCAGCTCCTTGGTAGCCACCACAAAAGCCACGGCGATGGCCAGAATCGAAAGTGCCAGAGTGCGTAGCTGATCGCCCCAGATAATCGCCAACCCCAGCAGGATCAGCAACAGAAATCCGTTGCGGGTATTGGCCAGCAGGCGACCCTTCAGCTCCGGAGCCTTTACTTTGTGACGAATGAAGCGAGCGGTGAGCGTCCTGAGGATGAGGACGACTACAAGCAGGATGGCGGTATTCACCATCAGGCCGGTTACGGTGTCTGGAATAGTAAAATTTGCGGCTATCTGTGTCAGCTGATCGAACATGGTTTAACTCTATAAAGTATAAAGAGTATAAAGGGGTCGGCATAAAGGGGTCGGTGACAACTGAGAATCATTCTTATTGCTTGTCCGGCCTGGATAGGATGAACAAAGCCATTATCCCGCTTACCGTGAGCTGTTTCCATCAATCTGGAAAAGTCACTGTTGCATGATGCTCAACGAGCTCTAGCGTTTTCAGTGTCCCTTGGGGGTGGTGATGCTTCGGGACAGATAGAAAGCGCATCTGGAAAAAGATTGAGTTGTGTGGGGCGAGTAAGGCCAGTGAAAGTTAAATGGGAATGATTCTCAGTTGTCACCGACCCCTTTATGCCGACCCCTTTATGCCTCAGTTGTCACCGATCCCTTTATGGTGGCATATGAGTAGCACAATAAAAAAAGGATTAGGCGATTATCACCTAACCCATTAATTTTATTGGTGGGCCTTGCTGGACTTGAACCAGCGACCAATCGATTATGAGTCGACTGCTCTAACCAACTGAGCTAAAGGCCCTTTGAGGGGGCGGGATGGCAATGTATTTATCATTGCCATCCATGGATGATGACTGACGGTCTGGAATGTCCCGACAGGTTATTGCAACGGGTTACTCGTCCAGGAAGCTGCGCAAATGATCGGAGCGAGTGGGGTGTCGCAGTTTTCGCAGCGCTTTGGCTTCGATCTGGCGGATTCGCTCGCGTGTCACATCAAATTGTTTGCCCACTTCTTCGAGGGTGTGATCGGTGTTCATGTCGATACCAAACCGCATCCGCAATACTTTGGCTTCCCGGGCGGTCAGGTTGTTGAGGACGTCGCGGGTGGATTCAGTGAGGCTTTCCGTGGTGGCGGAATCCACCGGGGACATGATATTGGTGTCCTCGATAAAATCCCCCAGGTGGGAGTCTTCGTCGTCGCCAATGGGGGTCTCCATGGAGATCGGTTCCTTGGCGATTTTCAACACCTTGCGGATTTTGTCCTCGGGCATCTCCATTCTTTCGCCCAGTTCTTCCGGTGTGGGTTCGCGGCCCATTTCCTGCAGCATTTGCCGGGAGATGCGATTGAGTTTGTTGATGGTTTCAATCATGTGCACCGGAATGCGAATGGTCCGTGCCTGATCGGCGATGGAGCGGGTGATGGCCTGCCTGATCCACCAGGTGGCATAGGTCGAGAATTTGTAGCCGCGGCGGTATTCAAATTTGTCCACCGCCTTCATCAGGCCAATATTGCCTTCCTGAATCAGGTCGAGGAACTGCAGGCCGCGGTTGGTGTATTTTTTGGCAATCGAAATCACCAGTCGCAGGTTGGCTTCCACCATTTCTTTTTTGGCGCGACGGGCCTTGGCCTCGCCGATTGACATGCGGCGGTTGATGTCCTTGATCTGGCTGATGGTCAGGCCGGTTTTTCCTTCCAGTTGCATCAGTCGGCGCTGTGAGCGCTGAACATCCGGTTCAATCACGGCGATGGCAGCGGCATAGATCTCTTTGCCTTTGGCCAGTTTGGTCGCCCAGGTTTCATCGGTTTCATGACCAAGAAACAGGCTGATGAAGTCAGTGCGAGGCATTTTCGCCTGGCGGACACAAAGTGCCATGATATTGCGCTCTTCCGCTCGAATCAGGCCCAGGGCTTCACGCACCGCTTCGGTCATGGGATCAAACTGACGGGGTGCCAGTTTCAGGAATTTAAAGTGTTCGCCCAGCGCAGACAGGTGCTGCTGGGTGGTTTTGTGAGCTACGCCATAACGACTGATTGCTTTTTTGGCCTTGTCGTTTAGCTGCCGAAGGGTGTCAAAACGTTCCTTGGCTTCGATGGGGTCGAGGCCGGTATCTTCTGCCTCGTCTTCGCTATCCTCTTCCTCCTCCTTGTTTTTGGCTGCTTCGGCCTGTGCGAGGGCGGAGGGAACGTGATCCATCGGATTCAGGTAGCCGATTAGCACATCGCTGAGTTTGCGCTCCTCGGTTTCAATCAGGTCGTATTCGGCGAGCAGGTGATCCACGGCGGCGGGCCATTCAGCCAGTGCCGCCATAAGTTCACGAACACCTTCTTCGATACGCTTGGCGATTTCGATTTCGCCTTCGCGGGTGAGCAGCTCTACCGAGCCCATTTCACGCATGTACATGCGAACCGGGTCGGTGGTGCGATGTTGTTCGGTCTCGACAGCCGCCAGCGCAGCCGCAGCTTCGGCCGCAGCGATTTCATCGGTGGTGGAGTCGCCGGAGGTGATCAGGAGTTGTTCGGCATCGGGCGCTGTTTCATAAACACTGATCCCCATGTCGTTGATCATCTGAATGATATCTTCTACCTGATCGGGATCGGAAATATCCTCAGGCAAATGGTCATTCACTTCGGCATAGGTCAAGTAGCCCTGTTCGCGTCCGCGGGCAATTAATTCCTTGATCCGGGATTGGTGCTTTGCGTTACCACTCATATACGATCTGCTGTCACGTTAGGGCAAAATAAGACGCAAGATTATACGGTAATAATCCTGCGTTGTCTTACCTGATTTTCGGTATGGCCGCAATTGGCCGGTTGTAGGTTACCTTGGTTTTGATTTCGCAAGAACTTGATTAAAAAGCATTTTTGTCTCATCTGTCCGTTGTTCCGATGGCAATTTCGACCAGGCGTTATTCAGCTGCTTGAGGTCGTGGTCATCGATGGCCTCCCGGGTTGCCAGAAACTGAATCACCTGCAGTGGTTCAAGTTGCAGAATCGATTGGCGAAGCAATTGATCCTGAATCTCCTGAAACTCCTTTTCGTTATCCCTAATACTGTTCGCCACGGGCCTGAGCAGGTCGGTGGCGGCAATTTTGGCCAGTCGATCTGCCTGGTCCGGGTCGTGCATGCCTCGCCAGTAGCCCAGTATATGATTGAGGCTGTACCCCGGGTTTTCAAGGATAAGTTCGACTAGCGGTACCAAAATGTCCAGTCCGTCGATATCGAGTTTGCGTAGCGTATCCAGATCCGTGACCAGTTTGACCAGCTCCGGGTGGTTGGTCAGCAGGGCAATCAGGGTATGCGCGGGTGGCATTTTGATGCGTTTTTGTTGGCCCGATTGAGGACTCTCGCCATCGAATGCAGGGGTATCCCCGTAAACAACGGGGTAGTCCCAATCCGGTTTTGGCGGCTGATACACCGGGCTGACGGGGGTTTCCTCCGGCTCCATGTAATCACCCAATGTGGCGATATCCAGACCAATTTTGTCGGCGACGGCTCTCAGCATCAATTCGCGGAAAACCCCCCGTGGCATGCGTTTAATCAGCGGGGCAGCCTGTTTCCACATCCTGGCTCGGTTATCGGGGCTGTCGGTATTGAGGCCGAGGGCCATGGTCTCCATGAGGAACTCGGAGATAGGGGTGGCCGACTGCACGGTTTCGAGGAATTTCTCCGGACCAATCTGTCTCACCATGGAATCGGGATCCTCGCCGCTCGGCAGAAACATGAACCGCGCGGAGCGCCCGTCAATCATCAACGGCAGGCAGGTGTCCAGTGCCCGACTGGCGGCACTGTTGCCAGCCGCGTCACCGTCAAAGCAGAACACCACTTCGGATGTGTAGCGAAACAGTTTTTCCAGGTGTTCTGTGGATGCAGAGGTGCCGAGTGTGGCAACCACATTGAAAATGCCGTGTTCAAAAAGCATGATTACGTCCATGTACCCTTCCACTACCAGCATGAAGGGGATATCACGCAGCGCCTTGTTTGCTTCATAAAGACCATAGAGTTCCCTGCCTTTGTGAAACAACGGCGTTTCCGGTGTATTCAGGTACTTGGGTTTTTCTTCTGTCAATACGCGGCCGCCAAAGCCGACGGTGCGGCCGCGAATATCCCGGATAGGAAACATGATGCGGTGGCGGAAGCGGTCGTAAACCTTGTGCTCTTCCACCTGATCGATGACCATGCCGCTCTCCTTGAGCAGTTTGATATCGTTATCCGTGTGGCCCATGCTGTTGAGCATATTGTCCCAGCCGGGCGGCGCAAAGCCGATGCCGAAATTGCGGGCAGTCTCCCCGGAAACACCACGGGACTTCAGGTAATAAACGGCCTCAAAGGCGAAGTGGTGATGGCGCAGCGAGCTGCGGAAAAAACGGTCCGCCTGCTCCAGTGTGTGATACAGCGCTTTGCGCCGCTCAGTGGCCGCATCACTCGGGCCGGCTTCGCGGGGAACCTCCAGACCTGCCTGTCTGGCGAGGGTTTCAACGGCTTCCGGAAAGGTGATTCTGTCAAAATCCATGACAAAGCCGATGGCGTTGCCGCCAGCGCCGCAACCAAAACAATAATAGAACTGTTTGTCCTGGCTAACGGTAAATGAAGGGGTTTTCTCATCGTGAAACGGACAGCGGGCGGAGTGATTTTTACCGGATTTTCGCAGGTCAACCCGACTGCCGACGACATCTACAATATCGACGCGATCCAGCAGGTCGTCGATAAAGGTTTGTGGTATTTTGCCGGCCATAGAAATATCAGTGGTCAGTTAATAAACACTGGCCTGCCCGGAGTGCATGAATTTTTTCAGTTGGCCGACCAGAATGAGTTATACAGCTTAGCGGCAATATCAATCTCTATCTAGAGCCTGTCCACACTAATTTGATGGTCCCTGCTAGCCCAGTCTTGCCTTGACCTGGCCGCTAACAGCACCGACATCCGCCCTGCCCTGGATGAGCGGTTTGAGTATTGCCATGACTTTTCCCATATCGCGCATTGAGTCAGCACCGCTTTCCTCCATCGCGGCAGTGATCATACTGGCCAGCTCTGCGTCGCTGAGTGGGGCGGGGAGAAATGACTGAATAACCTCGATTTCTGCCTGTTCTTTCTCGGCCAGTTCCGGACGATTGGCATTTTCATACTGGTCGATGGAATCACGGCGCTGTTTTACCATTTTATCTAGTACCGCAAGTACTCTGGCATCGTCCAGCTCGATGCGCTCGTCCACTTCGATGCGTTTCAATTCTGACAGAATCAGCCGAATCGCGCCCAACTGCTCCTTGGCTTTGGCGCGCATAGCACCCTTCATTGCCTCGGTAATCCGATTTTTCAGGGTATGGCTCATGATCTGTTCCTCAAACGCAAAAAGCGCCGACATTGCGGCGCTTGATGGATAGCTGTTCTGTTCTGACCAATCGGGATCGAATTAGTACAGGCGCTGGAATTTCTTCGTTTCGCGTGATTGCTTTTTGGCGTGGCGTTTCACAGCTGCTGCTGCCTTGCGCTTGCGCTCCCAGGTGGGCTTTTCAAAAAATTCACGACGGCGAACTTCTGCCAGCACACCAGCTTTTTCACATGAGCGTTTGAAGCGGCGCAGAGCCACATCAAAGGGCTCGTTTTCTTTAATTCGAACGAAGGGCATGTATCCTCTATCCTGTTCTGTTCATTGAGTCGTGTTGTTCCTGCTCGCAGGTGCAACGTTCAAGGGCGCGTATTCTATACACTTCCAGCGGTGGTTGCAAAACTTTATCTGGCTATTGGTGGGCCAGGCTAACTGCATGAATTGGGGGTTGTTTTGGCGTATGATTACCCGCTTCCAATCAGGGGGTAATCGGCGGTGCGAGTACTGGGAATAGAAACATCCTGCGATGAAACCGGTGTCGCTGTATACGACAGTCATCGCGGTCTGTTGACCCATATTCTGCACAGCCAGGTAGCTGTTCACGCAGAATACGGTGGTGTTGTTCCCGAGCTGGCTTCCCGCGACCATGTGCGCAAGCTGTTGCCATTGATCAGACAGGTGATGGCGGAGGCCGACTTGTCGGCCGAAGACATTGATGGCGTGGCCTATACGGCAGGTCCCGGGCTGATCGGCGCTCTGATGGTGGGCGCGAGCCTGGGCCGCGCACTGGCGTACGCCTGGCAGGTGCCAGCCATCGGTGTGCATCACATGGAGGGTCATTTGCTGGCCCCGATGCTGGAAAAAAGTCCCCCTGATTTTCCGTTTGTGGCACTGCTGGTATCCGGTGGTCATACTCAATTAATCGAGGTACAGGCGATTGGTCAGTACCGGATTCTCGGTGAATCGGTGGATGATGCGGCAGGTGAAGCCTTTGACAAGGCGGCCAAAATGCTCGACCTGGATTATCCGGGGGGACCGGAAATCGCCAGGCTTGCCCTGCAGGGTGATGTGACACGGTTTCATTTCCCCCGACCGATGACGGATCGTCCCGGGCTGAACTTCAGTTTCTCTGGACTGAAAACCTATACCCTGAATACCATTGCCGAGTATCGCGGCGACGATGTGTTGCCGGATCAGCAGACCATGGCTGATATCGCCTGCGCTTTTCAGGAGGCCGTGGTGGATACACTGGCAATAAAATGTCGCAGGGCGCTGGAGCAGACCGGACTGACTGCACTGGTGATTGCCGGGGGCGTTTCGGCCAATAGCCGTCTACGGGAAAAACTGGGTGCCAGTCTTGCCAAAGTGAACGGTCGGGTTTTCTATGCCCGCCACGAATTTTGCACCGATAACGGCGCCATGATTGCCTATGCCGGCTGCTGCCGGCTGCTGGCAGGGCAACAGGAGGACCTGGCCATTCGCACGCTGCCGCGCTGGCCAATGGATACTCTGCCCGCGCTGGCTGTGGGGTGACAGGGATGGATATTGTCTATATCCGTGGTCTGCGCATAGCCACTGTCATTGGCGTCTACGACTGGGAGCGGCAGGTGCGCCAGATCGTCAGCCTTGATCTGGAGATGGGCGCTAATATCAGCAGGGCGGCCGAGTCTGACGATATTGAATACGCCCTGAATTACAAGGCCGTAGCAGATCGGCTGACGGCGTTCATCAGCGGCAGTGAATTTCTGCTGCTGGAAACCATGGCGGAGCAGGTAGCGACGATTGTGCGCACGGAATTTTCGGTGCCCTGGTTGCGCTTGCGTATTGGCAAGCCAGACGCCATTGCCGATGCAGAGGATGTGGGTGTTTTGATTGAGCGGGGCATTCGCAGCTGATGCCCGCACAGGTCTATCTCAGCCTTGGTAGCAATATTGATCGGGATCGACATATCCTGGTGGCACTGGATGTGTTGGCCGAGCAGTTTGGTGTACTGAAAATTTCTTCTGTCTATGAAAGTGAGTCAGTGGGGTTTGTTGGCGATAATTTCTACAACCTGGTGGTCGGGCTCACAACCGATCTGAGTGTCGGCGAGCTGTCCGCTTATCTGAAAGCGCTGGAGTATCGCCATGGCCGCCGCCTGGATTGTGCACGTTTCAGCAGCAGAACCCTGGATATCGATATTCTCACCTATGCAGATCTCACCGGCAGCGTAGACGGGGGCACACTGCCACGTGGTGAAATTCTGGAAAACGCCTTTGTCCTCCGGCCCTTGGCGGAACTGGCCCCTGATGTGAGGCATCCGTTACTCAACGTTTGTTATGAAACACTTTGGCGCGACTATTATGACCGGTATGACCCACGAGGCCAGATCCTCTGGCCGGTGTCCTTTTGCTGGCGAGGTGCCGAGCTTTCGCAGTTATGGGATAACGGCGCAAAAGTTTTCTGATTAACTCGAACTACTTGCCGGTTCAGGCCGCACAGTTGATGCAGAGATTGGTGTAGGGAACCGCCTGGAGTCGCTGCAGGGCAATTTCTCCGCCACATTGGCTGCACAGGTTATAGGTGCCGGATTCGATACGCTCAATAGCCCGGTTGACCAGTGACAGTTCCTGTTTCGCCTCATTGCCCAGGGCTTCAACCACTTCATCGTTCTCCCGTTCCTGGGCCTGTTCTGCCCAGTCCCTGGAATGAGATTGGGTGATGTCGGCCTTGAGGCTGGATAAGCGGTCTGCGAGCTCTGTTCGACGGGTGGTCAGTTGTTGTCTGATGGCTTCAAGTTCAGGGGTCATAAGGGGCCTTGTGATAAACCGTGACCGAACGTTGGAGAGGCTCGGTCACGGGGTTGAAAGGAAATCTATTTTACTTGATCTTGATGCGCTTTTGTTCCGGCTCCGTTTTGGCCAGTTTTGGCGCAGTCAGTTTGAGTACCCCGTCCTTGAAGGAAGCCTTGATGTCCTCCTCGTGCATATCGCCTCCGAGGTCAAAACTGCGCACATATCTGCCATAGCGGCGTTCCTGGCGAATGACCTTGCCCTCTTTTTCTTCCTTTTTTTCCTGGGTAGTTTCTGCCTCCAGACGTAGCACACCGTTTTCCAGGGTGATCTTGATATCCTCTTTTTTGATACCGGGCATTTCTGCCGTGATTTCGTAGTGATCGCTCTTGTCCAGGATATCTACCCGGGGTGAAAAGAATGAGCCGGGTGTATCCACTTCACTGCTGCGTGCCGGTGCCCAGAAGTCCTCAAAAAAACGATCCATGTCGAAGAAACTCCCTCTCGTTCTTGGTATTAGTGACATGATGCACCTCCATTAATGATGCGTTTTTTAAGGTTCGAACAGCGCCCGGAAAGCATAGTTCACATTTGTGCTTTCAACCATCTGTTAGACAAGTTGGGATCTGTATTCAGCGTTTTCAAGACGTAAAAGGGCTATGGGTTGATGTTTGTTTGATCTGTATCAAGGGTTAGATGTTGAGGTGGCTACCGCCGTCTACTGCAATAATCTGTCCGGTGATATAGTTGGCGCCAGTGGCCAGAAAGAGGGCCATGTCTGCAATATCACGGGGGTGGCCAATCCGTTGTAAAGGCACACTCTGGGTGACCTGCTGTTTGACTGTTTCGCTCATCTGTTCATCGTGGTTTGGCCAGAGAATGACTCCGGGGGCAATCCCGTTGACACGCATCTCGGGTGCCAAATCCCGGGCCAATGCCTTGGTCATCATGGCGTTGCCGGCCTTGGCAATGCAGTAGATGCTATAACCCGCCAGCGGGCTGCGAGCATAAATATCGGCAATATTGATAATGCTGCCGCGCTGTTTACGAAGTGACTTGACGAGGCTTTGGCAGAGGAAAAAAGCCCCCTTCAGGTTGCTGTCCATCAACTGGTGCCACTGCTGTTCAGACGCCTCTTCAAACGGTGTCGGAAAAAACCCGGAGGCATTATTCACCAGCACATCGACGCGATCCTGCCAGGCCATCACCTCGGCTGCCAGTTTGTGAATGGCATTGCTGTCACCCAGGGCCGCCGAAAAAACGGCGGCCGAGTTCCTGCGCTGGGCGTTTAACCTGTCGGCCAGAGTCTGGGCCTCCCCGGTTGAGCGGTGGCAGTGAAGCGCCACGTCAAATCCTGCACGGTGAAAAGTGCATGCGATTTCAGCACCAATGCGCCGTGCTGCGCCGGTTACCAGAACAACCCGGTT
>NZ_CBFHYF010000027.1:0-25223 GCF_965660005.1 Porticoccus sp.
AGTATCTATTGTGATTTCCCGCATCAACTGCTCGGTGCGGAAGCCGTCCAGCGAGGTAAATATTATGTTGAAGGGTAAAACGGCACTGGTGACCGGTTCCACCAGTGGGATAGGTTACGCGATGGCTGTCAAGTTGGCCGAGGCTGGGGTAAACATTGTATTGCATGGTTTGATGGACCCCTCGGAGGGGGAGGCCCTGCGGCAGGATTTCGAGGACAGTTATGGCGTACGGTGTTTTTTCAGCGATGCCGACATTTCCACTGCTGAGGGCAACGAAAAACTGGTGAGTGCGGCGCTGGAAGCCTTTCCCCAGGTGGATATTCTGGTCAACAATGCCGGTATCCAGTACATCGCGTCAGTGGAGGATTTTCCGGTTTCCAGATGGGATGCGATTATCGCCATTAATCTCAGTTCCGCCTTCCATACCACCCGACTGCTGGTACCTGGCATGCAGCACCGGGGCTGGGGTCGGATTATCAATATTGCCTCCGTTCACGGGTTGGTGGCGTCGCTGCAAAAAGCGGCCTATGTGGCGGCCAAGCACGGTATTATCGGTCTGACCAAGGTGGTGGCACTGGAGAATGCCGAAAAAGGTGTGACCGTCAATGCCATCTGCCCCGGTTGGGTCGATACCGAGCTTGTAGCTGTCCAGTTCAGAGCAGTGGCAGAGCGTGATGGTGTGGATTTCGAAGAGGGCAAACGCAGGGCGATCATTGCCAAACAGCCAATGCCCCGTGCGACCCAGCCATCGGCTCTCGGGGATCTCGCGGTGTTCCTCTGTTCTGAATCAGCGGCCACTATTACCGGTGCCAGCCTGCCGATGGATGGCGGCTGGACCGCGCAGTAATAGCCGGAACTGCAATGCCCTCTTGCCTGCCAAGCTATTCGGTGGGTCCCAGGGCTGTTACCAGGGGGGATTGCGTCAACCCCCGTTACTTTTGAGTGCTATCTGTTATGTCCGGTAAAGTTGGTTTTATCTCCCTGGGTTGCCCCAAGGCGTTGGTGGATTCCGAGCGTATCCTCACCCAATTGCGGCTGGAGGGCTATCAGGTCTCCGCCAGTTATCAGAACGCTGATGTGGTGGTGGTCAACACCTGTGGTTTTCTCGACAGTGCCAAACAGGAGTCGCTGGATGCTATCGGCGAGGCAATGGCGGAAAATGGCCGGGTGATTGTCACCGGTTGTATGGGCGGCGATGAGCAGGCCATCCGTAGGGTGCATCCCGATGTGCTGGCTGTCTCCGGTCCCCACCAATATGAAGCGGTAGTGGGTGCCGTCCATCAGCATGTGCCGCCACCTGCGGATCACAATCCCTATCTCGACCTTGTGCCGAAACAGGGTGTCAAGCTGACGCCCCGTCACTATTCCTATCTGAAGATATCCGAGGGCTGTAACCATCGCTGCAGTTTTTGCATTATTCCCTCGTTGCGTGGGGATCTGGTGAGCCGGCCAATTGGCGAGGTAATGGATGAAGCGGAACGGCTGGTGAATGCCGGGACCAGAGAGCTACTGGTGATTTCCCAGGATACCAGCGCTTACGGCGTGGACATAAAATTCCGTACCGGATTCTGGCAGGGCAAGCCGTTAAAAACCCATATGCAGCAACTCTGTGAGGCTTTGGGTGAGCTGGGTGTCTGGGTTCGATTGCATTATGTGTATCCCTATCCCCATGTGGATAACCTGATCCCGCTGATGTCCGAGGGTCGAATTCTGCCCTATCTGGATATTCCTTTTCAGCACGCTCATCCCGACGTATTGAAGGCGATGAAGCGGCCTGCCAACGAAGAAAAAGTACTGGAGCGTATCCGCCGTTGGCGGGATCAATGCCCGGATCTCACTCTGAGAAGTACCTTTATCGTGGGGTTTCCCGGCGAAACTGAACAGCAGTTTGCCTATCTGCTGGATTGGCTCAAGGAGGCGCAACTGGATCGGGTTGGCTGCTTTAAATACGAGGCGGTAGCCGGAGCGCCTGCCAACGAACTGCCCGGTGCTGTACCGGAAGTGGTCAAGCAGCAGCGTTGGGAGCGTTTCATGGAAGCACAGCAGGCAATCAGCACCGTTCGGCTGCAGGGCAAGATTGGCAAGACGCTACCCCTGCTGATTGATGAAGTGGATGAAGAGGGTGCCATCGGCCGCTCCACAGCCGACGCCCCGGAAATTGATGGCAATGTGTTTCTCAATGGCGAGCAGTCCCTGCAGCCCGGTGACCTGGTGAATGCCATGATTGAACACGCCGACGAGTACGACCTCTGGGGTGAGTTGGTCCGTTGATCGGTCTGACCCCCCGGAGAGGATAAGAATAAAAAAGGCCAGCCCATTCCGGCTGGCCTTTTTAATGTACCACTTTGATGTGGCAGGGCAATCACACTAGTGCTGGTGGCCCTCTGGACCGTGCACATGACCATGGGCCAGTTCTTCTTCGGTGGCTTCCCGTACGGTCTGGATATTCACATCAAAGGTCAAATCCTTGCCCGCCAGAGGGTGGTTGCCGTCAACTGTGACAGTTTCCTCGCTGAAGTCCCTGACGACTACGGAGACCGGACCCGAGGGAGTTTTTGCCTCAAAGCGCATCCCTGTCTGCATATTTTCCACCCCCGGGAAAGCCTTGCGAGGAACTTCCTGCACTAGGTGATCCTGGTACTCGCCATAGGCTTCGGCAGCAGGAACAGTGACTTTCATGGTGTCGCCTGTGGTCTTGCCTTCCATGGCCTTCTCGAGGCCGGGGATGATATTTTTGTGGCCGTGGACATAGGCCAGGGGCTTTGTATCAGTGGACGAATCAAGCTGAACGCCGTTCTCGTCAGTGAGGGTGTAGTGAAAAAGTACGACGGCGTTCTCTGAAATAATCATGAGGATTCCTTTTGATGGGAATGAATTTTTGGGTGAAGGGCACATTATGGGTGAACGGGTTTGCTTTGCCAAGAAACGGCATTGTGATGACAGTTGCCATTTTTTTCGACTGAACAGCAGGTGTTTGGTCATAGGATTCGCTGTCAGTCTGTCTGCCGACCCGGTTTTTTGGCGAACTGTTTTTCGGCAGCCTTTGTCCGCTGGGGCGCGGCGGGGGAGTGATCGCTTCCAGAATCAGTCCGTTGTGTTAACGTTAGCGGCCAAATACTACCTGTAGTGTTAGATCTGGAAATAGCCACTAGATATTGTATACTCAACGACAGATAAGGATTATCGCTGGTCGCTTGGGTGGCATGTGTTTATTGCCATGTTGCCAGTGAAATCAGGGGGGATTTGTCGCAGTGCCCCCGCACGAAAAGACGGTCAAAAGCCGCTCAAAGCCACACTTGTAACAAGGAAACAGTAGCCTCATGTCAATAGAAGCGCTTAAAACTGCAGATGAGCCCCATGCCATCGAAATCAGACTCCAGACTGCCTCCCAGGACATCTGGGACAAGAAGTACCGCCTCAAGGACAGGAGCGGTAATCCGGTTGATGAGACGATTGATGCCACCTACAGCCGGGTTGCCAGGGCACTTGCCGACGTAGAGGAGCCTGGCAAGCAGTCGCTCTGGTATGAGCGGTTTCTGTGGGCGTTGCGCAACGGGGCGATACCCGCCGGTCGGATTATTTCCAATGCCGGTGCACTGGCCCATAAGCCGGCCACGTCCACGATTAACTGTACAGTGTCCGGGACTGTGCAGGACTCCATGCAGGGCATTCTGGAGAAAAATCTGGAAGCGGGCCTGACATTGAAAGCCGGTTGCGGTATTGGTTACGAATTTTCCACCTTGCGCCCCAGGGGTGCTTATGTGTCAGGTGCGGGTGCCTACACTTCCGGGCCACTGTCGTTTATGGATATCTTTGACAAGATGTGTTTCACCGTGTCCTCTGCCGGTGGACGCCGCGGTGCGCAGATGGCCACCTTCGATGTGAGCCACCCGGACGTGGTGGATTTCATTCGTGCCAAGCGGGAGGATGGCCGCCTGCGACAATTCAACCTGTCGCTGCTGATCACGGAAGAGTTTATGGAGGCGGTCAAAAGTGACGGCGACTGGTCTCTGAGTTTCCCGGTGTCCCACAAAGAGGTTGAGCAGGGCACGGTCGATCTCGCCGACGATACTTTGCTGTGGAAGGAGTTTCCCACCACAGAAGGTTACATCGTCAATGAAGAAGGCTTGGTGGCCTGTCGCATTTATCGCACGGTCAAGGCGCGGCATATGTGGAACGTGATTATGAGCTCCACCTACGATTATGCCGAGCCCGGCTTTATTCTTATCGACAAGGTCAACCGGGAGAACAATAACTGGTACTGTGAAAATATCCGGGCGACCAATCCCTGTGGCGAACAGCCTCTCCCACCCTACGGTAGCTGTTTGCTGGGGTCGATCAACCTGACCCGGTTTGTGCTGGATCCGTTTACTGAAAAAGCCCGCTTTGACTGGGATAATTTTCGCGAAGTGGTCTCCGTTTTTACCCGGATGCTCGACAACGTGGTTGAAATCAACGGCTTGCCATTGGAAGGGCAGCGCAATGAGATTGTGCGAAAGCGTCGCCATGGCATGGGTTTTCTCGGTCTTGGCTCCACCATGACCATGTTGCGGGTTCCCTATGGCAGCGATGAGTCTCTGGCGCTGACTGAGCAGGTTTCTCGCGAGATGGCCCTGGCTGGCTGGCGTACGGGTCTTGAACTGGCCAAGGAAAAAGGGCCGGCTCCAATTATGGATGAAGAGTTTGAGGTGACAGCCGAGATGCTGCGCCTGCGTCCTGATATGGCGCGTGATGGCATTGTCATCGGTGACAAGCTCAAGGGCAAGGTTTTGCAGGCCCGTTACAGCCGTTATATGCAAAAAGTAGCTGAGGTCGATCCCGGTCTGGTGGACGAGATTGCCACTGTCGGTTGCCGTTTTACCCATCACTCTTCCATTGCCCCCACCGGGACTATTTCGCTGTCACTGGCGAATAATGCCAGCAATGGTATCGAGCCCAGTTTTGCCCACCACTACTCCCGCAATGTGATTCGCGAAGGCAAAAAATCCAAGGAAAAGGTGGATGTCTTTTCTTATGAGTTGCTGGCCTACCGGGAACTGATCAATGCCAATGCCCTGCCTTTCAGCGATAAGGAGGGGGAAAAACTGCCCGATTATTTTATCTCCAGTGAAGATGTCAAACCCCGACAGCATGTGGACGTTCAGGCGGCGGCCCAGAAATGGGTGGATTCCTCCATTTCAAAAACTATCAATGTTCCTACAGATTGTGATTTTGAGGATTTCAAGGACATCTATCTGTACGCCTACGAAAATGGTCTCAAGGGCTGTACCACGTTCCGTTTTAATCCCGAAGCCTTCCAGGGCGTGCTGGTAAAAGAGAAGGACCTGGAAAACACCACCTATCGCTTCACGCTGGAGGATGGCTCCACGGTGGAACTGAAAGGTAACGAGGAAGTGGAGTACGACGGCGAAACTCACAGTGCCGCCAACCTCTTCGATGCCTTGAAAGAAGGCTATTACGGCAAATTCTGACTGGAAGCATAGACATGAGTGTAAAAATTGACAAAAAAATCGTTGGCTACAAGGTGGTGACCCCTTCCAACGACGATACCATTCCCGAAACAAAGGTGGTGGCCGCGGAACTGGAGCGGGCTATTGTGCAGATGCATGAAAACCTTAGTCGACCGGAAGAGCTGCACGGTAGCACCTACAAGGTAAAAACACCGCTGTCTGACCATGCGCTCTATATCACCATCAACGATATTATCTTGAATCAGGGCACCGACCATGAGCAGCGCCGCCCGTTTGAGATTTTTATCAATTCAAAAAATATGGACCAGTTCCAGTGGGTAGTGGCGTTGACCCGGGTGATTTCTGCGGTGTTTCGCAAGGGTGGGGACTGCACGTTCCTGGCCGAGGAGTTGAAAGCCGTATTCGATCCGCAGGGTGGTTACTTCAAGCGCGGCGGAAAATTCATGCCATCACTGGTGGCCGAAATCGGCGAAGCGATCGAGTCCCATCTGACCAAGATCGGTATGATGCAAACCCCCAACCTGGGTGAGCACCAGATGGCAATTCTGGCGGAGAAGCGTGCCGAGTACGAGGCTGCGAGTAGTTATTCTGCCCCCGAGGGCAAACCGAGCAATCCCTTTCCCGAAAGTGCCCAGCTTTGCCATAAGTGCATGACCAAGGGGGTGATTCTGATGGACGGTTGTATGACCTGTCTGAACTGCGGCGATTCAAAATGTGGTTAGTAGCGTTCTTTGATGGGTGAATCTGTCCGAACGGGAACGGCCATTGCCGGGGTTATCCCCGGCTTTTTTATGCAGGGCTTTAGCGGGGCGTTCGGGACAATCCGGTGACGGCCGAACAAACCATTTGGACGACCTGCTCAACGCTCGCATCCGCACAGTGGATCGTGGCATCGGCGTATTCCCGATAGAGCGTGTCCCGCTCGGTATAAAGTGCGGCAAAGCTCTGTTCCGGGCGGCGTGCAATGCCCCGCGTTTCATAATCGTGGATGCGATGGCGAAGCGTTTCCAGAGATGTTTCAAGATAGACGATGAGGCCGTTCTGTTGCAGGTGTGACATGCCGGCCTTGCTGTAGACAGCGCTGCCCCCCGTGGCGATCACCAGGTTGTGCCCGTCAATGGCCTGTAACGCGGAAGCTTCGCACTCTCTGAGATAAAGGTAACCTTTCTCATCCATCAGTTGTTGCAGGGTTTTGCCCTCGCGAATCTGCAGTAAAATATCGGTATCGACAAAGTTTTTGCCCAGTGTCTTAGCCAGCAGCAGGCCAACGGTGCTCTTGCCGGCACCGGGCATCCCGATCAGAACAATATTGTTTTTCATGATTCTAATCCTTGTTCTGGCAGCTTCGCGCAGCCTGAGTTACAACGAGGCTTTGACGAAATCCATCAGCCGGGTGATGGCCTCACCGGATTCATTGCTCTGTTCAATCAGACTGATGCCCACTTTGCCCAATCTTGGCAGTTTTTCTGTGGGCTTCAAAATCCGTAGATTCTCCGGCACTGTGCTCCTTGCCAATACCGTAACCCCCAGCCCCTCGCTGATAGCAGACTGGATGCCGGTTAAATCAGGTATCGTGTAAACCACCCGCCAGTCGCGATGATTTTCGCGAAGCCGCTCAATGCCCCGTTTGCGGTAAATGCAGCCTTCCGGTGCCACAATCAATGGAAGCGGTATCTGTAAATGGGCGTCGTGGTCAGTGCTGGTGACCCAGACCAGTTCGTCCTCTTTGACCAGGTTGTGGCCAGCCATCACCGGGTCGTCATGCAAGGCCAGGATCAGGTCATAGCGACGGCGCTCCGGGTCGGAGAGCAGCTGTTTGCTGAGTGCACAGGTGACTTCCAGCGTGACATTCGGGTAGGCCTGGGTAAAGCGACCGACAATTTTGGGTAACAGGGTGGTGGCGAACTCGCTGGGGATGCCGAAGTGAATTTTGCCGCTCACGGAATGCTTGGTGAACTGGGCGACCGCCTCGTCATTCAGCGTCAGTATCTGTCGCGCGTAGCGAAACATCAGCTGTCCGGCCCGGCTCAGCTCCAGCTGGTGGCCGCTGCGAATCAGCAGGGTCTGCCCCAGCAATTTCTCCAGACGCTTGATCTGCAGGCTGACTGCGGGCTGGGAACGGCCGAGCCAGTCTGCCGCAGCGGTAAAACCGCCCAGTTCTATCACGGTGACAAAGGTGCGGAGCAGGTCTGTTGGCAGGTTTTTCATCACGCTTACATTAACAAATGAAATGAAATAATTTTAACTATTAATTTTACCAATTTTTTGCAGGCCGATAACATAGCCTGCATTACAGGCTTCATTCACTGGCGGAATCCATGACAACTGAACAAAACGCAGCTTTGAAAGCGACACCCCTTAAAGCCCTGCACCTGGAACTCGGTGCCCGGATGGTGCCCTTTGCCGGCTACGACATGCCGGTCCAGTACCCGGCGGGTATTATGGCTGAACACCTGCATACTCGCGCTTCTGCCGGGCTTTTTGACGTGTCGCATATGGGGCAGGTGGTGATTGGCGGGGACGGGGCAGTGGCCGCACTGGAAAGGCTGGTGCCGGTGGAACTGGAACACTTGCCCATCAATCGGCAAACCTATGCGCTCTTTACCAATGCGCAGGGCGGTATACTCGATGATCTGATGATCAGCCGCTGGGCGCAGGATCGCTTCTTTCTGGTGGTAAATGCTGCCTGCAAGGAACAGGATCTCGGTCACCTGGTTAATGCACTGCCGGGCTTTGCCATCGATTATCTGGAGGATCGCGGGCTGTTGGCCCTACAGGGACCGGCGGCGGCTGACGTGATGGCACAACTGGCACCGGAGGTTTGTAAGCTGGTGTTTATGAGCGGTTGCCGAGTCAGTCTCGCCGGTGCAGATTGTTTTGTTACCCGTTCCGGTTATACCGGAGAGGATGGCTTTGAAATTTCAGTCCCCGCAGATGCTACTGATGCACTGGCGAGAACGCTGCTGTCGTTTGATCAAGTCAAGCCCGTCGGATTGGGGGCTCGCGATTCACTGCGGTTGGAAGCCGGGCTCTGTCTGTACGGTCACGACCTGGACACCACCACCACGCCGGTTCAGGCGGGACTGCTGTGGAGTATCAGCAAGTCCCGTCGCCCGGACGGTGAAAAGGCGGGTGGCTTCCCCGGTGCCGAGGTGATTTTTAAAGAAATACAGCAGGGAGTTACTCGTCGTCGAGTGGGTTTGCAGATCGAGGGACGCGCTCCGGTGAGGGAGGGCACGGTGCTGATTGATGATGGCGGTCAGCAGGTCGGTGTGGTCACCAGCGGTGGTTTTGGCCCCACTTTGGAAGCGCCCCTGGCAATGGGCTATGTCTCGTCGGCTTATGCGGCGGCGGGTACCCAGTTGCATGCACTGGTGCGCGATAAGCCCCGCCCGGTCAGTGTGATAAAAATGCCCTTTGTTCCCCAGCGCTACTATCGTGGTCAGTAACGCGAAAAAAGTCATGTGGATTGGTGCAAACAGTCGCGCCAAAAAATAGTGGGATGCCCATCGTGCCATCCTGTTCAACCTGTCTATCAACCTCCGAACAGAGAAAGAATCCTATGAAGTCATTGGCAGAGCTTGCTGGCAATAATGAATTTATCCGTCGACACACTGGTCCTTCCGGCGAAGATCAGCAGGCCATGCTGCAAGCCCTGGGCTATACCGATATGGCGGCCTTTATAGCGGCTGTGATTCCGGACAGAATTCGTTCTTCAAAACCACTGGCCCTTGCCGATGCCTGCACGGAGCAGGAGGCACTGGCTGAGCTGCGGGCCATTGCTGGCGAAAATCAGGTTTTTCGATCATTTATTGGCCAGGGTTACTACGGTTGTTTTACCCCCAATGTGATTCTGCGAAATGTACTGGAAAATCCGGCCTGGTATACCGCCTATACCCCCTATCAACCGGAAATTTCCCAGGGTCGTCTGGAAGCCATGTTGAATTTCCAGACGCTGATTACCGATCTGACGGGTATGGATCTGGCCAGTGCTTCGCTGCTGGACGAAGGGACGGCTGCGGCAGAGGCGATGACCCTGTGTCGGCGCATGGCTAAATCAAAAAGCCGGGTTTTTTTCGTCGACCGACAGTGTCTGCCGCAGACGATTGAGGTGGTATGCACAAGGGCCGAACCCATGGATATCGAGGTGGTGATTGGTGATCCACAGGAGATTGCCAGTCAGGAATGTTTTGGCGTGCTGCTGCAATACCCCGGTGCTGATGGCAGTGTTGAGGATTTTTCCGGTGTGATTGAAACCGCTCACCAAAACAGGGCACTGGTGGTGATGGCGGCAGATATCCTCAGCTTGATGCTGTTGCAAAGCCCGGCCCGGTTGGATGCTGATGTGGCGATTGGTTCCACCCAGCGCTTCGGTGTGCCGCTCGGCTTCGGTGGTCCCCATGCGGCCTATATGGCAACCCGCGATGCTTTCAAACGTTCTCTGCCGGGTCGTTTGGTGGGTGTATCCGTGGACAGTCGCGGCAAACCGGCCTTTCGTCTGGCCCTGCAAACCCGCGAGCAGCATATTCGCCGTGAGAAAGCCACCAGCAACATTTGTACGGCCCAGGTGCTGTTGGCTGTAATGGCCAGTATGTATGCGGTTTACCATGGTCCGGAGGGATTGCGGCGCATCGCGGAACGGGTTCATTGTCTGACATCGATTCTGGCCGCTGGTCTGACCCGGTTGGGTTTTACCATCAGCAATCACAGCTTTTTTGACACGCTCACAATTGCCAGCGGATCACAGACCGCGGAGATTTACCGCAAAGCCCTAGCCGAGGGGATCAATCTGCGGGTGATCGATCAACAACATCTCGGTATCTCGCTGGACGAGACTACCACAGCGACCGACGTGGAGACCCTCTGGCAGTTATTTGATGCGAACTCTGAGCTCACCGTGGCCGACCTGGAAGTCACTGCCGGCAGTGGGCTGCCGCAAGGACTGTTGCGCACCGAGCCGGTCCTCACCCACCCGGTTTTCAACCGCTACCACTCGGAAACGGAAATGCTTCGTTATCTGCGCAAACTGGCCGATAAGGATATTGCGCTCGACCGGGCGATGATTCCGCTGGGTTCCTGCACCATGAAGTTGAATGCCACCGCCGAGATGATTCCGGTCAGCTGGCCCGAATTTGCCGGCATTCACCCCTTCGCGCCGGCGGACCAGACCGTCGGCTACCGTAAAATGATTGGTGAAGTGGAGGCCATGCTCTGTGCCGCTACCGGCTACGATGCCGTGTCACTTCAGCCCAATGCCGGTTCACAGGGCGAGTACGCCGGGCTGCTGGCGATTCGCGCTTACCACCGGAGCCGGGGCGACAGTCATCGTAACATCTGTCTGATTCCCAGCTCTGCCCACGGCACCAATCCGGCCTCGGCGCAGATGTGTGGTATGCAAGTGGTGGTCGTGGGTTGTGACGAGCGGGGCAATGTGGACCTTGCGGAGTTGCGTGACAAGGCTGCCCAATACAGTGATCAGTTGGCAGCCATTATGGTGACCTACCCCTCGACCCATGGTGTGTTCGAGGAGGGTATCACCGATATCTGCGAGATCGTTCACGAGCATGGCGGACAGGTCTATATCGACGGCGCCAATCTCAATGCCATGGTCGGGCTTTGCCAGCCCGGCCAGTTCGGGGGTGATGTCTCACACCTGAATCTGCACAAGACGTTCTGCATTCCCCATGGTGGTGGTGGACCCGGTGTGGGCCCGGTGGCAGTCAAGCAGCATCTGGCGGAATTTCTGCCGGGCCACGGCTGCTTCAAGCATGACTCCGGGGTGGGTGCCGTGTCCTCTGCCCCCTGGGGAAGCGCTAGCATCCTGCCGATTACCTGGATGTATATCAAGATGATGGGGGCGGGGGGGTTGAAGCAGGCTACGGAAGTGGCGATTCTCAATGCCAACTATGTGGCAGGGCGCCTGAAAGACGGTTACCCGATTCTCTATACCGGCAGCAATGACCGGGTAGCCCACGAGTGCATCATCGATTTAACGGCCATCAGGGAGACCTCCGGAATGACGGTTGATGATGTCGCCAAGCGGTTGATCGATTATGGTTTTCACGCGCCGACCATGTCCTTTCCGGTGGCGGGTACCATGATGATCGAGCCAACAGAGAGTGAGTCCAGGGAGGAACTGGACCGTCTCTGTGATGCCCTGTTACAAATCCGTGAGGAGATTGCTGCAGTGGAGCGCGGCGAATTCCCTGTGGATGACAACCCGCTGTGCGGCGCCCCCCATACCGCAGATGAACTGGTTGCCGACCAGTGGGTCAAAAGTTACTCTCGTGAACAGGCGGCGTATCCGCTGGCTTCACTCAGGGAAAGTAAATACTGGTCGCCGGTTGGCAGAATTGATAATGTCTATGGTGACCGGAATCTGATTTGTGCCTGTCTACCTGTATCGGAGTACATTTAGTTGCGAAATACCAGGTTGCAGAAAAAGAATAAAACGATGTCAAGAGCCTCAATGTGGGTGTTTCTCACTCTGGTAATACCCTGCTTTGCTGCCAATGCCATTGATTTGAAGTTGTCGGTTGTTGCGCTGGATGCGTTGGCGGTGGAAGATGCTGTGGTGGAATTGCTGCCCCTGGACGCTGCCATGATGGCATCCGGTAACATTCAGAATGAGATGAGTCAGCAGGACCGCACTTTTATTCCTTTTGTCTTGACGGTGCCCAAGGGGACACCGGTCAATTTCCCTAATCTCGATCGCACCCGTCACCATGTCTACTCGTTTTCTGAGCCAAAACCCTTCGAACTGAAGCTGTATGTGGGAACGCCCCAGGAGCCGGTATTGTTTGACAAGCCGGGTGTGGTGGCGCTGGGCTGCAATATTCACGACTATATGCAGGCCTTTATTTGTGTGTCAGACAGCCCTCATGCCAGGGTAACTGATGCTGACGGTCAGGTGTCATTCGGTGGTCTGCCCGCGGGTAACTACCGACTCAGAATCTGGCATCCATGGCAAACCGGTGAGCTGCTTGAAACGGAGCTGAGCCTTCCTGTTGGTGGCGATTCCCCCCAGTACCAGATAGGCATTGAACGGCAGAAAAAACCCTCGGCGCCTCCAGCCGGCTTTGGCGGACTCTAGGCGACATATGCTCAACAGTTACCGAATCCGGCTGGTAATAGCATTCGTCGTGGTGCTGATGCTGGTGCAACTGGCTACGGCTGTGTTCGTCTTGAATGCGACTCACCGGGAGCAAATGCTGCAACAGCAGCAAACGCTGGATGTCGGTATCAATGTCTTTCGCGAGGTGCTCGCCAACCGTTCTTTGCAACTGAATAATTCTCTCTCGGTGCTCAGTGCTGATTTTGGTTTCAAGCGCGCCATTGCCACGGGTGAAAGCGATACCATTTTGTCCGTACTCGAGGATCACGGCAATCGTATCGGTGCAGATGCGGCGATATTACTGTCGCCGGAAGGCCGCCTGATCAGTTCCAGTATTGCCGACTTGGGGGAAGAGGATATCGAGGTCCTGTCGGAATTGACGGCCAGTATGAACGATGGCAGTGCGGCCAGAATCCTCAGTTTTGATAACGCCAGTTACCAGTTTGTGATGCAGCCTGTAAAAGCCCCTACCCTGATCGCCTGGGTCGGCATGGGGTTCGTCATGGATAGTCAGGTGGCTCAGCAGGCCAAGGCCATTACCGGTGTCGAGGTCAGCTTTATTAACAAGGACGGTAATGGCAGGTTTGCTGTTGAGTCTACTCTCGGTACGACCTCCCAGTCTGCCCTCCTGTCGCAGCTGAGTATGTTGCCTGAATTATCAGTAGAGGCGGCTGAAGGTTTTCCGGAGCATTATCTGTCCTATGCACTGAAACTCAACGGCAAGGCTGCCGACAAGTGGGTGGTGTTGCATCTTTCGAGCCTCAGATGGGAGCAGAATTACGAACATTTGCGCAACAGTATGCTGTCGATTTTTCCCGGTACACTGGCGTTATCACTGCTGGTTGCGGCCTGGCTGTCCGGCAGCCTCACCCTCCCGGTTCATACCCTGGTGGAATTTGCCCGTTTGATTGGTCAGGGACAGAATCCGCCACCAATCAAAGGTGCCCCTGCGGAACTCGCCGTGTTGGCCGATACCCTGACAGTTATGCGCGATAACACCGAGGCTCGCGAACGGGATCTGATCTATCAATCCACCCACGACAGTCTGACCGGGCTCGCCAACCGCTTTGCCGCCAAACGCATGCTCCAGGAAGCTGGTGACAGCCTGTCGGGCACACTGGTGCTGCTGGATATCAAACACTTTCGGCACATCAATGACATGATCGGTTTTGCCAACGGAGATTCTCTGCTGGTGATGTTTGCGCGGCGACTGGAGACGATTACGCCAGCCGCGGATTTCCTGGCGAGACTTGACGGCGATGCGTTCCTGTTGCTGTACAAAAGTGGCATAACCGAGACGCTTCTTTCCCGTGCCATCGATCAACTGGAGGCACCTTTCAGTATTCAGGATTCCAATATTTCGCTGAAAATCCGTGCCGGCATGCTCTCCCTGGCCGAGTATGGAGGAACGGTTGGTGTCCTGTTGCGGCGCATTGAAATTGCCTTGATGCAAGCCTGTTTGAACGATACCCGAATTGTTGCCTATCGCTCTGGTCAAGACGAAAAGTACCAGCGCGAACTGACCATTATCAATCAACTTGAACGCGGCCTGGAGCAGGGGCAGTTTTACCTGGTTTTCCAGCCCAAAGTGGATATTCAGAGCAATGTTTGCAAGGGTGCCGAAGCCCTCATTCGATGGAATCATCCCGAGCTCGGTCCGATACGCCCCGATGAATTCATTATGCTGGCGGAGCATACCGACAACATTGATTTGATCAGCCAGTGGGTTTTGCGCCAGGCCATGGATCAGCTGGTAGCCTGGCAGAATGAAGGGCTGGGGTTGAAGCTGGCCGTCAACCTGTCTCCCCGCGATCTGGTCAATGAGGCTTTGCCGGGCCAGATTGCCCAAATGCTCGATGCGAGAGGTCTGGCATCTGAGCTACTGGCTATTGAAGTCACCGAGGGTGCTGTGATGAGGGATCCGATCACGGCAGTTGGTGTGCTGCAGAAATTCCGGGATCTCGGTTTGTCCATTGCCATTGACGACTTTGGTACGGGTCACTCCTCTCTGGCCTACCTGAAAATGTTGCCGGTGGATGAAGTCAAGATTGATCGCAGTTTTATCAAGGACATGCTCACCAATACCCATGATGCGATGATTGTTGAAACCAGCATTGCGCTGACCCATAGCCTGGGCTTCAGTGTAACAGCGGAAGGTGTTGAAGAACGGCAAACGATTGACGTTCTTCGTCAGCAAGGGTGTGATGTAGTGCAGGGTTATGTGTATTCTAGGCCACTGGAAGCCAGAGATTTTTACCATTGGTATGTAAAATTCAACCAACAGGATGGCGTTTCGCCGCCAACTTAAAATAATGATAAACAGCATGGCTGGTCCCGTTATCAGACGTATTTTTCCCCCCTATTCCTGACCATGGCCTGGAGCCTGGTTCACGCAGACAGTAGAATTGTGGCAACCGGTGGCGCCTCCAATATAGAGGGCAGTGCTGGCGGCGGTGTCGTGCCCTGGGCCGTTATTAACGGCTATGGCAGCTCCGATGAATGGGCTGTCACCGGGATGGCCACCGGCGTGTTTGTGGATGACTTTACGCTCAAGGTAATCGGGGCATCGGTAAGCTATGACAATCGGGTGGAGTTGTCCTTTGCCCGGCAGCGCCTCAAGTTGGACAGCCTTGGCGGTGACTTGCAGCAGGACGTCATCGGCCTCAAATACAAGGTTGCCGGCGAGTTGCTTTATACCACTCTGCCCCAGATCAGCGTGGGTCTACAGTACAAGGATGTCGATGACTTTTCATTGCCCTCTGCGGTAGGCGCCAGAGATGACAGTGGTGTTGATTACTACGTCGCCGCAACCAAGGTTTTTTTTGACGTACTGTGGGGGCGCAATATTGGTCAACGGCACACTGCGCGCCACCAAGGCCAATCAGGGTGGACTGCTGGGTTTTGGCAGTGAGCACAACGATCGCTATCGCTACATGAAAGAAGCCTCCGTGGCGGTATTGCTAACCGATAATCTGGCCGTGGGTATGGATTGTCGGGAAAAACCCGATGAACTCGATTTTGCCGGTGAAGACGATTGGCAGGACTTTTTTATCGGCTGGTTCATCAATAAAAACCTGTCGGTGGTTCTGGCCTATGCCGACCTGGGCAGTATTGCCGGATTTGACGATCAGAAGGGCTGGTACCTGTCCATTGAGGGTGCCCTGTGAACCGTGCATTGAGAAGACAGGCCAGGCCGGTTTTTTCCATCATCCTCGCTTTACTGCTCAGCGCCTGCAGCAGTCAGCCTGCCACCGTGTATGAGGGGTTGGGGGGTGAGCCCGGTCTGGCCGCGGTGGTGGATAACTTGCTGCAACGGATGGCAAAAGACGAGCAAATAGCCAGGCACTTTCATGATACCGATATTGCACTGTTTCGTGAGGGTTTGACGGAGCACCTCTGTGATGTGGCTGATGGCCCCTGTGAGTACGGTGGTGAGGGCATGAGGGCTACCCACAAAGGACTCAACATTACGCAGGCCGATTTTGATCGTCTGGTGCAGCTGTTGATCTATGCAATGCAGGAGGAAGGCGTACCCATTGCGGTGCGCAATGATTTGCTCAAGCGGTTGGCACCGATGTACGGGGATGTGGTTTACCAGTGAGGCGAAAAACCCCGTGTCACTGAGTTTTCCCTCTCTGCAGCATTGCCTCGCAGTCAAAAGGCGGTTGCCCTCGCCGATCAGATGACACATGCTGTAGGAGTCTGAGCTTAAAGTAAGCGGTCTGTCCGGCAAGGCAACTGTTCATGCTGAAAGGTTCACCTCAGGAAATAACGGCCCATGCGTCGATTCAGAATTACCCACAACACTTACTATAACTTTTCCGGAGCAGTGATTCTCGGTACACACTACTTGCGGTTGCGGCCCAGAGAAGGGCACACATTGCACATCGAGTCCTCTACCCTGAAGATTACCCCCCAGCCCACCCTGCGCTGGCGGCACGATGTGGAAGGTAATTCGGTGGCGATAGCCAGTTTCAGCAGCCCGGCGAGTCAGCTCTCGATTCTCAGTGACGTGATTATTCAGCAGTACAATGAAGACCCACTGGACTTTGTCGTGGAGCAGCAGGCCGTGGATTACCCGTTCTTGTTTGATGACGATGATAGGGTATTGTTGCAGCCTTATATGAAGGATCCGCTTGTCGAAGCAGATCATAAAAGACTGGCTGACTGGATGGCTGCCATCTGGCAACCGGGAGAGGCCATTCAGACCTATACCCTGATGCAGCGGATCTGCTCGCATATTTACGAGACCTTCGCTTACCGGATACGGGAAGAACCGGGGGTCCAGGCCGCGGAGCAAACCATTGCCCTCAATGCCGGTTCCTGCCGTGATTTTGCACAATTGTTCATGTCGGCGGCCCGCTACCTCGGACTGGCGGCCCGTTTTGTCAGTGGTTATCTGCATGCCCCGCCGACTATCGATAATTTCGGTGCCACCCATGCCTGGGCAGAAATCTATGTGCCGGGTGCCGGTTGGGTGGGGTTTGATCCAACCATTGGCCAGTTGGTTGGCGCTGACCACATCGCGGTCGCTGTGGCCCGGTTACCGGAATCCGTACCACCCGTTTCCGGTACGTTCTCTGGAGCGGCATCTTCCGTTCTGGATGTGGGTGTCTGGATCAACGAGTGTCACTCCTGAAGGTGTGGTCATTGATCAGGTAATGGAGCATTGATGAAAATACGACGTATGTTTGTTTGCCCATTATGGTTTTCGTTCGTGTTGGCAGGGTGTCTGGGCACTCCTGAAGGTGTCGAGCCGGTCAACGATTTTAAGGTCGATACCTATCTCGGCACCTGGTATGAAATTGCACGGCTGGATCACTCATTTGAGCGGGGCCTAAGCCGTGTGACAGCGGAATACAGTCGGCTTGAAGACGGTGGCATACGAGTCATCAACCGGGGTTTTTCGGAGCAGAATGCTGAGTGGAAATCTGCTGAGGGACGTGCCTATTTCGTCAGTGATGATAATACCGGTCACCTGAAAGTTTCTTTTTTTGGCCCCTTTTACAGCAGTTATGTGGTGTTTGGTCTGGATCAAGAACAGTATCAGTACGCTTTTGTGTCGGGTTTCAATCGCTCCTATTTGTGGTTGCTGGCCCGTACCCCGACCGTGGACAAGCAGCTGATTCAGCGGTTTGAAGAGCGTGCCGGGGAGCTGGGTTTTGATACCGACCAGCTAATTTATGTGTCCCAGCAGCCCACGCCGGCAACACAGTGATGGGTGCGCTGATGATTTTGAGAGACTATTCTTCTGATGGGACGGGCCTATAGCGACAAGATTTCTTAAATTTGCAGAGGTGTTACGTATTCTCTGTTTCAATTGATGGGAGAGCAGGCCAAAAGCTGTTATGAGCAATCAATTCGAATCGCGTATCAGCCGATTTTTCAGACTTGAGTCGGCGGTCGGCATTGTGATGATGCTGGCTGCCATAGCGGCCCTGATCTGTGCCAACTCGCCAGTGCTGGCCTACTATGGACTGCTACTGGATACCCCGGTAGCTGTGATGATCGGCGAGTTTGTGGTGGCCAAACCGCTGCTGATGTGGATCAACGATGGGTTGATGGCTGTTTTCTTCTTCCTTATCGGGCTGGAGCTTAAGCGCGAGCTGATCGAGGGGGAGTTGTCTGAGAAACGAAAAATCATCCTGCCCGGGGTGGGGGCTCTGGGGGGTATGCTGGTTCCGGCGATGATCTATCTGAGCTTCAACAGTGGTGACGGTCTTGCCAGCCAGGGCTGGGCTATCCCGGCCGCTACCGATATTGCCTTTGCGCTGGGTGTCCTGTCGTTGTTGGGTTCCAGAGTGCCGGTATCCCTGAAGGTTTTCCTGACCTCGTTGGCGGTTTTTGATGATATCGGGGCCATTATCATCATTGCCATCTTTTATACGGCGAATATTTCTCTGGCGGCATTATTGCTGGTCTGCGCCTGTCTGCCGGTGCTGGCGTTATTGAATCGCTACAACGTGGAGTCCAAAAGTCTCTATATCGCAGTGGGTACGATCATGTGGCTCGCCATGTTGAAGTCCGGTGTTCACGCCACTCTGGCGGGTGTCATTATGGCCATGTTCATTCCTCTCCGGACGGACAATCCGGGTGTTTCGCCGCTTAAAATCATGGAGCGCGACCTGCAGGCGCTGGTGGCTTTTTTTGTGTTGCCGGTGTTTGCCTTTGCCAACGCCGGTATCAGTTTTACCGGTCTCGGTGTGGATCAGGTTTTCCATCCGGTACCGCTGGGTATTGCGCTGGGATTATTCGTCGGCAAGCAGGTGGGTGTCTTCGGCTGCTGCTGGATTGCCATAAAGCTGGGTGTGGCAACGCGGCCAAAGGATATGTCCTGGGGTAGGTTGTACGGCATTGCGGCACTGTGCGGCATTGGTTTTACCATGAGCCTGTTTATCAGTTCTCTGGCTTTCGAGGGTTCTGATATCAAGCTGATTTTTGATGACCGTTTGGGCATCCTGGCCGGTTCGGTCATGTCAGGTGTCATCGGTTATCTGGTATTGCGGCGCTGTCTCGGCAGCGGTGGCGAGGCATCTTCGCCCGCCAATACCTCAAGCCGGTAAGTCCCGGTCTGTGGCGCCATTTTTTCCACCAGCTTTGGCAGCAATTTTTGCATCTTCTCGAACAGTGTCCAGGGTGGATTGATCACGATCATGCCCGCCGCTGTCATGCCGCGCTCGGTGGTGTCCGGCTGCAGGCCCAATTCAAAAAGCTGCATCCGTTTGATTCCGGCGCCGATCAGCTGGCGTTCCATACGCTTGATGCGCTCCCGGTCCACCACCGGATACCAGAGTGCATAGATGCCGGTGGCAAATTTATGGTGGGCCTTGATCAGCTGTTCGATCACCCGCTCATAATCGGATTTGATTTCATAGGAGGGGTCGATCAACACTAGTCCGCGTTTCGAGACAGGTGGTAACAGCCCCATCATACCCTGTAGACCATCCTCTCCCGATAGCCGCATTCGGGGGTCCCCGGCCATCAGTTTATGCAGTGCGGCATAGTCTGTGGGGTGAATCTCGAATAACCAGCCTCGATCCCGGCTGCGCAGGTAGTGTTTCGCAATGGCCGGTGAGCCGGGGTAACGGGACAGCACAGGCCGTTTGCCAATAGCCTTTCCGTCCGGGTAAAGCAGAGAAAAATACGGTTGTAGCTCGGGAAAGTCTTCTGCCACCAGACGACCTATGCCGGCGGCATATTCGGCTGTTTTGTTGGCCTGTTCGGAGTTGAGCTTATACCAGCCAGCTCCAGCATGGCTATCAATGTAGTCGAAGGGTTTGTCTTTAAGGGTTACGTATTCCAGTAGTTCAACCAGGATGATATGTTTCAGCACATCGGCAAAATTGCCAGCGTGAAAGCCGTGTCGGTAGCTCAACATGGTTTTTTCCGGAAGTGTATAACGGGTTCAGGGGGCCAATATTCCGTTGGCTGGTATGCCGTCCGGTCTGTTGGGTCAGGTTTTGGTTGCCTCAGCCAGAAAGTCCACCACGATTCGATTGAACGTATCGGGTTTCTCTGCGTGCAACCAGTGGCCGGTATTATCCATTACCTTGAGTTGGGCGTGGGGAAATAATCGCAGGATTTCAGCCCGGTGTTTTTCCTGAATGTAAGCAGAATCTGCTCCCTTGATGAACAGCGTTGGACCCGGGAAGGGTGCTCCGGTGGGTGCCAGGGTCAGGGTTTCGTCATAGTTGGCGAGAATGCCATCCAGATACAGCAGCAGATCATAGTGTCCATCCTCAGCCCGGTGCAGATTTTTCAGCAGAAAGGCACGCACGCCTGGATCACTGACATGCTGTGCCAATAGCCGGTCGGCCTGCTGACGACTACCCGGCCTGGCCTCGGCCAGTGCACTGAGCCCTGCCAGCACCCCGCCGTGGCGGTCCGGCCGGTAGGCTACCGGGGCAATGTCTGCGGCGATCAGGCTGGCAACCCGGTCCGGCTGGTTCAATGCCACCTGCATGGCCACCTTGCCACCCATTGAGTGGCCCAGCAGATGCGCTTTGTGGAGCGCCAGATCATCCAGCAGTTCCACAATATCCGCTGCCATGGCGGGATAATCCATGGTCATGCTGTGGGGGGATTCGCCATGGTTGCGCATATCGACGGCAATCACCTGATACTGATCCGCCAAAGCCCGGCCGATTACCCCGAGGTTGCTCAGTGAACCGAACATGCCGTGCATCAGTACCACCGATTGCCCGCTGCCCTGAGTGATATAGTTCAGTTTCATGAACAGGATCTCCCGGCAATCGGTACCGGTTTCCGTGAGGTTGTTGGTTCATATTGCGGACTCCCGTTAAGCATCGATGCCCCCCATACAGAGGTACTTCAGTTCCAGATAGTCATCGAGGCCATAGCGGGAACCCTCCCGCCCCTGACCGGAGTGCTTGATTCCCCCAAATGGTGCCATTTCATTTGATACCAGGCCCTCGTTGATCCCGACAATGCCGTACTCCAGCTGCTCGGCCACTCGCCAGATACGGCTCAGATCCCGTGAATAGAAATAGGCTGCGAGACCAAATTCCGTATCATTGGCGAGCCGAATTGCCTCGGCTTCGGTATCGAATCTGAATAGTGGTGCCACCGGCCCGAAAATTTCTTCTGCAAACAGACGCATGTCCGGTGTGGCATTGCCCAGTACAGTGGGCTGGATAAAATTGCCGGTTCCCCGGCCGCCACCGGTCAGCACAGTGGCGCCTTTGCAAATGGCATCCTCGATCAGGTCGTATACGCCATCGGCGGCCTGATCGCTGATCAGCGGGCCGATATTGACCCCGTCTCCCATGCCGCAGCCCATGTTCAGCTCGGTCACTGCTCGGGTAAATTTTTCCGCAAAACGATCATAAATGCCTGACTGAACCAGCAACCGGTTGGCGCAGATGCAGGTTTGCCCGGCATTGCGATACTTGGCGGCCAGCGCACCTGCCACGGCCGCATCGATATCAGCATCGTCAAACACAATGAACGGGGCGTTGCCACCCAGTTCCATGGAGGTGCGTTTGATGGTATCTGCGCAGGCCGCCATCAGTTGTTTGCCCACCGCCGTAGACCCGGTGAAGGTGAGTTTTCGTACCAGCGGGTTGCGGGTGAGTTCTGCGCCAATAGTTTTACTATCACCTGCAGCGATATTGATTAGCCCCGCCGGCGCTCCGGCGCGTTCGGCCAGTGCCACCAATGCCAGCGCCGACAGGGGGGTGGCACTGGCGGGTTTGCACACCACGGTACAGCCAGCGGCCAGGGCCGGGGCAATTTTCCGAGCCAGCATGGCGTTGGGGAAGTTCCAGGGGGTAATACAGGCCACCACACCGACTGGCTGCTTTAATACCATCAGTCGTTTGTCGTTGGCGGGTGCCGGAATCAGATCGCCGTACAGGCGTTTTGCCTCTTCGGCAAACCACTCGAAATAGCTGGCCCCATAGAGAATTTCGCCGCGGGCTTCGGCGAGGGGTTTACCCTGCTCGGCGGTGAGGATTCTGGCCAGGTCCTCCTGGTGCTCGATGATCAGGTTGTACCAGTCGCGCAGCAGGGTTGCCCGCTGTTTTGCCGTTGTCGCCGCCCAGCCTGGCTGTGCACGGTTGGCGGCTTCGATCATGCGGCGGGTTTCATCGGTGCCACAGCTGGCCACCTCGGCCAGTGGGGAATCGTCGACGGGATTGGTCACAGTCAGGGTCTTGCCGTTGTCGGCGGACACCCAGTGCCCGTCGATATAGGCCTGGCATTTCAGCAGAGAAGCATCATTGAGTTGTAGTGTCATAGACGAAACCTGTTTGGATCAGCAGTGCCGGTGCGATCTGAGTTGTAGTCCGCAGGGTGAATCGCTATGCTTTTTCCGGCAACTTATTGGACAGTGTAGACGTGCGTTCAGAGTACTGTGTAACGCCAGTGCCCGTAAAGAGAGAGGGCGCGGTACACTGTCGCGGGTCAGCTGGTTTTGTCGATCAGCGTTAATTGAAGTGGAAGCACAACCATGAAGAAGTTGGCAGGAAAGGTGGCGCTGGTGAGTGGTGCCGGTCGCGGCATAGGTCGTGAAATAGCGTTGAAGCTGGCCAGTGAAGGTGCGCGATTGGTAATCAATGATCTGGATGCCGAGCTGCTTGAAAAGCTGGTCAGTGACATTCAGAGATTGGGCTCCGACGCGGTGGTTTGTCCCGGCAGCGTCACCGCCGAAGATTTTGGGATGCGGTTTGTGAAAACAGCGGTGGATGCGTTTGATGGCCTGGACATCATCATCAACAATGCCGGGTACACTTGGGATAATGTAATTCAGAAAATGGACGATGAGCAGTGGTATGCGATGCTGGATGTACATATGACGGCCCCCTACCGCATCCTCAAGGCGGCTCAGCCTTTTATAAAGAACTATCACACCCTGGAGATGGAGGGGGGCGAGCAGGTTTACCGCAAGGTGGTGAATGTGTCGTCGATATCCGGCTTGGGTGGCAATGCCGGGCAGCTGGCCTACTCGGCGGCCAAGGCGGGCGTGGTCGGCATGACCAAAACCCTCTGCAAGGAGTGGGGGCGCTACAACGTAAATGTCAATGCGGTGGCCTTCGGGTTTATCGAAACCCGGCTCACCAGCCCGGCCAGCGAGAGCCCGACCATTAATATCGCGGGCAAAGAAATCCGGGTCGGTGTCAGTGATCAGATGACATCCCTGCTCAAGACCCTGATTCCCCTGCAGCGCACCGGTACCGCAAAAGAGGCTGCCGATGCGGTGTACCTGTTCTGCATACCGGAATCCAATTACATCAGCGGTCAAACCCTCGTGGTGGGTGGTGGACTGGAAATCTGATCGGGTGGGTTGCCCCGATGGTATTTGCAGTAATTTCTCGGACTCAGGCCGGTCCACTGCTTGAAGGCCCGGGTGAAAGAGCGGGGCTCTTCAAAACCGACCAGTTCCGACACCTCGTCCACAGATAATCTTTTGTTCACCAGCTTGTCGATCGCTATTTCCCGGCGAATATTGTCCTTGATTTTCTGATAGCTGGTGCCTTCCTGTAACAACTTTCGGTAGAGGGTAAGTGGGCTGATGCGCAGTTGTTCCGCCAGGGCCTCCGCTTTCGGAAAAGTGGGGCGTCCGTGACTGTTTTTCAGGAAAATCCGCTCTATCTGTGCCTCAAGGCTGTTGTCTTCGCCCGGGATCGTCATGATATCGGCGGGGTGAACGGCGAGAAACGCATCCAGTTCACGGCTGGTCCGAACCAGCGGTTTGTCCAGATACTGCGCATCAAAATAAAGACTGTTGCTGGACTGCTCAAACAACAGCTGACCCGGAAACATCACACGCAGCTCGCTTGTATGGTCAGGTGCGGAGTGAACAAAATGGGTTTCGCGGAGACGGATGGCTTCGCCGATATACCAGCTTGAAAAGCGGTGCCAGATCACCATCTGGAACTCGGTCATGAAATGCCCGATATCCAGCTCGGGTTGTTGCAGAGCAACACTGAAACGCGCCGAGCTGTCCTGAACATCGAGCGTCATGACCATGGCGTCGGTGATCAGGTTATAAAATGCGATCACTTTCTCCAGCAGCTCCCCCAGCGTGCGGCAGTGCCTGACCAGATCGCAGGCGGTGGCAAAAATGCCGTATTTGCAGGCCTGTGAAGTGAACCCCATGAACTCGTCATCAAGGGCCTGTTGTACCAGGCGAAACAGGCGGGCCACTTGGTCGGTGTGTACCCGGTCCTGTGAATTCTGCACGCTGGCGGGGTTGATCCCTGCCCTTGCCAGCAATACCTGTTCATTTTGACGGCGTTCAAGAATGCCGTGCAGGCAGGTTACAACATGGTGGTGGGAGATGGTGGCGATAGTGGATGCCCTGCTATGAAATGTGAGTTTGTATATTATTGTAACTATGAAATGGTTTTAAAGGACAATTATTTGAAATAATCAGTGAGTTTTGGCGAATAAATTTGTCCTTGTTTCAGCTGGACTGCTCCGCCATAGTGCGAGCACATTGCAGATCCCGTTTTTGCCCGCCGTTGATGGTGACCCAAGGGTAACGCCAGCCGTATATACCCGCTATATTGATAGAACAGGTAACAGCAGGGCGCAATTTGCGCGGGATTGAGTTGACAGAGGTAGTGTTCGATGAGCGATAGCACCAAACCTTCATACCATGACTGGGCGGCTCTTGCAGCCAAGGAAACCAAGGGTAAAACAGCCGAGGATCTTGTCTGGAACACCCCTGAGGGTATTGCGGTTAAACCTCTCTACACGGCCGAGGACCTGACCGGTCTTGAGCATCTGGACAATCTGCCGGGGTTTTCACCGTTTAAACGGGGCCCCAAGGCGACCATGTATGCCGGGCGTCCATGGACCGTTCGGCAGTACGCCGGATTCTCCACGGCGGAAGCCTCGAATGCCTTTTATCGCCGGAATCTGGCGGCCGGACAACAGGGGCTGTCAGTGGCGTTTGATCTGCCCACCCACCGCGGTTACGACTCCGACCATGAGCGGGTTGTGGGGGATGTGGGCAAGGCCGGGGTCGCCATCGATTCGGTTGAGGACATGAAAGTGCTGTTCGACAGTATTCCGCTCGATAAGGTCTCGGTATCCATGACCATGAACGGTGCGGTGCTGCCGGTCATGGCCAATTATATTGTCGCTGCCGAGGAGCAGGGAGTGACCCCGGA
>NZ_CBFHYF010000028.1:0-24719 GCF_965660005.1 Porticoccus sp.
GTCTTCAACGATTTTTGCTTTAACCGCTGCCGCACGGGCTTCTGACAACCCCTGGTTGTAGTCATCGGAACCACGCGCGTCAGTGTGGCCTTCAAGCTCCAGAGTGATGTCGTCATGGACTTTCATCGCACTGGCAACTGCCTGTAGTTCATCACCGTAAATGGCACGAACAATTGCCTTGTCGAATTCGAATTCAACATTCAAACGAACGGTGATCGTGCGTTTTTCAGGCTCTACTGCAGGTGGCTCTGGCTCACGGGCCGGGGCAGGTTCCGCAGCAACCGGGACCACCGGCTTGTTAAAGTAGTAATTCACAGCCAAGTTGACGGAACCGTCGTTAACACCCTGAAAACCGCCTTCTCTCACTTTGCTGTGCAAACGTGCATCACCACGGAATTCCCACTGTTCGGCAATCATCTTGGAAAGACCAACACCGATTTGTACCTGGTGGGTATATTTTTCTTCAGGCTGCAGGTTGTTTTCATTGCTGCCACTGCGATCGTAGTAGCTAACACCTGCCAGCATGTATGGACGCCAGCCTCCGTCATCTTCGCCAAACCAGTAATAGGCGTTGATCTGCGAAACTTCGAGATCTGCATCGGCGATATCATGACCATAGCTCGCTTCCAGAGCCCAATCATTTGAAAAACGATAACCAAGATTCAACCCCAAAACACCCGATTCATCATGTCCACTGATCACACGATCACTGTCCAGATAGTAGTAACCGAGCGACGGGCCCAAATACAAACCTTCAGGGGTCTGCGCTGACGCTGATACTGATACGGTCAAGAGTAGTGTACCCATCACAGCTGAAATCTTTTTCATAATATCCACCATTAATTCCAATTTAAGAAAACCAGGCTCCTCGCCTCGTTACCAAAGTAACATAAAGCAGTTTACTACATATAAAATTTTTTTCCTGTGAACCTGTTCTTTTTAAAAAAATTGTCTAACCCGCTTGCCTGAAAATTATACAACCCGCCTGTCAGATGACCAACTGACGCTCTTCGATAAGGGCCTGCCAGATTTTTGGACCAGTCTGGTGTACCGACTCGCCTTTCGAATCCACCGCCACCGTCACCGGCATATCGACAATCTCAAACTCGTAGATCGCCTCCATACCCAGATACTCAAACGCCACCACTTTAGCCGCGGTAACCGCCTTGGATACCAGGTAGGCTGAACCGCCTACTGCCATCAGATAAACGGCTTCATTGTCACGGATCGCCTCAATCGCGGTCGGTCCACGCTCGGCTTTGCCAATCATACCGATCAGCCCGGTCTGCTCCAGCATGGTGCGGGTAAACTTATCCATCCGGGTTGCAGTGGTCGGGCCAGCGGGCCCCACTACCTCATCCCTGACCGGGTCCACGGGGCCGACGTAGTAGATAAACCGGCCCGTCATGTCCACCGGCAGTTTTTCACCTTTGGCCAACATGTCCACCATCCGTTTATGGGCGGCATCCCGTCCGGTCAGCATTTTGCCGGACAACAGCAGGGTCTCACCGGTTTTCCAGGCCTTGATGTCCTCTTTGGTAACAGTTTCAAGATTGACACGGCGAACACTGTCGCCCACTTCCCAGGCAATATCTGGCCAGTCATTGAGATCCGGCGGTATCTGATAAGCGGGACCAGAGCCATCCAGCTTGAAATGGGTATGGCGTGTGGCAGCGCAGTTGGGAATCATTGCAACGGCCTTGTTGGCCGCATGGGCAGGAAAATCCTTGACCTTGATATCGAGCACTGTGGTCAGGCCACCCAGCCCCTGGGCGCCAATACCGAGGTTATTCACCTTTTCAAATAATTCCAGACGCAACTCCTCTGCGCGACAGGAGGCCCCGCGGGCCTGCAACTCGTGTATATCGATTGGCTCCATCAGCGATTCCTTCGCCAGCAGCATCGCTTTCTCGGCCGTACCACCGATACCGATACCCAACATCCCGGGGGGACACCAACCGGCACCCATCTTCGGCACCTGCTCCAGCACCCAGTCCACTACCGAATCGGAAGGATTCAACATGGCAAATTTGGATTTCGCCTCCGAGCCACCGCCCTTGGCGGCCACATCAACTTCCACCGTGTCACCGGGCACAATTTCGTAATTGATCACCGCCGGCGTGTTGTCACCGGTATTTTTGCGGGCACCGTCCGGATCCGCCAACACCGAGGCCCGCAACACGTTGTCAGGACTTTTATAAGCCCGACGCACACCTTCGTTGATCATATCAGTGACGCTCATGTCGCCCTGCCACTGCACATTCATCCCGACCTTGACGAACACATTAACAATACCAGTGTCCTGACAGATCGGGCGATGTCCCATGGCGCACATGCGCGAGTTGATCAGAATCTGTGCCATGGCATCTCTGGCAGCCTGGGATTCCTCCCGCTCATAGGCTTCATTCACTGCCTGGATAAAATCCACCGGGTGGTAGTAGGAAATAAATTGCAGCGCATCGGCCACGCTATCAATCAGATCGTCTTGTCGAATTACAGTCATATCGCTCTCTCAGGCGGGCATTTACCCGAAATGGTTTCAGTCATTGGCCATCAGCCTGCGGGAGCACTCAGCTGCTGCTTGATCAACTGCAGATCACGATTGACCTGGAGCCGATAGGCATCGATGGCACGAATCGCCTCTTCATTGGCCGAGGTACGGGAACTCGCGTCCTTGACAGTCTTATCGATTGCATTGAGCCGGGTGGATATAGCCTGCAACCGATCGACTAAATCATTTACCTCAAGCTTGGCTGCCATGGCGGAACTGGCTGCGGTTTCTGCCGATTGCCCAGCCTTTTCAACCTTGCCGGCCATGCCGGCAATCTCCTGCTTGCGCTCCGCAGCGGATGCCTGCAACCCTTTAATGGTTTTCTCCTGTGCAGTGAGAGTTGCCCCCTGCGACTCAATATTTTTGCGGTTTGTATCAAAGGAAACGCCCCACAATTTACGAATTTCCGACCAGTGCTTATCCAGTGTTTCTTCATGCTCACGGATTTTCATGCCAAGGGTGGCTCCGGACTGATTGAGGGATTCATCCGTGGAAACGATCTTCACCTCCAGCTCGTCAAAACGGGACTGCAACTGAGCCAGGCGGCCCTTCTCCTGAACCAGCAGATAGCTCATTCCAGCAAGCCCCAACAATAGTACCAGCACCAGAAATTTCCAGACCGGACCGATGGTTCCCCCACCGGACGAACCAGGCGGCGGGGGTTGTTCCGCCACTCGCCTGCGGCCGTCGTCAACAGTTCCACTGCCCGGAGACCGACCGATACGGTCATCACTCTCGGGCACGATTGGATCAAAGCGCTTAAAATCCCTGTCTGTCATGATGGCGTTAACCTTTGGTTACAAAACATCGTTCAAGTATGGACACATCTCCGCCGGGCGGAGCGCGATATTATATACATCTCAAGCACAAAAAAACCGGCCCCGGGGCCGGCTTTTTTGATGCCATGAAGCAATTAAAGATAGTAAAGAATACCAAATAGCACCACGGTCAGACCAAGGCTCGCATGAATGACGCCTTTCACTGACGCCATGGGACCCTGCTTACCCACCAGAGCATTTACTTCGAGCGCAGCGATGAGGACGATGCAGACAATCAGGTCAATCCCGCCAACGCCGGTACCGTAACCACTTCCACCCCACTGTGATGCATGGGGGCTTGCCAGCATGCCAAAGGCCATGGGGCCGGAAAACAACACATTCGTGCGCGATGCCAGCAGCGCTTTGGCACCGGCTGCGGGGCCATCACCCTCTTTCATGCCCAGCGCAATTTGCTGCTTTGGCCAGATCACCAGCCAGACATTCAGGAACATCAGCGTACCCATAAGGGCAGCGATGACGATGGAGTTGTTGAATTGGTTATTGTGGGATAGTCCGCCCAGCAACAAAACACCGGTAATAAACGTGAACATGGCTCCCCAGCGGAACCACCAGAGAGCGCTCGGTGCCAGCTTGGCCTTGGCATCGGACAACGCCTCCGGAGTCGCCTGTTTGAAATAGCCACCCTGTACAAAATTGAAGTAGTACAACATGCCAATCCAGGTAATACCGAACAGCAAATGTCCCCAGCGGATGAGGAAGTTAATGAATTCCATTTGAATCTCCTTACAGACAGCAAGTTATTGGTGTATTTGATTTTGTTGTTATTAAAGCATTTGAGCACTTATTGGGCTATGGATAAATCCCCGGCACGGCAATTAAAAAACCGGGAGTGCCCGTCATGTCGGTTTGATTCTGTCACAAAATGCGCCAAAGATAAAAAGCCCCGCATAGCGGGGCTTTCTGTTTTGCAGTTAAGTCGCAGAACGGCTTACATCATACCGCCCATACCACCCATACCACCCATATCGGGCATTCCGCCACCACCAGCGTTATTTTCCTGGGGAGCTTCGGCCACCATGGCTTCGGTGGTCACCATCAAACCGGCGATCGAACCCGCCGCCTGCAGTGCTGTACGGGTCACCTTGGCCGGGTCGAGAATACCCATGGCAATCATGTCACCGTACTCACCGCTACCGGCGTTGTAACCAAAGTTACCTTTGCCTTGCTTGACCTTGTCCACCACCACAGAGGCTTCTTCACCGGCGTTGGTAACGATCTGGCGAAGCGGGGTTTCCATGGCACGACGGGCGAGACTGATGCCGGCATCCTGGTCATGGTTATCACCTTTCAGCGACTCAATCGCCTGCAGTGCACGAATCAGGGCAACACCACCGCCGGGCACAACCCCTTCTTCCACTGCTGCACGCGTGGCATGCAACGCATCTTCCACACGGGCCTTTTTCTCTTTCATTTCCGTTTCAGTGGCCGCGCCGACCTTGATCACCGCAACACCGCCCGCCAGTTTGGCAACGCGTTCCTGCAACTTTTCGCGGTCATAATCAGAGGAGGTATCCTCAATCTGGGCACGGATTTGATTGACGCGACCCTGAATGGCTCCGTGATCACCGGAACCGTCCACGATAGTAGTGTTCTCCTTGGTCATGGTCACACGCTTGGCGGTGCCCAGATGCTCCAACGTAGCAGATTCCAGATCCAGGCCCACTTCTTCGGAGATCACCGTGCCACCCGTGAGAACAGCAATATCTTCCAGCATGGCTTTGCGGCGATCACCGAATCCCGGCGCTTTACAGGCGGCAACCTTGACGATACCGCGCAGATTGTTCACCACCAGCGTGGCCAGTGCTTCACCTTCCACATCTTCCGCAATAATCATCAGCGGCTTGCCGGATTTGGCAACACCTTCCAGCAGTGGCAGCAACTCGCGAATGTTAGAAATCTTCTTGTCAAACAACAGGATGAAGACATCATCGTGCTCAACACTCATGCTCTCCTGATTATTGATAAAGTAAGGCGACAGGTACCCGCGATCAAACTGCATACCTTCCACGATATCCAGTTCATTCTCCAGACCGGTGCCTTCCTCTACTGTGATCACACCCTCCTTGCCGACCTTCTCCATCGCTTCGGCGATAACATCGCCGATATGGGCATCGCTGTTAGCGGAGATCGTGCCGACCTGGGCAATTTCCTTGTTGTTGGTACAGGGCTTCGCCAGTTTCGCGATCTCTGCTACGGCAGCAATTACGGCTTTATCGATGCCGCGCTTCAGATCCATCGGGTTCATGCCCGCAGCAACGGACTTCAGGCCTTCATTGACAATAGCCTGGGCCAGCACAGTGGCCGTAGTGGTGCCATCGCCAGCATCATCAGATGCCCTGGATGCCACTTCTTTCAACATTTGGGCACCCATATTCTGAAATTTGTCTTTCAGCTGGATTTCCTTGGCCACAGAAACACCGTCTTTGGTCACGGTGGGCGCGCCAAACGATTTTTCCAGAACCACGTTGCGGCCCTTTGGCCCCAGGGTGACTTTCACTGCATCTGCCAGAACATTGATGCCCACGAGCATCGGGTGGCGTGCATCATCTCCAAATTTTACGTCTTTGACTGACATAATTAACCTTCCTTAAAAATCGCGCTAATAGAATGTACTGTATGAAGAGGTATCAGGCAGTGATAACGGCCTTGATATCGCTTTCAGAGAGAATAACCAGTTCCTGGCCATCAATTTCAATGGTGTCGCTGCCGGCATATTTACCAAATACCACCTTGTCACCGACTTTGACATCGACCGGGCGAACTTCACCGTTATCCAGCACTCGCCCTATACCTACGGCGACGACCTCGCCTTCATTGGGCTTTTCCTTGGCAGACCCGGGCAACAGAATGCCGCCGGCTGTTTTTTCTTCCTCTTCCTTGCGACGAATAACGACACGGTCGTGTAAGGGACGAATTTTCATTGTGTTTTTCTCCAACTTTTAACGTTCTACCCTATTAAATTAAGAACAGAGTCCGGATATTACCGAGCTATGCACTATGTGGAGGCACCTGAGAGCATTTCAAGGGCCCTGTAAAAATATTTTTCGCGCTCAATCTTCATTTTTCACTATCCTGATTCCGCCAGAACTCTCCCTCAAGTGTCTTGCCACGGCGGTTTTCAGAAACTTTGTCGGGGGAGAAAGGTTCATTGAAACGTTGCTCCTGATGGCCCGCAATGACCACCTTTGCCACCAACCGGGAGACCAGCCACAAGCGCACCGGAGGAATCAAACCGGCAAACCCCAGCACATCCGTCACAAAACCCGGCGTCAGAAGTAACGCTCCACAAATCGCCAGCACAATGGTTTCTCCCATTTCCATCGCCGGCAACTCCCCGATATCCATTTTCTGTCGCGCCCGGAACAACGTCGCAAACCCCTGTTTACGCAACAGCGAGATACCCACCACCGCTGTCAGCAACACCAGACCGATAGTAGGCAGTGCACCGATCTGCTGCCCAACCGTGATCAATAACCACATCTCGACAACCGGCATCACAATAAAAAGCAGCAACAGATATTTCAAAGCCATCCCCATGAGCCCATAGCCAACCAAATGGGGGCAACCACCACTGAATTCAAGGCAAAAACACTGGACGGGCAAAAGAAAACATTTCTATCATTGACGATGACCAACGATGACCAGCTGCGGATCTACACTGTGCTGCACGCCATTCCCAGAGGATTCGTCACCAGTTACGGGCATGTCGCCACGCTGGCGCAACTTCCCCGGGGCGCGCGACAGGTCCGCAGACTCCTCAGCCAGCTTCCCGAAGAATCAACATTGCCCTGGCACCGGGTCATCAGGGCGGACGGCTCAATCGCATTCCCGCAGGGCAGCCCATCCCACCAGCGCCAGAAAAAATGACTGGAAGACGAAGGCGTCACCGTGACTCAGGGCAGAGTGGATTTGTCCGGCTTTGGCTGGAAGGGCTGACCCGAATCCAGCGCGTGTCGCCACAACAGCCAGGAGAGTATCACGGCAGGCAACCCCATCAGCGCCGCGTAGGTAAAAAACAGCTCGTAACTGCTGGCATCCACAATCACGCCGGAAAAGCCGCTGAAAAATTTCCCCGGCAGGGTCATCAGCGAACTGAACAACGCATACTGGGTCGCCGTATAGGCTCGATTGGTCATGCTGGACAGGTAAGCGATAAAAGCGGCATTGGCAAAACCACCGCTCAAATTATCGCCGCTGATCGCCACCGCCAGCCAGGCCAGATCCGCGCCCACTAGGGCCAACTTCACAAATAGCAGATTGGTCAGCGCCACCATCACCGCACCGGCGAAAAGAGGCTGGAAAATACCGTAACGCACCACCAGCAGCCCCCCCAGGAAGGAGCCGACCAACGTCATCACAAAGCCATAGAGCTTGCCGACATTGGCGATGTCCGTTTTGCTGAAACCGAGGTCGAGATAAAACGGATTGGCCATGATACCCATGGTGATATCACTGAGCCGGTAAAGCCCGATAAAAGACAGAATCAGAATGGCCCAGCTGCCGTTGCGGCGGAAAAACTCCACAAACGGTGCCACTACTGCTCCCAAAAACCAGGCTTCCAGCCTGAACCATCTGCCGGGCCGGTCGGCATGCAGGCGATGCGTCAGACCCGATTCAAGCTGCCGGGTTTCGACTGGGATAGCCCGCTCGGGCTCACTCACCAGCAACACGGTCACCACCCCCACCAGCATCAGCAACGCCATACACAAATATGCCGTATCCCAGTCAGACCAATCGGCCAGATAAAACGCACCGGCACCGGCAACCAGCATGGCGATCCGGTAACCAAAGATGTACATGGCCGACATGGCACCCTGATATTCATCAATGGCCGATTCGATCCGGAAGGCATCGATCGCCACATCCTGGCTGGAGGATGAGAAAGCCACCAGTAGCGCACAGATAGCCACACTGGTGAGGGATACGGTGGGATCCGTCATCACCATCGCTGCCAACCCCAGCATGACCCCCAACTGGCCGAGCAATATCCAGCTGCGTCGTTGGCCAAGCAGCCGGGTCAACATCGGCAACCTGAGGCGATCCACCACCGGCGCCCAGAGCACCTTGATGGAATAGGTGATGCCGACCCAACCAAAAAAACCGATCGTACTGCGGCTGATCCCCATATCCCTGAGCCAGGCCGTCAGTGTCGAGAACACCAGCAACAGAGGCAAACCGGCGGCAAAGCCGAGAAACAGCATGGCAATGACCTGTGGTCTGGAGTAGACCCGCATCGCCTCACCCCAGCTTGCCGTACCATCCTTCAATGCCATAACGACGCCTCTCCAAACAGGGCGATACCCTAACAGATAATCCTGCAGATGCTATACACTACACCGCCATGACAGCCATCCTTGAAGTACGCAATCTGAGCAAATCATTTCGTTCACTGAAAGCCGTGGATGATATCTCCTTTGCCATCCCCAAAGGGACCTGTTTCGGGTTGCTCGGGCCCAATGGCGCGGGGAAAACCACCACCATCGAAATGGTGGAAGGCATCACCAAGCCCAGCTCGGGGCAGATCTACTACAAAGGCAAACCCAGGGACAGCAGCTTTCTGGAACAAACCGGCATACAGTTTCAATCCACCTCGCTGATGGACTACCTCAGAACCCGCGAAGTGCTGGCCCTGTTTGCCCGCTTTTACGCCAACAGCACACCCATTGAAGCACTGATCGAGCTGTGCCAACTGGAAGATTTCCTGGACACCTATGCCACCCGCCTGTCCGGTGGCCAGCGCCAACGCCTGCTGCTGGCCGTGGCACTGATTAACGACCCGGAAATTCTGTTTCTGGACGAACCCACCACCGGACTCGACCCCCAGTCCCGACGACACTTCTGGTCACTGATACGAACCATCAAGGCCCGCGGCAAAACCGTGCTGCTCACCACCCACTACATGGAAGAAGCCGAGCTATTGTGCGATCAGCTGATTATTATGGACAAGGGGAATATCATCGCCGAGGGGTCGCCCCAGTCCCTGTTGCGCCAGCACTTTAAGGACAGCTATATCTGTCTCAACCGGGAAGATCTCGACGATGACCTGGCAAGCCTTGGCAGCCGGGTTGAAGTCCGTGAAGACGGCATTGCCATCGCCACCTCCAACGTCGAAAAAACCCTCGCCGAGCTGGTGGCCCTCAATATCAACCTGCGTTCCCTGCGAGTCCGCAATCCCTCACTGGACGATCTGTTCCTCAAACTCACCGGCCACCATTTAAGGGAATAAGCCCATGCGACGAATACTGGCCCTGTGGATGGCGAGAAACCGCGAATACTACCGTGACAAAGGCTCCCTGTTCTGGTCGTTTATTGCCACACCCTTCATCGTGATTGTGCTGGCGGTTGCCTTCTCTTCCGAAAACGAGGAGATATTCCGCGCTGGATTGTTGATCGACGGGGCGTCCGATCACGCATATACACACCCCTTTGGGGAAGAAACCGCCATTGGCCTGGTGGAATACACCGACCGACAGGAGGCTCTGCGCCGGCTCCAGTTTCACCAACTGGATATCCTGCTCACCACCCACCAGCCGTCCCAATACTGGGTCAATACCGAATCGGTCAAAGGCCGACTGCTGGAAAAGCTGCTGCTCCCCCAGGCTCAGAGCGGCGCAACATCACCAAACCCATCTGACTGGCAAAAGCAGGAAGTCAGCGGGAAAAAAATTCGCTATATCGATTGGGTGATTCCGGGGATATTGGCCATGAACATGATGTTCAGTGGTCTCTGGGGCATTGGTTATGTCATCGTCCGCTATCGCAAAAACGGCGTCTTGAAACGGCTCCAGGCCACCCCCCTCAGAGCCTGGGAATTTCTGATATCCCAGGGGCTGTCGCGACTGGGCATCATGCTCACCGTCACCATCATTGTATTTCTGGTCTGCCACCTGTTCATCGGTTTCATGATGGCCGGCAGCTATCTGCTGTTACTGCTGATCGCCATCATCGGCAATCTGTCCATTATCAGCATTTCCCTGCTGATGGCCGCCCGCACCGCCAGCGAAGAGCTGGCCAACGGCCTGCTGAACCTGATCAGCTTTCCCATGCTGTTGCTGTCGGAGCTGTGGTTCTCGCTTGACGATGCACCCAACTGGTTGCAGCAACTCTCCCAGCTGCTGCCCTTGACACATCTGGTGTCGGCCGCCAGGGCGGTCATGCTGGAAGGGGCCGGAATAATACAGGTAGCCCCTCAGCTGCTGGCACTGGGCACCATGACACTGCTATTCATCACGCTCGCGGGCCTGCTGTTTCGCTGGCACGATTGACCCGTTCCTCACCACAGCACCACCATCAGCGCCACCATTGACAGCGCAAAGATCAGGGTGCGCGTGAACAGTGCCTGAAGGTTGGCGGGCATTTCCTCACCGGCCTCATTGGTCACCACTTCGCCCTCGGGCACTGAGTGTTCCACATAGCCACCCAACACCTCGGCACTGCCGGCAGAAGAAAAAAAGGAGTGCCGCCAGCGGTTGAGACAGGCCGAAAAGTTACCCACAAAGCAGATGGAAATACCCACCAGTCTCACCGGCAGCCACTCCAGCAACCAGAGCCACTCTGCATCGGCAGATTCGCCGGTTGTGCCTGTGCGGTCGCGCCGGATCACCGACAACCGGTATAACAGTGCCCCGGGAGCACCCGCCAGGATGAACCAGAACATCACGGCAAAATAGCGCTCGAAATAGCGGTAGGCAATCACTTCCAGCGCCGCCAGACGCGACTGCTCCGCATCCATTACGTCATCGGTGTGCTCAGGGCTGAGCGCCGCAACATCGCGATAAGCCGCCTGCTGATCACCGCGCCCCAGATCCTCCTCGTAGTTCGCCACCTCAGGCTCCAGACTGCCGCGCCCGAGCGCATAGAGAAATACCAGCAGACTCAAGACAAACTGCGGCAGGCCCAACCAGCTGTGACCGAGCAACCCGATCACCAGTGCCAGCACAACAACCGGCAACAACAGGGTGATCACCTGCTGCACACGGGGAGCCGACTGAAGTTTTGACCAACCGGCAAGCTGGTCACAGAACCGGTAAAACCAGCCATCGGACTGAATCGTCGCCAGCGAACCCATCTGACGCAAAAGCAGCAGCCCCACCACAATTACAATAAATTCCATATCACGCCTCCAGAGCAGCGCTCAATCGCCGCCAGTCAAAGCAGGGGCCCGGATCGGTCTTACGCCCGGGCGCAATGTCACTGTGACCGACAATACGCTGTTTTGACAAACTGGGGTAGTGCGCCAGCAAAACCCTGACCAGCGCCGCCAGACACTGGTACTGTTGATCGGTATAGGGCCTGTCATCGCAGCCCTCCAGCTCTATTCCCAGCGAAAAGTCATTACAGTTTTCCGTACCCTCAAAGCAGGACTGTCCCGCATGCCAGGCCCGGTCATGAAGCGAAACAAACTGCACCACGTCACCATCACGCCGGATCAACAGGTGGGCAGAAACTCTGAGGTCGGCAATTTCGCAAAAATAGGGATGGGCTTCCGGATCCAGGCCATTGGTAAAAAAATCGCAGATATGCGCACCGCCGAACTGACCGGGCGGCAGACTGATATTGTGGATCACCAGCAATGAAACCACCGCTGTTGCCGGGCGCTGATTGAAGTTTGGCGAGGGCACCTGCAGCGCGCCCGTCAACCAGCCTTGAGGATCAATGGAAAAACCGGTGATAGTCAATGCTCCCGGCGCGAGGCCACCTGAAAACAAATTATCTGAACAAAAGCCACCTGAAATACCCGTCAAGCTCCTGGGGACTGCCCATCCTCTGGCACATCAACCCGGACAGCACAACGCAGGGTTGTTACTGCGGACAGCCTGAAGCAAAGTCAATGCACCGATCTGGACTGACACATCTCACCGACCACACCTTCCAGCGCACGGTCAAACAGCTGATTTTTTTCCAGCGGGCGAAGCTTCTCGCTTTGCAGGTCCATCGCCACCCGGTGGCGATGTTTTTCAAACACTTTCGCACCCTGGCGGTTCACAAAAATAAATTTACCAGAGGGCAGCACAACCCCAGCCAGCTTGCAACGCCGCTTATCGGCGCCGTCATCGGTCATCTCGACCCAGGCCCCTCTGGTGAGACTGTCGGCCCGGCGCAGGTATTGCTCATCCACAGGATCAAACGTGTCATCTTCCACGCCAGCGGGATTGCCCGGAATATTGGTTCTGAGGGTATCCACCAGCACCGCTTGCAGGGGACTGGCAGACACATCCTGAGACAAGATCTCTTCGCTACCACTGATGGTTTCACCGCGAAAATACTGCTCCATCGACCCCAACAGACGGCCCATGTCATAGGCATCGTAAGAGACATTTTCCAGACTGTCCTTGATGGTCTCCAGTACCGGTGCAATGACTCCGGCATCCGTCTGCCCCTGGGCCACCAGCTCCAGCAAGCGGTCCAGCAACCGAACGCTGCCCTGCCACTCCTCAGAGTCCTGACCGGACCGCAGATGATTCAGAAACAGCACTTTGCACCAGGCATCCTCGGCAAAATTGACCACAAAGCGCGGCAGGGTTTTGCCCTTCACACGTTCCAGCAGCACCCTGACCACAGCCTGATGGGCATGATTGACCTTTTCAGTGGCTGACACTTCCTCCATCAACCGCTGCTCCAGCACGGCGACCCGGCGTCGCTCCTTCTCCACCATATCAATAAAATTCAACAGCAGATGCGTCAGCGCGGCATTATCCCCGGGGGACTGTCCGGCAAGCTCATCAGCTACACTGGAAATCGCCCGCCACCGGATCCTCGTTAACATCGACGTTCTCTGTATAACCTATGGCCGCTTCGGCAATTTCGTTTAACAAACGTCTGGCCGGGTGCTTTTCCCGGTCAAAAAATGTGCTGTCCTTGAGGGCCAGTTGCAGAATCGGCAATTCCATCCTGCGCAATTCCGCCGCCAGCTGGGCACAGGCAACTGTCTGGTGATTGACTCTGACAAACAACCGGTCGAGTAAATCGACAACCCCTCGCTCAGTACCGCCGAGACTGGCTTCGCCCTGCTGCTCGAGATAGCCATCAATCAGCTGCAACAACCCCTCGCCGTCATCAGCAGCCTCGCTGACCCTGCTGGACCAGTCCTGTTGCAGGGTTCCCACCATGAAAGCAAGCTGCTCCCCATCTATTCGCTGACGGGTTTCAGCAGCGCCGACACTCGATTTGCCCGGTGCCCACTGCAACAGGTTTTTAAGTTGGGACAGTAACGGCCCGTAGTGCCTGCCTTCATCCGGACTGCGCCCGCCCTGACCGGAATCGGATTGACGGCCATGGTCGGCAACGCCATCCGTCGGGCGATTATCCGGCCTGGCCTGACCGGCACAAGTTCCAGCGGAAGGATGCCCGGCAACTGGTGCAGCCACCGACTCCGATGGACGCACCGGGGGCTTTTCCTGCTGACGCTGTTCAAGCCGGGCCTTGTGCAACTGCTCCAGATCAGGCAACACCCCCATATCGCGGAGACGATTGTTGCTTTCCACCAGAAAGTCTCTCAGCGGTCCCATGACCTGTCGGTCAAACAACTTGAACAGCACCAGCTTGACCGGCAGTTTCAGGGCAAGGTGAGACACCGCCTTATTGAAGGATTCACAGATCACATCCGGCCCAACCGGATTGTTCTTCATGATCACCGAGGCCGGCACCAGCGAGCCGAGTCGGGTGTTGAGTGCTTCCAGTTCCGCCTTGCACTGCTCCGACACTCTGGACACCATGGTGTCCAGAGCAATGATTTCCTCGAGCTGCTCGTTCTCCACCACTTCCAGCCCCTCGGCTCCCCGGGTGGACAACCCGGAATCCCGGCGCTGTCCCAGTTGCTGAAAGCTGTGGGTGAGCACACCAAAGAATTGGTGCTCGATATTTTTCCGCTCCACCCGGATCAGGCGCATCGCATCGAAATACATGGATTGTTGACGGTAGTTGTCGGCGCGGTCGGCGAGATCGAAAAAGGTGTCGTCCACCTGATCAAACATGGTGGAGATGCGACCGGCGAAAAATGTATGCGCACGGCCCTTGAGCGCCAGTAAAGGCTGGGGCAGTCTGAATAACGCTTGCGATAATTTATCTACATCTGTCACAGAGACACTCTATATTCCGGCATATTCAGGCAGCATTGCTGTCTACCCAAGGGGTAGAAAGGATTCCCGATGGCAGTGCCCTTGCCAACCGCTATTTTGCCGGAAATCCGAATTCCCCGGATTATAGCCTGATCGTGGCTGATAAACAGCCTGACAGGGATTATTGCCGGGGCGGAATGCGTTGGACGCGCGGCTTTCTGAGACGCCCCAGCCGACCACGGCAATGCGCACCGGCAGCATGACTGATATAATCGCGCTCGCATTGGCCGCACCGTATTCGCAACAGATGGCCCCTTAACGAGCTCCACCATGATCGATCCACAACAACTCATTGCAGACCGTCGGGATGCCGTCAGGCGTGCATTGAACGAGGACATCGGCAGTGGTGACATCACTGCCCTGCTGATTCCCGCGCAGAAGCATGCCGAAGCCAGTGTGATTACCCGTGAAGCGGCAGTGGTTTGCGGAACGGCGTGGGTGGATGAAGTATTTGCCCAGCTGGATTCCGCTATCGGGATCGAATGGCGGGTTCGCGATGGCGACGAGGTGCAACCCGGACAAGTGCTCCTGACCCTATCCGGGTCGGCCCGCAGCCTGCTGACCGGCGAACGCACGGCACTGAATTTCCTGCAAACCCTCTCCGGTACCGCCACTATTGCGCGACAGTTTGCGGCACTGGTAAAAGGAACGACCATCCAGATTCTCGATACCCGCAAAACCCTTCCCGGCCTGCGGCTGGCGCAAAAATATGCGGTGACCGTGGGTGGCTGCCACAACCATCGCATCGGTCTGTATGACGCCTTTCTGATCAAGGAAAACCACATTGCCGCCTGCGGTGGCATCGCTGCTGCGGTTGGCAAAGCACGGGAAATCGCCCCCGGAAAACCCGTCGAGGTGGAAGTGGAAAGTCTGGAGGAATTTCAGCAGGCGCTTCAGGCCGGGGCCGACATCATCATGCTGGATAACTTCGATGAAGGGCAGATTCGCGCAGCCATCGCCCTGAACAGGGGCACCGCCAGACTGGAAGTCTCCGGCAACCTTGAAGCGGACAACCTCTCTGCAAAAGCCATCGAGGGAATCGATTACCTGTCATCCGGCAGCCTGACCAAGCACTGCCGGGCGATCGATCTGTCGATGCGGATACAACTGAAAAACCTGTCGGACTAAACCCAATCCGCCATCAGCGCGGCGTAGGATTCATCGTCCGGAATCTGGCGCGGCGGATGCTTGCAGAAGAATGCCGAGGGAATATCCACTGTCCCGCTGATACCGCGCTCCAGTGCCAGCTTGGCACAGCGGATGGTGTCGATGGCCACCCCGGCGGAATTCGGCGAGTCCTCTACCGACAACCGCAGCTCAATATTCATCGGCACGTCACCGAACAATTTCCCCTCCATGCGGATAAAACAGACCTTGTTGTCATTCTGCCAGGGCACATAGTCGCTCGGCCCCACATGAATATTCTCATCGGGCAGCCGCTGCGGAATGGCGGCTCTGTACCGCCTCTGTTTTCGACTTTTTCTTGGAGGCCAGCCGGTCACGGTTCAGCATGTTCAGAAAATCCGTGTTGCCGCCGGTATTCAACTGGTAGGTCCGCTCCAGTTTCACACCGCGATTCTTGAACAGGTTACCCAGCGTGCGGTGAAGGATCGTCGCCCCCAGCTGCGCCTTGATATCGTCACCGATAATCGGCAGGTGCTTTGCTTTGAAGCGGGCCGCCCAGTCCGGATTACTGGCAATGAATACCGGGATATTGTTGACAAAGGCACAACCGGCCTCCAGGGCGCACTCCGCATAAAACTCGGTGGCTTTCTGGGAGCCCACCGGCAGGTAGTTCATCACCACGTCCACCGCCGCGCTCTTCAATTGCGCCACCACATCGGCAAGACCCGGCTGAGACCGGGTGTCAGGCAGGAAAGTCCGATCATCACCGTAACTCGCCATATGTTCGGAATAGCCATCGAGCACATTGCCCATGGAAACCGACACCCCGCAAGGTGGCACATCCGCACAGAATACGGTGGTGCAATTCGGCAGTGCAAAAATGGCCTCATTGACATCCCGGCCCACTTTTCGCTTGTCGATATCAAAGGCCACCACCACCTCGATATCCTCCGGCCGGTAACCACCCAGCTCATAATTCAGCAAACCGATTGAATCCTGCGCCCCGCGCAAACGGTAGCGATAAATCCCCTGTATCAGCGAGCTGGCGCAGTTGCCCACACCCACCACCGCTATTCTTATTTTCTTTCTTTCCACTTCGGCTCCTTAAGCATCAAAACAGCAAAATCTAATCGTCGCTGACAAGCCTGCCAGACGTCGCAAAGACAACCCGCCGGTGCAGGGGGTAATTAATGGCCAATGCCACCGCTGTCGCCACCAATATTCTTGCCGGCAGATAATCCAGCGCAAAATACGCCACCAGCGCCAATACACCAACCACGTTGGCTGCGGCGGCAATCAGACAGACCAGCATGTAGCTGTAGATCTGCCAGCCAATGCCCTCACGGTGGGCGTTGAAAGTCCAGCGGCGATTGAGGAAAAAGTTTACCAGCCCACCACAGAGCGGCCCAGCCGCCACAGCAAACGCCAGCGGCAAACCCAACACCTGAAAACACAGTATCATCACCAGAAAGTCGATGGCTGTGGCCACCACGGCCGATGTCTGCGCCCGAAAAAACATCCGTCAGCCCGCCCGCGCCGACAGAAACAGCGCCCTGAATCGCAGCGCTGCAGAGACATTCCCCAGCACCGCCAACAGCCAGATCACCAGCAATAGTGGCAGACCCTGGGGCCAGAATGCTGCGGCCGCCAACCCCAGCAACAGATACACATAACGTTCCGTGCGCTTCATGGCACCGCGCGGCACGGTCAACTGCATGGCCTCGGCCTTGGCGGTGGTATAACTGATCATGAACGATCCGTGAATGGCCAGCAGGCAGGCCAGCAGCGACCAGACATGATGGCGGAAAAACAGTGCACACCCGGCCAGCAGCATAAAGTCCACATAGCGATCGATGGTGGAATCGAGCACCACACCGGCGCGATCCGCCCCCGCCTGCAACCGCGCCAGCATGCCATCCAGCACATCGCCAATACCGGACAGCAGAGCCAGGCAAAAACCGTAGCCAAAATGCCCGGATGCAATCGCCACCGCGGCCAGAAATCCGAACAACAGAGACACGAACGTAACCTGATTGGGCGTCACCGAACAGCGCTGCAACAGCAACACCAGCGGCTCGACACACCAGACGGCAAAATTCATCACGGCCCTGCCGAGCAACGCACTGTCGCCCTGCCGGTCCACCCGCTCATAGCGCCTGAAACTGCCGCTGGCCAAACCCCGCAGACAATAAATCAGACCGAGTGACAACAGCAGAACAAACACTGCCAGAACGGCCCATGCCTCACCCTGTATCACCGCGGACACCCGGCGACCGGATCAATCCGGACTGACCAGCGTTCGCGGCGGATTCGCCCGTATAAAATGCCCGACAACATGGTTATTTTTATCCCAGCCTCAGTCTGCGTATCCGGTCAGACAAAGCCACTGCCGGCCCGACCATTCGACACCGGCCATTATAGAAAGGACAAAGGCCGCTTCCCACCGTTTATTTCAAACCGATGACACTCACCGCACTGAGGCATAATAATTTGATCCATCGCAATGATCTGCCACATATTTCTCAATGCGGCTGTTCCATTTAATAATAAATCTCATTACCATCAAGGGCTACTCCTACCGAAGAGGGTGTCATGCAAATCCGCACGCGTTTTCATCACTGTATTTTTGGCCTGATATTGGCCTGTTCCACTGCGTTTGTCAGCGCCGCTGAAGTCAATTTGTACTCCGCTCGGATCGAAACGCTGATCAAACCCCTGCTGGACACCTTTACCGAGCAGACCGGCATCAAAGTCAACCTGATCACCGGCGATGCCGACGGCCTGATTCAGCGCCTTGAGAGCGAAGGCCGCAACTCCCCCGCAGACATTCTGCTCACCACCGATGTGGGCCGACTGTATCGGGCCAAAGAAGCCGGTCTGACCCAATCGGTTGAATCGGCCACGCTGGAGCAGAACATTCCCATGATGTATCGCGATGACACCAACCACTGGTTTGGTCTGTCCCTGCGCGCGCGCCCCATTCTCTACGTCAAAGGCAAAGTGGATCCCGCCCAACTGAACCGCTATGAAGACCTCAGCGACCCCAAATGGAAAGGAAAAATCTGCATTCGCTCCTCCAACAATGTTTACAACCAGTCCATGGTGGCCTCGCTGATCGCCGCCAACGGCCCAGCCGCCACAGAGGAATGGGCCAAAGGGCTGGTGGCCAATTTCGCCATGCCACCGCGGGGCGGTGATCGCGACCAGATCAAGGCTGCGGCGGCCGGTCAGTGCGATCTGGCCATCGCCAACACCTATTACCTGGCGGGCATGCTCAGCAGCGATGACCCCGCAGAACGCGCAGCTGCCGAAAAAATGGCCGTCTTCTGGCCCAACCAGAATGATCGCGGCGCCCACGTCAATATTTCCGGTGCTGCGGTCACCGTCTCGGCACCCAACCGCGACAACGCTATCGCCCTGCTGGAGTTTTTAAGCACCGATGCCGCGCAGTCCTGGTACGCAAACGAAAATGGTGAATACCCCATCCGCGACAACATCGAGATCGGCCCGGTACTGAGCAGCTGGGACACCTTCAAGGCGGACCCGGTGGCACTGTACAAACTGGGTGCCGGCAATGGCCAGGCACTGCGCCTGATGGATCGCGCCGGCTGGCGCTAGCCGCACCATCCACCCCATGCCCGATTCCCCGCGACAACAACAGACACTGATCAGTACCGGCGCAGCGCTGCTGGCGCTGTTGCTGGCGCTGCCGGTGATTGTCGTGGTGAGCTACGTATTTGTGCCCACCGGCGAAATCTGGAGCCATCTGGCCGCCACCGTACTGCCGGACTACATCATCAACTCACTGCTGCTGATGTTCGGCGTCGCCATCGGTACCCTGTTGATCGGCGTCAGCACCGGCTGGCTCACCAGCATGTGCCAGTTCCCGGGCCGGGGCTTTTTCGAATGGGCCCTGCTGCTGCCAATAGCCATGCCCGCCTACATCATCGCCTATACCTATACCGGCATGCTCGATTTCTCCGGACCGGCACAAACCACTCTGCGCGAACTCACCGGCTGGGGCTACGGGGAGTATTATTTTCCCGATCTTCGCTCGATTCAGGGGGCGGCGATCATGCTCACGCTGGTGTTGTATCCCTACGTCTACCTGCTCAGCCGCGCCGCCTTTCTCAACCAGTCCATCTGCGTGCTGGATGCCAGCCGCACCCTCGGCAACGGCCCCTGGCGGACCTTCTGCTTCGTCGCCCTGCCACTGGCCCGGCCGGCGATCATCGCCGGGCTATCGCTGGCATTGATGGAAACCCTGGCGGATTTTGGCACCGTGCAATATTTCGGGGTCTCCACCTTTACCACCGGCATTTTTCGCACCTGGTTCGGCATGGGCAGCGCAGCAGCAGCCGCGCAACTGGCCGCCGGGCTGATGTGTTTCGTGATGGTGCTGATTCTGGTGGAGCGCTATTCCCGACGCCGCGCCCGCTACCACCACACCAGCCGCCGCCACCAGGATATTCACCGCTTTCCGCTGCGCGGCCTGCGAGCCTTTATGGCAAGCGCCTTCTGCCTCGGTATAGTGGCACTGGGATTCCTGCTGCCCGCTGCCCAGTTGCTGAGCTGGACGGTCAACGTCGCCGATCAAGTACTCGACGCAAGGTTCATGACTCTGGTGCAAAACAGCCTCGAACTGGCCAGCTACGCCGCCCTGCTGGCCCTGCTGCTGGCCCTGCTGCTGGCCTACAGCCAGCGACTGTTTCCGGGCAAGGTTCTGCAGAGCGCTGTCCGGCTGGCGGGCATGGGTTATGCCGTGCCGGGCCCGGTGATCGCAGTGGGCGTGATGATTCCCTTTTCCTTCATCGACAACAGCATCGACAGCTGGGCGCGCAGCCATCTCGACATCTCCACCGGACTGCTGCTCAGCGGCACTGTGGTGGCCGTGGTATTTGCCTACCTGACCCGGTTTCTCGGCGTATCGCTGCAAACCGTTGACAGCGGTCTGAGCAAAATCACCCCGTCCATGGACGAAGCCGGTCGCTCCTTCGGCTACGGCCCACTGCAAATTCTCAGACAAGTGCATGTGCCGATGCTGAAAGGCTCACTACTCACCGCCCTGCTGCTGGTGTTCGTCGATGTGCTGAAAGAACTCCCGGCCACCCTGATCCTGCGACCCTTCAATTTCAACACCCTCGCCGTGCGCGCCTACGAACTGGCATCGGATGAACGCCTCGCCGAAGCTGCACCCGCTGCCCTGGCTATCGTTGCGGCTGGTATACTGCCGGTCATCTTGATCAGTTGGACCATTACCCGGACCCGCCGGGTGGTCGTCACCAGGGATACCCCATGACATGACATCGCAACTCACCGTCACGGACCTGCAAATCAACTACGCTGGGAAAAGCGTCCTGCAACACATTTCCTTTTCACTGGAAGCGGGCGAAATCGCCTGCCTGGTCGGCCCGTCCGGCTGCGGCAAAACCTCCCTGCTGAGAGCCATCGCCGGTTTCGAACCAATTGCCGCCGGGCGGATCGAACTGCGTGGCCGCACCGTCTCCGGACCCGACAAAACACTGCCGCCGGAACAGCGTCATATCGGCATGGTGTTTCAGGACTTCGCCCTGTTCCCCCACCTCACCGTGGCACAGAACATCGCCTTCGGGCTGCGCAAAATGCCGCGCGGGCAACGCCGCCAGCGCGTTGATGAACTGCTCGAACTGGTGGAGATGCAGGACACCCGCAACCAGTATCCGCACCAGCTTTCCGGCGGCCAGCAACAGCGCATCGCACTGGCACGGGCCATGGCGCCGCGCCCGGATATCCTGATGCTCGACGAACCCTTTTCCAGCATGGACTCGGAACTGCGCGAACAACTGGCCCGCGATGTCCGCCAGCTACTGCGCAGGGACGGCATCACCGCCATTCTGGTCACCCACGACCAGAATGAAGCCTTTGCAATGGCCGACCACATCGGCGTACTGGGCGAAGGCGCATTACACCAGTGGGGCACCGGGTTTGATCTCTACCACCGCCCCGCCGACCGGTTTGTCGCCGACTTTATCGGCCAGGGCGTGCTGCTGCCAGGTATGATCATCAACGACAAACAGGTGCGCACCGAACTGGGTATCGTTACCGGCGACCTGGAGCCCGGTGAAGCCACCTCGCCCACCAAAATGGTCGATCTGCTGCTGCGCCCCGACGATGTCATTCACGTCGAGGACAGCCACCTGCAAGCCGAAATTGTCGCCCGCGCCTTTCGCGGCCCGGTGTACCTCTATACCCTGCGGCTGGAAAGCGGCCAGAAGGTGCTCTGCCTGGTGCAGAGTCATCACCAGCACGAAATCGGCGAAATGCTCGGCATTCGTCTGGAGGCCGATCACCTGCCGGTATTCAGACGCCACGCCCTGTGACCCGGCAGCCCGCCGCAACATAAAAACGGCAACACACGGCCCGGCCATCTATTCAGCGAACCCTCGCCGGATTACACTCCGCACAGATGAGTTGCCCCCGCCACTCGACCACCTTATAAAAATAACGATTCATGCTAAAGAAAACCTGCAAGGATGTGGTGCTGTTCCCCATCACCATTTATCGGGCCTGCCTGTGGCTACCCACGCGCCTGTGTGCTGAACGGGGATACTCCCGTGTCGGCAAGAGTCTCGGCCTGCTGCTCTACAGCCTGTTCGGCCTGCCACTGTCCATCCTGCTGGGACTGGAAATACTGATTGTCATCAACGCCCGATTGATGGCACACCTCATGGACGACAGCACCACCGATCAATCGCACCCATCGACCGGGACTGCCCCCCCGCACCACCAATCGGGGGAAACGCCACCCGCATGGCACACAGACCTTCAGGTCACACTGCCCGGTTATGAGCACAAACCATACCCGACACCCGATCCGACACTGCCCCGCGACCAATTTTATGACCAGCTACTGGCCACCTACAGCCCCACCATCCCCCACAAAATGGGGCACGAGCCACTGTGGGACATACCCACCGACATCTTCTTCGACGGCGACACCGATCCGCGCAATAACGTCAGCAACGCAACGAGCCGGGGCACAGTGCCCGCCGTGGTCCACGGCGAAGTGATCGCCGAAACCAGCGATGCCTACTACCACGCCTACATTCTCTATCACGTCAAGGACTACGACCTGCCCGTGCGGGAAGCCCTCGCTGACGCCACCTTTCACGACGGCGACAACGAAGGCATCCAGCTGCGCATCGATAAAGCCAGCATGCAGGTCACGCTGGTAGAAACCTGGTTCCACAACCGCTTCTTCCTCTGCAACCGCACTGGCGAATCCCAAGGCACCGAACCCATCCAGACCCGCACCCTGTTCGAGGGCGGCACCCACCTCGTGTTGTTTGTCCAGAGCATGGGACACGGCGTGCGTTGCGCCACAATAGAAGATTTTGCCGAACTGGCCGACAACAGCAAAATTCTGCGACTGGAAAGCGACCCGGACAAGCGGATTGACCCCGCCATCAACGACCATACCGAATACAATATCGGCTACCGGCTCGCCAGCCTGAAACCCTGGTACCGACTGGCAAAAACCCACACCGACTCCGGGGAAGACGCCGCCACCCTGTTTGAAGACAGCATCCCACTGGGCACAGACGCCAGCGGCAGGGCAATTCAGATTGGCAAATTCTTCGCCGCCAATGACGTCGAAAAACGCGCCTGGTCTCGCCCCAAACCGCCTTGGGCCTGGGATGACCGCTGGGACGACATCCCCGTCGGGCTGTGGCACTTTCACCCCAGCCTGTCCTTCAACAGCTACACCGGTGAAGACTATTCAGAGCAATATCAGTACAACGCACCGATGCATCTGATCTTCACCGCCGATGAAAGAAAAACCGTACTGGCTAGCCTGCTGACCGAACATTACCAACATGCACCCCAGCAGCTGGCGAGAAGAACCAACCCGGTAAACCGACAGCCGTCGTTATTGCCAGCGAAAAACCGGGCATCGGGGTACAGGTCAAGCGTTATGTGAACTATGTGGTCAATTCGTTGGGGTAATCGGCATTTTTGAATCAGGATCGTTTGTTTTGAGTGATAGAAATTGCTCTAATCAATTTTTGTATTACAAAGACAGACATCCGGAGCGGCATTCATGAAAATTACAGTGGTAGGCTCTGGCTATGTAGGTCTGGCAAATGCCGTTTTACTGGCTCGACACCACGAAGTCCTGATCTACGACATCATTCCAGAAAAAATAGCACTGATTAATCAGCGAAAATCACCCGTTATAGATCAAGATATCAACGACTTGTTTCAGCATGGCAAGCTCAGCCTAACGGCTACGGCGTGCAAGGAATCCTTATACAAAGACGCTGATTTCATCATTATTGCAACGCCGACAGATTACGACCGGCGCACCAATTTTTTTAACACCGAAAGCATAGAATCTGTTATTGAAGACGTGCTTATTTACAATAAAAATCCAACTATCGTCATTAAATCCACAGTGCCGGTAGAGTATACCAAGCGAATCAAAGACCGTTTTTTATTAAAAAATATCATCTTTTCACCGGAGTTTCTCCGAGAAGGAAAAGCTTTATACGACACACTTCACCCGAGCAGAATCATCATTGGCGACAAGAGTGAGAAAGGTGCAGCGTTTGCCGAACTACTCACTAAAAGTGCAATAAAAAAACATATCCCTCTTTTACTGACAGACTCCACAGAAGCAGAAGCGATCAAGCTTTTTGCCAACACCTACCTTGCCATGAGGGTTGCCTTCTTTAATGAACTGGACTCCTACGCCGAGACACATCACCTCAATAGCCGACAAATTATTGACGGGGTGTGTCTAGATGACAGGATCGGTCAGCACTATAACAACCCCTCTTTTGGCTACGGAGGATACTGTCTCCCCAAGGACACAAAACAGTTACTCACCAATTTTCAGGATGTTCCAAACAACCTGATCAATGCTATCGTTTCAGCAAATACCACCCGCAAGGATTTCATTGCAGAATCCGTGATCAAGGCCAATCCAAAAGTTGTGGGAATTTATCGTCTGGTTATGAAAGCAGATTCATCAAACTATCGGGACTCCGCCATCCAGGGCGTGATGAAACGCATTAAAGCGAAAGGTATAAATGTTGTCGTGTACGA
>NZ_CBFHYF010000029.1:0-18783 GCF_965660005.1 Porticoccus sp.
TAGCTTTACCAGCCAGTGACGGCCTTCAAACCATTACCAATTTCAGCCAGGCTCCGGACTGTTCTTACGCCCGCATCTTCCAGAGCAGCAAACTTTTCATCTGCTGTTCCCTTGCCACCCGCAATAATAGCGCCCGCATGGCCCATACGCTTACCAGCGGGGGCCGTTACACCGGCAATATAGGATACAACCGGTTTGGTAACGTTGTGTTTGATGTACAGGGCGGCCTCTTCCTCAGCAGTGCCACCAATCTCACCAATCATAACAATCGCCTCAGTGGCCGGGTCTGCTTCAAACAGGGCCAGAATATCTATGAAGTTCGATCCGGGAACCGGATCTCCGCCTATACCTACACAGGTGGACTGGCCAAAGCCGTAGTCCGTTGTCTGCTTCACAGCTTCGTAGGTCAGGGTACCAGAGCGGGACACAATGCCCACCTTGCCCGGCAAGTGAATATGGCCCGGCATAATGCCAATTTTGGATTCGCCCGGAGTAATCACTCCGGGACAGTTTGGTCCGATCAATCGCACGCCCAATTCATCACACTTAACTTTGCAATCCAGCATATCAAGAGTGGGAATACCCTCTGTGATACAGACTATCAGTTGAATGCCCGCATTGGCGGCCTCAAGAATGGAATCCTTGCAGAAAGGTGCCGGAACATAGATAACTGATGCATCAGCCGCCGTCTGGGCAACAGCGTCAGCCACTGTATTGAAAACTGGCAAACCGAGATGGGTCGAGCCGCCCTTGCCCGGTGTAACCCCACCCACCATGTTGGTGCCGTAGGCAATCGCCTGTTCGGAGTGGAAAGTACCCTGACCACCGGTAATGCCCTGACAGATAACCCGAGTCGATTTGTTGATTAAAATAGCCATTACTGGTTACCCTCCGCAGCTTTTACCACCTGCTCGGCCGCATCAGTAAGACTGGTAGCCGCAATAATATTTAAACCACTGTCCGCAAGAAGTTTTGAGCCCAGCTCGGCATTATTACCTTCCAGGCGCACCACCACAGGTACTTTTACACCGACTTCTTCAACGGCGCCGATAACGCCCTCGGCAATCAGATCACAACGAACAATACCGCCAAAAATATTGATCAAAACGGCTTCGACCTTGTCGTCAGAAAGGATGATTTTAAAGGCTTCCACCACTCGCTCCTTGGTCGCACCACCGCCTACATCCAGGAAGTTAGCTGGCTGTCCACCATGCAATTTGACGATATCCATCGTCCCCATGGCCAAGCCTGCACCATTCACCATGCAGCCGATGTTTCCGTCCAGGGCCACATAATTGAGATCCCATCTGGCGGCGTGGGCCTCACGGGCATCTTCCTGGGATGGGTCGTGCATACCCTGAAGTTTCTTTTGACGATACATGGCATTGCTGTCGATATTAATCTTGCCATCGAGGCAATGCAGTCTGCCCTCATCGGTGATGACCAGGGGGTTAATCTCCAGTAATGCAAGATCATATTCATGAAATAATTTGGATAGGCCAAGAAAGAGCCTGGTGAATTGCTTGATCTGCTCAGCATTGAGGCCCAGCTTGAAGCCCAATTCGCGAGCTTGATAGGGCTGTGCTCCTGTCAGTGGATCGATTGTGGCCTTGAGAATTTTCTCCGGCGTTTCTTCAGCCACCTTCTCGATTTCAACACCACCTTCTGTGGATGCCATGAAAACCACACGACGTGTAGAGCGGTCGATAACTGCACCGAGATAGAGCTCTTGTGCAATATTCGTCACTGACTCAACAAGAATCCGACTTACTGGCTGCCCATTGCTGTCAGTCTGGTAAGTCACCAGACGATTACCCAACCACTCTCGAGCGAAAGCTTCGATTTCTGCTCTGGATGACACCAGCTTAACGCCACCCGCCTTACCTCTACCGCCAGCATGCACCTGAGCTTTGACTACCCAGCGATCACCACCAATCACATCCGCAGCCGCAACTGCTTCCTTGACTGTTTCCGCTGCAATGCCCTCGGATACTGGAAGATCATACTCAGCAAACAACTGCTTTGCCTGATATTCGTGAAGGTTCATAGTCATTCCCGTTCAATAATTTAAGAATAAATAAGGAAACTCCGCAGGTCGTTGAGAGCTGCGGAGTTATAAGACAAAAACTATTTCCGTTTCTTGCGGTTCGGAATGTGAATGGCGTGGCCGTTGACCGCCAGCGCCGCTTCATGGACCGACTCTGATAGCGTGGGATGTGCAAAGACCGTCATACCGATATCTTCAGCACTTGAGCCAAACTCCATGGCTATCGCCACTTGCTGTACAAGATCTGCTGCGCTGGGGCCGACGATGTGGCAACCGAGGATACGGTCTGTTTCAGCGTGAGCGATAAGCTTCACCAAACCTTCACTGTCATTGGCCGCCAGAGCGCGGCCACTGGCAACAAAGGGGAATACACCAATGTTGTAGGGTTCACCGGCTTGCTTTAGCTGTTCTTCGGTCTTACCGACAGAAGCAATTTCCGGATGGGTGTAAATAACATTTGGCACAATGTCGTAATTCATCTGGGTCTTCTGACCCGCGATACGCTCCGCAACCATAACCCCTTCTTCAGAGCCTTTGTGAGCCAGCATCGGCCCCCTTACCACATCGCCCACAGCCCAGACTCCAGGTGCATTGGTAGCACACTTTTCATTGACAAATATAAAACCGCGCTCGTCAAGATTAACACCACAATCAGGGGCCAAAAGACCTTCAGTAAAAGGTCTGCGACCGACACAGACTATCAATTTATCAAAAGTTTCTTTAGTTTCTTCACCGGCACTATTTTGATAGGTGACAACAACCTCTTTCGCTTTAACTTCACTACCGGTAACACGACAACCCAGGCGAATATCCAGTCCCTGCTTGGTAAATATCTTCAATGATTCTTTAGCAATTTGTTGGTCCATAATGGACAGGAAGTCACTCATCGCTTCGAGAAGAACAACCTTGCTACCGAGGCGGTTCCAGACGCTGCCCAATTCCAATCCGATCACCCCTGCACCTATCACACCCAGTCGTTTTGGTACAGTTGTCAGCTCCAGAGCGCCTGTGGAATCGAGAATAATTTTGTCGTCGATGGGCGCTACTGGAATATTGATGGGTTGAGACCCTGTTGCAATTATCACATTATCAGCGGCGAGCACGCGCTTGTCGCCTTTGTGATCAGTCAACTCAACCTCCCTCCCGGATAACAACTTACCTGTGCCAAACAAGGAGGTAACGCCATTACTTTTCAATAAACCTGCAATTCCACCGGTAAGCTGCTCAACAATTTTAGCTTTGCGCTCGACCATGGCTTTTACATCAATTTTTACATTACTGGTACTGATACCATGAACAGACAACTCACTTTTCGCTTCATGATATTTGTAGGAGCTATCCAATAATGCTTTTGAGGGAATGCAACCCACATTCAGGCAAGTGCCCCCATTGACGCTTTCACCCTTGGCATTCTGCCACTTTTCAATACAAGCAGTCTTGAGACCCAGCTGGGCACAGCGGATAGCCGCAACATAACCGGCTGGACCAGCTCCAATCACGATGACGTCATATTTTTCTTGCATCATTAATCCTATTAAATTCAGTTAGCTAAGCACTATATCTCAAGTAAAATCTTAGCTGGATTCTCAATCATTTCCTTGATAGCCACGAGAAACTGCACCGCTTCCTTACCATCGATCAAGCGGTGGTCGTAAGACAAGGCCAAATACATCATCGGACGAATAACCACCTGACCATTTTCGGCTACTGGACGCTCCTGGATTTTATGCATTCCGAGAATTGCAGTTTGCGGGGGATTCAATATTGGCGTTGACAGCAATGACCCAAAGACACCTCCGTTTGTAATCGTGAAAGTACCCCCCGTCATTTCTTCGATAGACAATTTGCCGTCACGGGCTTTTGCACCAAACTCGGCAATTGTGCTTTCAACATCAGCGATACTCATTGTGTCGGCATCGCGAAGTACCGGTACAACCAGGCCCTTATCGGTAGATACAGCGACGCCGACATCCTGGTACCCGTGATAAACAATATCCGGGCCATCAATAGAGGCATTCACTGCGGGAAAACGCTTCAGCGCTTCAGTTGCAGCTCGTACAAAGAAGCCCATAAAGCCAAGCCGGGTACCACTGTGAATTTTCGAGAACGAATCCTTGAACTCATTACGTAAATTCATGATTCGGTGCATATCCACTTCATTAAACGTGGTGAGCATGGCAGTAGTTTGAGTCACCTGAACCAGGCGATCGGCGATACGCGACCGCATCCGTGTCATCGGAACACGTTTTTCAATCCGGTCTCCTCCTGCCAGAGGAGGCAGACTGACAGCGGGTGAGGGGGTACTGCCGCCCGCCGCTGGCTGAACTTGCGAAACTGGCTGTAGAGAGACAATATCTTCTTTAGTGATTCTGCCATCCTTACCAGTGCCGCTGACCAGTTGCAAATCAACACCCTTTTCTTCAGCAAGTTTTCTGGCAGAGGGACTGGCAATTTTTTCATCGCTCGAATCTTTGGGACTGTCCCCGGATTCTGCTTCCAGTGACGGCGCAGAATCCACTGCGGCGGGCTTCACAGGATTGTTGCCAGCCAAAACGCGGGCAATGACCTCATTGCTCTGAACAATATCTCCCTCGCCCTTCAAAACTTCTTCAAGGATTCCATCTGCAGGAGCAACCACTTCGAGAACCACTTTGTCTGTTTCGATATCAACCAACAACTCATCGCGAGTAACAGAATCTCCTGGCTTTTTGTGCCATGTAGCAATATTTCCCTCTTGAACTGATTCAGGGAAAGTAGGCGCCTTAATTTCAATGCTCATTTTTTATCATTTCCTTGGTCTAAGGATGGTTTTGACGGCTAAAAGCTCAACGCTTCATTAACAAATCTTGCCTGCTCCTCGAGATGGGCCGACATGTAACCCGCAGCCGGTGCTGCAGAAGCAGGTCGACCAACATAACGAAGGGCCAAACCCTCATTGTACTGGTCAAGCACACTGCGTATATGATGTTGACTGCTATACCAGGCTCCCTGATTGATTGGCTCTTCCTGACACCAGATCACCTCCTCCAAATTTTTATACTCTCTGAGCACCTTCAACAGATCATCATCGGGGAATGGGTAAAGCTGTTCGATACGAACCATGGCAATGTCATCAATTTTACGCTCCATTCGTTCTTCCAACAGATGGTAATAGACCTTGCCGGAACACAATATCAAGCGACGTGCATGAGCGGGAAGCACCTCTTTCTCAGGAATCACCGGCATAAAATGCCCCTCAGCCAGATCTTCCAGTGAGGACGTTGCAAGCTTGTGACGAAGGATCCATTTGGGACTCATCACCACCAAAGGGCGACGCATTGGTCTGATCGCCTGGCGGCGAAGCATATGGTAGACCTGAGCAGGGGTTGTCGGGATACAGACCTGAATATTGTGTTCGGCACAAAGCTGCAAAAAACGTTCAAGTCTGGCTGATGAGTGCTCCGGACCCTGCCCTTCATAACCATGTGGCAACAGCATGGTCAGACCACACAACCGACCCCATTTGTGCTCACCACTAGTGATGAACTGATCGATCACAACCTGAGCACCATTCGCGAAATCCCCGAACTGTGCCTCCCATATCACCAGACCGGATGGTGCCGTCGTGGAATAACCATATTCAAATGCTAAAACAGCTTCTTCCGACAGGAAAGAGTCATAAATGTCAAACGTAGGCTGCCCCTCCGAAAGATGCTTCAGTGGAGTGTAAGTTTCGCCATCTTTCTGATTATAAAGCACTGCATGACGGTGAGAAAAAGTACCCCGACCAATGTCCTGACCCGTCATCCGAATAGGATAGCCTTCCTCTAACAGCGTCGCATAGGCCAGCAGTTCCCCCATTCCCCAGTTAAGCTCCAGGGCGCCGGCAGCCATCTTCAGCCGGTCATCGTGAATTTTTTCCACCTGGCGCTGCAGTACAATTCCTTCCGGTATTTGGCACATTCTGCCAGCCAGATCTTTTAGCTTGGTCAATGGATATGAAGTATTTGCTGGAGTGACCCACTCATGGCCAAGATAGGGAGACCAGTCGACAAACAGGGCATCATCGGGCTCTGATACAAGCTTATTCACGACATTATGTCCCTTGTCGAGAATATTTCGGTAATCCGCCAGCAGACTCTCCGCAGCAGACTCTCCAAGCACCCCATCACTTGCCAGCCTGTCGGCATACAGTGCTCTGGTTGTTTTGTGTTTCTTGATAACCTTATACATCAGAGGTTGAGTCGATGAAGGTTCGTCAGTTTCGTTGTGACCTCTCCGACGATAACAGAACAGGTCTATGACAATATCCCGTTTGAACTGGTATCGGTAATCTGCAGCCAGGAAGGTTGCAAACATGACCGCATCGGGATCGTCTGCGCTGACGTGAATGATCGGCGCCTGAACCATTTTTGCCACATCAGTACAATACTCTGTCGAACGGGCATCATCCTGGCGGCTGGTGGTAAACCCCACCTGATTGTTGATCACAATATGAATACTGCCACCCGTTTTGTAACCCCTAGTCTGGGACATCTGGAATGTTTCCATCACCACACCCTGACCAGCAAAAGACGCATCGCCATGAACGATAACGGGTACCACCTGGTTACCTTCCGGATCTTTCCTGCGGTCCTGGCGTGCCCTGGCCGAACCCTCCACTACCGGAGCTGCGATCTCCAGATGCGAGGGGTTGAAGGCTAGGGCCAAATGTACTTCACCGCCAGGCGTCATCACGTTGGAGGAAAAACCCTGGTGATATTTTACGTCTCCTGATGTATCGACGTGTCTTTTACCCTCAAATTCAGCAAACAGATCTGCCGGGCTTTTGCCCAACACATTCACCAGGACATTCAGCCGTCCCCTGTGGGCCATGGCCAGGACAATTTCCTTGGCACCGTACTCACCGGCTCTTTCGATAAGACCGTCAAGCATCGGGATCAGCGATTCACCACCTTCCAGACCAAACCGCTTGGTACCCGGGTATTTGGAGTCGAGGTGTCGCTCCAACCCTTCCGCCGCAGTGAGTCGCTGCAATACGTGCTTGCGCGTTTCACTGTCATAGACAGGCTTTGATCGCACGCTCTCAAGACGCTGTTGAAACCACTGCTTTTCAGCCAGATCAGTGATATGCATCAGCTCAACACCAACGTGGCGACAGTAGGTCTCTTCCAGAGCAGAAATAATTTCTTTCAGCGTGGCTTCCTGTTTACCGATAAACAAGGTGCCACACTGAAAAGTGGTATCAAGATCGGCTTCCGTCAGACCGTGATAAGACAGCTGAAGGTCCGGAACGGTCTCCCGTTTCACAACACCCAGCGGGTCGAGACTTGCTTTCTGATGACCGCGGTTACGATAGGAACTGATGAGATGAAGTACTTTAACCTGCTTCCGCTCATGTTCGATATTGACGCCGCCGGAACCAGGTGCTGGCACAGGTCTCGCCCTGCGACGGCCGAGCAGTTCAAAATGCTCCTGAATGGTCGCATGGGATACATCGGTCCCGTTATGGCCATTAATCCCGGGGAGGGAGCTAAAGAAGGAGCGCCACTCATCAGGCACTGCGTTGGGGTCGTGTAGATAGGTTTCGTACAAACCTTCGATATATGCAGCATTCCCACCAGAGAGATGAGAAGTGCGCAAAAATTGCTGCATGATGCTTTCAGGCATCGAAATGTTTCCTGTAGTCAGTCAGATCACAAAATTACCAAGGCCTCCACCACAGGAAGCCTTGGCAGATTGTACTGCAATGTACTTTAAGTAGCACTTCTCAGTAACATATTTCTGATATGACCAATCGCTTTTGTAGGGTTAAGCCCCTTGGGGCAAACTGCCACACAGTTTTGAATTCCGTGGCAACGGAAAACACTGAATGGGTCATCGAGATCAGCGAGTCGTTGCTCCGTATTTGTGTCCCGACTATCCACCAGAAAACGGTACGCTTGGAGCAAGCCGGCAGGCCCGATAAACTTGTCCGGGTTCCACCAGAACGAGGGGCAACTGGTAGAACAGCACGCACACAGAATACACTCGTAAAGACCGTCCAACTTCGCCCGATCTTCAGGAGACTGAAGGCGCTCGATAGCCGGTGCCGGCTGGTTGTTCACCAGATAGGGCTGAATCTTTTCATATTGAGCGTAAAACTGGCTCATATCGATGACTAGATCCCGAATAACGGGCAGACCGGGCAGCGGACGGAGTGTCAGCTTGCCACCTTTTACTGCAGCCGAGAGCGGTGTGATACAAGCCAATCCATTCTTACCATTGATATTCATGCCATCTGAACCGCAAACCCCTTCACGGCATGAGCGACGGTAGGACAACGTTGAATCCTGCGCTTTAAGCTGCTCCAACACATCGAGCACCATCACATCCTTGCCAGCAGTATCCACTTCATAATCCTGCATGTACGGCGCTTCATCCGTCTCGGGGTTGTAGCGATAAATACTAACTTTCAACATGGTTCAAACCCTTATCAGTAGGTGCGCGCCTTGGGCGCGAAGGCTTCCATGGTTTTAGGTGCAAAATTGACACCTCGCTTACCAACTTCTTTCGTCTCGGGAAAATAGACCGAATGGCACAACCAGTTTGTATCATCCCGTTCAGTGAAATCTTCACGGGCGTGGGCACCACGGCTTTCTTTTCTGCCTTCAGCAGTAATAGCCGTAGCTTCTGCAACTTCTAAAAGATTTTGCAGCTCCAGCGCCTCAATTCGAGCCGTATTGAAGGCATTGCTCTTGTCATCTAGGCGAACATTTTCTATCCGGGGGCGAAGAGCCTTCAGTTTCTCAATACCTTCCTGCATATAGTCGCCACGACGAAACACGCCAAAATAGTTCTGCATGATACTTTGCAGCTCGGACCGAAGCTCTGCAGCAGTCTCACCATCACTTGAGTTATTGACTCGATTTATGCCGGACATCGCGGCCTCAATATCTGCCTCAGTGGCATCCTTCAGCTCAACACCCTCGCGGAGTGCCTGCTCAATAAACAGGCCGGATGAGCGACCAAACACCACCAAATCCAGTAATGAGTTACCACCAAGGCGGTTTGCACCATGAACAGACACACAAGCGACCTCACCGCAGGCGTACAAACCATTTATAACCTGGTCATTGCCATTGGCATCAAGAGTCAGCGCCTGACCGGACACGTTAGTGGGAACACCACCCATCATGTAGTGGCAGGTGGGCACCACAGGAATTGGTTCTTTGACCGGATCCACGTGAGCAAATGTCCTGGATAACTCGCAAATGCCGGGCAGACGGCTCTCAAGAATTTCTTCACCGAGATGATCCAGCTTGAGCATCACGTGATCGCCTTTCTCGCCACACCCACGGCCTTCCAGAATTTCCAGAACCATAGAGCGGGCAACCACATCTCTCCCCGCCAGGTCTTTGGCATTAGGGGCATAGCGTTCCATAAAGCGCTCCCCATCTTTGTTAATCAGGTAACCGCCCTCACCGCGACAGCCCTCTGTCACCAATGTGCCCGCACCAGCAATACCAGTGGGGTGGAACTGCCACATTTCCATATCCTGCACCGGGAAACCAGCCCTGAGAGCCATACCAACACCGTCACCCGTGTTGATATGGGCATTGGTAGTCGATGCGTAAATTCTCCCTGCCCCCCCAGTAGCAAGGACTGTTGCCTTAGACTTCACGTAGACGGTTTCACCAGTTTCAACATTAATAGCAATAACGCCGACAACGGCATTATCGGCATTTTTCACGAGGTCGACTGCAAACCACTCATTAAAGAACACCGTATTGTTTTTGATATTATTTTGGTAGAGCGTGTGTAATAACGCATGGCCCGTACGGTCCGCCGCAGCACAGGTTCTCGCTGCCTGCCCCCCTTCACCAAAATTTTTCGACTGTCCACCGAAAGGTCGTTGATAAATACGGCCCTCTTCGGTGCGGGAAAAGGGAAGACCCATATGCTCCAGTTCAAATACCGCTTCTGGTCCTACAGAACACATATATTCAATGGCTTCCTGATCACCAATATAATCAGAACCCTTGACTGTATCGTACATATGCCAACGCCAGTCGTCGTTGGGATCGTCGCTGGCAATCGCACAAGTAATCCCACCTTGCGCTGAAACTGTGTGTGAGCGAGTCGGGAAAACCTTGGAAATCACTGCTGTTTTGTAGCCGGATTGGGCCAATTGGAGCGCGGCTCGCATACCGGCGCCGCCACCACCGACAATTACGCCGTCAAACGAAATGGTTCTTATACTATTCATGGATTCAGATTCCCCATACGATATCAAGAGCCCAGATGACATAAATCAAGGTGACTGCAATCATCCCCAACTGAAGAAAAATACGCAGCGCTGTGGCCTTTGGACCAAGCAGGCGTACTGTGACGTAATCCGTCAGGACGGCCCACAAACCGATCCATGCATGAACAGCGATAGACAATACTGTCAGGACGTTAAAGACTTTCATGGCGAAATAGCTGTGCAATACGAGCCACTGGCTGTATTCAAGACCAGAATTGAAAAGCAGGTAGCCGGTAATGAATACGGTGTAGGCTGCCATAACCACAGCAGTAACACGCTGCAGCAACCAGTCGGACAGGCCACTGCGACTGAAGCTGGTAACATTGGTGATCATACCCATACCCAGACCCCCGCGAGCAGAATTAGAACAACAGCAACGATCAGAACAATTTTTGCCCCCAGGCGCCCTCCTTCAAGGGTTTCACCTACACCAAAATCCATAATCAAGTGGCGGACTCCCGCAACGATGTGGTACGCCAGACCTGCCAAGGCAGCCCAGATAATCAACTGGCAAACCGGGCTGTTCATTGTTTCCCTGATAGCATTAAATCCTTGCTCTGAGGAAAGGCTGGTATCCAGCAGCCATAGAAATACAGCAACTGCGCCGAACAGCACCACACCTGAAACACGATGCAGAATGGATACATAAGAAGTTATCGGAAGCTGTATTGTTCCGATATCGAGATTTACAGGTCTTTTCTTGTTCACGATATACACACCTTAAGTCCGCGAATTGTGCAGAATACAGAAATATAACGCAGGAGAAATCGGCAAAACCGTTGCCGGCATACCGGGCTAAAATCGGGGAAAAATTATAGGAGTATTGCGCCAGAATTACAATTAAACCAGACCACCATGTACCATCAAGAGAACTATAGTAGTAGAGGATAACGGTTATTCACTTGCTGTATTTGCAGTAAAATTGACAAACACAGCGAGAAGGCTATAGTTTTCCGCCTCAGAAATAGTTTGCATGCTTGATGCTAGCATCTCGCTCCCTGATTCGTAGGAGAACCCAATGAGCAATAAGAAAGTCCATCTTTCTGTAGAGGGCACAGATATTCATCTTGAGCTACCGATACTTAAAAGTACTCTCGGCCAAGATGTCATCGATATCTCCAAGGTGCCTGAAACAGGTTGTTTTACGTTTGATCCCGGCTTTGGTGCCACCGCCGCCTGTGAATCAAAAATTACTTTTATTGACGGCGATAAGGGTGTGTTGCTCCATCGCGGCTATCCTATAGAGCAACTTGCACAAAAATCCGATTATCTTGAAACCTGTTATTTATTGCTGAATGGCGAGCTCCCTTCTCCCGCAGAAAAAAAGGAATTTGAGCAGATTATCAGCATGCATACCATGGTAAATCGCTCTATCGAGCAATTCATGTCCGGCTTCCGTTACGATGCACACCCGATGGCCATGCTCTGCGGTTCGGTGGGTGGTATGTCATCGTTTTATCACGATTCCATGGACATTAATGATCCCGAACATCGCATGATCACCGCGCATCGGTTGATTGCGAAAATGCCAACCCTTGCAGCCATGTGTCACAAACATTTTATTGGTCAGCCTTATATGTACCCCGACAACAGGCGGGGTTATGCAGAGAACTTTCTTCACATGATGTTTGGCACCCCATGTGAAGAAAGCAATATTAACCCCGTTGTTGCGAAGGCAATGGACTTATTGTTCCTGCTACATGCCGACCATGAACAGAACGCCTCCACCTCGACCGTCCGCCTCGCCGGGTCTTCCGGCGCCAATCCCTTTTCCTGTATAGCCGCAGGTATTGCAGCACTATGGGGCCCTGCGCACGGTGGCGCCAATCAGGCTGTTCTGGAAATGCTCGAACAAATCGGTGATGAAAAGTATATCGACAAGTTTGTACTTCGCGCCAAGGACAAGGATGACCCCTTCCGACTGATGGGCTTCGGTCACCGGGTCTACAAAAACTTTGATCCCCGGGCCAAAGTCATGAAAGATGCCTGTGACGCAGTACTGACTGAGCTCGGCATTGAAAACGATCCATTATTGAAAATCGCCAAGCGTCTGGAACAAATTGCACTGGAAGACGAATATTTTGTCGAGAAAAAACTCTACCCCAATGTAGATTTCTACTCCGGAATTATCATGAAAGCCATTGGCATTCCGACTGAAATGTTTACGGTTATTTTCGCGACCGGTCGTACTGTTGGCTGGATATCTCACTGGAATGAGATGCTCAGCAACCCTTACCGTATTGGCCGTCCAAGGCAGCTCTACACAGGCTCCCCGAAACGCGACTACCCCGGCTGATTCGATTTGCCAAAATGCTCTGAGTCCAAGAAAACCACTCTCTGAGTGGTTTTCTTGGTTCTTTACTAGCCAAATTACCTTACTCTACTGCAGTGATTCTATATTTACGATCCAATTCGCGGACTCATACGCCAGCAGCAAAATCCATTATTCTGTAGTAACATCCAATAAAAGCTGGTCTGAACTTGATCTGAAAGATCGAGTCTGATTGTAAAGTGACATCCGGAGGCTAAAAATGAGCATTAAACAAGTAAGTAAGTTACTTCTCCCCATTGGCATAGTGCTATCACTTTTATTCACGACAACTACATATGCCGACGAAAATACCCCTGAAGGTGTCGTAAACAGCTACTACGCCGCATTAAAAGCCCGTAAATATGAGCAGGCATATGACCTTTTGACACCAAGAATGATCGATGGTCGGACCAAAAAAGAGTATGCGGCCGACTGGAAAAATATCGTGGATATGGCCTCTGTGATTCTGCATGAGTACGGCATAACATCGGTGGAAATTGATGGAGAAACCGCGAAGGTAAATGCCTGGACCAGAGCCAGTGATGTATTCAATACCAAAGGGATTATTGAAAAAGAAGTCGACCACCTGATTCTGACCAACGGCGTATGGAAATTGGACGCAACAGAGGTCAGTATGGAAGCAGTCGATATGTAAACCTGCCGATCAAACCGCCCCTTGGGCGGTTTTTTACACCTATCGATGGGCACGACTAACGTCCAATAGCATCCACCTGTTTATTTGTGAACAATCGGCCCTGCCACATGGGCAGCCATCTATGCAGAGAATGTCTCGTCAGTTATCGCCGTACTGTCAGTTCCATCACTTCTCGCCGACTATATCTACGGTACAGCATCACCACAATATGTATGGGGAATGTTACTCGAGATATGCTGCTATATGGCGGTGGAGTTTTTTATGTATGGGCCCGTTTACAAGACAACGGGCCTGATTTATGGCATAGCCTTTTTTGTATCCCTGAGCTGCGCCGTGCTCGGCTATGCGCTACTCCGTTGGAAAACCCGAAAGATTGATTCCCCTAGCCAAGGTCAAGGTTCTGTTTAGTTGCCGCCCTCGACGAGCCGGAGCAAATGTTAAAACTTCGTCATGGGGTTTATAAATGGCATTCATCCACGGCCAAACTCATGGTGTTGTGTCGGCTACGTGACATCGCCCAGAAGGGATGTACCAGTTCTTCTACAACCTGCTTACCTTGAATCCCATCTTTTAAAAAGCTTTATTGCTTTCACTTTATAATCTTTTGCCTTCCGCCACTTCCGAGTTATCGGAAGGTATTCATCCTGCGGCGTCGACTAAACTTGTCATGTCAGGCCATTCGCCTGAAACCTTTTCGACAAACATTCCAATAAATGACATTCTATTTCTTTAGATAAGAAATCATTGTGTCAACATCACTGCACTCAAATGGATCATCTGGGCAATCATCCATCATCCCAGCTTCAGTAAATAATTTCTTTATTTCCCCATCAACCACATAGGCAGAATAACGCCATGAGACTTCACCAGGTTTCTTTTTAACCAACATTCCCATCAAGCGAGTAAAATCTCCCTGTGCATCAGGTAACATTTTTACATTATTAATGCCTAAATTTTTCGCCCATTGGAGCATGGTAAAGGGAGCACTCATGCTCAAACAGTAGACTTCATCAATACCCAGTGACTTCAGCTCATCATACTTGGCATCATAACCAGGCAAATGCGCAGTAGAGCGCGTCTCAGTAAATGCAGCCGGCAGTGAAAATATAACGACACTTTTACCCGAGAATATTTCTTCTGTTGAAATATCCACCCAGCGAAACGGGTTTCTCCCGCCAACACTTTCACCACGGACACGATTTTTGAAAATCACATTTGGTACATTATTGCTCATCATTCCCTCCTTTTTTCGAAGTGAAGTACCAGATTTTTAAAGCGCTTAAATATTTATACATGACGCATACGCACTTCGCCGAATCCAATGTTCGGCGTCCTTTCAAACCACTTGATACTGAAATACAGATTGAGGTATTTCTGATTCTTTTCAGAACTGAGCGAATTTCCCCATTATCCAAAATGACAGGACCCCGTTATCTCTTCCCTACTGCTAGGAACCTATTATTTTTTGGCAATTCTTAAGCCGACTGGATAGACAACAAGCATGGGCTGAGTATAAACCGTGCATTGGATTTGACAACACTCCGATATACGAACAAAAAACAACTTACCAATTCGCATAAAAAAGTGCCCAATGCCCAGCTTTTCCTCACCTCTATGCCCGCTTACGTGGATACAATATTCGAACAGAAAGGAGTCATCTTTTATGCTTAACACATGGACTTAAATTGGGAAACGAAAAAGGCCCGCTCGGAAGAAGGCCTTTTATGACGTTGATTTACAACGGTTTTTTGGTGGAGCTAAGCGGGATCGAACCGCTGACCTCAACACTGCCAGTGTTGCGCTCTCCCAGCTGAGCTATAGCCCCTTTAAAGAGGGCGCAATTTTAGGCACAGCCCTCTGGAGTGTCAAGCTTGTTCTTCCGGATGTTCAGCACGAATTGTGGATAAGCCATGGTACTCTTTTTCCCAGGCCTTGAGCTGCTTTTTGGATACACCGCCAGATATCTCCAGAGCGTGCCTGACGCGTGCTCTGACCATATCGGGCCCTAGTATGGCCATAGCATCAAACAATGGTGGAGCCGAAGCAGAACCTGCGACGGCAACAAACAACGGTGACAGGAAATCTTTTAACTTTAAACCCATCTCTCCAGCAATTTGATTGAGCTCCTCATACAAACCCTCCCTGCTCCAGTGACGCAACGCATCAAGCCGCCAGGAACTGTATTGCAAAATTCTGCGCACTGTTTCATTGTCCAGCTTTTTATGCTCGAAGTGAGAAGCCTCGAGTTTCGGAATGCCCGAAAACATAAACCCGAGTAACGGCGCAATATCGGAAAACTTTTCTACCCGCTCCTTGATTAGAGGAATCATCTTGGAGAGGTTGTCACGATTTATCGCCCACTCTGCAATACGATTGGCAAATGCCTGCTCATCCAGATTTTCACGGATCCATCGGCCATTCAGCCAATCCAGCTTTTCAGTGTCGAAAACCGGCCCACCCAGGTGCACCGTACTCAGGTCAAACTGATCAAGCATCTCCTGCAGGCTGAACTTTTCACTCTCGTCCGGCATGGACCAGCCCATACGCCCGAGATAATTGACCACAGCTTCGGGCATGTAACCCATATCCCGGTAATAGTTGATGCTGGTGGGATTTTTTCGCTTGCTGAGTTTGCTCTTATCGGGATTTCTCAGCAATGGCATATGACAGAGCTCAGGGATCTCCCAACCGAAATACTGATACAGCAGAAAGTGTTTCGGTGCCGAATTGATCCATTCCTCGCCACGAATGACATGGGTGATTTTCATCAGATGATCGTCGACCACATTGGCAAGGTGATAAGTGGGCAAGCCGTCAGCTTTGAGTAATACCTGCATATCAACCTGCTGCCAGGGGATCTCGATCTGACCACGCAGCAAGTCCTGAAAAACACAACTGCCTTCATTCGGGATTTTCATGCGAATAACATGAGGTTCCCCAGCCGCGAGCCGTTTTTTGACCTCTTCAGCAGACAGCGCCAAACCACGGCCATCATATTTTGGGGATTCTCCTCTAGCCACCTGATCATGGCGCATCTCATCCAGTTCTTCAGGTGTCGCGAAGCAATAAAATGCATGGCCCTTTTGGACTAGCTCCATGACATGCTGCCAGTAGATATCCTTGCGCTCACTCTGACGATAGGGGCCATAAGGCCCACCAATATCCGGACCTTCAGACCAGTCGAGGCCCAGCCAACGCAGGGAATCCAGAATCATTTTCTCGGATTCAGGGGTGCTACGAACCTGGTCTGTATCTTCAATGCGGAGGATAAATTCTCCGCCGTGGCTGCGAGCGAAACAGAGATTAAAAAGGGCGACATACGCGGTGCCAACATGGGGGTCACCGGTGGGTGATGGAGCAATACGTGTGCGAACAGACATCAAATAAAACTCCGCTTGGAGCAAAAAAGGGGATCAACAGAAAAAGAGTTTAATTATACGCAGAACAGGACTAACCAACAGTTTTCAACGCAGGCTGGCCCAAAAAATAACCCTGCGCTGCATCAGCATCCAACTCAGCGAGCTGATTCCATTCCTGTTCATTCTCGACACCTTCAACCCAGAGTTGCAAACCACTGTTGTGCGCGAGCCCCGCAAGCGATTTGATATAAAACTGGTTGTCGGGATTAGTGTCCAGTTGGTGAAGAAAACTTCGGTGAACCTTGAGGTGATTCAAGGGCAGGCTGCTCAGGTAACCAAAAGCCGCAGACTCAAGACCGAAGTGATCGATGCCGAGCGATGTGTCGTACTTTTGCAATAGCTGGCTAAAGGCCCTGAGGGCCGCATCGTTTCCTTTCATCGCATATTCCGGGACCTCAAACACCAACTTGCTCGCCAATCGCCGCTGAGAAGCCAGAAATGTATCAAGCCACCTCAGAAAGCCGGGGGTCTTGATTGATACTATCGATAGATTGACACACAGCTTGGCAGCCGCTTCCTTCTCCCGCTCCGCCGATGGCAGCGACTCCAGAATCAGTCGATCAAGGCCAGGCATCAATCCCAGCCTTTCAGCAATGGGAATCACCACAGCGGCAGCCAGTAAATCTTTGCCGTTGAGAAACCGCACATATACTTCCTGCGCCAACAGTGCTTTTTCCGTAATACTGACAATAGGCTGATAGTGAAGCGCCACAACCCGGTTTTGAATGGCCTGATTGAGGAAAATTTCCCACTCATTAAGAGGCTTACCCAATACGGGAATATCCCCATTTTTTACATCCGCAAATTTAATCCAGCGACTGGTGCCACCAAGTTTTGCCTGTCGCAGTGCAATATCAGCTTCACCCAGCATTTCAGATCCACTGGTAATATGCGTGTGAAAGGTAAAACCCATGTGCAAAGATAGTGGACACTTCTCGTTGTGCAGCCAAGTGATATCCTGAACGGCTGCAAATATTTTTTCTGCTAAGGCATCCCCCTCTCCTGGGGTAATATCAGGAATAAACAGCGAAAACTCCGGCCCTTGCCGCCTGGCAACAATTGCCCTTGGATGATCGACTACCGCGCTTTGCATACGCTGCCCAACAGACTTGAGGATTGCATTCCCCTCTCCCCTACCGGCATATTCGTTGACGCATGCAATGTCATGCAGTGCCAAAATAGCCAGAGCACCGGTATGTATACCGCCTTCCTGATCACCGACATAGCTTTGCAAACGATTGTCAAAATCACTCCGATTGGACAGGCCAGTGGCCGCATCCTGAAATGACTGTTTTTGCAAGCGGTCAATGAGCGAAAGCTGATCTTCAAAAACCGACTTGAGGTGGAGAGCCATCCGGTTCATGGCCTGAACCACTCGGCCGAGTTCGCGGGTTTTCGGTACGGATTCCTGGACAACAAACTTCTTGTGAAAAATATCATTCGCTTGCTGCTCAACCCGTGCAAGCGGCACCAGCAACCATTTAAGAGCAAGATACGCCAATAAACAAACCGCTAATGTAATTCCCGCGAACCAGACCAACTGCGTCGCTGTGACTCGCCAGAGCTTCAAATAAGCCTGTCCGGGATGACTGACGACTACGACTTCTCCCAATTGCATCCAGCCGGAGGTTACCTCTGCCAGCCCCTTATTACTCGGCAAATCGATAAATGACACAAACCAGCCTGGCACATCTTGTAGAGAAACCGGAAACTCCCTGTCTATCAGGATGTTTCCATCGAGATCGGAAAAATAAATTCGCTGGAAATAACCGCTGTCCGATACCGCATTAAACATGGTATCCATGGTGGCAATGTCTTTGTCATGAGCTGCCTGGGTCATGGAAAGGGCGAGCGAAGTGGCAGTGTCCTGTGCGTGGACATGCATTTGTTCGGCAACCAATTGTTGATTGTTGTATAGACTGACTAGCGTATTGCCTGCATAGAGGCAGACAAATAATAAAACAATAGCGATAATCAGCTGACGGAACAGTGTCACGCAATTTTCCTTATAGATTCAATTGACCGAGTCTAATCCAAACTGGCTCACTTGCCAATTGAGCACTGGGTCACGCTGTGACGCATCGC
>NZ_CBFHYF010000029.1:18793-22420 GCF_965660005.1 Porticoccus sp.
ATGATAAGATCAAAGTCACTATAAATAGGCCGATACCGTCGCAAAAAATGGGAAGAAATTGAAGCCTTCACCTACTCTACAAGCAATTTTTTTTAGCCGCCTCGGGCTGCTGGTTGCTTTATTTTTCGTCGTGTTTTCAGGCATCGCCGACCACTCCGGCATCAGCGACAAAATGCTCGCCAAGATCCATAACAAATATGAGGCTTCCGCTCAGTCACGCATTGAATATTGGCAGCACATGGCTCACGAATATCGCGATAAAGACGATATGGCGCAACTCAAGGCAGTCAATGATTTTTTTAATGGCGCCCGCTTTGTCAATGACATTGACCTGTGGAAAAAAAATGATTACTGGGCGACACCCATTGAATTTCTTGCCAGAGACGCTGGTGACTGCGAGGATTTCTCCATCGCCAAGTATTTCACGCTCAAGGATATGGGCATGGATGTTTCAAAATTGCGCATTACCTATGTCAAGGCTGAGCTGCTCAACCAGGCACATATGGTGCTGGCTTACTATCCCACACCATCTTCTGTGCCCCTGATTCTTGATAACATCAACAAACGGATTAAGCCGGCCAGTGAACGCAGTGACCTGCGACCAATTTACAGTTTTAACGCTGACAATCTATGGCTGGCGAGAACACGCAATGAACAGCTCAAGGCAGGGAAATCAGATCAGCTCAATCTCTGGCGCGATCTTAACGAAAGGATGGCAAGGGAGCTGGAGTAAAAGAAATTACCTACTCTTAAATGCGTCGAACAAAATCATGGTCAAAAAAATCCCCAGCTAATTGCCGGGGATTTTCAGTTTCGCCGGATCACTATTGTTCAGCAACCAGACTATTGGTGCTGACAAGACTTTCAATCACATCCGCGGAAGAAAACTCACCACCGGTGGTCAAGTCAACACCTTCCAACGTAATCGTCTGTGTAACCGAACCAGCTTGGGAGCCATCCACATCGACATTAATCGTTGTGTCAGTACCATCGGAGGTAATCGTGAGATAGTCATCAAGGGCCTCTGCCAGGGTCATTCCTGAGGTATCCAGACCCACCAGTAACTCGGACAGGTCGATAACGTCACCCTCGGAGACATCGTAACTACCACTCGACTGGTTGAAGTCCGTGATGGTGTCGGTAGCACCAACACCGGCATCACCGGACAACCATTTGAACACATCTGAGCCCTCTCCGCCTGTGAGGATATCATTACCCGCACCACCAACAAGGATATTGGCATTGGCGTCACCAGTAATCACATCATCAAAATCGGAACCAGTCACATTTTCAATATTGATCAGCGTGTCAGCACCACTACCACCTGTAGCTGTTCCAGCCGCAAGGTTGACATTGACCGCACTTGATGAGTTTGCGTAACTGACTGTATCGTTACCAATGCCGCCATCAATTGCGTCGCCATCAAGGCCACCCTCAATCAGATCATCGCCAGCACCAGCAACAATGGTGTCATCACCATCACCGCCGAAGATCAGATCATTGCCGTCACCACCGGTAATGGTGTCGTCACCACTGCCACCAACCAGGGTATTGTTTCCGGCAACACCATTAATAATGTCATCACCTTCCCGACCAAAGATTACATCATCGGTGATCCCGCCTGTCAGGGAATCATTACCCTCCCCGCCGAAGATCAGGTTCTCATTATCACTTCCCGCAACGGTAATCGCCGGATTACCCGCACTATCAAAGCTGAACTCAAACCGGACAAAACGTGCTTGCTCATTACCAGGACCGGAATCAGCATAAACGACCGTCCATTCGTCTCCGACTAGAGGAGGATTGGCCAGCAAATACTCAGCCAGCGATTGCTCGGTATCATTACCATTTAGATAAATATTCTGATAATTGACCGATGCGGTCATCAAACCAGTTTCATCGTCGTATCCCCACTGGGTTTGACCATCGTTTTCAGCAATAACAACAAACTTCAGCCCGTTGATAAACACTGATGCCGCAACCGTTGCCTCGAGCTCTTCGTCAGCCCGGTTAGCGTCGGGAATAGGAATGCCTCCAGAAGAGGGTTTGCTCTGGAAATCGGTAAACAGGTTGACAAAGCTGTTATCAATAGTGCCATCGCTGGCATCAGCGGTAATACCACTGACCAGATTTGCGCCCAGAAGCAATGTTTGCTCCTGCTCATTACCACTGGTCAATGGTGAGCTGCCATCACCAATCTGGGCGTCCTGGCCAGGAAGCTCAGATGCAGGCACCAGATGAATAGCCAAGGATGCTTCGATGGGGTCAGCATCGTCACCATTGGCAAGTCCATCGCCATTGGTATCGATTGTGATTTCGTAGAGAATCAGATCGTCAAGTTGATCCTCTATCAGGGAAATATCCAGAGATTCGTTAGGTTGAAAACGGAACTCCGGCAACTGCTCGCCAACAGCAACATAGAAAACCTGATCTGGAGCAACCTCAGTCCAAGTAGTACCGTCTGTAGAATACACCAGAGTACCTATGGTTTCCTGAACCTCATCAATCGGGGTTGTAGCCGTGATCAACTGCGTAAACTGTATCGAAAAGTCAGAATCCACATCGCTGATATTAATGTTCAGCGGATAGCCGTTTTCATACTCAGGGTTGGTCTGGAGAGGATCCAGAGGCATCCACACATCTTTCGTCACAGTATACTCGGCAGCCTCGTTCATCCCGTTCACTGTAATTGTGAGAGTGCTCGATGACTCAACACCCTTCGAATCGGCAACCGTATAGTTAAATACTTCCTGCACTTCATCGCCGACATTAAGGGCTTCCAGGAGCGGGTTATTATCATCTAAATCATAGGCATAAGAACCATCAGCACCAATTGTCAGGGTTCCATAGATACCAATAATCTGCGTGCCATTGGCAGAAGTTGTACCGGACGAGACATCTGCGCCATTGATTTTGACCACGCTGATGGTATCGCCTGTATCCACATCTATGTCTGCGACATCTGCATAAGCCTCAGCACCGTTTGCTGTATCGGGTCCATCCATACCATTGTCACCACCCAGGATGACGTTACCAGAGATAACTGGTGCATCTACAGCATCAATGCCTTCATCCACAAAGTTCGTGTCCGCCACCGCTACCGGCGCATCGTTGGCACCAAACACCGTCAGCGTCAGACTGGACTGGTTCGAGTCAACTGTGCCGTCATTAGCAATGTAGTTGAAGTTGTCCTGCAACGTGTCCGTTGCATCCACGTAGTCGTTCAGACCCTGAACCGCCGCAATACCCGCTTCAATCTGGGCAATCAAGGCCGCATCAGCTACTTCGTCCAGACCAACCAGGTCAGACACGCTGTACAGGTTGTAGCTGTAAGCACCATCACTGCCCAGTGACAGAACACCGTAATCCCCGTAAACATCGGCGCCCACGTTAGCCGCATCACCATCCACTGATACAATCGTCAAGCTGGCATTGTCCACATCAGTGTCGGCCACATCGCCGTAAGTACCGTCATCCGGCGCATCCGTAGAGTGATCCGTGGTGCTCAGCACATTGCCCGTCACCGCCGAACCCACGTCCTCTACCGTCCAGTTCGTGTCCGCCACCGCTACCGGCGCATCGTTGGCACCAAACACCGTCAGCGTCAGACTGGACTGGTTCGAGTCA
>NZ_CBFHYF010000030.1:0-22286 GCF_965660005.1 Porticoccus sp.
GATTCTTCAAGCCACGCCAGCAACCCCGGATCGAGATTGTCCGGCAGATAGCGGGGCAGATAGCGGGTGTGGCTGTCCCGAATCCCCAGCAGCAGATACATCTCCGGTTCTGACTCTGGCTTGCCGATGGGGATATCGAGGTACAGGTGAGCCCTGCCAATGCCCTCCTCGCCACCCATCGCCAACGTGCCACTGGCAATTTTCAGGGCCCGGTTGTCCGCATCCCAGCGCCAGCGCACCTGCCCCCGAAAGCTGCTGTGTTCCATGTAATCGTCAAAAACTTGCGGGTAATGAATGGCGAAGCCGTTCTGGCTGTCCAGCTCAAGCAAGCCGCTGTGGTTGGTGGCTTCAATATACCCATTAATCTGACGACTGGCCGGTGCGCCCCGCCAGGAGGAAATGGCGAGATCGCTGAGGTTGGCACGCAGGTTAACTTTTGTCTGCCGATCATTGAGCAACAGGTCCAGATGTGCATTGCGCAGTGAACCGGCAGGCTGTAATTCACCGAGCGCCTCAAGCACAGAGGCGGGTGCCAGACCGGTTTTTGCGAGAATGTCGTCTACCAGAGATAAATTGATCTGGCTTACCGCCACCGATCCTTCACCCCAACTGGCACCCACCTTTTGCAGATAATTGATCGTCAATGGCTCAATCGAGAGAGTCCCCCAATCGAAATCCAGATTTTGCAGACGCAACCCCCAGTTTTCACCGGGTTTGAACCAACCGGTCAGGTCGGTACTGAAACGGGTCAGTGGCTCGACATCCTCCACCCAGTTCAGGGGTATTTCAGCAGCGGAAAGTCGGCCTTTCAGCATCGCCGGGCCACCTCCCCGCATATCGATCCAGATATCGCCCTCGATATCTGTTCTTATATCGCCAACTCGATCTACCGCCTCCGGGAACCATCCCTTGGCCAGAGCGCTGAGGGAACCACTGAAGTCGATACGATTGATTTTCAGGTAAGCGGCGACACTGAGATCGCCCATGTCCCGGTGGTCACCCCGAGCCTCGACAATCAGCTCGGCAACCGGAGTGTGCCCTGCCAGACTCAAACCGGCCAGCAGGCGATGAAAACTGCCCTGGTTCTCCAGCAGGATATCCCGCGCCTCGACTCCAGCCTCGGTACCAGAGTAAAACAGCAGATTGGCCGCCACCTTGCCAACACCGGCGATATTGCTGTCGAGCAGCATATCCAGCAGCGCCGTACTATCCGCCGTCTGTCGATCTTGCCGGGGCAAACCCGCAACCCGCCAGTGCCCCTCGGCATCTTCAGTCAGCGTCAGTGCCACGTCACCAATCCACAGCTCACTCAACACCAGCTGGCGGGCAAAAAGCGTTTTGAGAATATCCACTTCCAGGGTAATCCGGTCGACGGATACGGCCGGCTGTTGGCCCCCATCGCCAAACAGCTTCAGGTCAAGTGCGGTGATACGGGGCTTAAGCCGCTGCCAGTCACCCAGTAATTGCCCGGTTTCAACCTGCATGGCGAGTTGTTCAGAGACAAAGAAATTGATTTGGGTACGATAGTTATCGAGGTTGACAATGGCCTCGCGTCCGAGGGATACCAGTAATGCGATCGAGATCACCGTCAGGGCTGCTGCCAGCAACAACCGCCTGGCAATCGATTTCAGCACTCGCGTTGCTTTCAAAACCCGCTCCTGACAAGGGCGCTCATTCGATGACTGGGCACGTTAACGATTCAACTCGATGGACTAACAGCGGAGCACAACAGTGCCGCGTGATACATTGCACTCATGGCACGTTTAACAATCGGCAGCAGGGCTCCGACAGCCATAATACGCGAGCCACCCCTAAATAAAAATCCGGCACGCCATCCGACTCATCCCGACACAGCTTGCTAAACGGGAATGATGTCATATTGTTCCTGGTTGTACATTGTCTCTACCTGAAACTGTATGGATCGGCCAATATATTTCTCCAGACCCGCCACATAATTTGACTCTTCATCCAGCAACCGATCTATTACCACTGACGCCGCCAGCACCAGGAATGACTGGCATTCAAAGGTACGGGCCTCGCGAAGAATTTCCCGCAAGAGATCATAACAGACGGTTTCCACCGACCGCAGTGTGCCCCTGCCATCGCAGACCGGACAGGCCACACAAAGAGTATGCCCCAGACTCGCACTGATCCGCTTGCGGGTCATTTCCACCAGACCAAGTTCGGACACGGTGACCACGGCGGTTTTGGCACGGTCACGGGACAAAGCCTTATCCAATGCCCGCATCACCTGACGACGATGCTCTGCATCCTGCATATCAATAAAGTCGATAATGATAATACCGCCCAGATTTCTCAACCGCAGCTGACGTGCGATGCTGTAGGCGGCCTCCAGGTTGGTCTTGAAAATGGTTTCTTCCAGATTGCGGTGACCGACAAATGCCCCGGTATTCACATCCACGGTGGTCATTGCCTCGGTCTGCTCGATCACCAGTGAGCCCCCGGACTTCAGTGGGACCTTTTTGTCCAGCGCACGGCTGATTTCATCCTCGACACCAAACAGATAAAACAGTGGCCGCTCATCCGTGTAATACTCAATCATCGACGTCATGTCGGAATTGAACTGCCCGGTAAACGCCACCAGTTTGTTGAACACTTCACGGGAATCCACCCTGACTTTCTCGACCTGTAGTTGCCCCATATCCCGTATGGCCCGAAGGTACAGCGGCAGGTCTTCATATACGATCCCCGGTGCAACAACTCCCTTGGCTGCTTTTTCTACAGAAACCCAGAGCTGTTGTAAAAATGCCACCTCGCGATTCAGCTCCGATGCCTCAACACCCTCCGCCGAAGTGCGGATAATATAGCCACCGGTGCTGTCGGATTGCAGCAGTATGGCATCGAGATCAGAGCGCAATCGCTGCCGCTCCTGTTCTTCGCCAATGCGCCGTGAAATACCCCCGTGATCCACAGCGGGCATATGGACCAGCAATCTTGAAGAGAGTGTCAGGCGGGTCGAGAGACGGGCGCCTTTACTGCTGATCGGATTTTTGATCACCTGCACCAACAATGACTGGCCCTCGCGAAGATACAGGCGAATATCCGGGCTACTGCTGGCACCGGGGTGAGCCTGAGGGCGGAGAATATCGTCCACATGAATAAATCCGGCCTTGTCGAGCCCAATATCGACAAAAGCCGCCTGCATACCGGGAAGCACCCGTACCACCTTGCCTTTATAAATATTGCCCACAGGCCCACGGCTTAGAGTGCGCTCAATACTGACTTCCTGCAGTACGCCGTTCTCCACCAGTGCTACCCGCGATTCCATCGGCGTGATATTGATCAGAATTTCCGTACTCATGTTTCTCTCCACCAGGCGACATCAAAAGCCCGGAGCAACTGGCAGGTTTCCGCCAGGGGCAGACCCACAACACTGGAATAACTGCCCTGAATCGCTGTCACAAATACCCCGCCCAGTCCCTGTATGGCGTAGGCGCCGGCTTTGTCTACCGGTTCGCCGGTCTGCCAATAACGCTCACATTCTTCTGCCGACAGGGGCCTGAAGGTGACCTGTGTTTCAGAGCAACGCAACAATTGCCGCTCACCCGCCACCATGGCCACCGCAGACAGCACTTGATGCGTCTTACCCGACAGGCGATGCAACATGGATAATGCCTGCTCGCGATCTGCGGGTTTACCAAAAATATCCGACCCAGCTACCACCGCAGTGTCGGCACCCAACACCGGCACACCCGACAAAGGGCTGACAAGCCAGCCCCTGCGGGCTTTTTCCAGCGCAATTCGTTGCACATAGGTCATCGCGGGTTCACCGGGGAGAACGGACTCATCCACGTCGACCGGCGCGACAAGAAACCGGCAACCAATCTGACGCAACAGGTCAGCCCGGCGGGGAGAGGCAGAGGCGAGTACGAAATCAGCCTGTAATTGCATAGTCAAATCACCGGTCAGAACAGGTCACCCGGAGCAGCAGGATTCATGGGTCGTGAGAAATCTCTTCCTCGCCCCAGCGAGTCCAGTGCAAACGGCCCAGGAGGATCGCCAACACCGGCCAGAACAGCATCGACGACAGTGCCGGAGCAAGCCGCACTCCACCCTGCCAGTCGGCACGGAGCATCGACGTAAGCACGTAAACCAGGCACTGGCTCAAGGCCACCAGCAATAGCACCAGTACGGCCTGATGCCCCAGCCTGAAATGCCGCATGCGTTGCTGCAACAACAGCAGAATACAGGCGCAGACCGCAAACACCATCGCATGCCGACCAATCAGGTCACCAACCACAAGATCCAGCGCCAAACCGCACAACCAGGCAAAACCAATCCCGTGCAGAAGCGAACGGCGAAACAACCAGTAACAGACGGTCAGCAAAACAAACTGGGGGCGCCATTGGGCGGCATCGGCGGAGAGTGGCAGCATCTGCAACAGGATTGCAATCAGTACGGTAAGCGCACTCCAGATATAAACTGACGGGCTACCTTGCTCCACCCTGATCCTCCCCCAATCTCTCAGTGGCGGAAAATACCAACAGGAGATGTCGGCTGCGATCAATTTTTGCCGAAGGGGTCAACGTCACCTCCAGGTAAGCCTGACCCGGCAACACCCGTACAGAGGTCACGATACCCACCGGGTAACCAGACGGGAAACGGCCATCCAGCCCGGAGCTGACCAACTGATCGCCCTCTTCTATATCCGTACTGTTGGCCACATAGCGAAGTGACAGCTTGCCGTAATCGCTCATCCCTTCGGCAATAGAACGCACACCATTGCGCAACACCTGCACTGGCAGGGCATGGGTGCTGTCAGTGATCAGTAACACCTTGCTACTGCTGCGGTAAACCTCAATCACCTGCCCCATCAAACCATCGGCACCGAGCACCGGCTGGCCCACATAGACATCATGATCTTCACCGCGATCGATAATAATGGTATGCCGGGTAGGGTCTGGCGGAATGCCGACCAACTCCGTCACCACGACGCTGTCCTGCAGCATCTCGGTGGCACTCAACAGATTGCGCAAGCGCACATTTTCCGCAGTGACTTCCGCCATCCGCTGCATGCGGGCCTTGTAAATCAGTAACTCGGTGCGCAACTGCTCGTTGTTTTCCTTCAGCTCCCGACGTGCCACTACCGTTTCCTGCCCATACTCACTCAAACGGGCCGGAATATTCGCCACCCAGTAAAGCGGCACGGTGACTTCCGCCAGCCATCGTTGCGCAGGTTTTAGCCAGGGGGTGAAACTGTCGACAAACAGGAGAAAAAGCCCAAGGGCAACCAGTAACAGCAAGCGCTGCACTGGTGATGAGCCTTTGGAAAACAGATTTTTGATTGCAACACCCCTTATTGTTATTGGTGATCTGGGGTCTGAGCCAGTAAATACCCTGTCAGGATGACATCACATCCATACTGCGTTTATCCATCATGTCCAGCGCCTTGCCACCGCCACGGGCAACACAGGTCAGGGGATCCTCGGCAACAATCACCGGCAGTCCGGTTTCATGGATGATCAGCCGGTCCAGATCGCAGAGCAGCGCACCACCACCGGTCAGCACAATACCGGTTTCGGCAATATCCGAGGCAAGTTCCGGGGGCGATTGCTCCAACACCCGTTTAACCGCCTGGACAATCGCAGCAAGCGGCTCCTGCAGGGCTTCGAGAATCTCGTCACTGTTGAGCTGAAACTGTTTCGGCACGCCTTCCGCCAGATTCCGGCCGCGCACATCGATCTCGCGAACCTCACCGGCCGGATAGGCACTGCCGATATCCATCTTGATGCGTTCAGCGGTGCTGTCACCTATCACACTGCCGTATTTGCGGCGTACATAGTTGCTGATCGATTCGTCAAACCGGTCACCACCAATACGAATGGAATCCGAGAACACCACACCGTTCAGGGACAGAATGGCAATTTCAGTGGTACCACCACCAATATCCACCACCATGGAACCGCACGCTTCATCCACCGGCATACCTGCACCGATCGCTGCCGCCATCGGCTCCTCGATCAGGAACACTTCACGAGCCCCGGCACTGTAGGCAGATTCACGAATTGCACGTTTTTCCACTTCGGTGGCCATGCAGGGCACACAAATGAGCACCCGGGGGCTCGGCGGAATCAGGCTGTGGGAGTGCACTTTCTTGATAAAGTGCTGGAGCATTTTTTCGGTGACCTGAAAATCGGCGATCACCCCGTCCTTCATCGGGCGGATCGCTATAATATTGCCCGGTGTGCGGCCCAACATGCGTTTCGCTTCGACACCCACCGCCTCGACAATTTTCTGACCCTGATGATGGCGGATGGCCACAACCGAAGGCTCATTCAGAACGATGCCTTTTTCCCGAACATAAATCAGCGTATTTGCGGTACCCAGATCGATCGACAGATCATTTGAAAAAATACCGCGCAATCTTTTTAGCATTTACTTTTACCTTATGGGCCACTCTTAATGCCTGCACTGGCTGGCTGGTGGCGCTTAAATCTTGCGACTGTACCAATCACGACTATCCAGGGCAAGATTTAAGTCGTTGATCCCCGTACAAAATCACCCCAGAAACACTCTTACGGAGTACCCCTGCGGCAACGGATGTGATAACTTACGCCCCTCATTTTGTCAGACCAAAATCAGGCACTGACAGTCTCTGTTCACAGCGCAGAATCATAACATGACTATCGAACGTGCAGACATCGAAAAGCTCGCAGAATTGGCGCGCATCGAACTCAATGAAGCCACTATCACAGAAACCACCCGCAGTATTGCGGATGTGCTGGCACTGGTGGACCAATTGCAGGCCGCTGACACCGAGGGTGTCACCCCCATGGCCCACCCCACCGACGCAGTACAACGCCTGCGGCCGGATGTGGTCACTGAAACCAACCAGCGCGAGGCATTTCAGGCCATCGCCCCCGCCGTCGAAGGGGGCCTTTATCTGGTTCCCAAAGTCATTGACTGAGGACGCTCGCAAGCCATGCATAACAAAACCCTCGCAGAGATCATTGCCGGCCTGAACAGCGGGGCCTTTTCCAGTGTGGAAATCACCGGCCACCTGCTGAACCGCATCCGGCAACTGGATCCACAATACAACAGCTTTATTACAGTGACTGGCGAGGCCGCCCTGGCCAGCGCGGAAGCTGCCGATCGACAGCGCGCCAGTGGCAGCGCACCGCTGTTCTGCGGCGTGCCGATTGCGCACAAGGACATCTTCTGCACCAATGGTGTGCGCACCAGTTGCGGTTCAAAAATGCTCGACAACTTCGTGCCGCCCTACGATGCCACTGTGGTCGAGAATTTTGCCCGGGCCGGGGCGGTGATTCTGGGCAAGACCAATATGGACGAGTTCGCGATGGGCTCCTCCAACGAAACCAGCTATTACGGGCCAGTCAAAAACCCCTGGGATGTCAATACTGTACCCGGTGGCTCCTCAGGAGGCTCAGCCGCGGCACTGGCTGCCCGCCTGACACCCGGCGCCACCGCCACCGATACCGGTGGTTCGATTCGCCAACCCGCCGCACTGTGCGGCGTCACCGGTCTGAAGCCCACCTATGGCCGGGTATCGCGCTGGGGCATGATCGCCTTTGCCTCCAGTCTCGATCAGGCAGGGCCCATGGCCCGCAGCGCCGAGGACTGCGCGCTGATGCTCAACGTCATGGCCAGTTTCGACCCCAGGGACTCCACCTCCATTGACCGGGAAGTGCCCGACTATACAGCCGGCCTGAACAAACCGCTGAACGGCCTGAAAATCGGCATTCCCAAGGAGTATTTCGGTGAAGGACTCAACCCCGGCACTGAACAGGCAGTGCGCGAGGCGCTGGCCGAATACGAGAAACAGGGCGCCATCCTGGTGGAGATCAGTCTGCCCCACTCCCATCTGGCGGTGCCAGCCTACTATGTGATTGCTCCCGCCGAGGCCTCCGCCAACCTGTCGCGTTTCGACGGGGTGCGCTACGGTTACCGTTGCGAAGACCCGAAAGACCTGCGCGACCTGTACATGCGCACCCGCGGCGAAGGTTTTGGCGACGAAGTGAAGCGCCGCATTCTGGTGGGGGCCTACTGTCTGTCCGCTGGTTATTACGATGCCTATTACCGCAAGGCACAGCAGGTGCGCCGCCTGATCAAACAGGATTTTGTCGACGCCTTCGCAAAGGTGGATGTGATCATGGGACCCACCTCGCCCTCGCCCGCTTTTGCCTTTGGTGCCAAGGGCAACGACCCGGTAGCCATGTATCTGGAAGATGTTTTCACCATTGCCACCAATCTGGCAGGCCTGCCCGGCATGTCCCTGCCCTGCGGTTTTGTGGACAACAGGCCGGTAGGCTTGCAGATTATCGGCAACTATTTTGATGAGGGCCTGATGTTGAATGCCGCATACCAGTTCCAGCGGGCCACCGACTGGCACCAGCACACCCCGGAGGGCCTTGCATAATGCAGTGGGAAACCGTCATCGGCCTGGAAGTCCATGTGCAACTGGCCACCCAATCGAAAATCTTCTCTGGCGCCAGCACCGCGTTCGGTGCCGAACCCAACACCCAGGCCTGCGCCATCGACCTGGCCATGCCCGGTACCCTACCGGTGCCCAATGAACAGGCATTTCGCGATGCCATCATGTTCGGCTTGGCCATTGACGCCGACATCGCCCGCACCTCAGTGTTCGAGCGAAAAAACTATTTCTACCCGGACCTGCCCAAGGCTTACCAGACCACCCAGCTGGAAAAGCCCATCGTCGGTCGCGGCCACGTGGAAATCGAACTGGCGGACGGCAGCAGGAAGTCCATCCGCATTCACCACGCCCATCTGGAAGAGGATGCGGGTAAGTCCCTGCATGAAGGCTCCTTTGAAATACACGGCCACGGCATGACCGGTATCGATCTGAACCGCGCCGGCACACCGCTGATCGAAATCGTCTCCGAGCCGGACATGCGTAATGCCGAGGAGGCGGTAGCCTTTGCCCGCAAGCTGCACAGCATCGTCACTTCACTGGGCATCTGCGACGGCAACATGTCCCAGGGTTCGATGCGCTTTGACGTCAACATTTCCGTGCGACCCAAAGGCAGCGACACCCTCGGCACCCGCACCGAAACCAAAAACCTCAACTCCTTCAAGTTCATGGAAGATGCCATTGCCCTGGAAGTGGAGCGCCAAATTGACCTGATCGAGGACGGCGGCAAAGTCATTCAGGAAACCCGCCTCTACAACGGCGACACCAAACAGGCCCGATCCATGCGCAGCAAGGAAGAGGCCAACGACTACCGCTACTTCCCCTGTCCGGACCTGCTGCCCATTGTGTTCGACGATGACTATATCGATCAGATTCGCCAGTCCCTGCCGGAACTGCCGGACGCCCGCCGCGACCGCTTTATGGCGCAGTACGGCCTGTCCCGCTACGACGCCAACAGCCTCAGCAGCGATGCGGCCATCGCGCATTTCTTTGAAACCGCTGCCGCCCGCAGCGATGCGAAACTGGCCGCCAACTGGATCATGGGCGAATTGTCCGCACGGCTAAACGCCGAGGACAGAGCCATTCAGAACAGCCCCGTCAGCGCCGACCAGCTGGCAGGCATGGTCGCCCGACTGGTGGATGGCACCATCTCCAGCAAGATGGCCAAGGAAGTGTTCGATGCCATGTGGAGTGGTCAGGGCGATGCCGACGGCATCATCGAAGCCCGGGGCCTGAAACAGGTCTCCGACAGCAGCGCCATCGAAGCACTGGTGGATGACGTCATTGCCAACAGCCCCCAGCAAGTGGATAACTACTGCAACGCGGACGACAGCAAGCGCCCCAAAATGCTCGGCTACTTTGTCGGCCAGATCATGAAAGCGTCCAAAGGTCAGGCCAACCCGCAGCAGGTCAATGACGTGCTGCTGGAAAAACTCAACGCCCTTCTTTAACAACTAACTGACAGATTTTTTATGGCACTGAAAAAAGACAAGCGCAAAGTCCTCGGTGAATTTTTCGATGACGAGCGGATAAAAACCTTCCTCGACTTCGAGCCACCGGAGGGCGTCGATGCCGATTTCCACGTGCTGGAAAAAGCCTACCGGGGCATGAATATCGAGAACTTCGAAACCTTTATAAGATTCTTCCTCGAGGATGGCCGCAACCTCAATGCTGCCAACCCCGAGGGCAAAACCCTGCTACAGCTGGTCTGCCAGCATCGTCTCGGCGAAGACTATGCCGATGTTCTCAAAATCAACGGAGCGCAATAAAATAACAACGATCGTGAATGGCACAGGTAATGCCGCTGCTGATACAGGAGGCCGTAACTATGCACACACCAGAAATCCCACCTGAACTGAACTGTCGCGAATGCGCCAACGGCAAAGCACTGGACTTTGACTTCACCATGGCTTTCCAGCCTATCGTGGACACCGCCAACCGACAGATTTTTGCCCACGAGACATTGGTGCGCGGACTCAACAACGAACCTGCAGGCCAGGTGTTAAGCCATGTCAACGACAGCAACCGCTACCGCTTCGACCAGGTGTGCCGCACCAAGGCCATCAAGCTCGCCTCAGAGCTCGGGGTTCCGTGCCTTTTAAGCATCAACTTCATGCCCAATGCCGTCTATCAGCCCGAACTGTGCCTGCGTACCACCCTGGCCGCAGCGGAGTTGTACAACTTCCCGGTGGAGCAAATCATCTTCGAAATCACCGAAGGCGAAAAGGTGGACGATCTGGCCCACCTCCGCATGATCGTTGAATACTACCGCAACCGCGGCTTCAAGACCGCCATCGAGGGCTTCGGCGCTGGCTACGCCGGTCTGAACCTGCTCAGCGAAATCCACACCGACATCATCAAACTCGACATGGCTCTGATCCGCAATATCGATCAGGACAGAGTGCGCCAGGCCATCGTCCGCGGCGTGATGCAGGTCAGCGACGAACTCTCCGCCAAAGTGATTGCCGAAGGCATCGAAACCCGCGAAGAATGGGACACTCTGCAATCCCTCGGAATTGAGCTGTTCCAGGGATTCTACTTTGCCAGACCCGCCTTTCAGGCACTGGCTAGCGTGGACAAAAGCCTCTACGACACCAAATAAACTAATAAAGGGGTCGGTGACAACAACCAATAAAGCAATAAACGGGTCGGTGACAACTGCAAATGATTCTCAGTTGTCACCGACCCCTTTTACTGGACCCCTTTTACTGCTGCTTTCCACTTTCCACAGGCTTTCTTACCGCCTCCCGGCGAGATCGGGCTACAATCGGGCTATGTAAACCGGAGCCCCCTGCTCTATGGCTGTTGATCTACAAACGCTTTATCCCAAACTGATCAATCTGATGCTGGACACGGTCTTCGTGGTTGATGAGAACAGCCAGATTGTCTTTGTCAACGACGCCTGTGAAACACTGCTGGGTTACCGTGCCGACGAGCTGACCGGTACGCCAATGACCGACTATATGCATCCTGACGACCAGGCGATCACACTGGATTCCATTCGCCGGGTGATGAATGGCCAGCCCCATGTCGATTTCTGCAACCGATATATCCGCAAGAATGGGGATATTGTGCATATCCTTTGGTCTGCCCGCTGGTCCGAAGAGGAGGGTATCAGAATCGGTGTCGCGCGAGACGTGACGGCCCTCAGGCAGGCCGAGGCGGAATTGCGTTTCCTCGCCCACCACGACCCACTGACAGAACTGACCAACCGATCACTGTTCTATGATCGACTGGACTCTGCACTCCGTGCTGCCCACCGTCACCAAAGCAGCCTGGCTTTGCTGTTTGTGGATATCAATGACTTCAAGCTTATCAATGATGCCCATGGACATGCGATGGGTGATCGTGTGCTCTGTGCGATTGCAAGACGGCTGGAAGGCTACGTACGCGAGACGGATACAGTGGCCCGGATGGGCGGCGATGAATTCACTGTGCTGCTGACAGACCTTCAGACGGTGAATGCTGTTTTCGAGAAAGTTGCACAGATTAACGCGCTGATGGCCGAGCCGCTGGACCCTGAATTCGGCGTGATTAGAATGCCGAGCTGTAGTATTGGGGTTGCCTGCTATCCTGCCGACGGGGAGGATGCCGACACCCTCCTGAGTCATGCAGACAGCAATATGCACCGAACCAAACGATGCCGTTCGGCGACTGGCTAATTTACAAGCGTCGTAACAACCCCTTTTACGGAGATCGCCATGACCATTCTATTGTTCATCACTGGGTTGATATTTCTGATCATCGGTGCTGAAGCGCTGGTAAGAGGTGCATCCCGTCTGGCGGCTGTTCTCGGCATACCGCCATTGGTGGTCGGATTGACTGTTGTGGCATTTGGCACCAGTTCGCCCGAGTTGGCAGCAAGCATTAAATCGGCGCTTTCCGGCCAGGCGAGTATTGCCGTGGGCAACGTTGTTGGCAGTATATTTTCAACGTTCTTTTTATTCTTGGCCTCTCAGCACTGATTGTGCCGCTGGTAGTCGCCCAACAACTGGTACGACTTGATGTACCTTTGATGATAGCCCTCTCTGTGATTGTTTTGATTCTGTCGCTGGATGAGAGCTTCAGTCGCACCGATGGTGTCATGCTGGTGGTGGGCCTTGTTATTTATGTCTGGTTCTTGATTTCCCAGAGCCGCAGAGAAAGCATCGAGGTGAGAGACGAGTACGCCCGGGAGTTCGGGACCAAGAGCGTTGCGAAAGGCATCTGGGGTAAAAACCTGGGCTTGATCGTTGGCGGTCTCGTTTTATTGGTGCTCGGCTCGCGCTGGCTGGTCGATAGCGCTGTGTCCTTTGCCCAGTATCTCGGCGTCAGCGAACTGGTTGTCGGCCTGACGATAGTTGCGGCAGGCACATCGCTGCCAGAAGTCGTTACATCTGTAATTGCCGCTCTTCGCGGAGAGCGCGATATTGCTGTTGGCAATGTCGTCGGCAGCAATATCTTCAACATCATGGGGGTGCTCGGACTTGCCAGTATCGTGGCACCTACCGGCATTGACATTTCACCTGCGGTGATCGGCTTCGATATACCGGTGATGATCGGGGTTGCGTTGGCATGTCTGCCCATATTTTTTACCGGTGGCGTCATCAGCCGACAGGAAGGGGTTTTATTACTCGGGTACTACGTGGCCTATACGCTGTACCTGATCATGGCCGTCTCTCACCACGATGCTTTGCCTGGGTTCAGCGCAGTCATGCTCTACTTCGTAATGCCGTTAACTGCGGGCACCCTGTTTATTGTAGCGCTACGGCAGATACGCCGCAGAAAAAGGCCGCAGAAAAAGGCCGCTGTCAGAATAACGTCGCGGATTGACGGGAACGGCTCCCCAAGATTCCATACCGGACGGTAATTATTCTGTGGCGGTGCTGAGCCGACAGGCATTATAGCAGTGGGGGCGGCCCCACTTGAGAGGTATCTAATGAGCTGGTTTATTTTGTTCGTTGCCGGTCTTCTTGAAATCGGTTGGGCTATTGGCTTGAAATACACAGAGGGTTTTACACGGCTGTGGCCGACCCTGGGGACGGTGGTTTCGCTGGTTGTCAGCTTTGTATTGCTAGGCATAGCCATGAGGTCACTGCCGGTGGGAACCGCCTATGCGGTATGGGTTGGTATCGGCGCCGTCGGCACAGCAATTTTGGGGATAGTCCTGTTCGGCGATTCCGCTGATCTGCCCAGAATACTGAGCCTCTGCCTGATTTGTGCCGGCATTGTTGGCCTCAAACTTACGCATGCCTGACAAGCTGCCGAAAAACCTGATATTAACCGTTTCAGGATGTCTCTCAGGCGGACCACACTGAAGCGTTTATTCTGCAAGCCGGAATAAAGCATTTCCTGTTAACATTGATAACGGCTTAATGGCTGGAACGACACAAAAGGCTTACCTTTTCCTTTTGATGCGGTTACCCTGCCTTGCCTCAGGACCGTCGACCATACGCCCGTCAAAGACAACAATAAGAGGTACAACCATGCCTTTCTCCCCCGAACATCTCGCTGAATTGAATCTGCTGGTTATGTTTAGCACCCCCTCACTGCAGGAGGGCATCAAGGTTCACCGGCATGATGCAGCACCTGAACTGGTGGCGGCAGCTGAGCGCCTGCATCAAAAGGGCCTGATCACCCAAAAGGATGGCGGTTATCTGACCGATCTGGGTTTCGAGACGGTCGATCACACCCAGAAACTGCTGGGTATTCTTTCAACCGACTGAAAGCACAAACTGCCGTTTTCAGGTATGCCATTGAATAGAAAATCCGAGACGATTAATGAAATACAAAACCGCATTCTTGTTTGCCCTGACACTTTTTATCGGGAGCAGTTATGACCTTTTGACACATCGAGCCCATGCGGCCTCTGACGGGGCGGCCAGCCTTTGTGATGATTTTGCCCTGCCCAGCGCCAACAAGGTTTATTTGTTTGCCTACGAGGAACACCAGCCGCGCCAGAGCATTGCCCAGCTGGTCAGAAAGGAGACCGCTTCGGCACTGGCCGGTATCGTCGATGAAGTGGTGATCGTTCAGGATAGTGAACAGGCCAGCATAGATGGGCTGTTACTCAAAATTAAAGTGCTTAATATCGCCCGCGGCAATCTTTTCACGAGAATCGATTTCCGGTATGAGTTAATCGAAAATTCCGGTAAAGCAGAAATTCTCAACGAAACCGATGCGTCAACCTCAAATTTTGGCTTCAACAAGCTGTCTGCCGATGTGGGCAGGGACATTGTGCGCAATATCAGTCCAACGATCGATTGTTTTGAAGCTCGCAGGCAGTAAACCCTGCCAGCCCATCATACTGCGGGGGCTATTTATGGCACCAGATGCCTGATTACCAGTTGCGAGGCAATAAAACAGATCGAGAAGAAGATCACCATCGCCATGATACCCGCCAGAATCACGGATTTTGGATTGGTCTCCAACAGGTCCGATGCCCTCTTCATACCACGCCTTCTTTGCAGGGCAAACACCAGACAGAACGCCTGGGCAATAATCTCAAGTGCACTGAGGTTTTTCGGTTTGGTCTCTTGCTGTTCCTGTGGTGAATCCACCCCGGTGGCGGTTTCTGGCACAGTATCCTGCTGATCTCTGTTGGTCATAATCATTGGCACTCATCACTTGGGAAGGCAACTGTTGCTTCAGTAGCGTGCTGGACACAGCTGCCAACAATGGATTTTCAACCGGACTCAGAATCACACCCGGTAGAGTGTGGTAGACGCGGCACCGCAACTTATTCAGCACCGCTGCGAACTGCCGTACCGACAGAATCCTGTAAAGGCCCCAGTGGGTTACGGCGGGTTTCCTCCTCATCGATCAGGGGGACACCGCTCCAGATCTTGTAGACGACCGTATTGTGGTCAATCACGATCAGGGCATTGAAGTTCCAGCCGTTGCGAATGCGCTCGCGTTTGAATTTTAACAAGTCCAGCACCACATTGCCCACCCGTTTGCTGTTGCTGACGCTGGGTGTTGCTTCATAGGCCAGACATTTCTCGCGGGACTTGAGACAGCTTCTCACACTGGGAGGCAGTTCATCATTTGTCACGGAACTGTTTGGGCTGAACTTCTGAATGATATCGAGGTAGGAGAGAATTCTGACATTGGGGGCACTGTAGGGGTCGAAGCCCAACGCCTGCAGGTCAGCGGTGGTGGTTTCGTTGAGAATAATACTGTCGTAGGACGCTTTGGCCTCTTCAAAACTGTTCCACTGGGACTTGGTCTTGGCCCCACCCTTGGGCAAACCGCTACTGCACGATACCAACACCATCACCAGCAGTACAACGAGGGCCCGGTACGTCTGACGAATCACAACAGCTCTGTTCATGGGCGCCCGGCCTGATCTTGTGAAGACGATTCAATCATTACATTAAAGACAAAGAGCCGTCCAGACCAAACCGCTCACCGCTTGGTGGTTTATTTAAATTTGCTGTTTTACGGCCGGTTTGGCACCCTTACGGCCTTCTCAGGCTGTGTCAAATCCTCCCTGGCCAAGACCACCTTAATTCATCAATATATCAAGGAGTCTCCATGACATTAGAAGAAGCAAAAGCACTGCGTGAAAGCTGGGGTGACCAGCCCTGCGATCACCCCTCTTTTTCCGACGAATACATGTTTGGCTCAAAAACCGGTGATTTTGTCTGCGAACAATGTGGCCGTTCGTTCACCAAGCGTCAGAGAGACAATCTGAGCCAGGCAGCCAATCCAAGGCTGAACCGGTTCATGCAGCAAAAGAATCTCATCAAGGAACTACTCGACACCCTGTCCCAGCGCAAAGGTCAGCTCACAGTGGTCGCCCAGAGCGAATCCGGCCATGCCGTGCTGTTACTGGAAGCACTGTTGCAGGATCAGGAGCAATTGATCCTGCACGCCGACGAGCTGATCAGGGTAATGGACGAGAAGTGATTGCGCCCGCCCATCGCACCGGAAAGTACCGCCGTGCTTCGGTAGGTTCTCGGGGAAATTACGATTAATGCATTACCATTTACATCACTGGCCTGTCCGCTGGATGGCAAGGCACTGACGCGCTGCGGCACGGCATGGCAGTGCCCCGATGGCCACAGTTTTGATATCGCCAGACAGGGCTATACCCATTTACTGCCGGTTCAGAAAAAACGGTCTGCCGACCCCGGCGACAGCAAGCTGATGGTGGCAGCACGCCAGCGTTTTCTGAATGCTGGTCATTATCAACCCATAGCAGATGCCGTGAACCACGCGGTTCTCGAAAAACTCCCCACCAACTCCACCGCAAGCTACCTCGATGCCGGTTGCGGCGAGGGTTACTATCTGCGACAGCTGGCGACAGCAATAAGCACCGGGGAATACCCTCTCGCCTTGGTGGGGCTGGATATTTCAAAATGGGCGGTTATCACTGCGGCAAAACAGGCCGCCACTATGCCGGGCTTTGACGCCACCACAGCTACACCATGGGCCTGCTGGATCGTGGGTACCAATGCTAGTTTGCCAGTATTGAGCGGCACGCTGAATGGGCTACTCTGCATTTTTGGCTTTCCCGTCTACAGGGAATTTGCCCGGGCACTAAAACCCGGCGGCATGCTGTATCAGGTGGATGCCGGGCCCGCACATCTCAGGGAATTGCGCGACATTATCTACCCCCGTATCCGGCCGGAACGCACGGCCGAATCCCCACCGCCGGCAGGGTTCAGATTGCGATCCAGTGAGACCATTCGCTACCGTCTGCGTCTGACTGATGCGACATCAATTGCTGACCTGCTCGCCATGACGCCGCACCTGTATCGCGCCCCGGCATCGGGCAGGGACAGGGCAGCGGCGCTGACAACTCTGGAGGTTACCGTCGAGGCAGTGCTGTCCCGCTTTGAGTGCCACAAGGCTCAGCCATCTGAATCGGCAACATCCCTGTAACATCCTCTACGCCGGTCAATTGACAAACTACCTGCTGGCGATAACCATTGGCGCAACCCACGATAAAGAACTTCTGTATGTCCAAATGCGCCCCCCATGTCATCCGTCTGCGGTTGGATAATATCCATCAGCTTTTCAACTCGCTGGATCCGTCACCGTTTCTGGGGAGAGACCTGGATACCGATGCCGAGGCATTCATCATGGACTGGGCGCAGGAATACCCGACCAAAGGTGGCTTTTGTCTGGAAATTACTCTGTCCACCACCATTTCAGCACAGGAAAAAGGCCGTCTGGAACGAGCCATTCATAACTATTTCAATGAGAGGGCCAGATTTTGCCGGCATGAGCTACGGCAATTAATGCGAGAAGGAAGACTCAGCCTGGTCATCGGCCTTTCCTTTCTGAGCCTCTGTGTCGGGGTGAGCCGTCTACTGGCAAATCATATTCCCTCTAGTGGATTTGCGGAATTACTCAGTGAAGGATTAATGGTCGGCGGCTGGGTGGCGATGTGGCGGCCCATGGAGATTTTTCTCTATCGATGGTGGCCCATTGTCCGCCGCCGCCGAATCTACCTACGACTGGCCGACATGCCTGTGACGGTGATCGCCTGAAACCGTTACCCAGACTGACAGCAGCCCCACACTTGGCACCTGAAAAAGTATAAAATAGCCCCCCTGCTGAAACATCACTGATACTGCTTCACCCAAAACAGGATACAACCACCGATATGATCAATTTGCCCAACTGCCCGAAATGCAGCTCCGAATATACCTATGAAGATGACAACCTGTACGTCTGTCCGGCATGTGCCCATGAGTGGCTTATAGCCGGCCCGCTGGAAAGCGAGGAACAACGTCCTGCCGTCAAAGATGCCAACGGCAACCTCCTAGGTGACGGCGATACCGTGACCGTCATCAAGGACCTGAAGGTCAAGGGCTCTTCACTCGTGGTGAAAGTTGGCACCAGGGTAAAAAACATTCGCCTGATAGAAGGCGATCACAACATCGACTGTAAAATTGATGGGATAGGCGCCATGCAACTCAAGTCAGTCTTTGTAAAAAAGAGCTGAACGGTATGCCTCAGAAGAACTTGCATCCTGCACCTGATCGGGTCAAAGAACAGGTCAGGCACTGGCTGGAAAGCATCGTGGTAGGGCTCAACCTGTGTCCCTTTGCCAAGCGAGAGCTGGTTAAGGATCGCATTCGTTTTTTTGTTTCAGAAGCCATTAGTGAAGAAATGCTGATCGATGATCTTGAAACGGAGCTTGTGAGACTGAAACAGGATCCAGCCATTGAAACATCGCTGATTGTCCACCCCTGGGTGCTGGAGGATTTCTTTGAATACCAGCAATTTTTGATCTGGGCTGACAGTGTATTGAAGCGACTGGGACTCAGGGGCACTTATCAGATTGCCAGTTTTCACCCCGACTACCGGTTTCTCAACAGTGCCGGGCATTCGCGGGGGGATTACACTAACCGCTCCCCCTATCCCATGCTTCACCTGCTTTGCGAGGACAGCCTTGCAGCTGCCATCGCCAATTACCCCGATACTGACAAAATTCCCGAGCGCAATATTGCCTACCTGGAAAGTCTGAGCACGGAGCAGTTCAGCTCACTTTTCCCCACTGCGTGTCGGCACATCGAAAGCCCTTCCGGCACCTAATAGACACTGACCTTTTGGTCCACCCCTCTCCAGAGTGATACACCTACCCGCCTCTCTGAAATTATTAATATATAAGTGACATATTGAAATATTTAATTCACACTTTGGCGCATTCAAAATTATTTATCTGTATTATTTTTTCATTGTGTATTATTGGATTTATCTTAAACCCGCTAAAAACAATCGACCGTTAAATAATTTGATTTTTTTTCACTACCTGAATCATCCAACAAAAACACAAAAAACTATTTTATAACAATAGGTTGCATAAAATCTTTACTGGAAAAAAAGATCAGAAATAAAAATATATTTCAGTAGATATTGAATAAATAACCCATTAAATATAATAATTTTCTCGCTGTTCTTAACCTTGAAATCATGATGCTTTCGGGCGCAAATCGGGCCTGATTTGAAGATCCAGAGCAGCCACTGGGCGGGGTAGCTCTGCGGATAGGACCATTCATCCTGCCCGAACAAATATTGAGGCAGACGCTATAACAATCGGGTGCCAAGGCATCAGATCATTCAACAAGAGAGAGGAAGAGAGAATGTCCGGTTCATACGAGTTGCATAAAGATAATGAGGGTGCCTTCAACTTTTCACTGAAGACGGAGGATGGCGAGACAATTCTGACCAGCAAGCCCTATTATTCCAAGGGTTCTGCCATAAATGATATTGCGGAGATGCAGCATATCTGCAATTACGAGAATCACTACCAAAGAAACGTGTCAGCCGGTAACGAGCATTATTTCGAGCTTCAGACCCCCAAGCACAGAACCATCGGCACCAGCCCGATGTTCAGCTCGGTAGAATCCATGGAAAATGCTATTGGCATGGCCAAATCTTTTGGTACAACCAAAATCATCAATACTCATTGATTTCCCGATCACGTCCTGGCCTGACAACCCCGTCAGGCCAGGACGTTTTTCTACCAGATACTCCGCGACAATCTCATAGATGTCTGACAACTTGACATCTCCCCCCGCAGACAATATATAATTTTATATTATGTATTTCTATAAACTGATATATGCCGAAGCCAGCCGCTGACACTTCCCATGCTGATCCTGTGGATCTCGATCAGATGCGTATTGCCGCCAATGCTGCCAGCGCACTGTTGCGAGGTGTTGCCCATGAAGACAGGCTCCTCCTGCTGTGCCTGCTGAGCCGACATGAGTTAAGTGTCGGTGAAATCGAAGAGCAACTAAAAATCCGGCAACCCAGCCTGTCTCAACAACTGGGCGTACTGCGACGGGAAAAGCTGGTGACGACAAGGCGCGAGGGCAAACGCATCTTTTATCGGATGGCGGACCAAAAGGCGCTAGCACTGGTGACACTTTTGCACGATCTTTACTGCAGGGCTGGCGACTGACCTCGTCGCCCGATTTTTCAACCAGCACAGGGAAATACCCATGACTATCGACTGGCAAGCCTTTACCCCCTGGACATCACTACTGGGCGGCATGCTGATTGGTTTGGCCGCTGCTGCCTTTATTCTGTTGAATGGCCGCATAGCCGGGATTTCAGGCATTCTCGGCGGATTGCTGACACCCAGGAAAGCAGATATCGGCTGGCGGGTGGCCTTTGTGGCAGGCATGATCGCTGCACCATTGATCTGGCTGATGCTCTCATCCCGACCCGCGATTCAAATTGATGCAAGCTACCCAATACTGATTGTTGCCGGCTTGGTGGTAGGGGTCAGCACCCGGTTTGGTGCCGGTTGCACCAGCGGCCACGGTGTCTGTGGTATTTCCCGGTTATCACCCCGTTCCCTGATTGCCACGGCGGCCTTTATGCTGAGCGGCTTTGTGACGGTATTCGTTGTTCGCCACCTGTTGGGAGGGCTGTAGAATGAACAGGCATTTACTCTCCGCCTTTTTGGCAGGACTGATTTTTGGTATTGGCCTGCTGGTGTCCGGCATGGCCAATCCAGCAAAAGTGTTGGGTTTTCTCGATCTCGCCGGATCCTGGGATCCTTCGCTGGCGCTGGTCATGGGCGGGGCCGTGCTGGTGGGACTGGTGGCCTTTCATGTGGCGGGCAAACGCCGGGTATCACTACTGGGTGAGGTCATACGATTGCCCACCCGACAGGATATCGACAAACCGTTGGTGTTGGGCAGTCTGGGCTTTGGCATCGGCTGGGGGCTGGCAGGGTTTTGTCCCGGGCCAGCATTGGTGGCGCTGGGTGCCGGCGAACAAAAAGCACTGGTATTTACCCTTGCCATGCTGGCCGGCATGGCGGTTTATGAGCTGCTACAGCGCCAACAGCCCGGCTAGTATCCTTTGATCACGACAAGGCGCCCATCTATCTCTGGCCGCCCATTGGCAATAGGAACTCTCTGATGCGCAAGCTGCTGCCCTCATGGTTGAGGGATTATCAGACAAAGCTATTATCGAGCGATCTGGTAGCAGCTGTAGTGGTTACCCTGCTGCTCATTCCCCAGGGGCTCGCCTATGCCGCACTGGCTGGTCTGCCACCACAACTTGGTCTCTATGCCAGCTTGCTGCCACTGCTCGCCTATGCCCTGTTCGGCTCATCCATGGTGATGTCAGTGGGACCGGTGGCCGTGATTTCGCTGATGACCGGGGCAGCACTGGCCCCGATTGCCGAGCCGGGCAGCGGCGAATACATTGCGGGTGCCATTCTGCTGGCACTGATGTCGGGCGTGATGCTGTTTAGTTTCGGCCTGATGCGCCTCGGGGCTATGGCACAATTTTTAAGTCACCCGGTGATCAGTGGTTTCATCAGTGGCGCAGCATTGCTGATTATCATCGGCCAGCTGAGGCCATTGCTAGGGATCAGCAGCCACGGCGAAACCGGTGTCGAGCTGGCTGTCGGCCTGGTGGCCAACCTCGATCACATTCAACCACTCACGGCCGTATTTGGCTTTGTCACCTTTTTCCTGTTGTGGCTGGCCGGACACTGGCTGGCAAAACTGTTGATCAATTTCGGCATGACCAGCGATACAGCTTCGCTGATCGCCAAGCTGATGCCTATCGTGACGGTTCTGGGCAGCGCTGCACTGGTCTCCCTGATGGACTGGGAAATGCATCTCCAGGTTGTCGGAAGTCTGCCGGGGGGATTGCCGGCATTGGTGGTGCCGGCAATCGATTTCTCGATAATGGCCCAACTATGGCTGCCGGCGCTGGCGATCAGCCTGATCGGGTTCGTGGAAAGCGTTTCCATTGCCCAGGCTTTTGCCAGCAAGAACCGGCAGCGCATCAATACCAATGCAGAGCTGCGCGGACTGGGGGCCGCCAATATCGCCAGCGCGCTCTCTGGTGCCTTTCCCGTCACCGGTGGCTTTTCACGCACCGCCGTCAATGCCGAAGCGGGTGCTCGCTC
>NZ_CBFHYF010000031.1:0-20432 GCF_965660005.1 Porticoccus sp.
GTTTATTCCGAACAAGCCCTACAACTACGGCCAGTTGCAGTCCGATCTGCCCGGTTGGGGCGGCATCAAGGAAAAGGATACCCTGAACGTGATGCTGCGGATCGACAAGGAGTTCAAGTGGCAGGAGATTCTCGGTACCCACCGTCCGTCACTTTCCAGTGTCCAGCTGTTTGATACCTGGATCATCAACCGCAAGAAGGACGATGAGATTGTCGAATTCGCCTCCTTCGGTGAAGAGAAATCCGAGCACACCGTCTACCTGACCCTGTTCACCCTGCTGAACTACACCCGCGATACCATCAACCCCTCGCTGGTGGTCGGTACCGACCTCACCAACGGCGGCGGCTTTGTGATCCCGGCGGTGGAGTTTGTCTGGGGTAACGACTGGCGCCTGAAGGTTGAAGCCGACCTGTGGTGGAACGACGGCGACCGCAAAAAAACCTGCGGTAAGGCAGATAGCGATGCAGCTTTGGGTATGGAAGGCTGTGATAAGTCCGTCGGTGACGACCTGCTCGGCGTGCGTGAAAACGATGCCTCCTTTATGGACTGGTTCGCCCGCGACAACCAGCTGGTATTCAAGCTGACCAGGCAGTTCTAATAAAGATAATAACGAAAATTTGTGCAACTATTGCAAAACCGGATAGTCACAAATAAGACTTATTTTAAAACTGGGAGTATGACTATGTATAAGAAGTTACTAACGGCGTCGGTCGTGGCCTCCATGGGCTTTGCGCCCATGATGGCCTCGGCGGAAGACGAAACCTCGCTGCCGCTGTACGCCACTGACCGGGATCCCGGTTATGTGCAGCCCACAGCCGATGGTTCCAAGCCTAACCCCGTGTTCTACGGCAGCCCCGCTGCCGCCGGTCGCTGGGACAACGGCAAACCCGATATGGAAGTGGAAAAACTGCCCGAGGGCGTGACCGAAGACCAGGTAATGAAAGCGGGCACCGTGATCAACGCGGCCAACTTTGACAAGGTCAAGGACATGTATTTCGAAGGTAAGCGTGTCGGCGACATGATTACCGAGAAAATCGAGTGGATGATCCGCGATAAAAACCTAGCGATGAATATCCGTCATTCGGAATTCATCGAGATGGACGAGAAGTACATGCAGGCCACTCAGGATGGCAAGGGCAAAGTAAAATTTGACCCCGCCACCCGCGAAGTTTCTGGCTGGGAAGCCGGTATGTTCTTTGACCCGCAAGAAATCTCCATGGACGATCCCCACGCCGGTGACAAGCTGATCTGGAACCTGCGTTCACCGACCTACGGTGCGACCATGGACTTGCGTCACATCTCCTGGGTGTTCCTGGATGGTGAAGAAGGCATGGAGCGTATCCAGCGCTGGTGGGCTCGTCGCTACTACATGGAAGGCCGTCTCGACGGTGGTCCGCTGGTAGAAGGTGATGGCGATATCCTGCAAAAAACCGTACTGGTTGCCATCTTCCCTCAGGATATCAAAGGCATCGGCATCTTCTCCGTACGCTACAACGACCCGAGTGCGAAAACACCGGATGACGTTTGGGCTTACCTGAAGTCCGTCCGTCGTGCCCGTCGTCTGTCCGGTAACGCCTGGATGGATCCAATCGGTGGTACGGTACAGCTGTACGATGACTGGGATATCTGGGATGCGGTTCCGACTAAATACAAAGATGTCACACTGGTCGATCGTCGCTATGTGTTTGCGATTGCTCACGCACCGCTGATGACTGTGGATCTGCGTTTCAGAAACACCATTCAGGAATTCCCCGCTGTTGGCATGGACATTCCACCTCACTACTTCCCCGCGCCCCAGGTGCAGTGGGAACCACGTGAAGTATGGGTTATCGAGGGCACCCCGCCCGATGAGCACCCCTACAGCAAAAAAGTGGTGTATATGGAAGTCGATTACCCCCGTCCCTACCTGGGTGAGGCCTACGATAAAAACGGTGAATTCTGGAAAGGCTTTATCTTCCAGAACCGTCTCGACGTGGGTGATGATGGCTACAAGGCGCTGATGCCGGTGGTTGGTCACATCATCGACTTTAAAGCAGACTTTGCGACTAACTGGTCTTCCAACATGAAAGCCAATCCGGCTGGTGTTGAAGAGACTGACGTTACTCTGCAAACGTTGATTGCGCTGGCTCGTTAATTCGAACCGGTTCGTTCTGGAGCAGGGCTGTCAGGCAAACTTGATCGTTTATCTGGCAGCTCTGCTGCAGTTTAAGTACTGAAAAAATCAATAAAAACAATCGAACAGAATAGGCAGTGTGCATCACGCTGTGGTAGTAAAAGGTGGCCTTCCTGGTCATTTGAAATTTTTTGGGGGTTTTATGAATGTTGCTGGACAGGACCATGCTGGAACCAATTCCTCTGAGCCCGCCGGGCCGGTAGAGAAAACAGCGGGCCAGAAATTTATTGCACTCGTTTTATCAATTTTACCCTGGGCTATTGTCGGCACCCTTTTGTGGGCAGGCCTGTTTGTCAAACCGGTGGCGGTGGTGGAGGAAGTGACTCCCCCGGCAATTGACCGTCGCGACAATATTTTCGGCGTTACCCGGATCAGTCCCGATGTGTACATGGCTGCCGGTAACTATGGCAAGATTCTTATTTCCACTGACCGGGCAAAAACCTGGGTCAACCAGAATTCCACAGTGGAGACTCATTTTCAGGATATTTCCGCCTGGGATGAAAACCGCGCCGTTGCCGTGGGCAACAAGGGTGTGGTGGTCATCACCGAAGATGGTGGCAAAACCTGGACCTCAGTGGAAAGTCCGAAATCCGAGATATCCAATAAACTGTTGAAAGTGCATACTGTTGAAGGTGGCGAAGCACTGGCAGTGGGTGAAATGGGCATGATCATCCAGAGCCTGGATTACGGAAAAACCTGGCAGCGGCTGCGCGAAGAGCAGGATATCTTCTTCAATGACGTGGCTCGCCTGAATGAAAACACCATTATCATCGCCGCCGAGGCAAGAGCGATTGAAGATCCGGACGCCCCCTACGACCCGAATCAGCTAGTACCGGATGCCTATGGCCTGATTTTCAGAAGTGTCGACAACGGCGAGACCTGGCAAACCATTGAAACGGACAGCCTGAACAGCTTCGCGGCGATTGACTTCCGCAATGAGCTGGAGGGTGTGGCGGTTGGTCTGTCCGGTTCGATTGTCGGCACCTTCGATGGTGGTGAAACCTGGACCCATATCGACAGCAAAACCTCCGGTATGACCGAGCACCTTATGGATATCGCCTGGTCTGAGCAATTGAAAGAATGGGTAGGTATTGGCAATAAAGGCAAGTGGATAACCTTCTCCAGTGACCTGTCATCGTTTAAAACGCGCTTCCTGACGGAAGCGAACGCAGTCGAAAAGGATTTTACCTCTCACGCGGAACTGGCTCTGACGGGTTTGTCGGCGTAGGTGAGACGGTAGGTTATATGGATCTCGAGACAAACCAGTGGACCTTGCTGCATTAGTGATTGACACAGTTGCGTGACGATTCAAATAAACAATTAAAAGATGCGCCCATCCAGGCAGTTACGGATGGTTGGTGGAGGATAACATGTTAGAAAAATTTGCACTTGCCTGTATTCAATTCAGAAAAAGTGTTCTGGCAGTGGTGGCTGTTCTTACCGTTGTATTTGCCTACTTTGCACAGAATATTGATGTTAAAACGGTATTTGACGATTTGATGCCGACCACGCATCCCTACGTCCAGATACATAACGAATACAAAACCACGTTCGGTGGCACCAATATCATCACCTTCATGATTCAATCGAAGGAGGGCGATATTTTCCAGATGCCGGTTTTGAAGAAGGTTCGCGATCTTACCCAGGGCCTCTACAAGATCAATGCAATCAATGAATTCCAGATTTATTCGATTGCCGGTAAAAAGCTGAAGGAAGTGCGCGCCTCCACGGAGGGGATTGAAAGCTTCCCCTACATGTGGCCAGCCCTGCCGAAAGACGAGGCGGGAATTGAAAGACTTCGCGAGGCGATCCTCCGCAGCCCGCTGGTGTACGGCCCTTACGTGTCAAAGGATTTGACCGCCACGCTGGTGACAGTGGATTTCTACGATAACCTGCTGGAGTACAACCGCGCCTATAAACAGGCCTACGAACTGGTCGAAAAACTGGATGATGATATCGTCGATATCAGTCTGGTGGGCAACCCGATTCTGTATGGCTGGGTGAACCACTTCCTGCCTGAAACCATGAATCTGGTCATGGTGGCGGCGCTGATCTTCCTGGTGCTTCTGTTCCTGATCAACCGGACCTGGCGCGGCACCCTGTTGCCGTTGTTGTCCGGTGCCATCAGTGCGACGTGGGCGCTGGGTGTGGCCCATCTGCTGGGCATTCACTTTGATCCGCTGGTGGTGGTGGTCGCGATGCTGATCACTGCACGTGCGGTCTCGCACTCGGTGCAGATGATTACCCGCTTCCACGAAGAAATTGACAAGATGACCGAGGGCCATGATCTCTGCTCGACAGAGGCGGCCCGTCTGACCCTGAAAGACCTGTTGCGACCCGGTTTGCTTGGGATTGCAACGGATGCCGGTTGTGTAACGGTGGTTGCGATCAGCCCGATTCCGCTGTTGCAGAAACTGGTGGTACTGGCGGTTGTCTGGGTTGGCACCGTGGCGGTGAGTTCCATCATTGTTACGCCGATCCTGTTGTCATGGGTCAGAAAACCCAAATCCTATGCCCACCCATTGAATCTCGACCTGCTGTTGATTCGGCCGTTCCTGAACATGTGTGTGAAACTGGTGGAAACCCGGGCGCGCTATGTAGTGGTTACTTTGGGGCTGGTACTGTTCATTGTCTGCGGCTTCTATGCGAAGGATCTGAAAGTCGGTGATGCCAACCCCGGTTCGCCGATCCTGTGGCCCGAAGCTCGCTACAATGCGGATTCTGACAATATCAACAGTCAGTTCCCGGGTGCCGACCGGATGTTTGTGGTGTTTGGTAATGAAACCCGCGGTCAGGAAGGCCTGATCAAAGAGGTGGATTCCCTGGACAGCATGTTGCGCTTCCAGCGCTACATGGAGGCACAGGAAGAAATCGGTGGCAGTCTGTCGCTGGCCGATGTGCTGCCCTCGGTTAACCAGACGGTACGCGAAGGTAACTACCGTTATTCTGAATTGGGCGAGACCACTACCAACAATGCCGAGCTGATCTATATGTTCGAACGTGCGTCGGAGCCCGGCGACCTGCTCGGTTTTACCGATGTGAAGGCCACCAATGCCTCTGTGACCCTGTTCTTTACCGACCGTCAGGGCCAGACCATTCAGACGGCGGTGGCCCGGATCAATGAGTTCAGGGACAACATGAAGGTTGAGGGTCTGGAGATTCACATGGCCGGCGGCATCATCGGTGTGATTGCAGCGGTGAACGAGGTGATTCTCTCCGGTCAGATTCAGTCGATCGCACTGGCGCTCTTCATTCTGGTGATGATGTGTATCATCGTGTACCGCTCCAGTATTGCGGGCATGTTCTTCATGGTGCCGGTGGTGTTGTCCAACCTGGTGACCTTTGCCTTCATGGCCTGGCAGAACATTGGTATGAACATCAATACCGTGCCGGTTGCCGCGCTGGGTATCGGCCTCGGGGTGGACTACGCGCTGTATATCTGTGACCGTATCCAGATCGAGTACAAATCTGGCAAGTCACACATTGAAGCGATCTCCATGTCCCTGCACTGTGCGGGACGGGGCGTGCTGGTAACGGCGCTGGTCCTGATTGCCAGTGTGGCGGTATGGCTGTTCTCTTCGCTGCGCTTCCAGGCTGAGATGGGTATGTTGATCGGCCTGTGGCTGTGTGTCTCTGCCTTGAGTGCACTGTTCCTGATGCCGGCGCTTGCCTATATCTTCAAGCCGCGCTTCCTGTTTGGTGAAGTACAGAAGCACTGACAGGAAAACAGCTTGAGTTTCAATGCAATAAAAAAACAGGGCCCGCAAGGGCCTTGTTTTTTTGCAATATCGTTAAGTGGGCTCCGCTTCAGGTGCTCCATGGGCGGTTTGTTCCGTCGTGTGCCGACTGGATTTGCCTGTTGGCCCGATTGATCAAGCAGCGGTTAATTGAACATTCTGATTTGACCCAGTAACAAGAATGAAAATAAATACTGATATGCTGGAATTTAACGAGTCCTACCGAAATGGTGCCAAAAAACTGGCCGTTTACCCACTCTATGGGCTGACCAAGCGTGAATCCGAAGTGGTGTTGCGGGTGGCACTGGGCAAGACCAACGATGAGGTGGCAGCGCTGTTGGGTATTACCCCCGCCACGGTCAAGCTGCACATGCGAAGTGCGCGACTCAAGTTGGGTGCCAATAATTCGATCTATCTGATCAGCCGTTGTTTTATGCTGGGGATTCTGCGCGCTGTGTCCGGTTGACCACGCCACTCCAGGGATCGCACGGCCAACCGTTCAACCCTTTGCTCCCGGGCTGACGGATTTTTTGTGGCGCAGCTCAGGGACGTCTGAATAACCCGGTAAGACCACTGATATGGTTCAGCAGCTGCTGGGTGGACGGGTCTGGCGCTTCACTGTTATCGCCCTGGCTGAGCAGACTGGAGGCAATCTCCTTGCCCAGTTCGACGCCCCACTGATCGTAGGAATTGATGTTCCAGATAGCTCCCTGGACAAACACCTTATGTTCGTAAAGCGCGAGTAGTTGACCGAGGTGATAGGGTGTGAGGTCATCGAGCAGTAACAGATTGGAAGGTTTGTTGCCGGGACATACCCGGTGGGCGGGTATGTCCGGTTGGTCGTGATTGCCCTTCATCAACGCCGAAGCCTGTGCCAGTAGATTCGCCAGCAGTGTGCGGTGGTGTTCATCGATGCTTCGGGGTTCCCCGGCCGCGGCGATGAAGTCGAGCGGTATCAGATGGTTGCTCTGGTGAAACAGCTGAAAGAAGGTGTGTTGTGCATTGGTGCCGGTTTGTCCCCAGAGGACGGGGCCGGTCTGATAATCAAGGGTTGCGCCGGATTGTGAGACCGACTTGCCGTTACTCTCCATATCGAGCTGTTGCAGGTAGCTGGGCAGCAGTGAAAGACGCTGGCAGTAGGGAATGATGGCGATCGATGACGCATCGAGAAAATTCCGGTACCAGATACCCAGCAGGGCCAGAATAACGGGCATGTTTTGGGCAAAGGGTGCCGACCGGAAGTGCCGATCCATTGCCCGGGCACCCCTGAGTAGCTCTTTAAAGCGTTCATGTCCCAGGCTGATCGAGATGGTCAGTCCCACGCAGGACCACACCGAGTAGCGACCGCCGACCCATTCATCAAAGGTCAGAATCTGTGACGGCGGGATGCCAAAGGCCTCGGCGTTTTGACGGTTGGCGGTCAGGGCGATGATCTGACGGCTGCCGGCCAGCTCCGATTGCCCCAGCTGTTGCTCCAGCCAGTGCAGGGTGGTGCGGGTGTTCAACAGTGTTTCCTGGGTGGTAAAGGTCTTGCTGGCGACAATCACCAGTGTTCTTTCCGGATCCAGTTGCCTGAGGGTGTTGAGGATGTCCTCGCCGTCCACATTGGCCATAAAGTGAAGTCGGAGGTCGGGGTGGCTGTAAGGGCGCAATGCCTGACAGGCCAGTTGCGGGCCGAGTACCGAACCGCCGATACCGATATGCACGATATCCCGCACCGGTTTGCCGGTCGCGCCCAACCACTTGCCAGCGCGGACGGATGCACTGATTGCCGCCATCTCGTCCAGTGTGGCACGAATTTGTTCGTCCAGCAGCTGTTCCCCGCACCGGTAATCGTCCTCCCGCTCACCCCGCAGGGCGGTGTGAAGTGCGGCGCGCTGTTCCGAGCCATTGATGGTATCACCCTTGAACAGGCTGTCCCGCTGTTGCTCCAGCGCGGATTGTTCAGCCAGCGCCAGCAGGGCTGAAAAGATGCCTTCGTCGATCAGATTTTTCGAATAGTCCAGCAGTAGCCCGTCCACCGACAGGGCGAAACGCCGCTGCCGATCCGCGTCCTGACGGAACAGCGACATCAGGTCGAGCTGTTTGCCCCTTTCTGCCAGCCCGTTGAGCGTCTGCCAGGCGGGAAGTGTGTCGGGAGAGATGGATGAATGGGTCATGCGGGGACTCGTTTATTGCGTTCGCTTTCTGAGTGTATCGGCCAGTATCGTACACGCCAATGACAAACCATCAGGCTGGAAAAGTCTGACAGTTGACTGCTATCCGGTTATTTTAACACTGCCTGTGCTACAGATGTCGGCCCATCACCAGGCAGGTATCCAGCATGCGGTTGGAAAATCCCCACTCGTTATCATACCAGGCGAGGACTTTGACCAGCTGGCTGGAAACCCGGGTGTGCGAGCTATCGAAAATACTCGAGTACGCCGAATGGTTGAAGTCCACAGAGACCATGGGCTGCTCCGTGTAGGCAAGGATCCCGGCCAGGGGACCACTGGCGGCCTGCTGCATGATGTCGTTTATCTCGGCTGCTGTGGTGGCGCGGCTGGCGGTAAAGGTCAGGTCCACCAGTGACACATTGGCGGTGGGCACCCTGACGGCCATGCCGTCCAGCTTTCCCGCCAGTTCAGGCAGGACCAGCCCAATGGCTTTGGCCGCACCCGTGCGGGTGGGAATCATGGATAGGGTGGCCGAGCGGGCCCGGTACAGATCCTCGTGATAGACATCCACCAGATGCTGGTCATTGGTGTAGGCATGAATCGTCGTCATCAAGCCGGTTTCAATACCGAGGGCAGCGGACAGTGGCTGCACCACCGGCGCCAAACAGTTGGTGGTGCAGGAGGCATTTGACACGATCCGGTGCTCGGCTGACAACAGCCCGTGATTGATACCGAACACCACCGTGGCGTCCATGTCTTTGCCCGGTGCGGAAATCAGCACTCTTCTGGCCCCGGCCTGCAAGTGCTTCGCGGCCTGCGCCCGGTCGGTAAAGTGTCCTGTGCACTCCAGTACAATATCCACCTGCAACGCCTGCCAGGGCAAATTGGCCGGATCCTGCTCTGCCAGTACCTCGATCGCGTCCTCGCCGATGAACAGCGTATTGTCATCGTGCTGCACCGGCAGGTGGAATTGACCATGCACACTGTCAAACCGCGTCAGATGAGCGTTGATTGACACGTTGCCCTGATCATTGATCGCGACAATCCTCATCTGCTCACGGAGCGCGGGCCTTTCATAAAAAGCCCTGAGGATATTCCTGCCGATACGGCCGTAGCCATTAATTGCCATGCGCAGCATGCTCACCTCCCTTTCGGTCCATTATTGCCTGATTGGCCGACCAACAACATCCCCAATTTTGTCATCACAACAGCCGGCAAACCCCTTGACCACAAAACCAAAACCCCTTTTCGACTTGACTACCAACAGCCACTTCAATATATTACGCGGCCTCACGCACTCGTAGCTCAGCTGGATAGAGTACTCGGCTACGAACCGAGCGGTCGGAGGTTCGAATCCTCCCGAGTGCGCCATAAACAAAACCCCCGCCTGAAAGGCGGGGGTTTTTTTATGAGCCACGACGGAGGTGAGAGCCTCCCCAGATTCGACAACTTCCGTCAGGAAGTTGGACCCAGAAACCGCAGGTTGCGCAGCCCCGCAGGGGGCAAAACGGCCATAAGCCGTTTTGAGTTAATCCTCTCGAAGTTCAAGCCGAGCCCCGCAGGTGTGAGACAGCGCCGTCCAGACGCGACGACCCGAGGGGGAGACGCATAGCGCCGACTGATCCTCCCGGACTTCGTGCTGATCATCGAAGAATTCTGATGGATGTCCATTCAGGTTGCTAATCTCGCCATTCGCGAGCGGTGGCTTCATAAAGCCTGATATATTCATAGCAGGCGCACCAGTGGTTATCGGTGTGGAGGCATGGGAATTACCCGCTAAAATACTGTTGGGTGACGAACCATGCAGCTCAAATTTTCAAAAATCAGTTTGTGGTTGCTGCCACTGCCTTTGAGTCTGACTCTGGTCGTGACGGTACTGCTGCCGTTTCTGGCGGTGATGGGACTGACCGGCTGGTACAGTATCAATCTGCTGGAGCGCAACAGCCGCGATCGCATGCAGGAGGACATCGAACTCATTGCCCGAGCCATTCGTCTGCCCCTGAGCCACGCGCTCGAGCGGGGTTATGAGGAAACCATCAAACGGGCTTTGGAATCGGCATTTACCATCGACCGGGTGTACGGCGTTTATGTGTATGATCGCCGGGGAAAAACCGTGTATGCCAGCGGTGCCAGGGAGCCCTCCATGGGCAGCGAACAGGCGGTGCGCATTGCCAATCGCGGTGAACGTCAGGGCGAATTTGCCCGGGTTGGTAAAGAGGCGGTGTTTTCCTATTTTGTGCCGCTGGTGGATGCCGGTGAGCAGATCAGTGGTCTGCTGCAAATTACCCGCCGGGGCAGCGACTTCGACAATTATCTCAGCCGGCTTCGCGCTCACAGTCTCTCGGTATTGGTCGTTTCGGCCATTATTCTGATGTTGATTATTTTGTTGGGCTATAGCTGGACCTTGGGTCGCCATCTGGCGGCGGTGAAGTCGGGACTGGCGCGAGTTCGCTCGGGTGAACTGCGGCATCGCTTTGCCCCGAGGGGCCCCCGCGAGATGCAGAAAAGCCCTGCCGGTGGTTGCAGCGATTCCCGTGAGCTGGGAGAATCCGCGCAGTTTTTTGGCGGTTCAACGGATAATGTCTGATTTTTTAGAGGAAGCAGTGACGAAAATCGGTTTGTTCTTTGGCAGCGACGAGGGGAATACAGAATCCATTGCTCACCGGATTGCCGGTCGTCTGGGCGAAGAGGTGGTGGATATTCACGATATCGGCGATGTGACCCAGCTGGACTTCCTGCCCTATGACAAACTGATTCTGGGTATTCCCACCTGGGATTTTGGTCAGATTCAGTCGGACTGGGATGACTTCTGGACGGATCTGGAAGCCATCGATTTTTCCGGCAAGACGATCGCTTTTGTCGGCCTCGGTGACCAGTTTGGCTACGGGGATTTTTTTCTCGATGCCATGGGGATGCTGCACGATGTGGTGGTGAAAACAGCAGATCGTGTGGTGGGCTACTGGCCCACGGCGGGCTATGAATTCGATGCTTCGAAGGCCCGGGTTCCGGGGCAACCCCTGTTTGTCGGCCTGGGTATCGATGAGGACCAGCAGCCGGAGCTGACCGCCGGGCGACTCAATCGCTGGTGTCGGCAGATACACGACGAGTTTGATCTGGATTCGCCCGTGATCGAACTGGACGACTAGCGGGCCAAGTGGGTCATGACTTCAGCTTTCCGTGACAAACACCGCGCGGATTGGCCCCGGATGGCCTTCGACCGTGCGGGTTTGATCGGCCGGGTCGAGAAAATCCGGCAGGGATTCGTAGGTCATCCATGCCGTTGAACGCTGCTCCCCGGGTGTGGTGCGTGTGCAGTCCACCATGCGCGGGTTTTTGAAGCCGCATTTGCGCAACCAGGACAGCAGGGTGTCCGGGCTCGGCAGAAACCACACATTGCGCATCTTCGCATAGCGGCCCTCGGGCACCAGTACTTCGCCGGGTCCGCCTTGAATAATCAGGGTTTCCAGTATCAGTTGACCGCCCGGTCGCAGACACTCCTTTAATTCCTTCAGGTGATCCATCGGTGAGCGGCGATGGTAGAGCACCCCCATGGAAAATACGCTGTCAAAGCACTGCATGTCTGTCGGCAATTGCTCGATGCCCAGCGGCAGCACATCCACCGGAAAATTCCCCAGGTAGTGCTTTAACACACTGAACTGACAGACAAATTTGGCCGAAGGGTCGATGCCGATCACCCGTTGCGCCCCCGCGCCGAGCATCCGCCAGCAGTGGTAGCCATTGCCGCAACCCACGTCGAGCACCAGCCGGTTTTTCAGCGGCGCGAGGTGGGGCAACACCCGGTCCCATTTCCAGTCCGAGCGCCACTCGGTATAAATGGTCAGGCCAAACAACTGGTAGGGTCCCTTGCGCCAGGGGTGGAGGCCCATCAGGGCTGAATGCAGCTGCTGGCGCGTCTGTTCATCGCAGTCCCCAGCATCGCCCACGCTGACGGCGGTCTGCAAATCGACCCGGGAAGGCTCGAGTGACGGCAGCTGTGCCAGTGTCGCCTGCCAGTCCGGCAGGTCGCCCCAGCGCTCTGCTGACAGGCCCTGAGCAAGCTGAGCGGGCAGCTGTTCCGCCCAAGCCCGCAGGGCGGGATGTTCTGCGCTGGCGAGGCTGGTGAGCAGCGGTGAAAAGTCAATCATCTTGGTTTATCAGCGGTGTTTTTTGACAGGTAAGCGCTATTTTATAGCAATCAGCGAGGCGAAGTTGAAGCATTGGAACCAGACATCGACACTGCTGAATCCGGCCTCTCTGAGTCGCTGGCGATGCACGGCCAGGGTTTCGGGAATCAGTACATCCTCCAGTGCGGAACGCTTCTGGCTGATTTCCAGCTCACTGTAACCATTGGCCCGCTTGAAGTGGTGATGCAGTTCGATCATCAGTTGCTGGTGCTGGGGGTCTTCAAAGGCGACTTTTTCCGACAACACGAGTACGCCACCGGGTTGCAGGCCGTCACTGATGCGCTGGAGCAATGCACTGCGCCGATCGACCGGGATGAATTGCAGGGTGAAATTCAGCACCGCCATGCTGGCATGGTGGACAGGAACCTGCTCAATATCCTCGCAGATCAGCTCCACCGGGATTTCCCCGTCATCTCCGGCCAGAATCTCGCGGCACTGACTGAGCATGGCAGCGCTGTTATCCACGGCAATAATACGGCAGTCGCTGTGGCGGATTTGGTGGCGCATGGCAAGGGTGGAAGCCCCCAGCGAGCAGCCCAGGTCGTAGCAGTGGCTGCCGGGGCGGGCGTAGCGCTCCGCCAGCGTACCGGTCATGGCAATGATGGTTTCGTAGCCCGGTACCGAGCGCCGGATCATATCGGGAAACACACGCGCGACCGACCGGTCGAAACGAAATCCGGCGATCTCCAGTTGGGGGGTGGCGAACAGGGTGTCTTTGCTGTTGCTCATGGCGTGCCGTCGTTTTCCTGCAACAGTGGCGTGAGGAGCTTGCGAATCGCCTCTGGCAAAGGCCGTGAGCACTGGGCCGCGTAGTCAAACCACACCAGTACGGCCTCGCCCCTTGCCACCAGCACCCCCTTCTGGTGTGCGAGATGGTCCACCGTAAACGACTTGCTGCCGATTTTTTTGATCCCGGTGGTAATCACGACCTCGCTGCCCAGATGAATCTGGTCGACAAAATCCACGGCGATATGCGCGAGAATCATCGGCCAGTCAGCGGGGTTGAGGCTGGGGTGAACCAGCCGGAAAATATCGGCCCGGGCCGCTTCAAACCACACCGGCAGGACAGTGTTGTTGATATGGCCGAGGGCATCGGTTTCTGAAAATCGCGGTTGAATATGTAATTCAAACATCACAGCGATACCGGGGTCAGTTGCAGCGCGTCTGCCAGTTTGGCCCGGTCGGGACTGGTGATCACAGCGGTACTGACATGCTCTGCCACCAGATAGGTGGCAGCCACCCGCCGCAGATCATCCAGTGTGGTTTCCCTGACCCGGTTGCGGAAGGTTTCCCTTACCTCGCGGCTGCGGCCATAGAGTTCCGCCTGAAAGGTTTCCTTGGCTTCGCCCGCCGGGGAACCGGGTTTGTCGATCGAGCTGATCACACCGAGGATGGCTTCTTCGACCTGTTGCCAATGGTGGGTTTCATGGTGCAGCCAGTGCAGCGCCTGATCAAAGTCGTTCAGGGTGTCTTCAAGGCGGGGATCGCGATAGGAGAAAAAGCGGAATGCGGCAATGTTGTTTTCCTGGCTGGCTCCGCCGCCATAGGCCCCGCCCTGTTCGCGGATAGTGCGGTGCAGATAGCCATTGCGCAGAAAACCGCCCAGCACGGTGAGTGCCGCTGCATCCGGGTGAGAGAGCGGTACCGTGGGATAGGCTTTGGCGCAGAAATTGACCTGGGTGCTGGCCTTCCACAGTTCTGCCACCCGTCGATGCAGTTCCGATTGCTGAAAGGCATTGAACGCCTCGCCGGAGGCCGGTGCGAAGCGCTGTTGAATGACCTGCTGGTAGTCCTCCAGCTTGTCCTTTTCACCCACCACCAGAAATTGCCGCGGTGCACCCAAGACCTGTTGATGAATGGTCGCCAGTTCTGCGGCCAGCCCATCCAGCAGGGTCGTGTCGGACAGACTGCTATCCAGTTGTTTGATATGGCGGATACCAGCCAGACCACTCCAGCGATGGGCCAGATACGCGCCCGGGCTGATGCCGCTGGAAGCCGCCGCCATGGCCAGCTGGTGGCCGCTACCGGTGACGCTGGTCTCGCGCCGGGCCCGGGTCTGGGCGATCAGTTCGCGGATCCGGGTCAGCTCGTCAAAGCGGACCTGTTCCAGTGTCGCCTGCATCAGGTCAGTGAGTTCGGCCTGGTGTCTGGCCAGCCCCTTACTGGACAGCACCAGATGTCCGGACAGATCCTGTTGGTTGTCCGGTTTGCCGCGCACAGAGGCATAGGTGTGGATACTCCCGCACACTTTCGATTGCCAGAGCTGGGTGGCCAGGTAATCCCGGTCGCCAATCCCCAGTTCGGTAAGGCTGTTGCAGTAGATCGGCAGCAGATCGAGCTGAGCTTCACTCAGGGCTGGCAGTGGCAGCAGGATCTGTTGATACACCAGACCGTTGGTGCCAGTGCCGTAACTGGTCAGTGTCAGGGGGCGGGTTTTTCGTTCGGTGGCCGCCACATAGTCCATCTGCGGCGGAATATCGTCCAGGCCCACTTTGGGCAGAATCGAATCGTCATCTTTCTGCTGTTGGCGCTGGTTGAGCACTTCGGCCTGTTTTACGATCGCCTGTTTGCCCGCTTCATCGAGACCGGCCTTGATGGCCGCGAGCTTGTCGGCCTCAATGTTTTCCCGGTGGGCAGAGAGCTCCCGGTCGGGTGCCATGGTCAGGCGCACCCGGTGGGGATTTTCCAGCAGCAACCGGCGGGCAAGTTGTTTGATGTAATCGGGATCCCGGATCAGATACTGGAGTTTTTCCAGCACCGGATCCAGATTCAACAGGGCAATCGGATCGCCGCGATGGGTGGCACTGGTGAGTGCCGTGAGAATCAGTTGTAGCCCGTAGGGGTATCCGTCTCCACCGATTTCACGCTGTTGCAGTTCCAGCTGGTGCAGCGAGGCGGCCAGTTGTTCTTGCGGGATGCCATTTTCTGCCACGTCCTCGAGCACCGAGAGCACCAGCGCTTGCAGCGCATCGGCACGATCCGGTTCGCTGCCCTCAATACCGCAGACAAAGCAGAGCTCTCGCTGGGAATCATCCAGCCCGCACAGCGGTGAGGGCGATGAGCCGAGTTCGGTTGTCTCGAGTGCTTTCAGCAGGGGCGAGGCGCTGTTATCGAGCAGCACGCTGCATAGCAGGTGTGCCTCCATGCTGGCTTCCAGATCAGTGGCTTTGCCCAGTAGCCAGCCCATCACGATGTGGGTACGGTTGTCGGTGCTGCCTTCTTCATTGAACGGGTAGGTTTTCTCTACAGTCACCGGGGTGGTGTAGCGTTGTTCATCGGGGACGGAAATTTCCACGTCCAGTCGGTCGAAACGTTGCAGGGCATTATTTTCGATATCGGTCTGGAGTTCCGTAACCGGGATATTGCCGTAGGTCATGAAAATGGCATTGGACGGGTGGTAGTGGGTTTTGTAGAAATCCTTTAACTGCGCGTAACTGAGATCGGGGATGTGGGCTGGATCGCCGCCACTGTTGTAGTGATACGTGGTGGTGGGGTAGAGATGCTCGCAGAGGGTCTGCCACAGGGTCGAGGGCACGGAGCTCATCGCCCCCTTCATTTCATTGTAAACCACGCCTTTATAGACCAGCGGGGCGTCGGTATTGCCGGGTTCGGCAAATTCCACCCGGTGGCCTTCCTGGCGGAAATCCAGTTCATCCAGCCGGGAAAAAAACACGGCGTCCAGATAGACGTCCAGCAGGTTGTCAAAATCCTTGCGATTCTGGCTGGCGAAGGGATAGGCGGTCCAGTCAGAACTGGTCATGGCGTTCATAAAGGTATTCAGAGAGCGGCGGATCATCATGAAAAAAGGATCGCGTACCGGGTATTTTTCGCTGCCGCAGAGGGCGGTGTGTTCGAGTATGTGTGCCACGCCGGTGGAGTCATGGGGCACGGTGCGCAATGCTACCAGGAAGACATTTTCGGGGTTGTCGGCGGCAATGTGAATATGCTGGGCACCGGTCTTGCGGTGGCGGTATTCCGCAACATCGATGTTCAGGGAATCAATACGCTCGCTGCGCAGAAATTCAAAGGCGGGGTGTGCCTGTGTCGTCATATTCGGACCTCGGTTATCGGGTGTTCGGGCAAACGGCCATTCTACCTGCGGGCCCGGTGCTTAGCCACGCCCGATATGGGGCCGGATCAGACCAGTGCCAGCGCTTTGAGGGTCAGCAGGCCGCCCGTGACGGTCAGCATGCCCAACAGGGTTGACAGTACCACCATGTTGGCGGCCAACTCGGCGTTGCCGCCCAGGGACTTCACCTGAATAAAGCTGGCCACTGCAGTGGGTGTTGAGGTCAGCAGAAACAGAATGCCCAGCGCCATACCACTGACGCCGAGCCAGGCGGCCACGCCGACAATCAATAGCGGTGTGATCACCAGCTTCAGCAGGGCTGCAGTGAGTGTGCTGGCACCGGCGTGTTGCAACGCCCTGAGGTTCATTGAGGCACCGATGCAGAGCAGTGCCAGTGGCAGGGTCATTTGGGCAAAGTAATTGCCGGTGTCTTCCAGCAGGGCGGATAGCGGCAGCCCGCCCAGCTTGACCAGAAAGCCCAGTGCAATCCCGATCAGCAGCGGGTTGGTGAGCGTATTGCGCAGCATTCGCCGCATCGGGGACTGGCCGTCACCGGTCTGGATGGGGTTGAGTGCTATCACAGCCAGTACGTTATACAGCACGGTCAGCAGGGCAATGGGCACGGCCGCCGTTGCCAGACCCACCTGTCCGTAGGCGTTGCCGCAAAAAGCCAGCCCGATGACCGCCAGATTACCCCGGAAAACACCCTGTACGAAGATGCCGCAATCGGCCTTGTTCTCTCTGTTAAATAACCGGCCAATGGGCCAGGCCAGGGCGAACATCAACAGCGTCAGCGGGATTGCCACCAGCAGTGGTATCCCCATGGCAACGCCACTCAGGTCTGCCCGGTAAATGCTCAGAAACAGAATCACCGGCAGCCCCACTTTGAACACCAGGTCGGATGCCGGCTGGATAAATGCAGCGGGAATCAGGCCCGCTTTTTTCAGCAGCAGACCGAGCAGGACCACCAGGAAAATCGGGCCGGTAATCGACAGCGCAAAGCCCAGCAGGGCGAGGGGGGTGGTTTCGTTCATAACAGCCGGCCAGAATAACTGGCGGTTATCATACCAGCCGGGTTGTGCTGACAATATGCCGGATTGATTGCACTGACATAAAAAAACCTCCACCGCTGGGGTGGAGGTATCAAGGTCTGAAAGTGGGATTGCGATCAGAAAGCGTATTCAATACCGACGGAGGCGGTACGTGGTTTATTGGGGCGTGCGCCATCGGGGAGGCGGGAAACGATTTTCTCCTGATCGAAGATGTTTTCCATTTTGGCGTAAACCACGGTATCCGGATTGATGCTGTAGCGGCTGATGAAATCGACCACCAGCAGGTTGTCGGTTTTATCCCACTTCGGGTTGTCGTCGCAACCGACATTGCTGCACATCTCATCGGTGAACTTGGCGACCATGTAGTTGTTCCAGCTGAAGGGGGTTTCGAGACCGGCGCGCAGGCTGAAGGTGTTTTCCGGGACATCGGCCAGCCGATCCCCCTTGTCGAAGCCCAGTGCCACTTCATCTTCACTGATTTCAGCTTTGGTATAGGTGTAGCTCAGGTCTACCGGGATGAAAAAATCGCCTGCCTGGAAGCGGTTGCCCGCGGTCAGTTCGATACCCTGAATCACCGCTTCACCGGTAGTAAAGCTGCCGCTGGTGGCACCGTTGCTACAAGGGTTGGCCGCCGAGCAGTTTTCGGTTTTGTTATCAAAGTCGCTGTAAAAACCGATCATCTCTGCAAAGAAGTTGTTTTCATGGAAGCGAATGCCGGTTTCATAGTTGACGCTGGTTTCGGGGTCTTCATGTTCTGAGGCGCCGCCACCGAGGGGAGAAAAGCCGCGGTGCACACCGGCCAGCACCTGCCATTGATCGGTCAGGTCATAGGTAAAGGAAACTCCCGGTAACAGTTCTTCGGAACGGTTGGATTTCTTGCTGCTGACGGTGTTGCGGGATTCGTCGGCATAGCGTTCTTCCGACGAGTGCACTTTCTCGTAGCGAAGGAATAAATTCAGCGCCAGCGCATCGGTGACCTGCCAGTTGTCCGTCAGCCAGAATGAAATGGCTTCTGCATCTTCCACGCGATTGTCGCCGCTGGAGATCGGATTGGTGCTCACATATTGCAGTCTGCCATCCACCTGGTCGTAGACATCCACCGGTTGCAGTCGATCCACCTCATCTTCATGGGCGCGACCGCCGATATTGAGCTGGTGTACACCCATGTCTACGGCAAAATTCAGTTCCAGGCCATAGGACTCGTATTCACGGTCGTTGTTTTTATAGGTCAGGCGGGTTGCATCGGCAGTGCCGTCGAGGATTGCCTGGGCGTTGGCATCACCCTGATTGGCTGCGTTGATCAGGCTGCTGCCGCCGCTCAGCTTGAACCAGTTGCGGGAAAATTCGTTGTAGTAACCGGTGGCCGTCATCCGCACAATGTCAGTCAGATCCAGATTGTAGACGGCGCTGTAGCCCTTGTGTCGCAAGCTCATTTCATCCGGCAACGACAGCCCGTAGCGACGTTTTGAGCTGTTCCTGAAATCGGCATCGGTGAGCCCGAGGTAGGTTTCATCGGACACTTCCTCGGAGTACTGGGCCTTTAACAGCAGGCTCTGGCCCTCAATTTCCCAGAATAATTTGCCCATGTAGTCTTCGATGTCATAGCCGGTATCGCGACTGCTGCGGTCGATATTTTTGAAGCCGTCCGAGTCGCGTTGCACGGTTTCCAGCAGCCAGCCGAAGTCTCCAAGTGCACCGCCGCCAAACCTGCCGCCGTAGTTCAGGTACAGGTCCCGCATACCGTCTTCACCGGCAGCCAGGCGCAACTTGCCGCTGTTCTCATCGGGGATCGGTGTGGATTTCAGGTTGACGATGCCGCCGGTGGTTTGCGGGCCGTAGCGCAGCAGGGGCGCGCCTTTCAGTAGTTCAATGGAGTCCATGCGAAGCGTGGTGGGGAAGTAGTAGGCAGCTGGTCCCGCATAGGGAGCTGGCGCGATCATGATGCCGTCTTCGAGGAGCGTGATTTTTGAAGAGCGCTCCGAGGTGGCGCCGCGGATGCCGATATTTGGGCGCAGGCCAAAGCCATCCTCTTCGCGAATATAGACGCCGGGAACCGTTTTTAACAGCTGGTTGATGTCAGTGGGCGCTTCGATGGCAATCTGTTCCTGATCGATGAGCGCGCCGGAACCGGCGAGTTCTCGTACGTCTGCTCTGGAGCCGATAATGGAGATGGTTTCAATGTCGGTTTTTGCCTCATCTGCCGCCATGGCCAGCAGGGGCAAGGTCAGCGAAGCCGTTAAAAAAGAAAGAGTGAATCTGTTGGCCATGGATGTTCCCCCCCCGGAACTATTACGGTGTTATAGCGTTGTGCCTGTTTCAAATTCCTGATAATGCTAATCCAAATGATAACGATTATCAATTATAATTTTGTTGGAGGAATGAGAAATGCCCTGTCCGGGGCGTGAATGCGAGTTTGTTTTATGGTGCGGTGATAAGGGTGCGCCGGCCGAAAGATCAGCGCCGAAACAGAAAGACCCGAAACAGAAAGACCCGAAACAGAAAGACCCGGGTCAATCCGGGTCGGTGGGATTTAAGCGTATCAGTCAGCTTGTTTTTTTGTCCGGCAGGTATCGAACCCCAGCAAGCTGTAAACCGGGCAATTGCCCAACAGCGCAGTCGCAAGGGGTATCAGACCGATCCAGCCCCAGGCCGTTTGTGGCCCAATAAATACCAGGGTGATTAAGACCAGTCCCACCACAAGCCGAAGCAGACGATCTGCGGTACCCAGATTAATTTTCATAATAATGTTCTCCACGTTGTGTTCTATTGAGTATGGATGTCACAGGGCAATTCTGATTTGATGGTGATCAATCCGAGGGCAGGTATTCTCATGCCGATCCGAACCCTCGTGCCGGTTGTGTGATTAAAGGATAGGCCATGACGCGTTTTCGTTCGTTTCTTTGTCTGACGCTTCTCGGCGGACTGACCGTTGTATTGCCTATTGCGCTGCTGGCAATGATCTTTCTGTGGCTGTTTGATCTGGTGGCCGATCTGATCAGTCCCCTCACCGGGTTGTTGCGCGAGCAGGCCACCATCAGCGAATTTCTGGCTTTGTTGGTGG
>NZ_CBFHYF010000032.1:0-20290 GCF_965660005.1 Porticoccus sp.
CCAGAGGTCAGGATTTCTGCCCGCTCTTTGAGTCAATACCCTTGCATCTTCAAGGTGCCCCAACCCTACGTTGTATGCCGCCATGGCAAACCAGGTTCGGTCCGGCTCTGTGATACCTTCAGGAATACGGGATTTGGTCTTGAGAAAATAGCGGACACCACCGTCAAGGCTCTGCCTGGGCTCAAGACGATCTTCTATGCCCATTTCATCAGCGGTTGGCAGCGTTAACATCATCAACCCGCGAACCCCGGTAGGGGATGTTGCCTTGTGATCCCAGTGTGATTCCTGATAGGCGATGGCTGCCAGAAGTTGCCAGTCAATATTATATTCCTGTGCCACTTCCTGAAACATTCCAAGGTAATCGGGGAGTCGGCTGCTGACTCGTTTCATAAAGAGTTGCGAGCCGGCAAAATTAAATTCATTGGCTTGAATCAGTGTGCGTTTTTTTAATCGATCCAGATCCCCTGATGCTTCATATTGATCGAGAAAACGGTTTGCTGCTTCCAGCAGGCTATCATCGCCGTGACCGGGAAAAGCCCAGGCAATCGGTTGTGGGTCAGAAATATCAAAAGCGCCGCGAGCTCGCGGGTAAATACCCCTGTCCACCAGAAAGGAGATTGAATCCACAATGGCATATTCCACTTCACCGGAATCTACCATGGCCATCAAGTCCAGCATTTCCAGACCGGGTGCCTCACGCCACTCAAGTGACGGGAGTTCACCCTTCAATTCCTTCAATCGTTCGCTGTGTGAGCTCTGCGGAATAACCAGCAGTTGTCCTCCTGACAAGTCCCCGATATTTCTTGGTTTTTTGGAGCCATTTCTATAGATCAGCTTCTGTGTGACCTCATAGTAGGGCCTGCTGAAACGAAGTGTTTTCAGGCGTTGGGGGGTAACCGTTAGACCCGCCGCGGCCATACCGCCCAGTGGCCCACCGATAGCAACGATAATACCGCTGACGGATTCCCTGGGGGTTACCTTGAGTTCAACACCCAGGTGTTCGGCAAAAGCCCTGGCAAGCCAGTATTCAAAGCCGCCTTCGCCCTTGGCATTTTGAAAGTAGGTGGTTGATCCCATCAGGGTGACTATGCGCAATTCACCCTGATTGACCACTTCTTCGAGGCTGGTTGGTGCACGGCTGGTGGTGAGTGTTAGTGCAAATAAAAAAAGCAACAGGCCGTACAGGATGCGTTTTGTGGTTTTTTTCAGATGAAAATAGAAACCCAACACCTATATACCCAATGTGCCACGCACTGTCAGAAAGGCCTGCGGCCCGGTGAGTATTGTCGCTATGCAATAAATCCTGCCAAGAACAGGTTTCGTGCGTTATTGATTGTACTTCAGAGCGAAGCCTAGGTTAGTGATGGAGCCCTCATGGTTCAACCATTTTCTGTGCTTGGTGCTGGATCAGAATCTCTCCATGACGATCAAAGGGCAATTCCAGTACAATGTGCCCCCTCCGGAATGGCCCCAGACGAGTTACTTGAGCATGCAGATTTTTCCCGGTAATCCCGTACTTTCTAGTTTCAGACAACGCCAGTTGCTGGCGTCGCTTCAGTCAATCGATCCTGCTGTGGAATCCGTTTATGCGGAATATGTGCACTTTGCGGAATTGGTTTCGACGTTGAGCGAAGCCGAGCGCTTAACATTGACCTCATTACTAGATTATGGCCCGAATATCCCGCCAGAGAACACAGACGGTGAGCTGATACTGGTGACCCCCCGGGCTGGAACCATCTCCCCCTGGTCCAGCAAGGCCACGGATATCCTCCGAAACGTTGGTGTGAAGTCCGTTAGACGAATAGAGCGCGGCGTCGCCTACTATTTGAGGGGCAACATCCATCCCGACTCAAGAACAGTACTGGCTGAGGCTCTCCACGATCGTATGGTGGAAATGGTGTCTTTTGATCTGGCAGCGGCAGATAGTTTGTTCCTCCACCACGAACCGGCTCCGGGCATTACCGTGCCCCTGTTGGCGGAAGGGCGGCATGCGTTATCTTGTGCCAATGTCTCATTGGGACTGGCCCTGGCCGACGATGAGATCGATTATCTGGTGAGTTGTTTCGAGACCCTGAAGCGGGATCCGACCGATGTCGAATTAATGATGTTCGCCCAGGCAAATTCCGAACACTGTCGCCATAAAATATTCAATGCCTCCTGGACCGTCAATGGTCAGGCGCAGGATAAATCGCTGTTTGCCATGATCAGAAACACTTATGAGAAATGTGGGGAAGGGGTGTTATCTGCCTATTCTGACAATGCTTCGGTAGTCGCTGGCAACAAGGCTGGTCGTTTTTTTCCGGATCCGGGCAGTAAAATCTACGGCTTTACGCAAGAGCCTGTTCACCTCCTGATGAAGGTGGAAACCCACAATCATCCGACAGCCATTGCCCCCTATGCCGGGGCCGGTACTGGTGCCGGTGGTGAAATACGGGATGAAGGTGCGGTGGGGCGGGGATCAAAACCCAAGGCAGGACTTACCGGATTTTCAGTTTCCAATCTCAATATCCCTACTTTTGACCGCCCATGGGAAACGGATTACGGCAAGCCTGACCGGATCAGCAGTGCACTGGATATTATGCTCGAGGGGCCCATCGGTAGTGCGGCTTTCAACAACGAGTATGGTCGCCCCAATCTTTGTGGTTATTTCCGCACTTTTGAGCAGGAGTTTAATGGTGAACGTCGCGGCTACCACAAACCTATTATGATCGCCGGTGGTTACGGCAATATTCGTGAAGATCATATTGAAAAGACGCCTTTTGAAAGTGGCTGTAAGCTGCTGGTTCTGGGCGGGCCGGCAATGTTGATCGGCCTTGGTGGCGGCGCCGCGTCATCCATGAATTCAGGCAGTAGCGCAGAAGACCTCGATTTTGCCTCGGTACAACGACAGAACCCGGAAATTGAGCGCCGTTGTCAGGAGGTTATCGATCAGTGCTGGCAGCGAGGCAGTGAAAATCCTATCGCATTCATTCACGATGTGGGCGCCGGTGGCCTGTCCAACGCCTTCCCGGAATTGGTTAAAGACGGTGGGTGTGGCGGTATATTTGAACTGCGCGACGTGCCCAATGATGAACCCGGCATGTCACCGTTAGCAATCTGGTGCAACGAAGCCCAGGAACGTTATGTGCTCGCCGTGAGACCTGAACAGCTGGGTAATTTTGAGGCGATTTGCCAGCGCGAACGCTGCCCCTACGCAGTGGTTGGTGAAGCCACTTCCGAAAAGCACTTGCTGCTGAATGACAGACACTTCTCCACGAAACCGGTGGACCTGCCCATGTCCGTGCTGTTCGGTAAGCCGCCAAAAATGCATCGCACAGCGGATAAACTGACGGTAAAACCGACTTTATTTGAACGTTCGGATATCGCCCTTGATGAGGCGATTGATCGCGTACTGACCCATCCGGCCGTGGCCAGCAAAAGTTTTCTTATCACCATCGGGGATCGCAGTGTCACCGGGATGGTGGTCAGGGACCAGATGGTCGGGCCATGCCAGGTTCCAGTCGCTGACTGTGCGGTGACCACGATCAGTTATGACAGCTATCAGGGTGAGGCGATGGCAATGGGTGAACGGTCACCTGTTGCACTGCTGGATGCGCCTGCATCGGGTCGGATGGCGGTTGGGGAGGCGATCACCAATATCGCTGCCGCCACCATTGACCGGCTCGCTGATGTCAGGCTGTCTGCCAACTGGATGTGTGCCGCAGGCCATCCCGGGGAGGATGAGAAATTGTTTCGCACCGTGCAGGCTATCGGTGAGGAACTCTGTCCAAAATTGGGGATTGCCATTCCGGTCGGCAAGGATTCCATGTCCATGCGGACTACCTGGGAAGATCGGGGGCAACAGAAATCTGTCACTGCGCCATTGTCGCTGATCATCTCTGCTTTTGCGCCGGTATCCGATGTCCGCAAAATTCTAACGCCTGAATTGCGCACCGATCTGGGCGAAACAGTGCTGATGTACATTGATCTCGGCGAAAACCACAATCGCCTCGGTGGGTCAGTGTTGGCCCAAACCTACAACCAATTTGGCGATCTTCCGGCAGATCTGGTGAGTCCGGAAAAACTTAAAGCCTTTTTCGACGCTATACAGTCCGCCAATCGAGGCGGTGAGCTGATCGCCTATCACGACCGGTCGGACGGCGGGTTGCTTGCCACATTGGTCGAGATGGCTTTTGCCGGCAATACAGGTCTCAAAATATGTCTCGATGAACAGCCAGGTGACGCGCTGTCGCTACTGTTTAGTGAAGAACTTGGGGCCGTCGTTCAGGTGGCAAGTAACAAGGCCTCTTCCTTCAGTCAACGCTTTGCCGGTCTCGGGATTCCGGTAAGCACCATAGCGGCAATCGATGAAACTGACAGTATCGAAATTTATGAGGATGGCGATTGCCTGTTCAGCTCCAGCCGCACAGAATTGCTGCGCCGTTGGAGTGAAACCAGTTATGAGATTCAATCGCGTCGAGACAATGAAGAATGTGCCCAACAGGATTTTGACGGGTTGTTTTTTGATAACCCCGGTTTGAGCACGTCTCTCAGCTACGATATTAACGAAGATATTGCCGCCCCTTATGTCAGTCGTGGAGTGCGACCTCCCGTGGCTATACTCAGGGAGCAGGGCGTAAATGGACAAATGGAAATGGCCGCTGCATTCGATCGGGCAGGTTTCGAAACGGTCGATGTGCACATGAGTGATATTCTTTCAGGCCGTGTTACTCTTGATAATTTCAAAGGATTGGCTGCCTGTGGTGGTTTTTCCTATGGCGACGTGCTCGGTGCAGGGGAGGGATGGGCAAAAACCGTGCTGTTCAACCCTCTGGCCCGTGCACAGTTCGAACAGTTCTTTCATCGATCTGACACGTTTACATTCGGTGTTTGCAATGGCTGTCAGATGTTATCAAATCTTAAATCGCTGATTCCTGGAGCCGATCACTGGCCCCGTTTTGTCAGGAATCTCTCGGAACAGTTTGAAGCCCGGTTTTCACTGGTTAGAGTGGAGAAATCAGCTTCGGTGCTTCTGGCAGATATGGCCGGCTCCTACATGCCTATTGCCATTGCCCATGGTGAGGGAAGAGTGGAATTTCCATCATCGGTCGATGCGGAAGCATTTGACAACTCGGGTGCCGTAGCCCTTCGGTTCCTCGACAACTTTCTGGAAATTGCTGAAACCTATCCAGCCAATCCCAATGGTTCACCGTGGGGTATAACCGGTATTACCAGCCAGGATGGACGTGCCACAATTATGATGCCTCATCCCGAGCGAGTTTTTCGCACGGTGACAAATTCGTGGCACTCGGATGACTGGCAGGAAGATGGGGCATGGCTTCGGTTGTTCCGCAATGCCAGACGGTTTGTCGACTGATATCTCCTCCGATCATAAAAAACCCGGCTTTAAGCCGGGTTTTTTATGATCTACGCTTAAAGACTGGCAAAATAGGCGGCCAAATCCAGAATATCCTGATCGGATAACGGTTTTGCCATACCGGACATCATCGGGTCAGCACGTGTACCATCCCGAAAATTTCTTAATTGTTTGGCTGTGTAGGCGGCTTTTTGGCCTGCCAGATTGGGCCACATGTCGTTGTTGCTGATGCCATTCGCACCGTGACAGCCGGCACAAGCCATGGCTTTGGTTTTGCCGGCTTCTATGTCGCCGGCAGCCATTGTCTGCCCTGTCGCAGTTGCCAGCACTAATGCCATGATGGTTCCAGTCAGTTTTTTCATTTGAACACTCCAGACTTGAGATATAAAAAGATAATAAAAAATACCATTAGTTCCCTAACCGATGGCTCACAAACAACACGCTACTGAATAACAGGATAGCGCCACCCTGGTGAGCCGCTGCCAAGGGTACCGGCATATGTAATACCAGGGTTGAAATGCCAAGTGTGACCTGTATCACCAACATCATCAGCATTAGCTTCGCCCCGAAGCGGGCTTCCGAGCGAAGCGTTTTCTGTTGCAGTAGCCGGAAGCCAAAATAAAAGATCAGCACTACCAGCAAGTAGGCAAACATCCGGTGATTGAATTGAATGGTTGTAATATCCTCAAACATGGCGAGCCAGAAAGGCTCTGTGCCATAAATGCCCGGTGGGATAAAGCTGTCACCCATTAAGGGGAAGGTAGGATAGGCATATCCTGCATCGGTGCCTGCAACAAAGCCCCCGGAAAGTATCATCAGAAAGACCAACCCCGAAAGGGCTATGGCGTAACGTCTGTATTTTGGTTCTGCCTGCTGGCTATTCTGCCCTGGTGGGTAGAACAAGCTAAAGGCCACCCAGATAATATAGCCGTAGATGATCACAGCATTGCCCAAATGCGCTGTAAGACGATATTGGCTGACGCTCGGGTTATCCACCAGGCCACTCTTGACCATATACCAGCCCAGCAAACCCTGCAGACCACCCAGTATAAACATGACCACAAGTTTCGGTGTCAATCCGGGTTTGATGCGGCGGCTAAAGTAAAAAAACAGGAAAGGTATCAGGAATATGACACCAATCAGCCTGCCGAGTATCCGGTGAGCATATTCGTAAAGGAAAATTTGTTTGAACTCGGGCAGGCTCATGCCGATGTTCACTTTCTGATATTCCGGATACTGCTTGTACTGGTCGAATGTCTGCTGCCATTCCTGTTCATTCAGGGGCGGAATGATGCCGCTAACGGGTGCCCATTCAACAATGGATAGCCCGGAACCTGTCAACCGGGTCACGCCGCCCAGTAAAATCATACCCAGAATAACGGCAGCACATAACACCAGCCAGGATGCGAGCTGTTTATCATATCGAGCCTGCAACTCCATAAGAAACATACCTTCCTTAACCTGTGGGAAGACCATTGACACGGATCTTTATGGGGGAGCCCCGACCCAGTGATGTATAAAGGTCTTCGGGGCAATAAAAACCGTTGGGCGACCACCTCTTAACAACGGCCCGCCAATACTACCAAATACAGACTGGCATTTCCGGCAAAAATATCCCTTGCGAGGTGTTTTTGGCCATTCATATCGGCTGATTCAGCATCTGTCCCTTGCTGAACAAAACCTAATCATGCAAAGTCTTTCGCATCAGATGAGGCGGAGACGAAAATGCAGCGGCAGATTATCGCTAATGATATCAAGATCGCCTACCTGGAGGAAGGGCAGGGTGACGTAATTATCTTTTTACATGGTCTGGGTGTCAGCAGCGGGGACTGGGCTGGTCAGATCAATTATTTCAGCAATCATTGGCGGGTCATTGCGCCGGACTTTCGGGGTCATGGAGACTCAGATAAACCCAGTGGTCCCTACGATGTATCTATTCATGCCCTCGATGTTCTCGGCTTGATGGGCCAGCTGGGCATTGACAGGGCTCATCTGGTTGGTTTGTCGATGGGGGGCATGGTCGCTTTTCAGATTGCAGCGGATGCGCCACAAAGGCTAAAAAGCATGACAATCATCAATTCTGGCCCCGCACTGCCGAACAATACCTTCGCCGCGAGAAAAATGCTCTGGACCCGATTACTGTCGATTCATTTGTTGGGTATGCATCGTTATGCCCGGAAAGTGGCCGAGAGTATGTTTCTAGGGCCGGGGCAGGAGGCATTAATCGACATTTTTGCGCGGCAAATTGCTTCAAACCCTAAAAAAGTTTACTTGAAGAATCTCAAGTCACTGTTTGGTTGGGGTGTTTTGGATCGTTTGAGCGATATTGAGGTGCCAACTCTAATGCTGACAGGTGATCGCGATTATTCCCCCGTCGCATTGAAACAGGCGGTGGTCGATGCGATGAAAAACGCCAGGTTGGTGGTTATTGCCGATTCAGGGCACGGTACGCCGATTGAAAAGCCAGTGGAGACCAATAAGGCCATAGCCTCTTTTATTGAAGCTGCTTGAGTTTCCGATTGAGTTTTTGCTTCAATTCACTTTTGGTCTTCGAGCCATTTTTCAGGATCAGGTTAGCCTTGTAAAACTCCAACATTCGGACATCCGGGACATGGGGTTCGATATAGATGTCCGGTGCTTCCTTGGCCAGCTTTTCCCGAATAATGCTTTTTTGCATAATCTGGTAGGTGTTGAAAACGGCTTCTGACAGGGATGGGAGTTTATTGGATACGGTGCGAGTGCCAATAACATCAACAGCAATCGTAACGTCACAGTCATCCGGCAACAGGTCAAATGGCACAGGGTTCACTGCGCCACCATCAATCAGTACCCGCCCGTCTATTGTAACTGGCTCAATGAGACCGGGCAGGGACATGCTGGCGCGAATCGCCGGAATCAGTGCGCCGGTTTCCAGAACAATCTGTTCTCGATGCCAAAAATCGGATGCCACAACCCTCAGTGGCGTTTCGAGCTCGGAAAACTGGGTGGCATGAACTGATTCAAACAGGTAGTTCAGGAGGTTCTCAACCCTTATCAGCCCACGGCCACGAAATTGCGGGCTAATGAAGTCCAGCCATTTGAATAAGTGTTTTTTGGTGACGATGTGCTTGAGTGATTCATTATCCCGAAGGCTGAATTGCAGAAAGATTTGCCTGATGTCACTGGTTGTCATACCAGCACAATACATGGCACCGATTAACGCACCGATACTGGTGCCAGTCATGAAACAGGGCTTGAGCCCCATCTCCTCCAGTGTCTCCAGTACCAGAAGATGGCTGATGCCTTTTGCACCCCCACCACCCAAGGCAAGGCCAATTTTGGTCATATTTGTTTCACTTGGTAGTTTATCGCGATAGTCGCTGGTTGATTTGAAATAAGAATTCCGGTTTATTACGTTGTCTGACCTCCCATCATAACCGGAATAAACCTGTGGCAGGAAACCAGCAAGTCAAGCTCCACTCCTCCTGGCTGGCCATACTTGAAGACCAATTCCAGTTGCCCTATATGGTCAAATTGAAACAGTTTCTGCAAGCCGAGAAACAGGCTGGTAAAACCATCTATCCTGCCGGCTCAAACTGGTTTGCGGCATTTGACAGCACACCGTTTGATCAGGTCAAAGTGGTTGTTATCGGACAGGACCCCTATCACGGCGAGAATCAGGCGCACGGTCTTTGTTTCTCGGTATTGCCGGGGGTTGCCATTCCTCCATCCCTGCGAAATATTTATCTGGAGTTGGAGCAGGACTGTGGTGTTCAGCCACCTGGACACGGCTGCTTGACAGATTGGGCTGCTCAGGGTGTGTTTCTGCTAAATGCGACATTGACCGTTGAAAAGGGTCATGCCGGGTCTCATCAGGGGCAGGGTTGGGAACAATTCACTGATCGGGTAATTCAATTGTTGAGTGATCAGCGTCGCGGATTGGTATTTATGTTATGGGGTAGTTATGCCCAGAAGAAGGGGGCTATGATCGATACTAACAAGCATTTGGTGCTCAGGGCGCCCCACCCGTCACCATTATCTGCTCACCGTGGTTTTCTGGGATGTGGCCATTTTTCAAAGGCCAATCAGTACCTCGAACTGCAAGGGGTAAAACCAGTGGATTGGCAGGTTCATGCAGTCACTCGGGACAAGGTTTAATACCTGTCCATCTTGAGAGGGGGTAAATTGCGCTTGGCTCTTAACCAATTCAGACCTTTTAGAACGGCAGAGTTGCTGACAATACGCTTTTCCAGTGTGTATTTACCGGGGTAATCCAGCAGCAGTAAACCAACGGCAATGGTCAGCAGGCCCTGCCCGGGCATGAACAACATCAAAAAACCACCACACAACAGCACTAATCCCAACAAGTTTTTCCCAACCAACAACAAAAAACGTATAACCGGGTGTCTTTGTTTTAATGCGGTTGTTTCACGATTTCGATAGAGAAAATAATCCTCCGGTATCATTGCCACCATCCATGGCAGCGCGAGCAGGCTCGCAATGAAGGTTATCAATGATGCAATGCTAAGCCATGTCAGTAGCAGCTGATGTTCAGATAACGAAGCCAGCATCATCTACCCCTCATTATATTCATAAATAAAATAAATATTATATTTTAATTATATGATTATTAAGTAATTTCGTACGGAAATGATAGTCTTTCAATAGCAGCGTACAACTGTAAGCCAATCATAAGCTCATCACTTTCTGCGGCTTCTTCAGTCAGCACAGCCAGCATCTCCAACTGCTCAGAATTGTAATGCGCTACCGATACAATATGTCCGACGGCTTGATGCTGACCCTTGAGATAACAGGGTGTGCCCGGCATTAAATGACCCGTTGCTGCAGCTATCCTGATTCGATACATGCGGCGTTTAAGCTTTCCCAGGTACTTCATACGCGCGACTACTTCCTGCCCTGTATAGCAACCTTTCTTGAAGCTGATTGCACCGATTGCCTGAAAATTGAGCATTTGCGGGACAAAGAGATCCGAAGTGGCGATTTCCACATGACCAATACCGGACTGGATATCCATAAGTTGCCAGAATTCAGTTCCTGCCGGTCTTGCCGTATCGAGTAGTGTGTCCCATACGGACGGTATTATGTTGGCGGAAACGATCAATATTTTTCTGCCGTCAATCAGCAGATACTGGTAGCTGATATCAGTCGGACTGATTTGCTCAGCAGATTTACCGGTAACCCCCAGTAAGCAAAGGTGTTCACTGACATCGGCGAGCTCAACCTTGAAAAATACGGCATATTTGTTCAACTCGCTGATCAGCGGAGTAGTCAGACTGTGGTGTAACTGGAGAAAGAAGCACTGTTCTTCAGCCCGAAACAGAATGAAACTGGCCAGCATACGGCCCTTGGGGTTACAGCGAGCCCCGGGAGTTGATTCGCCAATCGCCAAGTGGAACACGTCACAGGTAATCTGGCCCTGAAGAAATCGCGCTGCATCCGGGCCTTTTACCGAAATCAGATTCTGGTGGATGAGTGGGCTGACGATGTTCCCATCCTTGGCCAGCAACGCTGGAAAGTCAGCCGGTAATTCATTGAAATGTAAATGATTATCATCAACAGTAGCACTTTCGCCGGATAGGTATGTTTGCCAATCGTTCATGGTTTGTCCGATTAATGTGAATGTGACTTATCTTGGTGGTTATAAACACGCCCGTTCTATTATAATGGCTTACACCCCATATTGAGACAGAGGCGACTGCCGATGGAAAGAAACCGACTGTTCTGGGCGAGCCGACGCGGTATGCTGGAACTGGATTTGGTGTTGCAGCCCTTTCTGGACGAGATTTACCCCACCCTTGAAATGGAAGACAAGCAACGCTACCAAAAGCTTCTCGAGTGCGAAGATCAGGATATGTTTGGTTGGTTCCTGCGTCGGGAAACCCCTGAAGACCCTGACTTACAGAAAATCGTGCAGATTATTCGTGACTCAAGATCACGTCTCCGTTGAGATAGACCTGCACCGTTCGTTGTTCCATCTGGGTTGGATTCTGACAACCCATAGCCTTTTTCTGTGCCCTTTGATAATTCTGCCAACGCCCGTCTGGGCAAAGAGTTTAACGATTATTCTGGTATTAATGGCTGGTGCAAACGTATGCAGGGGTTGGTATATACATCCTGTTAGCCAACTAGCCTTGTTTGATGGCAATTGGCAGTTGCGCCACGATGACCAGAAGGAGGAGTTTGTTTTACAAAACTTTTTCCGGCTGGGCCGAATATTATTGCTTCGATTTCACAATCCGCAGCGGCGTTACTTTGTTTTGGTGCTACCTGATAGTACGTCGCCAGCCAACCTGCGCAGAATTCATGTAATGCTGCAGTCGGGTTAGGCCCTAATCAACGCTTGCTAACAATGAAGTTTTGTCCGGCAAAGTTGATCGGCACCATGATGGTATCCTTGGCAATTGAGGACAGTTCCGGGTAATCAAGCGTGTAATGCAAACCGCGACTTTCTTTTCGTTGCTCTGCAGAGCGAATAATGAGCTCTGCCACCAGAACCAGATTGCGCAGCTCCAGCAAATCCCGGCTAATTTTGTAGTTGCTATAGTATTCATGGATTTCTTTTTGCAGCAGTGCAATCCGATGATGTGCCCTCGCCAGTCGCTTTCTGGTTCTGACAATACCTACGTAGTCCCACATAAACCGGCGCAACTCATCCCAGTTATGCGCGATGACAACATCTTCGTCAGAATAAGTAACACGACTCTCATCCCAGGGTCTCGCCTTGTCTGGCCCCGGAATCATCTCAATGCTTTCGCGAATGGCGTTGGCGGCGGATTGCCCGTACACCACACATTCGACCAATGAATTGCTGGCCATGCGGTTCGCCCCATGTAGGCCCGTAAAAGCAGTCTCGCCAACGGCGTACAGATTCCACAGATCAGTCTGACCTTTGTTGTTTACGACGATACCGCCACAGGTATAGTGGGCCGCTGGGACTACAGGGATGGCTTCTTCTGTGATATCGATCCCATACATCAGGCACTGCGACATGACTGTGGGAAAATGGCTCTTCAGAAAATCCCTGGGTCGATGGGATATATCAAGATAGACACAGTCACTGCCGATCCGCTTCATTTCAAAGTCAATGGCTCGGGCAACGATGTCCCTGGGTGCCAATTCGGCCTTCGGGTGAAATTTATCCATAAAACGCTCACCGTTGGCCAGCGTCAGGTAGGCGCCCTCGCCACGCAGGGCTTCGGTAATCAGAAAGGCCTTGGCATTGGGGTGATAGAGACAGGTCGGATGAAACTGATTGAACTCCATGTTGGCCACCCGGCAACCGCGTCGCCAGGCTACAGCAATACCGTCACCGGTAGCACCGTCAGGGTTTGTGGAGTAGAGGTAGGCTCTGCTCGCACCGCCGGTTGCCAGTACAACAACTTTCGCCTGAAAGACACGGACATAATCTTGTTCGTTATCCAGAATGTAGGCGCCTGTGCAACGCATCCGACTGGATCCTTTATCGGCCTGGGTGATCAGGTCAACAACCACGTGATTTGGAAAAATCTGGATATTGGTGTGTTGAAGAACCTTGTCTGCCAAAGAGGAGGAAACCTCCTTTCCTGTGGCATCTGCAGTATGCAGAATTCGCCGATAACTGTGTCCACCTTCCCGTGTTAAATGGTATCCGGCATTACCCTCGTTGCGTGTGAACTGAACACCCTGTTCGACCAACCAGCGGATTGCATCCGGACCCTTTTCAACGGTGAATCTGACGGCATCTTCGTGGCACAGCCCTGCACCAGCTTCCAGGGTGTCTGCAACATGGGATTCGACAGAGTCTTCGCTATCAAAAACGGCGGCAATACCTCCTTGTGCGTACCAGGTGGATCCGGACTGAATGGCACTTTTACTGACCAATGCAATTCGATATTTATGAGCCAGTGCAAGTGCTACAGTCATTCCTGCAGCACCACTGCCAATCACCAGCACATCATGACTCAGGGGGTTTTTCATTAACTGTCTAAAGTCCTCGAAACCAGTGTCGGGCATGATAGTATAGCGAGCCAAAAATAAATACAGACCCTGGAATCACCCCATAATCCGGTGAGTTTATTGTAAGTTGGCGTCCTGAAAGGCAATGATAGCCAAGCGATTTGGGGGATTATCGGAGCGACTATGGATACCGAGCAGGCAAAAGATACCGACAAGCTACTCGTCGCTCGTGTTCAAAAAGGCGACAAGCGCGCTTTTGACCTGCTGGTCATGAAATATCAGTACAAGGTCCATGCGATTGTCAGTCGTTATGTGAAAGATTTCGATGAGGTTAACGACGTCGTTCAGGAAGCTTTCATCAAAGCTTATCGGGCGCTGGCCAAGTTTCGTGGTGAAAGTGCTTTTTATACCTGGCTGTATCGCATCGCCGTCAATACTGCAAAAAACTATCTGGTGGCACGGAATCGGCGTCCACCCGCCACTGACGTTGATGCTGAAGAAGCTGCCTTTTTTGAGGGCAGCGAGAGACTCTGTGACATTGATTCACCCGAGAATCTGCTCTACCGCGATGAGCTTGAGGCGGTAGTGGATTTAGCGATAAAAAATCTTCCGGAAGATTTGCGTACTGCGGTAACTTTAAGGGAATTTGAGGGTCTGAAGTATGAAGAAATTGCCGAGGTGATGGGATGCCCGGTAGGCACCGTCAGATCCCGGATTTTTCGAGCAAGAGAAGCTATAGACGAAAAAATTCGGCTACTTGAAGGCTGACACCACTGGCAATGAACTTTTTTTGCCTACAGGTTGTCAGAAAATAGATGATTCGTTAATAGCTGCATGGGTGCTATTCCCGGAATAAATATTGGTTTAAAACAGTTTATGGCCTAGCATGCTGTGGCATGCTCACTATATTAGCTTTGAGGTGGTTCCATATGACCCGTAGCAATGATCGCGAAAAAGAGTCCCTGTCGGCATTGATGGATGGCCAAGCCGATGAGCTGGAAACCCACCGTGCATTGAAAAGCATTTCAGAAAACCACCAATCCCGTGATGCCTGGCGGCGCTACCAGTTGGCAGCTGCCGCCATGAGAAGAGACCTTCCAGAGCAAGTGATTGACTACTCTTCAGTTGTGAGAGCGGCTCTGGAAGATGAAAAGCCATTAAATGTAAATACATTGGCTTTGCGTGTGTTCAAGCCCCTTGGTCGTTTTGCAATAGCCGCCTCGGTTGCGACAGTAGCTATCATAGGCTACCAGCAATACAACAATTCCCCCCAAATTGACCAGCCTGCCGTTGTTGTGTCCAGTAGTGCTGATGACAGGTTTGTTCCCTCTCAGCTAAGAACCTCTGCTGACTTTGGCATACCTTCAGTTACTGCACGGACAGTTAGTGTCAGCAACAACCCTGAAAGTTACCGGGCCAGCCAGGCTCAGCCGGTAATTGTGGTATATCAGGCAACAGAACCTGAGGTAACTCGTGAACAGGTACAGGCTTACCTCAATAGTTTGATGATAGAGCATACTGGCCACGCCGCGATGAATACGAATCAGGGTATGCTGCCGCATGCCCGCATGCCCGCCACGCACGACCAGTAATTTACAGGAAATCATGTCAATCCCCAGGCGTTTTGCGGCTATATGCGCACTCCTTATAATGGCGTCACCGCTAGTAGCTGCTGATACTGCTTCGGCGGCCACCATTCTGTCGCAAATGGCAGACGCCAATCGCAAGCTCGACTACAGCGGGATATTTACCTACGAGCACGGCGGCATTCTCAGAACTATCAAGGTTTTTCATTCCGTGAAGGAGGGCCAGGAATTTGAGCGTCTTTTTTTGCTAAGTGGCCCCAAAAGGGAGGTTGTTCGTCAAAGCGGAAAACGTCAATGTGAGCGCTTGGGAGACCTTATGCTAAGGAGTTCTGCCGCAGCCGTAGCCTCTGTTCCCAGAGGCCATCTCGAAAAACTTTATCACGTCTATCCCAAGAGCGAAGACCGAATAGCCGGTCGTAAAGCGCTGATTGTTCATGTTATGCCAAAAGACAACTATCGTTACGGATACATACTCGGCCTCGATCATGAGACAGGTCTGTTGCTCCAGTCAATGCTGATTGGCGACAGTAATCGTGTTCTGGAAAGATTTCAGTTTGCCGACATCGAAATTGGTGTACCGATTGATAGTGCATTGCTGAATCCTTCTGAACCTGAAGCACATAAGGTGACTTCAAAAATTTCTACTTGCCTGAATAATATAGAGTCATCGGTATCCTCATCGAAGTGGCAGCAATCCTGGCTTCCGCCCGGATTCGGATTGGCTGGATACCAAAAATCTGATGAATCCGGTCGTGAGACACTGATATACACTGATGGTCTGGCAATTTTTTCGGTGTTCATCGATAGCAGTGAATCCGTTGATATTCCCCAAATGCAGGCTCAGCGTGGCGCAACAGTTGCATACCTCACCAGATCAAATATGAAGGAGCAGGGCTTTTTAATTTCTGTGGTCGGCGAAATACCGGTTGAAACTGCCCGAGCCGTTGCCCATGCCGTAATACCGGTTCAAAACAACTTTCAGTAACATCGGTTTATCGATTTCACACGTAACAAAAACTCATAATATTGCAGGTGTCAAACTGAAGTGATCGAAGAAAGCGGTAGAATTACCACTGTGGAGTCAGACAGCTTTTGGGTTGAGACGATTCAACGCTCGGCATGTCAAGTGTGCGTAGCAGAAAAAGGTTGCGGGCAAAAACTCCTTAATCGGCTTTCCGGTAAAACAGCGCTTATCAGGGTGCTACCCGGCAACTGTGATTTGCAGTCACTTAAAGCGCATGAACAAGTCCTGATCGGTATTCCCGAAGATGTTGTTGTTAAAGGTACGCTTCTGGTCTACCTTCTCCCATTGTTGTCTATGATTGGGGCTGTTCTCATTGGCGCCTTCGTGATCTCTCTACATGACAGCATTGTTCTGGCGAGTGCATTGATGGGCTTTCTTTTTGGCGGGCTTATAGTCAGAGCCCATTCCTGGCTCAATAAAAATAATCGTCGAGTCCAACCTGTGTTACTGGCGAGGCTAGTGGAATCCAGCGAGCGCAATACCTGATTAAGATTTTGCGTCTCTCAGCAGGGGCGGCTTGCATATAAAAAGAGGGAGCGTATGTTTAAGTGGTTTTCTTTGTTGGCATTGCTTTTGGTGGCGATCTATATCGGCCAGTCTAACCGGCAGGATTTACCCGATTTCAATGAATTAATTGAAACGGCCTCTCCCGCGGTGGTCAAAATTGACTCGGTTCAAAAAATCACTGGGGCAGGTATGTCCCAGATGAATGAGCGTGATATACCTGACATCTTCCGCGAGCCCCATCAGGGTGGCGGGGCAGGGGAGGCACATGCGACAGGTTCAGGTTTTATCATTTCCAGTGATGGGTATGTCCTCACCAATGAGCATGTGGTCGAAAACGCTCACGAGGTAGTCATTAAATTAATAGATCGCCGCGAATTTGAGGCAAAGGTGATCGGCATAGACCTTCGCTCGGATTTGGCGTTACTCAAAATTGATGCCCAGAACCTGCCGAAAATTGAGTTTGCCGATTCTGACAGGGTGAAAGTGGGTGACTGGGCTCTGGCAATAGGTTCGCCTTTCGGCCTTGATTACTCGGTAAGTGCCGGTATTATCAGTGCGATTGGTCGCAGTATACCCACCAAAAACGGCGACAACTACGTGCCATTTATCCAAAGCGATGTGGCGATTAATCCAGGAAATTCTGGTGGCCCCTTGCTTAATCTGGCGGGTGAGGTGGTGGGTATAAATTCCCAAATATTCACTCACTCCGGAGGATCGATAGGCCTGTCGTTTGCTGTTCCCTCAGGGGTGGCAGTAGATGTGATTTCACAGCTGAAGTCGAAGGGGCGTGTAGATCGTGGCTGGCTTGGTGTCTATGTTCAGGAAGTTGACAAATCTCTGGCCCGATCATCCGGGCTAACAAAAACCCAAGGTGCACTCGTTGCCCAGGTCGAAGCAGGCAGTCCGGCTGCGGTTGCCGGGATGCAGGCCGGCGATATTATCCTGTACTTTGATGATGAAGAAATCATTGAATCAGGAGATCTCCCGCATGTGGTTGGTTTGTTGCCGCCTGGTAGCCAAACCAAAGCTCAATTGATCCGGGGGAAAGAGAAGAAAACGCTTGATGTGATCGTCGGCACTCTGCCTGATGGCCTGATCCCCTGACTGACCAATATTTGTCAATTCGACACCAAACAAAACCAGGTTTTTTGCTCACCTGTGAATGCATGGCGACTTTCCTGCTCTTTTACCCGTGAGGAGCAGTACTCATAGCGTACGAACAGCAAATACGCTAGACTGCACGGCCTAAAATTAACCCTCCAGCCTCACTGGCTGCAAACAGATTGAATCGCTGTGTCTGACCTTAGTCATATCCGAAACTTCTCTATTATCGCTCATATCGATCACGGTAAATCCACCATCGCCGATCGTTTCATTCAGATCTGCGGTGGGTTGACGGCTCGTGAAATGGCTGAGCAGGTTCTCGACTCCATGGACATTGAGCGAGAACGGGGTATAACGATCAAAGCCCAAAGCGTTACACTTGATTATCACGCCAGAGATGGCAAGACTTATCAGCTCAATTTCATTGATACTCCCGGGCATGTGGATTTTTCCTATGAAGTGTCGCGTTCCCTGGCAGCCTGCGAAGGCGCGTTATTGGTCGTCGATGCGGGGCAGGGCGTTGAAGCCCAATCTGTTGCCAATTGCTACACTGCCATTGCTCAGGGACTGGAGGTTATCCCTATTCTGAATAAAATGGATTTACCTCAGGCTGAACCAGAAAAGGTTATTGCCGAGATAGAGGATATTATTGGTATAGATGCCCATGATGCGGTGCGTTGCAGCGCAAAAACAGGCTTGGGTATTGAGGACATACTGGAACAACTGGTGGCTAAAGTCCCCGCACCGACAGGTGATCTGGACGCACCATTGCAAGCGCTTATCATTGATTCCTGGTTTGACAATTACCTTGGCGTGGTTTCCTTGGTACGTGTTAACCAGGGCGCTTTGAGAGTGAAAGAAAAAGTTATTGCCAAATCTATTGGCAAAGCTCATGTGGTGGATAATATTGGCGTTTTCACGCCCAAGCGAAAAGATACCGGCGTTCTTAAAGCGGGTGAAGTGGGTTTTGTGGTAGCGGGGATTAAAGATATTCATGGCGCCCCGGTAGGCGACACGTTCACTCATAGCAATACCCCGAATACCCCGGCAATGCCGGGCTTCCAGCGTATCAAGCCCCAGGTTTATGCGGGGATGTTCCCGATCAGCTCCGATGATTTTGAAGATTTTCGTGAAGCCCTGGCAAAGCTGACTCTGAATGATGCTTCATTATTTTATGAACCGGAAAGCTCAGATGCGCTGGGTTTTGGCTTCCGCTGCGGTTTCTTGGGCATGCTGCACATGGAAATCATACAGGAGCGCCTGGAACGGGAGTATAACCTCGACCTCATTACCACTGCACCGACCGTCGTTTATGAGATAGTAAAAACTGACGGTACAGTCCTGCATATATCGAACCCTTCAGACTTGCCAGATCCGGCCAGTATCGAAGAAATGCGTGAACCCCTTTGTGAAGCCAATATTCTTGTCCCAAAAGATTATCTGGGCAATGTCATTACACTTTGTGAGCAAAAACGTGGCACCCAAAAAAGTATGGTCTTTGCCACTAGCCAGGTATCACTTACCTACGAATTACCCATGAGCGAAGTCGTTATGGATTTTTTCGACCGTCTAAAATCGGTAAGCCGCGGATTTGCATCACTGGATTATGCTTTTACACGCTTCCAGGCCGCACCTTTGGTCAGGTTGGATGTACTGATCAATAACGAAAAAGTGGATGCACTGGCTTCAATTATTCATCGTCAACATTCACAGTACAAAGGTCGTCAACTGACAGAGAAAATGAAAGAGTTGATTCCCCGCCAAATGTTTGATGTGGCTATTCAGGCGGCCATTGGTGGCCATGTGATTGCCCGAACCACAGTAAAGGCACTTAGAAAGAATGTCACCGCCAAATGTTATGGTGGCGATATGACTCGTAAGAAAAAACTACTGGAAAAGCAGAAAGAAGGTAAAAAACGGATGAAGCAGGTAGGTAGTGTGGAAATACCTCAGGAAGCATTCCTGGCAGTTCTGAAAACGGATAATTGAGGCCACTGAATGGATATTAATTTCCCGCTAATCTTATTGTTTCTGGTGGTCATTTCGGGAGTGATATGGTCTTTTGATCGCTTTGTGCTGTCCAAAAAGCGCAGCAAAGATGAACCTGTCCCTGGTTGGATTGAATACAGTGGATCTTTTTTTCCCGTACTTCTACTGGTTTTTGTGCTCCGCTCATTTCTCTTTGAACCGTTCCAGATCCCTTCTGGATCCATGATACCTACGTTGAAAGTTGGTGACTTTATTCTGGTCAACAAATTCACATACGGCATCAGGCTGCCTGTCATTGGCACCAAAATCATACCGATTAATGAGCCCATGCGTGGAGATGTCATGGTGTTCTTCCCCCCTGAGGATGATCGCTACTTTATTAAAAGGGTGGTTGGACTCCCGGGTGATGAGATCCGATTGCGAGATAATATTTTGTATATCAATGGGTTGCTGTCAAACCAGGTGTCCCTGCCCGAATCTGCAGAAGACTCAAGATTTGAGCTGGTTTCCGAAGATCTCAACGGCGTCGTACATAGTGTGCAAAAGAATAAAATAGCTGGACCACTCGGTAAAAACTACGTCATAACCGTTCCGGACAACCATTACTTTATGATGGGTGACAATCGTGACAACAGTAGTGACAGCCGTGTATGGGGCCCGGTGCCGGAGGAAAATATTGTCGGCAAGGCGGTGTTAATCTGGATGTATTGGGAATCATTTGGTGAATTGCCAAGTTTCGACCGGACTGGGAAAATCAACTAACATCAGCGGTTAGACATTCGGAGCCAA
>NZ_CBFHYF010000033.1:0-18292 GCF_965660005.1 Porticoccus sp.
AACTGGATGCACGGCCACATGGATGTCTGGCTGACACGCTTGGCACCGGGTTACCGCACCATCCGTGCGATTGTGACGCAATTACTTGGCGGTAGTGGCGAAACCACGCTACTCAGTGGCCAGACCGCGCTGGCAAAAATCTACGGTGCGGATTCACCGGTCACGGTGACGGCGATTGTCACCAGTCGGCATGCGGACGGTGCCTTTACGGTATTTGTGCCCACGGCACCGATACCGACCTCCGGTATGACCTATCACCTGCCGGCTGAGTGCGTGCAGATACTGCCGCATGTTTCGGTGGAAGAAGCCATGCGAACCATTATAGCCTGTGGCTCGGGTTCTGCTGAAATGCTGGCCGGCAATGCGCGCAAGGCGGCGGAAAAATCCCCGGATTACGAGGAGTAACAGACAGGTTGCCGGTAGTGATCTATGCTGCGAGTGACAGAAGTACGGGCTATGACATCAGTGTATTAAGGTGGAACAGTGATCAATAAGAGTTATCCGGTTCAGAGATTATGCCTGCCATTTGCGTTGCTGGTGATACTGGTGCATCTGTCGGCCTGCTCCTCCGTTTCGCAAACCCAGGAGGCCCTGCGGACGGCGGAGGTCTGCTGCAAAGATTTCCCGGCCATGTCCTATGCTGTGATCCGCTCGGTCAAGCCCTCGGATGCTCCGGTCGACATTGAACTGAGTGATCGTTCGCCGGTGTTCGCTTTCAGCACAGGAAAGAGCTATTTCTCGGCCTATACCCTGAGTCCCGGACAGTCGGGCACTGATTTGTTATTGGTGTTTGCGCCGGGTCGCTTCAATGCGCTGAACAGCGGGGCTTTCTGTCCGGTAGTGACCTATCTGAACCGTCAGCACGAACCGATCGCAAGCGAGGATCTGTCGATCCGCTGGGTCTCGGCCGATCAATCCAGGACCGGCTACTGGACAGCGGCGCAAACGGTGCCCGTCGAAGCCAGTTACCTGATCGTTCACACCACCGATCAGCTCATGTCGCGGCAACTGGCGATTGATGCCGTGACAGAAAAACAGACCATTATGGTGGGCTATGCCGTGGCAACCATTCCTGTCACCCGGGCGGCGGGTTATCGGTGTCTGCCGGTGGGCGGGGTTAAAGTGATTCTGTTGGGCTGACCATCCACCGGTCAGCGACTTATACAATTGCAGGTGACGTTACCGATGCCATATGCGCTGCTCGCCGATCTGATACTGATTTTTCACGTTGGGTTTGTGCTGTTTGTGGTCGGTGGTCTGATGATGATTGTGCTGGGCAATCTGCGGCATTGGCGATGGGTGAACCATTGGTGGTTCCGGCTGATGCACCTCGGTATGATCGCGGTGGTGGTGGCCGAATCATGGCTCGGATGGGTCTGCCCATTGACGACCCTTGAACAGTGGTTGCGGACCAGAGCAGGGGATACCAGCTACAGTGGCAGTTTTATTGAATACTGGTTACAGAAGTTGCTCTATTACGATGCGCCGTCCTGGGTTTTTATGCTGATTTATTCCCTGTTCGGATTGCTGGTATTGGCCAGCTGGTGGTTTTTCCCCCCTGTCATCGATCGGCGAAAAAATAATGGTTGAACAGTATTCTCTGGTTCGAGCATCGAGATAAAAGGACTAAGCCTTGATTACGGTTGCCACGTACTCCTTTCCCCATGAGGCACACATTGCCAAACTGAAACTGGACGCCAAGGGGATTCCCGCCTTTGTCGCCGATGAGCACACCATCAATATGCAGTGGTTGTATTCCTCGGCGATGGGAGGCGTGAAGCTAAAGGTGCCAGCGCCGTTTGCCGATCAGGCGACCGAGGCGCTGGCGGAGGATTTCTCCGATCTGTTTGAGGACGAGGCTGAGGATGATCCCGAACGGCGGGCCTGTCCGAGCTGCGGCAGTCTGGAAATGAGCCCCTACATCCGTGGTAGAAAACCGGCTTTTTTGGTGTTTTTGCTGTTGGGATTTCCGCTGTTTTTCTACAAGCGCGGGCTCAGATGTGCTCATTGTGGAACGTTCGTTGCCCTCTGACAGACTCGGCCCCGGTCAGTGTTTGTTGCGCTTCATATCCCGAATAATGAAACGTCCCGGGTGTATCGCCTGACGCAAATCCCGTTTCATCGGTGCCACCTCGCTGCATATCTGGCTGGCCAGCAATTCGGCACAGAGCGGCGCGTAGCTCATGCCCCGGGAACCGTGACCACAGTTCAGATACAACCCCGGCCAGTAACTCCCCGCTATCGGGATGTGAGCGCGGGCATTTTTCCTCAGCAGTCCATAATGTTCCAGATAATCTTCCAGCACCGGTGCCGGGCCGGCGATGGGCAGATAGTCCGGAGTGGTGCAGCGGAATGCAGTGCGCCCAGTGATGTTTTCCGGGTTCAGTGTGCTGAACAGTGCGGCGGCTGCAGGGTCGGTATTGGCTAACTGCCGCAGGTTGGTCTGGTGATCCTCGGTGCGAACCCCATTGCTGGTATCACCGGGATGGTAGGTGGCACCGAGGGTGTGAATGCCGTTGTCTGCCGGTGCCAGATAGCCTTCACCACAGATTACCGTTTTCAGGTTTCGACTGTGGTCAGTTTCCGGCAGGTAGCTGATCTGGCCGCGAATCTGTTGCAACGGTAGGTGATTTGTTTGCTCGAACCGGTTGCTGTCCTGGGCGCTGGCTATCACCACTGCCGCTGCCGACGCGATGCTGTTGCCTTCATCATCCAGAGTGCACCATTTTCCTGCCTGGTAGTCGAGGCGGGCAACCTCCGCAGTTTGCCTTGCTATCAGGGGGTGGTTGGCCAGTGCGGCGCAGACGTCGGGGGGGGTTACCCAGCCCAGTTGCGGGAAAAACAGCCCCAGCTCGGCATTGAGGGATACCCCGGCCACCTTGGCTATGCGGGAACCTTGCACCAGTCTGACCAGTTCCGAGGGGTATTGGGCCGCCATTTGTTCAAAGCTCGCCCGATCTTTTTCGGACCCGGGCAAGACCAGTACCCCACAGGGGTTGCCGCCGTGGTCCAGAAACTCCCGGTGATAGCGGCTGGCATATAACAGTGACATCAGGCCAAACTGTGCCAGGGGTGAAGTTTTGCTGGACAGTTTGGGGTAAAGAATCCCCTGGGGGTTGCCGGAGCCCTCCTGAGCCAGCGTCGGATGACGTTCGATCAATGTCACCGTTATCCCGCGTTTCGCCAGCGCCCTCGCTGTGGTGCAACCGGCAATGCCACCGCCGATAACCAGCGCACTGTCGCGGTCACCGGCGGATGAGCTTTGCAATGGCAGGTACCAGGGCGGCTGGTGCGTTGCATTGAAGGTGGCCGGTTGCCAGTGCTGCGCCGTGGCGGTGTCAGTTTCCGGGGCCGGACTGGTGGTCATTCGGCCGCGTAACATGTCGCGCTTTTCGGCAAACCCGGCTACTTTTTCCACCTTGAATCCCACCTGCTGCAGGCCGCGACGGACAATGCCGGCGGCGGTAAAAGTGCTGAAGGTGGTAGCGGGGCGGCTCAGCCTGGCAATAGTTTGAAACAGTTCCGGGGTCCACAGCTGCGGATTTTTTGCCGGGGCAAAACCGTCCAGAAACCAGGCGTCTACAGTGGGGTTCCCCCGGAATGAAAACAGTGGATGATCACTGCCCTGAAGGCTGGCAAACATGTCACTGGCTTCGCCATAGAGCAGTGTGAGAACGACCCGACCTCCGGCCAGAGAGAGTCGATGAATACCGGGCACTGCGGGGGGATATTGCCAAAGCAGCTCAGTGGCCAATGATCCAAGCGCAGGCCACAGTGACAACGCTTTTTTGAGATCGGGATGGGACAGGGGGTATTTTTCGGCGGAGACAAAATGCAGGGTGCCCATGGTACCCTGATCCAGCCAGCAGCTGGCGACCGTAAGGAAATTCAGGCCGGTGCCGAACCCGGTTTCGCCGATGGTGAAAACAGGGCATTCAAGCGTTGTCCAGCGCTGCGGCAGCCTGTTGTGGTGCAAAAAGACATGACGGGTTTCCGCCATGCCATCGGTGCGGGAAAAGTACAGGTCGTCGAAATCTTTGGCACGCGGTTGGCCCTCTGCGTCCCAACTTATGGTGGCCTGTTTGAGTTTTTCTGCGGCGGGTTCCGGCATTGATAAGTCTGCAGCTGTGACAGAGGGCATTTTACCAGCAGATCAGGCCATTGGCTTGATGGGTATTTTTTCAACAGGAGCGCCGGATGACTCATGCTGTCAGTATGCATATTTCAATGATTTATATTGCCCTCAGCGGACTGCTGCTGGCGGTGTTGGCTCTGGATGTGGTGCGCGGACGACTTAAATATCAGGTTGGTCTTGGCGATGGTGGCCACAAGGTACTCAGTCGCCGGATCCGGGTTCACGGCAACGCGGTGGAAAATCTACCCATCGCGCTGCTGTTGCTGCTGGCGGTGGAGAATGCCGTCTCCAGCGGTTTGCTGGTTCACGTGCTTGGCAGCTTGTTGATACTGTGCCGATTACTGCATGCGTATGGTTTGCGCAAAAGTGCCGGCACATCCCTGCCGCGGTTTTTCGGCACTGCGGGGACCTGGAGCATGATGCTGGCCTGTGTCGGATTGATTCTGGCAAACAGCTTCTAGCTTGAGGCGGGAACCGTCAGCTTTGCACAAAGAACCGTCAGCTCTGCGTGATCGGTATCCGGGTAGCGGGGTCGCCCTGTTATTACCTGTCGAGGCCAAACTCGCGCAGGATCTGGGCGCACCAGCGGGCAATTCGCTGATCGGTCAATTCGAACTGATTTTCGTCGTCAATTGCCAGCCCGACGAAGTGTTTGCCGTCTGCAGTAAGTGCCTTGGAATCGGTGAATTCAAACCCCTCCGTCGGCCAGAAGCCGACCGTGGTTGCTCCCAGTGCACTCACTTTTGCCCAGAGGAATCCCAGTGCGTCGAGGAACCACTCGGGATAACCTGCCTGATCACCCAAGCCGAACAGTGCTGCCGTTTTGCCGGTAAAGTCCACCTGATCGAGATCATCCCAGCAATTCTCCCAATCCTCCTGGAGTTCACCGTAGTCCCAGGTGGGGATACCCAATATCAGGCGGTCATAAGCCGCCATGAGGCTGACCGGCACCTCGGCAATGTTGTGGATGTCCACCATTGATTCGCCGAGTTCAGCGGCAATTTTCTCGCTGACCATTTCGGTATAGCAGGTGGAAGAGCCGTAGAACAGGCCGATGGGTGCTTGGGTCATAGCGTGTATCTGATGAATAGTGAGCAGAGGGTGATTCTACGGATTTTACCGCCACTCTGCATATTCTGCCGGTTGCCGGGTATCAGCAGATCCTTTTTGTGCGGCGTCATGTGCATTGTACGATCTGCGGTGGGGTTTGAGCATGCCGAAATGCTGAACAGGATACCCTGTATGCAGTAAAAACAGGATGTCTGCATTGCTGGACACCTGTTAGCATTGCCGTCTCGTATTTCCGTGATGTTCCTATGTTTCACATTGCCCTTTATGAACCACAGATCGCTCCGAATACCGGCAATATTATCCGTCTGATGGCGAATAATGGCAGCCATCTTCATCTGATCGAGCCGTTGGGTTTCGATCTAGAAGAAAAAAAATTGCGTCGGGCGGGGCTGGATTACCGGGATCTGGCATCGGTGACCCGCCACCCGGATTACTCCACATTCCTTCAGCAAATGGGAGACAGACGGGTTTTTGCCTGCACCACCAAGGGCAAGGTGCCCCACGACAGGATTGATTATCGTCCCGACGATGTTCTGCTGTTCGGTTCCGAGACATCGGGTCTGCCGCAGCCGTTGATGGACAGTATCCCCCCGGCCCATCGTTTGAGAATTCCCATGCGTCCCGGGTGCCGTAGTATGAACCTGTCCAATGCGGTGGCCATCGTCAGTTACGAAGCCTGGCGGCAGGCCGGTTTTGCCGGCGGCCAATAGCGAAGCTGCGCCCTTCGGCCACTGGTATTGGCCGGTTGTGCCGGTTAGGATGCTTCGCCGGTAACCGGCTGGCAGGTTCGTATCGGCAAGGTCGATGCGTGTATTTTCAATAACTGAAAGAGAGCGTGGAAAGAGGGCGATATGCTGATTGCAATGCTGGCGATTCTTGTGGGTTTTGGCCTGTTGATCTGGAGTGCCGACCGATTTGTGGATGGTGCCGCGGCGACAGCCTACCATGCGGGCATGCCCAGCCTGCTGATCGGGATGGTGATTGTCGGTTTCGGCACCTCTGCCCCGGAGATGGTGGTTTCGGCCATGGCGGCCTTGGATGGCAGTCCGGAGCTCGCACTGGGTAATGCACTCGGATCCAATATTGTCAACATCGGCCTGATTCTGGGTGTTACCGCATTAATTCTACCGATCATGGTTCACTCAAAAATCGTTCGCAAAGAGTTGCCGCTGCTGATTCTGATCAGTCTGGGTGCGGGCCTCATGCTGTGGGATAATGCGGTGCTTCTCTGGGAGGCAGGATTGCTGCTGGCGGGGTTTTTCGGTTTGATTGGCTGGTCGGTTTTTTCTGCCATTCGCGACCGGGATGATGCGCTGGAAAAAGACGTTGATCATGAAATGCTTGAGCATGCCATGTCGTTGGGAAAAGCCATTACCTGGCTGGTAGTGGGTTTGATCGTGTTGATTGCCAGTTCGCGGTTGCTGGTGTGGGGAGCTGTCACCATTGCTGAATCCCTGGGGGTCAGTGATCTGATCATCGGTCTGACGATTGTCGCTTTGGGAACGTCTTTGCCTGAGCTGGCTTCCTCCGTGATTGCCGTGCGCAAAGGCGAGCACGATATCGCGATTGGCAATATTGTCGGTTCCAATATGTTCAATATTCTGGCGGTGGTCGGCATTGCAGGTCTGATTGAGCCGTTGACCAATCTGTCGCAGCAGGTGTTGGTCCGGGATTGGGCCACGATGATGATCCTGATGGTGATGTTGCTGTTTATGGCTTATGGCTTCAAGGGTCAGGGCCGGATCAACCGGCTGGAAGGCTGCGGCCTGCTGCTGGTATTTATTGCCTACAATAGCTATCTGGTCTTCTCTGTATTAACCGGCCTTGCCTGACCCTTGGATAAATGCCGGGTTGTACGTTGCCCCCCGTTTGCTTTGGAGTGGATGCATGGAAAATCACGATAAACTCAGTGAAATCGAGGATTTTAAAGCACATCATCAGCCCGGGTTGATCGCACAGCGTCTGGATGATGGCCCGCAGTCGGTTTACCTTCGGGACTTTATTTACGGGGCGGTGGATGGTGCCATTACCACGTTTGCCATCGTTGCAGGCGTTGCCGGTGCGGGCCTGTCTTCCGCGGTGATTATTATCCTGGGTTTTGCCAACCTGCTGGCCGACGGTTTCAGCATGGCGGTGAGCAACTATCTGGGTACCCGGGCAGAAAATCAGCACCGCATCAAGATCCGCAATCGGGAAATTGAAGAGATCAGGCAATTTCCCGAGGGTGAAGTGGAGGAGATACGTCAGATTTATGCGCGCAAGGGGTTCGAAGGCCGGGTTCTCGAAGAGGCTGTGGAAGTGATCACCTCCGATGAGAAAACCTGGGTGGACACCATGGTTCAGGAAGAGTTTGGCCTGTCCCTGCAGTCGCATGATCCTCTCAAGGCCGGTCTGGCAACCTTTGTTGCTTTCTGTCTGGTGGGGTTTATACCGCTGATCACCTATGTCGCCAACTGGCTTTCCCCGGGCCTGATCGACCATGCCTTTGCCCTTTCGGCTGGCTTCACTGTGATGGCTTTTTTTGTTGTCGGTGCCATGAAGGGCCGGTTTGTCGATCAGGGCTGGCTGGTCTCGGGTCTGGAAACGGTGGCGATAGGCGGCATCGCTGCCGGTATGGCCTTTGGGGTAGGTCTGCTGCTGAAGGGATTGGTTGCCTGATCCGGTCAGGATTGCTCCAGTTCAACCATCAGGTCGTCTGACACGCTCTCCAATGCCTGTTGCAGGCGGCTTCTGTCGAGGCCCTGCGGCAACTGCAGGATCGCACTGGCGTGGAACAGAATTTCCGAACTCATCGGCGCATCTTCGCAATAGGTGTAGAGCTCCTCCACGTTGACCTGCAGTTTTGCCAGGATGCCGGAGATCTCGCCGACAATGCCCGGCCGGTCGTTGCCGACCACGGATAGCGTGACGCACTCGCCATCGGGAGCGTGCAGCGAGGAGCAGGCTTCGCCGGTTACCCTAATACCATCGCGCTGCAATGCCTCCAGGGCAGTGAGCAGAGCGACCTGCCTGTCTTCGGCAATATCCACCAGCAGAATGCCAGCGAACTTGCCGGCCAGCCGTGACATGCTGCTTTCCAGCCAGTTGCCGCCAGCCCGGATAACCACATCGGCGATGCGTTCCACAATACCGGGTCGATCATCGGCAATGATGGTCAATGCGAGATAGTGTTTCATGTGGCGGTTCTTATTCCTGTGATGTTGTGTGACTATTATGGCCTAAAAGCCGGCCCCGGGCCACGACCAGAGGTTAGCTTAACTGGTGGGCATTTTAAGGTCGCCGGATATCCAGAGGAGATTGAAAATGCAGACCCTGAATCCGTTATTGTTGCTGGTGTTATGGCTGGGGTGTATCGATTTGCTGGCCGCCGCATCCCCCTTTTCAGGAGAGCACCGCACTCCCGAATTTGTCGCCCGCGACAATTATCGTCATCCGGCGGAAACCCTGGCCTTTTTTGAGGTGGAACCGGGCATGACGGTGGTGGAGATTTCACCGGGTGCTGGCTGGTATACCGAGATTCTCGCACCACTGGTCCAAAACGGGGGTGCCAATCGGGGCCGGTTATATGCCGCGCATTTTCCCAGTGACAGCGGTGTGCCCTACTACGAACAGTCGTTGGCAAAATTTACCGCGAAACTGGCGGCTTATCCGTCGCTGTACGGCGATGTCACCCTGACTACGTTTGATCCGGCGAACGCGGTGCTCGCGGTGCCCGAGGGTGTTGCCGACCGGGTGCTGACGTTTCGCAATGTGCACAACTGGTTGCGCTCTGACAGTGAAGAAAAAGCCTTTGAATTGTTCTTTCGGGCACTCAAGCCCGGTGGGGTACTCGGTGTTGTTGAGCATCGCAGCCGCCGCGCTATCGATCGGGCGGAAATGATTCGCAGCGGCTATATGCCGGAGGCCTACGTTATCGAACTGGCGGAAAAAGCCGGCTTTGTGCTGGCGGCCAGATCCGAGGTCAATGCCAATCCCCGGGATACGGCAGATCATCCCGAAGATGTCTGGACCCTGCCACCCACCCTGCGTTTGCAGGACAGGGACCGGGAGAAATATCAGGCCATCGGTGAAAGTGACCGCATGACGCTGAAATTTGTCAAACCGGCAACACCGTGATTCTGATCCCGCCAGATCGATTGTCCGATGACCTGCTCACTGCCTTGCTGGAGGACTTCATCGCCCGCGAAGGCACGGACTATGGTATTGAGGAGTTGACGCTGGATGCCAAACGGCAGCGCCTCAGGCGACAGGTCGAGCGCGGTGATGTGGTGATTACCTTTGACCCGGTGACAGAAAGTTGCAATCTGCTGTCGCGGCAACAGTTTCGTCAGCTGGCAGATTCGCCATGACAGACCTCCCCGTGCATTACCTGATAGATCGGCCGGCGGGGCAAACACTGCCAGTGGGTACATTGATCCTGGCCCACGGTGCCGGTGCCCCGATGGACAGTGATTTTATGGCGGCGATCACTCGACAGTTGACTGCGGTCGGTTTGACTCTGGTGCGCTTTGAGTTTCCCTACATGCGCCAACGTCGTCTCACGGGAAAAAAGCGGCCACCGGATCGCCAGCCCGTATTGCTGGACTGTTGGCGTGAAGTCTACTCCCACTGCTGTGATCGCAAAGATCTTCCCGTCCCTATCCTGATCGGTGGTAAATCCATGGGAGGTCGCATGGCGAGTATGGTCGCCGACGAGCTGGGGGTGGCTGGGCTATGTTGCCTCGGATACCCCTTTCATGCGCCCGGCAAACCCGAGCGGATGCGGGTTGAGCACTTGCTGACCATGATTACGCCGGCCTTTATCTATCAAGGCACCCGTGATCCCTTTGGCAGGCCGGATGAGTTGGCTGCAGTGGCGTTGAGTCCTGCTGTAACGATGAGCTGGCTGGAGGATGGCAATCATGACCTGAAACCCCGCAGGTCCTCTGGGCTCGACCAGTCTCAACATCTGGCTGCTGTCGCCGGATCAGTGTCGTCATTTGCCCGCGCCTATCTCGGGGAGGGCTGATAAATCACCAGAGCGGCAGGGTTGGGTGAGGCCTGTCTGAAAAACAGGAAACAGGGGGTAGGGACTCGATCCGGGTCGGACAGGATTGTCGGTTGGTTTTTTCGAGCGAGCCGCCCATAACCACCGTCGGAGCAGCTGTCGGGACAGGCCGAAGTCTGTCAGTTGGTTTTCAATTCGACCGGAGATAATTCCGGTCGGTCCCGATCGCCCTGATCAGGACTTCACCAGCATGGATATGGCGGCCAGTGCTTCCGGATCCTGCGCCTTGATTTTGTTGGCGATATGATGCTGGAAGAAATAGCAGAAAGTCTCTTCGCCCTTGGCCGGATAGAGGCAGGCATCACCGGGCAGTACGGGTGTGCTGATGATTTTTTCATCGTTGATCAACATGCCCTGCACAGTGCCGTCGAAAAGCAGTCGCCAGCTGACGACTTCTTTCAGGGTAATGCTTTTGAATCCGTCGCTCGACAGTACCGCGTGGGTGCCAATGGTATCGGGTAGTTCCTGAACAACATCACTGTCTGTTTCGCAATCGAGTTCATAGTATTCGGCGGCTGTTTCCAGCTCTAGTACCTTATAGATGGGCGCTTCAAAAAATACGTCATCAATGCCCGGATCGTAGTAGCCTTCCCAGTGACCGTTCAACGGATCCTGTATCTCGGTACACGGCATGATGTCATCGAGCCAGGGTACCAGTCCCACCACCTCGCCATCGGCCCGCAATGCCCAGCACAGTACTTTGATGCTGAACAATTTGCCGGGATGGGTCTCGTTGGAATAGATCATTTCCAGACCATCGAGTTCGGGAGCGAGACGGATAATGCGACGGTTGAGCCGGGAAGAGTAGGGTTTCCCTGTGAAGAGATCGACCACGTTGTCCGTGTTGTGGTCAGGTGTTGAGGTAGTCATAATACAGCCTCCTCAAATGGCGGTTCGAACAGGCCTCGGGGAACGCCTTCCCGGGTAGGGCCCTGGTACGGTGCGTACGGCTAAAACGCATCCACACAAAATAAGGTACTACCGATCATTTCAAAGCACAATACTTTGGGTATATTTTGTGAGCTACTATTTTGCCTATGGCTCAAATATGAATTTACAGCGTATGGTTGCGCGTGACTTGCGGGTCGTCAGCCAATGCGCTGGCTGGCTGGATGGCTATGGTCTGCGGTTCAATAAACGCTCCCGTCACGATGACCGGCTGGCTTGTGCCAATATTGTTTTTGCCCGGAGTGAGCGGGTGGAGGGTGTTCTTTACCGGCTGGAAAGTTCCACTGAAATTACCAAGCTGGACCCCTTTGAAGGTGCGCCATTCAGATACAGCCGCGAGCCTTTTCCGGTACAGACAGATTTCGGGGTCGTGCCCGCCTGGACCTATATAGCCAACCCCGCCGTGATCGATCACTCCATTCGCCCGGCACGCTGGTACGTCGAACATCTGCTGGCCGGTCGCGAGTACCTTTCCCCCGCATATTGGGAGAAAATCAATAACACGGTTTGCTGTGAGGATGTGGCTATTGTCTGGTAGAGCAGGCGGGTTTGACCCTCAAACGTGTCAGTTGATAGCGGTGTTCAACGGCCTGTTTGCCGAGTCCTGCAATACGCGACTGAGCGGTGGTGGTGAGGAGCCGGTTTATCTGCCGGCGGACGAGCGGAGTGGGCATCACCAGTTGATTTTCCGGCACGATTATTTTTCCAGCGCGCTGCATGAAGTTGCTCATTGGTGTGTTGCCGGTGAACAGCGCCGTCTGCAAGTGGATTTTGGCTACTGGTACAGGCCGGATGGTCGCAGCCTCGATGAGCAAAAGTCTTTTGAGCAGGTCGAGATAAAACCCCAGGCACTGGAATGGATTTTTTCCGTTGCGGCACAACATCGCTTTCAGATCAGCGCGGATAACCTGTCCTCGGACATGGGTGCCAGTGACGCTTTTGCCGCCGCTGTCGCTGCACAGGCCCACAGCTGGTGTGCTGTGGGCAGTTTGCCAATGCGGGGAGCGCTGTTTGCCGCTGCACTATCGGCCCTGTTCGGTGGCGGGGACTATCTTGATCCCGGGCGCTACCCCGTGGATCCGCTGTATTCCTGATGGCGCTGTATAAACTGGCACACATCTGCCGATGGATGGGGTCCGGCATCACGCCAGAAAATCCTGCGGTAAAATGTGTCTGCTCATGCGGGCAACCGCAGAATGTCCTGAAGGGGGCCTCGAAAAGCCGATGAAAATTGTTGCCGATGACAATATGCCATTGGTGCGGGAGCTGTTTTCGCCCTATGGCGAGGTGGTCACCTGGCCCGGCCGCGAGCTGAAGGCGGCCCATTTGAGGGATGCGGATGTGTTGTTGGTCCGCTCGGTTACCCCGGTCAATGCGGCACTGCTGAAAGGCAGTCCGGTACAATTTGTCGGTTCTGCCACCATTGGTGTCGATCATGTGGACACCGATTATCTGGTGTCCGGGGGGATTCAATTTGCCAATGCGCCGGGCTGCAACGCCAATGCTGTGGTTCAATATGTGCTCTCCGCCCTGTGTCACCTGCGTCCCGGTTGGCTCGGGGAAACAGTGGGTATTATCGGTTGCGGCAATGTCGGCGGGCGACTGTATCGCAGCTTGCGGGCGCTGGACGTTGATTGCCGCTGCTATGACCCGTTTCTCAATGCCTCTGCCAACGGGAACCTGACAGACTTTGAACGGGTGCTCGAAGCCGATATTCTCTGCCTGCATACCCCGCTGACGGTTGATGGCCCCCATCCGACCCACCACTTGTTGGATGAGGCCGCACTGATGCGATTTACTCCTGGGGGACTGCTGCTCAACGCCGGGCGTGGACTGGTGGTGGATAATACTGCCCTGCTGCGGTTGAATCGTGACCAGCAATGGCAGGTTGTGCTGGATGTGTGGGAGTCGGAGCCGGAGATATCATTGCCCTTGCTGGATCAGGTTGCCATCGGTACGCCGCACATCGCCGGGTACAGTGAAGACGGAAAAATCAATGGTACCCGGATGGTGTTCGAGGCATTTTGTCAGTGGTTGGGACAGCCCCCGCCAGTTGTATCCGGCCGGGATGAACCTGTCCGGTGGCTCCATGCCGGGTCCCTGTCGGAGGCCGTATTGAATGTTTACGATGTAGCAAAGGATGATCGGCATATGCGTGAGTCGCTTTTGTCCATCAGGGCTGAAGACACACCGGGTACCAGGTTTGACCAGTTGCGAAAAACGTACCCCGGTCGTCTGGAATTCCAGCATTTCGGCATCAAAGTGGATGGCGACGAGTCTTTGGCCCGACAGTTGACGGCACTGGGGTTTACCGTCGGCTAGTGGCGGGATTTTCGGTTGCGCAGGGGCTGGTCGGTTTTTTGGCCCAGATCACTGAATGCATTCTGCACCATGTCTTCGGTAATCGGGATTTCCCTGCCGTTATCATCGATCAGGGCCGCACCGTGAAAATCAGGTGTGGTGGCCGCTTTGGCAGACTTGTCTTTCGGCTGACCCATGTTTGCTCACCGTTGGCATTTGTCAGGCAAAACATACCATGATTAACCCGCAAGGCAAGCCCTGAGAATTAAGTTTGCAGAGAGATTGGGAGTCGCAATGTTTAAACTTGGGCTGATCGTCAATCCACTGGCCGGTATCGGTGGTCCCGCGGCACTGAAGGGCAGTGATGGAGAGGCGGCTGCCGAAGCGTTCAAAAAAGGGGCCGGGTTGCGTGCGCCAGAGCGTGCTGCCAGGGCGATGGATGTCATCTTTCACTCGCTCGGTGGCGAAGCCGTTACTGTGCTGACCTGTCCCGGCCTGATGGGGGAGTCGGTGGCCAGGCAATGTGGCTTTGTCCCCGAACTGGTCTGTGACACGGATCCTCTGAATACCCGACCGGAGGACACCGAAAAGGCGGCCGGAACACTGGCTGACAAGGGTGTGGATTTGCTGATGTTTGTTGGTGGCGATGGGACGGCGCGCAATATCTGCAATGTGGTTTCTTCCCGCCAGCCCGTATTGGGTGTGCCCGCTGGTGTCAAGATGCACTCTGGCGTCTATGCCATTACACCAGAGGCGGCGGGTGATGTGGTTTGTCGATTGGTGCGTGCCGCCCTCGTGGATATCAGGCTGCAGGAAGTGCGTGATATCGATGAGATGGCTTTCCGAGAGGGCCGCGTCATGTCCCGTTACTACGGTGAATTACTGGTGCCGGAGGAGGGACGTTTTATGCAGCAGGTCAAGGATGGCGGTCGGGAAGTGGAGGCGCTGGTGGTTGGTGAGATAGCCGACACCCTGATAGAGGAAATGGATGATGACACGCTTTATCTGGTCGGTCCCGGCTCGACCACAGCGGGTTTAATGGCGGCGATGGGACTGGACAACACACTGCTTGGGGTGGATCTGATCAGGGGTGGCCAGTTACTGGCCGCGGATGTTTCGGTCACACAGATAGAGCGGGAACTCGAGACATTTTCCGGTCCGGTTTCTATCATCATCACACCGATTGGCGGCCAGGGCATACTGCTGGGCAGGGGCAATCAGCAACTGACCCCGGCCATCATCAGGCGGGTGGGCCGGGACAACCTGATTGTCGTGGCGACCAAAACCAAAATCACTGAATTGGCAGGCAGGCCCCTGGTGGTGGACAGCAATGACCCACAGCTGGATCGGGATCTGGCGGGGTACATTCCGGTGCTCACTGGCTACCGGGACAGGGTTCTCTACCCGATCGGCTATGGTGCCACCTGAGCCAGTTTCAATTTTGCCACCGGATGATTGAGCCGGTATTTTTCCAGGAAGCGTGCCAGTCGGTTAATGGCCTCCTCCAGATCATCTTCCCTCGGCAGAAATACGATGCGGAAGTGGTCCGGGTCCGGCCAGTTGAAGGCTGTGCCCTGTACCAGCAGGATCCGTTCTTCCAGCAACAGATCCAGCACCAATTGCTCATCGTCCTCAATCGGATAAATATCCCGATCCAGTTTTGGGAACAGGTACATCGCTGCTTTGGGTTTGACACAACTGACACCGGGTATCTGCGTCAACAGGGTCCAGGCTTTTTCGCGTTGCTGGTAGAGACGGCCCTCGGGGGCCACCAGATCGTTGATACTTTGGTAGCCACCCAGTGCGGTCTGGATCGCGTACATGGCGGGCACGTTGGCGCATAACCGCATGGATGCCAGCATTTCAATGCCCTGGATATAACTGCGAGCGCGATGTTTGGCGCCGCTCACTACCAGCCAGCCGGAGCGGAAGCCTGCGAGACGGTAGGCTTTTGACAAGCCATTGAAGGTGATGCACAGCACATCGGTCGCCAGACTACCCAGCGGAATGTGCACGGCGTCATCGTAAAGAATGCGGTCATAGATTTCATCGGCATAAATGATCAGATCATGTTGCCGGGCCAATTCGATAATCTCCTGCAACACGGCTTCAGAGTAGACTGCCCCGGTGGGGTTGTTAGGATTGATCACCACAATACCGCGGGTATTCGGTGTGATCTTGCGGGCGATATCCTCGATGTCCGGTTGCCATTCGTTGGCTTCATCACACAGATAATGAACTGCCTTGCCACCGGCCAGATTGACGGCGGCAGTCCACAGGGGGTAATCCGGTGCCGGCACCAGAATTTCATCACCGTTGTTGAGCAGGGCCTGCATGGCCATCACAATCAGTTCGCTGACGCCGTTGCCGAGGAAGATATCGTCGATGTCGACATTCGGGATACCGATCAACTGGCAGCGCTGCATGACGGCCTTGCGGGCACTGTAGATACCTTTGGAATGGCAGTAGCCCTGAGCCTTGGCCAGATTGTGAATCACGTCGTGAATAATTTCGTCGGGCGCTTCAAAACCGAATGGGGCAGGGTTGCCGATATTCAGTTTCAGGATTCGCAGACCTTCTTCCTCAAGCCGGTTGGCGTGGTCGAGTACCGGGCCGCGAATATCGTAGCAGACGTTATTCAGCTTGTTTGATTTCTGGATATGTTGCATAAATAGTGGTTGTCTGTTGTCCAATTTGGATAAAAACGGATTGTATATCAAAACCCTACCATAAATAAGAAAACTCTGAGGTGCTGAAGATGTCGAATACGCAACAATCTGACGATCAGCAATGGCGTGAACAGCTTACCCCTGATGAATTCAGAATCTGTCGCCAGAAGGGCACAGAGCCGCCTTTTACCGGAATCTATTGCGATGAGAAAGCCGCCGGAATTTACCACTGTAAATGCTGCCATCAGCCGCTGTTTGATGCATCGACGAAGTATGATTCCGGTTCCGGCTGGCCGAGTTTCTATGCGGCGAGCGACGAACATGCTATCGAAGAGCACCTCGATACCAGCCACGGCATGCGCCGCACCGAGATCACCTGTGCGCATTGTCGCTCCCATTTGGGGCACCTTTTTGATGACGGTCCGGAACCAACGGGACTGCGGTATTGTGTGAACTCGGCTTCCCTGCGACTGGAACCGTATTGACACCGCATCGACAGCTTGCTACCGGCTGGTTCCCGGTGGTTTCCGGTTGGCCACGGAGAAAAACAGAATGCAGGCTTGACAGGGCACATGGCGCTTCTTAGAATGCGCGCCTCTCTTGATGAGAACCTTGTGTCCCGTTCGTCTAGAGGCCTAGGACACCGCCCTTTCACGGCGGTAACAGGGGTTCGACTCCCCTACGGGACGCCATTTTTATCCTGATGGGATAAAACGCGGGAATAGCTCAGTTGGTAGAGCGCAACCTTGCCAAGGTTGAGGTCGCGAGTTCGAGCCTCGTTTCCCGCTCCATTATTAGAACAGGGCCAGTGATGCAAATTGCTGGCCCTGTTTTTTTATCTGTTCGGCTCAAATTCCCCGTTCATCCCGACGGCTAAAACATGCTTTAATCCCCCGGTCGGTCCCGATCACATCCGGTATGGATGTGTCGCCATGATCACTGCCTCACCCGTTTCTGGCTTGACGAAAGAGGGAAATCCATCATGAGCTCGTCACAATCAGGCCATCCCACAGCGAATAGCTTGCTTGCTGCCCTGCGTGATGGCACCCGCGGGGAGGACTCGCTCCTGGAGCGACACCCGTTATTGGAGCCACTGACCAGTGATCAGCTGATACTGCATGAATTCGGCATTGCCCAGGATAACGGTGAGCAGGTTGTTGAAGTCGTGGGCAATACCACCGGTGAGATGACCTATCGCTTCGAGTTTTTGTGACTGGCGCAGTCGTTCATCCATTTCCCGCAGTTCAGTGATATCCACCATGCTACCCACCATGCGTATGGCCTTGCCCGAGGCATCCCGTGTGATAAAGCCTCGGTCCACCACGAGCAGCGCCTTGCCATTGGCGTGAATAAGCCGGTATTCACCCTGCCAGGTCACGGCGTCGCTGTTGAACACGTCATACAGCTCGGTGAGGACGGTATTGCGGTCATCCGGATGAATATGTTCAACCCAGAACTGCAGGCCGTTATAGACCTGAGCGGGGTTCGCAGTTCGTGGGACATGGTGGCGAGAAATGAGGACTTCAAATGGTCGGCGGCCTCCGCCTTGTTTGCGACCGCTTCCAGCTCGCGGGTGCCGACACCAACCATTTTTTCCAGATTCTAATTCAGTGCCTTGAGATCGGTGTAGGCTTTCTCCAGTGCGCCAAAGGCCCACCAGATCAATAACAGTAATAACAGTGAGGTGACAAAGACAAACCCGATACCTTTATACATGCTCCAGCGGCTGAATGTCTCGGTATCGGGTGCCAGCGCCATCAGGGCCTGGTCAGAGGTGTAAATCCACATAGTGGCGACAACCCCGTAGATGGCTGTGATCAGCAGTGCACGGGAGCGCAGCGACCATCTTTCGGCCGGTTCGGGTGGCGGAACAGTGTTCTGGCCATTATCATCGTCGGGCCAATTAATGCTCATGGGACAACCCCGAAAATCGGGTCTCCAGCAGGTCTTGCTTTATCCAGATAATCCGGTAAAGCAGTCAGGTGGGGCAACATGGCTATATTCTCCCTGTCAGTATGACAGTTCCTTATGACAGGCTTGTAACAGTCATTAAAACTGGAGACGACTATTGCAGGCTGTCTTTCCTGCAGTGACCATTGCAGAATAGGCCCAGAGTGGTTG
>NZ_CBFHYF010000034.1:0-17532 GCF_965660005.1 Porticoccus sp.
TTTTGTCGTCCCATTCGCCGCTATTGAGATCACGCGTCGCACTGTCCACATCCTCCTCTTTCCGGATGGTGGTTTCTGCGGCCAGATTCTCGGATTCTTCGGTGAGTTCAAGCAGTGGATTGTCGTAGAGGTTCTGCTGAATTTCCTGATGCAGGTCGAGGGAGGACAATTGCAGCAGACGGATGGCCTGCTGTAGCTGAGGGGTCATCGTCAGCTGCTGGCCGATTTTCAGTTGCAAGCTGGCTTTCATGTTATGACTGCGGGTAGGGGATTATGACAGGAACGTTCACATTGAAAGTGTAATCTGCCCCCGGGGGGAGTGACAAGCAAATTGTGTGCCGCTTTGCACAATTCCTGTGCAGTTGAGCACTCTGTCAAAGCATAAAGTCTTCGCCGAGATAGATATCCCGAACCTGTTGGTTGGCGACAATATCGGCGGCCTGCCCCTCGGCAATTACCTGTCCCTCGCCGACGATATAGGCATGCTCACAGATATCCAGCGTCTCGCGTACATTGTGGTCCGTAATCAGAACACCGATACCCATATCGCGTAAATGACGGATAATCTGTTTGATATCATTGACTGAAATCGGGTCAACCCCGGCAAAGGGTTCGTCCAGAAGAATGAAGGCCGGCTCAATAGCGAGGGCTCGGGCAATTTCCACCCTGCGACGTTCGCCCCCCGACAGGCTCATCCCAAGGGTGTCGCGAATGTGACTGATATGAAATTCCTGGAGTAGCTGTTCCAGTTTTTCTGCACGCTGCTGTTTGTCGAGGTCTTTTCTGGTTTCCAGAATCGCCAGAATATTATTCTCAACCGTCATCTTGCGAAAGATGGACGCTTCCTGCGGGAGGTAGCCAAGACCCTTGCGTGCCCTGCCGTGCATGGAGAGATGCGTGATGTCCTCATCATTGATCTTGACGGCGCCACCATCCTGGTGAATCAGCCCGACAATCATGTAAAAACAGGTGGTTTTGCCCGCGCCATTAGGTCCCAGCAGCCCGACAATTGCCCCGCTTTCAACGGTGAGGGATACATCGCGAATCACGGGTCTTTTCTTATAGCTTTTGACCAGGTTGGAGGCCTTTAGGATGGCCATTAGTTTGCATCCTTCTGTTTGTTGGGCGGGATCACCATCTGTATACGCTCGCGGGGGTTGTCGCCACTACTGGCCTTGACCACTTCTGCTTTCAGGTCGTAATTGATTTTTTCGCCGGTGATGACTGTACCGTTCTGCTCAACGCTGGCATTTTTCAGCAGGTCGATACGGCCACTGGACAGGTGGTATTCGATAGTGTTGCCCTTGGCATACATCATGCTGTCATTGGGGTTCGGTTGTTGCTGGTAACGGGCGGGCTCTCCGACACAAACGATGCGAACAACCTGATTATTTGCTGTATAGACAGTGACTTTGTCAGCATGGATCTTGATGGTTCCCTGCGTGATGACCACCGTGCCCTCGTAGATCGTCGTGCCGGTTTTTTCGTGTCGCTCGGCCCTGTCTGATTCAATATTGATCGGCTGTTGCGCATCGCTGGGTAGCGCCAGGCTGGACGAATGATACGCCGCCAAAAGCAGCAGAACGAATAGATTATGGCGCACGGTGAGTCCCCTTTACTTTCGATAGCAGCTTGAATATCTCATCATTAAGGTCTGCCCACATACCGGTACCGGTGGTTTTCCCCTGAGGTGTGGTAATCGTCACAGGGAGACCGGTTTCGGCAATGTTGGTGTCAGGAAAGATGGTTAATTTGCTGGTGAGAAATTCATTTTTACCGCCTTTTTTAATAGATTGCCATGCATGGACATCCTCGGACAGGACGGCCCGTTTACCCCCATTGTAGATAGTGCCTTTCCGGGCGGTTACATACCATGGAGGTGATTGCTCGACGCCTTCCTTGGATTTGCTGAAAGACACCATGGCAGGATTTTCCAGTTCCAGTCGGTTGCCGCGATTAAAATGGCGCGCCTCAGTGGCTGCGAGGGTATAGGCCCTGTTGCCACCCCTGTCAAAATTTACCGTATCAATATTATTCATGTAGCTGTCTGCTTTGGGCAGTTCTTCTGCATCGGCGATTGGCTTGGTCAGAAATACCTCTGGCGGAGACAGCCAGAACAACAGGAAAATTCCTGTTGAGACCAGCAACATGGCTGTCATCAAAATATTACGCATAAGTCTAGAGGTAGTCCGTAAAAGTGGATTCCAGTTTGTCCTGAGCCTGAAGAATCATCTCAGCCAGTTCCCGGACAGCGCCGGCTCCTCCGCAGGCGCTAGTCTGCCAAAGGGCATGTTCCGCAATGATCGGTCGGGCATTTGCCACAGCTACCCCCAGTCCTACCCGCCTGATGACAGCGAGGTCAGGGAGATCGTCACCCAGGAAGGCGATTTCATTCATCTGGTAGGGGTGTGCGGCCAGCATTTCTTCCAGTGCCTGCATTTTGTCCTCCCGCCCCTGAACGATGAGGTCGATGCCCAGCTCTCCGGCGCGCCTTGCCACCAGTGCTGAGGATCGGCCAGTGATAATTCCGACTCTGATCCCTTGGCGTTGTAGCAATTTTATGCCGAGGCCGTCCTGTATATTGAACGACTTTAGCTCCTCTCCATTATTGCCGTAATAGAGATTGCCATTGGTCAATACGCCGTCCACATCAAGTAGCAATAATCGGATTTGACGAGCTCTGCGGGTGATTTTCAGGTTTGCGGTTGACATGATCACATGACTCCTGCGCGCAGGATGTCGTGCATGTGAAGGACTCCAATCGGGTGGTGGTTGGCATCTTCAATAACCAGGGCAGTGATTTTACTGTCTTCCATGATTTTTAGTGCTTCGGCTGCGAGTAGTTCCCGGTGAACGGACTTGCAGTTTCCCTTGATCAATTGGCTGATGGTGCTGTGGTTGATATCGATATCATTATCCACTGCCCGACGCAGGTCCCCGTCAGTAAAGACACCGACCAATTCGCCCCGACGGTTAACCACGGTGGTCATGCCAAACCCTTTGGTCGTCATTTCCACCAGAGCCTTTTTCAGCAGCTCGTCCTCGAACACCCGGGGCAGCTCATCGCCACTGTGCATGATGGATTCTACTTTGAGTAGCAGTTTGCGGCCCAGTGCACCGCCGGGGTGAGAAAAAGCAAAGTCCTCGGCGGTAAAACCTCGTGCCTCCAGCAGGGCGATAGCCAGTGCGTCGCCCATCACCAGTGTTGCGGTCGTGCTGGTAGTAGGTGCCAATCCCAGGGGGCAGGCCTCGCTGGGAACCCGAACGTCCAGATGTGCCTCTGACGCCTGGGCTAGAATCGAGTCCGGGTTGCCAGTCAGGCTGATCAGCGGGATGCCCATACGTTTAATCAGCGGCAGCAGGGTAATGATTTCCGCCGTTGTTCCGGAATTGGATAATGCCAGCACCAGATCGATGCGTGTGATCATGCCCAGATCGCCATGGCTGGCTTCACCGGGGTGAACGAAAAAGGCGGGGGTTCCCGTGCTTGCCAGACTGGCGGCGATCTTCCTGCCGATATGCCCCGACTTTCCCATACCGGTGACAATGACGCGCCCAGTGCATTGCATAATCAGCTGGCAGGCGCGGTCGAAAGCTGCATCAATCCGCCCCTCGAGCAGAGTGACAGCTTCAGCTTCCAGGCGAATAGTGCGGCGCGCGGCTTCGGCAAAAGTACTGGTAGTCATGGGTTACCCAAAATATTTTGCCAAGTATACCGGCAACCAGGTAATGCTGTAAGTGTTGGCAGTGATCAGAGCGTGGGCGTCTGTGTCATTAGATTGGTGGTATACAGGAGCAGCACTATGCCGGCCAGGCAGCCCAGGCGAGAAGCCGGCAGAGGCGATTAACCGGGCCTCCATAAAATTGCCTGATCTCCAAGGATTTCGGAAATGGCAGGGCAATGGTATAGTGCACGCCTTTTCAGGTCAGCCATATCTGGCACTTGGCTGGTTTGTTGTGGTCAAACGGTTACCGGTAAAAAATGGCTTGGTGTCCGGTTTGTAGGCCCTGATAATTTGAGGAACGCTACGATGTACAAGAGGTTGATAAAAACATTGCTCCCTGCGCTTATTGTTCTGGTGTCGGGCCATGCAATCGCTACGCAGGCTGCTGATGATGCCGTTACTCCACCGGAACAAAGCCCCCATGAATTAATCGAGACTGTGACCGACGAGCTGTTGCAGGCCATTGCTGAGCACCGGGAAACCTTTGACGATAAACCCCAGGCCTTTTTTGATTCGCTGGATTGTCTGCTGACCCGGGTGATTGATTTCAACTGGATTGCTAGCAATGTTATGGGCACCTATCGAGCCGAGGCAACCGATGAGCAGCGTGAGGACTTTGTCAAAGCCTTTCATCGTGATCTGATCGAAACCTACGGACGCGGGTTGATTTCCTACGGTGATGAAACCATTGTAGTGCTGCCGCCCAAGGATGATCTTGAAGGTAAGCGCAGGGTAACTGTTGTGCAGGAAATTCGTGGCAGTGACGGTGTGTTTCCGCTCTATTATTCTATGGCACTGAACCGTGAAGGGGAGTGGAAAATCACGAATGTTGTGATCAACGGGATCAACCTTGGAAAAACCTTTCGCAATCAGTTCGCCCAGCGAGCACAGAAATATGATGGCAATATCGATCAGGTTATAGACAATTGGTCCACCCAAGTAAAAGTCATTGAAGATGAGGTGTAGTCGATGACCCCGAATGATGTGCAGGTGCTCTTGCAAGAGGCGCTGGCCAATTGTGAAGTGACCGTCAATGGCGATGGTCGTCACTTTGAGATATTGGCGGTAGGCGAGTTATTCTCTGGTCTCCGCCCGGTGCAGCGACAGCAAAAAATCTATGCAGTGCTTCAGCATCATATAGCCGAGGGCGCCATACACGCCGTAAACATCAAAACCTATACGCCGGATGAGCTTAGGAAATAGGCTCATGCCGTGTTCCACGGTCACTAATTTCTGCTCCAATTGGCCTCTGTCTTGCTGAATCACAAGGGTTTTGAATGGACAAATTGTTGATTTCCGGAGGTGGCCCGCTGTTCGGTGAAATCCGTATTTCCGGTGCTAAAAACTCCGCATTACCGATCATGGCGGCAACGCTTCTAGCCGATGGCCCGGTGATGATTTCCAATGTACCCCACCTGCACGATATAACCACAATGTTTGAGTTGCTCGGTTGTCTGGGCGTCGGCGTGGTGCTGAACGAAAAGATGCAGGTCGAAGTTGATGCCACGACGCTGCACAGTCATGTGGCGCCTTACGACCTGGTCAAGACCATGCGTGCCTCCATTCTTGTGCTGGGTCCCATGCTCACTAAATTTGGTGTTGCCAATGTTTCCTTTCCTGGAGGATGTGCAATCGGTAGTCGACCTGTGGATCTGCACCTGCATGGTTTGAAAATGATGGGTGCAGAGATAGAGATTGATGGGGGCTACATTAATGCCCGCTGTCATGGACGCCTGAAGGGCGCGCATATTCTGATGGATACAGTTTCCGTGGGTGCCACGGAAAATCTCATGATGGCTGCCGCCCTTGCCGATGGCCAGACGGTCATTGAAAATGCCGCCCGCGAGCCTGAAGTGGTCGATCTCGCCAAATGTATCAATGCCCTGGGTGGCCGGGTGACAGGTGCGGGCACCACAACTTTGACCATTGAGGGAGTCGATACCCTGCATCGGGGGAGTTACCGGATTATGCCCGATCGTATTGAGACCGGTACCTACCTGGCCGCCGCAGCGGCGACCCGGGGACGTGTCAAGTTGAAGGATACCGATCCGCATATTCTCGAGGCTGTGTTGATCAAGCTGGAGGAAGCCGGTGCGAAGATAAGCGTTGGGAAGGACTGGATAGCACTGGATATGGAAGGGCGCAGACCGAAATCGGTCAACTTCAAGACGGCGCCCTATCCGGCGTTCCCAACGGACATGCAGGCGCAGCTGACAACCGTTAATGTGGTTGCGGATGGTGTAGGTACTATTACCGAGACGATTTTTGAAAATCGCCTGGTTCAGACCCATGAGTTAAACCGAATGGGGGCCAAAATCACCTTGGAAGGAAATACCGCCATCGTGACCGGGGTTGAGCGGCTCAAAGCAGCGCCGGTCATGGCATCGGATCTGAGAGCCTCGGCCAGCCTGGTGATTGCCGGTCTTGTGGCAGAGGGTGAAACCATTGTCGATCGTATATACCATATTGATCGAGGATATGAATGTATTGAGGAAAAGCTGCAGCAGCTCGGTGCCAATATTCGCAGGATTCCGGGTCGCTAGTTCTAGCCGGTTATTTTCCTCAAGTAAACCCGTTGTATAAACAATGTGAGCACCATGGAAATTACGATTGCCCTGACCAAGGGGCGTATTCTGGAAGAAACCCTGCCTTTGCTGGCGGAAGTTGGTATTGCGCCCGTGGAAGATATCAGTACCAGCCGCAAGCTCTTGTTTGATACCAGTAGATCCGATGTACGATTGTTGGTGTTGCGCGGCTCCGATGTCCCCACTTATGTGCAGTTTGGTGCAGCTGACCTTGGTGTGTCGGGGAAAGATACCCTTCTGGAGCATGGCGGTGACGGGCTTTATGAACCGCTGGATCTGGGTATCGCGCGGTGCCGCATGATGACGGCGGCGGTGGTGGGGGCCAACCCCGGTACAGGGCGTATTCGAGTCGCCACCAAGTACGTTAACGTGGCTCGCCGTTTTTACGCCGAACAGGGACGTCAGGCAGATATCATAAAACTCTACGGTGCTATGGAACTGGCGCCGATCATGGCGCTGGCGGATGAAATTGTTGATATTGTTGATACAGGCAACACCCTTCGTGCCAATGGGCTGGAGGCCCGGGAGTTTATTGCCGATATCAGTTCCCGGCTCATTGTGAATAAGGCTGCCATGAAGATGAAGCACCAGTTGCTGCAGGATATTGTGGACAGTCTCGCTGATGTGGTGAACAAGCCCCGATGACTATTACCCAAGGTGAGCCGGTCAGTATCAGCCAGTTGTCTACTGCAGACAATTGTTTCGACGAGCAGTTGGCAGAGTTGCTGGCATGGGAAAATGTATCGGATCAAAATGTTGAGCAGATCGTTAACGATATCCTGTCGGGTGTTCGTCAGCGCGGCGATCAGGCGTTGGTTGAATATACCAATCGCTTTGACGCCCGGAATGTCGCTGATGTACGGGAGCTTGAAATTTCTCCCGACCTCATTTCCGGGGCATTGGCAGGTATCCCCGCAGCTGAGCGCGAGGCACTGGAGTTGGCCGCAGAGCGGATTCGTCGTTACCACCAGCACCAGAAACAGGACTCATGGCACTACCGGGAAGCTGACGGCACGCTGTTGGGGCAACAAATCACCGCGTTGGACCGGGTGGGGATTTATGTGCCCGGGGGCAAGGCCAGCTATCCGTCCTCAGTCCTGATGAACGCCTTGCCCGCCCGGGTGGCGGGCGTGAATGAGATTATTATGGTAGTGCCTGCGCCGGGTGGTGAGTTGAATCCACTGGTACTCGCCGCCGCAGCGATTGCCGGGGTTGATCGCCTGTTTACCGTGGGCGGCGCCCAGGCCATTGGTGCGTTGGCCTATGGTACGGAAACCGTGCCTCGGGTGGACAAGATTGTCGGACCGGGCAATATCTTTGTCGCTACCGCAAAGCGCGCTGTATTTGGTGCCGTGGGCCTTGATATGGTGGCGGGACCCTCGGAAATTCTGGTGGTTTGCGATGGCCAGACAGACCCGGACTGGATCGCTATGGATCTGTTTTCCCAGGCTGAGCATGATGAAGAAGCCCAAGCTATTCTGATTAGTCCAGACAGGGATTTTCTCGAACAGGTAAAAAACAGTATTGGCAGGCTGCTACCCACTATGGAGCGGGCGTCGATTATTCGTGCGTCACTTGAAAAGCGCAGTGCCCTGATCGCGGTAGCAGACATGGATGATGCGCTGACCTTGATCAACCATATTGCTCCCGAGCACTTGGAACTGTCTGTGGCCAACCCCGAAGACTGGTTACCGGGTATTCGTCATGCCGGAGCTATTTTTATGGGGCGGTACACTGCCGAAGCGGTGGGTGACTACTGCGCTGGTCCAAATCATGTGCTGCCCACTTCAATGACGGCCCGATTTTCCTCGCCGCTGGGTGTTTATGATTTTCAAAAGCGCAGTTCTCTCATCATGTGTTCTGCCGAAGGCGCCTCGACATTGGGGGAAACGGCATCGGTTCTGGCCCGAGGGGAGGGCCTCACAGCCCATGCCCGTTCTGCTGAATACCGTATCAAGCGATGATGGTAACCCTTTGAGCAGTCCCTTCTGGAGTGACATCGTGGCAAAGCTGGACCCCTATGTGCCCGGGGAGCAGCCCAAACTGGCCAACCTGACCAAATTGAATACCAATGAAAACCCCTATGGGCCTTCCCCCCGGGTTCTGGAGGCCATTGCCGCAGAATCGGGTGATAGCCTGCGCCTGTATCCCGACCCCAATGGTGCGCTGCTTAAACAGGCGGTGGCAGATTACTACGCTGTTGCCCCGGATCAGGTGTTCCTGGGCAATGGTTCAGATGAAGTGCTGGCCCATGTTTTTCAGGCGTTGCTCAAGCACGATAAACCGGTGTTGTTTCCGGATACCACCTATAGCTTTTACCCCGTCTACTGCAGCCTGTATCAGGTTGATTATCAACGGATACCACTGGGTAGCGATTACCGTATTCAGGTTGCCGACTACTTGCACAGCAATGGCGGTATTATCTTTCCCAATCCAAACGCGCCAACCGGCATATTGCTGTCGCTAGCGGAAATTGAGTGGTTGCTGAAAAAAAATCAGCAGTCAGTTCTGGTGGTGGATGAAGCCTACATAGATTTTGGCGGAGAAACGGCGGTTTGCCTGGTCGATCGGTATCCCAATCTGCTCGTGACCCAGACACTATCAAAATCCCGGTCACTGGCCGGTTTGCGAATTGGATTTGCTATTGGTAACGCTGTTTTGATTGAGGCGCTTGAGCGTGTCAAGAATAGCTTCAATTCCTACCCACTCAGCCGTTTTGCCATTGCCGGCGGGGCTGCAGCCTTCGCTGATGATGACTATTTCCGGCAGGTCTGCAGGCAGGTTGTCTGCAGTCGTGATGGTCTGACCGCCGGGTTGAAATCACTCGGTTTTGACGTGCTGCCGTCCTCGGCGAATTTTGTTCTGGCGACTTGCCCGTCGCAGGATGCCGCTGGGCTTTCGGCGCGACTGCGTGAGAAAGGTATTATTGTTCGCCATTTCAGGCAGCCCAGAATACAACAGTTTTTGCGAATCACTGTTGGCACAACCGAGCAAAACAGATTGCTATTGAATGTATTGGCCGAGTTGCTGAAACAGTAGTGCTCAGGAGTTTTCAGGCGGTGGCCGGGTGCCCGTCACCGCCATGATGGTGCTCTTTTCTCCTTCGCGAATTACCTCCAGTTTGACAGAGTCCCCGGGTGAGAGGTCGGCGATCAGATTCATGCTCCTGTCATTGTCCACTACCCAGTAATCATTGATACGGGTGATAATGTCCCCCGGTTGCAGGCCCGCCAGGTGGGCGGGACTGTTGAGATAAATACTAGTGATTACCAGCCCTGACGGAGGGTCCATCCCCAGTTTTGTTGCCGCCATCCTTGTCAGTGGGCGGGCTTCGACGCCGAGCCAGCCCCGGATAACATAGCCGTGCTTGATGATATCCTGCAAAACTTTCATGGCTGTATTGGCAGGAATGGCAAAGCCGACCCCTACTGAATAGCCGGTTTTGTCAAGGATGGCAGAATTGATCCCGAGCAAATTGCCGAAGGCATCGACCAGGGCGCCGCCGGAATTGCCAGGGTTTATTGCCGCATCTGTCTGAATAAAATTTTCAAACGTATTGAGCCCCAGGCCATTGCGACCAGTGGCGCTGACAATGCCCTGTGTGACCGACTGCCCGACCCCGAATGGATTGCCGATGGCCAGTGCGACATCCCCCACTCTGGGCATGGAGCCCCCTTCGATGCTGATGGGCAACAAATTGGCAAGCTCCACTTTTAGTACGGCCAAGTCTGTATCCGGATCCTTGCCAATTACCTTGACCATTGCCTCGCGACCATCCTGGAGTTGGACAACAATTTCATCCGCTCCGGACACCACATGATTGTTGGTTAAAATGTAGCCATCCTTGGTAAGAATGACCCCGGAACCCAGTGAAGACTGCATGCGTTGTTGCTGCGGCAGGTTGCTGTTACTGAAGAAACGCCGGAAGAACGGATCATCCAATAGCGGGTGGCGAGGTCGCTCGAGTGTTTTCCGGGTATAGATGTTAACAACCGATGCCGATGCCCGCTGTACAGCGGAGGCATAGGAGGCAGGGCCTTCCCAGTTGCCCGAAATGTCCGGTGATAACCCGCGGGTTTCCATCCTGTCCCCATTGTTGAGTGTTTCGGGCAGTAACAGCATAACCAGCACGGCCGCGAGGAGGCCGGTCAGCACTGGCCAGCTGATATAGCGCAACACTCGAAAAACAAAAGATACCACCACAGGCTCCGTCACGTCACAGAGGTAGCATTATGTCATAAACCGTTCAGTGGGGATGGTTTTGAAGGCAGGCGTTGGAGCCGTTGTGTGTCAGCTCACTCTAAGCGTCGGGTCATCATTTTCATTGGCGTCTTCCGACGCATCATTTGCGACTTTTGCATGCAGGTTGTCGCGGGACACACTGTCATCTCTGAGACCGTATTCTTCACTCAATATCCCACCGGGAACCTTGGGCGCGTAGTCTTTCGGTGGTTCGGGTATTTCCGTTGAAAGGATTGCGCCACGTTCTTCGAGGCCCCCGAAACCGGCATCGACGATCTTTCGGCTGGTCTCAGGGCCAGTCAATCGCACTGCGCTGGCTGCGAAGTGCTCGTGAACGTCGCGATAGCTCTGTGACAGATGATTGAACAGCTCGGAGGTCCTGATGAAATGCTCCGTCACCTCATGCTCGTAATCCTTGAGCCGGGTCTGAGCTTCCTGAAGCTTGTTCTCGGCGGCTTTGCGTTGTTGCTCCTGTGGGTGAATTGTTCGTCCAATCAGCAGGCCAACAACCAAGCCGCTCACAGCACAAAGCAGGCCAATCAATAATAAAGACGGGGTTTCCAAGCAACCACCTCCAAGGGTATACAGCGGATTTTAATGAGTAGTCTGAAAGAAGCCGTAGCCACTGGCAACTGTTTTTTGGAACCCCTTTTTGGATTTTCGGTCCGGCCTCTTAATAACGCAACAGTGCTGCTATATTCTGAGCGGCTTGCGATTCTCCTGTCACGCGGCTAAAGTCCGGCCTCGTTTTGTCCATCCTTTTTTGAACCAGTCAACTATGAACCGGGTGCCTGCTCCTCCCCATACACCTTTGCAGCGATACCAGCAGGACTTGCTGCAGCCGTCATTCAGCTACGACCCTGCCCAGGAACAGGCAGTGGCTTTGTTGCAGGCGCTCTATGAAAAATTATTAGTACAGAATACCGGTCTGGGAGACCGCTCGATTTTTCGGCGGCTCAGAGAGCACTTTCGACCGCCGCGGCCAGTCGTGCCAATAAGGGGGCTGTATTTCTGGGGTGGTGTGGGTCGCGGCAAAACCTACCTGATGGATAATTTTTTTGAGTCTCTCCCCTTCGAAGAAAAAATGCGGGCGCATTTTCATCGTTTTATGCGACGGGTTCACCGTGAGTTGCGTCTGCTGGATGGGGTGAAGAATCCGCTGGAAAAGGTTGCTGATAATATTGCCGCTGAAGCAAGGGTGATTTGCTTTGATGAGTTTTTTGTCGCTGATATTGCCGATGCGATGTTATTGGGGGGGCTGCTGGAGTTGCTATTTGCCCGTGGGGTGACACTGGTGGCGACATCCAATATTGTCCCCGACCGGCTCTATGAGAATGGTCTGCAGCGACAGCGCTTCCTCCCTGCAATAGCGCTGCTTAATGAACATACCCAGGTCGTTAATGTCGATGGTGGGGTCGATTACCGGCTGCGCACTCTTGAGCAGGCCCGGTTGTATCACACCCCTCTGGATGAAAATGCCGAGCGAGCCATCGAAAAAGCTTTTAGCCATCTTGTGCCTGCCAGTGGTGAGGTTCAGGTGGCTATCGACATCACGATAGAGGGACGAAAAATTCCCTGCCGTTCTGTTGCCGAGGACGTTGTCTGGTTTGATTTTGATGTAATATGCAACATACCACGCAGCCAGAACGATTATATTGAGCTGGCTCGTGAGTTCCATGCGGTGTTGGTCGGCAATGTCCGGCAGATGGGCCGCAGTAATGATGATCAGGCGAGGCGCTTCATCAACCTGGTGGATGAATTTTATGACCGGAATGTGAAACTGGTGTTATCTGCTGAAGTGCCATTACCGGTGCTCTACACTGAAGGTCGACTGGGTTTTGAGTTTCAGCGAACCGCCAGCCGCTTGCTGGAAATGCAGTCACACGAGTATCTGGCACGACCACACCGGCCCTGATAAGAACCGTTCCGCCACCTTGCAGGCAGGACTTTTCATGTCAATTAACGAATTCTTTTTTAGGTAAAATTATCCTTGAAAAGGGTAGGGTCGGTCTGTAAAATGCGGCCTCCTTTTAGGAAGGCCAAAAACTTTCAGGCAGGAAAAAATGAAAACATTTAGTGCAAAGGCCGAAACCGTCCAGCGCGATTGGTATATTGTAGATGCGGCTGACAAAACATTGGGTCGTTTGGCCGTCGAGATTGCCTCTCGTCTCCGTGGCAAACACAAGCCTGAGTTTACTCCGCATGTGGATACCGGCGACTATATTGTCGTGGTGAATGCCGAGCGGGTTCGCGTGACGGGCAACAAAGCCAAAGACAAAATTTATCACCATCACACTGGCTACATCGGTGGGTTGAAGTCCATCAGCTTTGAAAAGCTGATTATCAAGGCTCCTGAGCGGACTATCCAGACGGCTGTAAAAGGCATGTTGCCTAAAGGTCCGCTGGGTCGTGCCATGTACAAGAAGCTCAAAGTATACGCAGGCACCGAGCACCCTCACACTGCTCAGCAGCCGCAAGAACTGAACATTTAACGGATTGTTAATTATGGCAGACACCCAATACTACGGTACCGGCCGTCGCAAAACCTCCTCCGCCAGAGTCTTCCTGAAATCTGGAGCGGGTAATATTGTGGTCAATGATCGCACACTCGACCAGTATTTTGGCCGGGAAGTGGCACGCATGATCGTGCGCCAGCCACTCGAGCTTGTGGATCGTGCAGCCACGTTTGACCTCAATATTACCGTCGCTGGTGGTGGTAGCTTTGGTCAGGCAGGTGCAATTCGCCACGGTATTGCGCGTGCGCTGTTGCAATATGATGAAGGTCTTCGGGGTCAACTTCGCAAGGCAGGTTTCCTGACCAGGGATGCCCGTGAAGTGGAACGTAAAAAAGTGGGCCTTCACAAAGCCCGCAAGCGTCCCCAATTCTCCAAACGTTAATCGATCGTCTTGTATACCGAAAAACCCGGCTCCACACAGCCGGGTTTTTTTGTGTTTTAAAACAGATAATTACCTACTTTGTGTGGGGGCTTGTCTTGTAATAAAAAATGGTTTTCTTTACTATTGCACGCCATTTTGCACACATAAAATTTGCCAACCTTTGCTGCTAACGGGAGTGCGTCATGAGCAATGACGGTATTAATCAGGGGCGTAGACGTTTCCTGACGGGAGCCACCTGCGTGGTGGGTGCCGCTGGAGTTGTGGGAGCTGTCGTTCCTTTTGTAGGTTCATGGAACCCAAGTGCCAAGGCCAAAGCCGCTGGTGCCCCGGTGAAAGCCAATGTTTCAAAAATCGAACCCGGACAGATGGTGACCGTCGAATGGCGAGGTAAACCGGTATACATTGTTCGCCGCACCCAGGAAACGCTGGCTAACCTGGAGCGGCGCGATGATATATTGAGAGATCCTGCGTCCGCAGAATCCAGCCAACCCGGCTATGTGGACCCTCAACATCGTGCCATCAAGGAAGAGTTTCTGGTTCTGGTTGGGCTGTGTACGCACCTGGGTTGCGCGCCGATGTTCCGTCCCGATGTGGGCGCTCAGGATATGGGTGGTGCCGAGTGGCTGGGAGGCTTCTTCTGTCCCTGTCATGGCTCTAAATTCGATCTCGCCGGTCGGGTTTACAAAGGTGTTCCTGCGCCGACAAATCTGGAAGTCCCTCCGTATTCCTACGAGAGTGATGGTGTGGTTGTCATTGGTGTAGATCAGGAGGCAGGCTAATGAAAGCATTGGTGTCTTTACGTGACTGGGTAGATGCGCGCCTGCCAATCGTGCGTGCGTGGAATACTCACATGGGTGAGTATTACGCCCCGAAAAACTTTAACTTCTGGTACTACTTTGGTGTTCTCTCGCTGGTGGTATTAGTGATCCAGCTGATTTCCGGCATCTGGTTGCTGATGAGCTATCAGGCCTCTGCTGAAACAGCGTTTGCTTCCGTGGAATACATCATGCGTGATGTGGACTACGGCTGGATTATCCGTTACATGCATTCTACCGGGGCGTCGGCATTTTTCGTTGTCGTCTATCTGCACATGTTCCGCGGTCTGCTTTACGGCTCCTACAAGCCACCTCGGGAGCTGGTCTGGATTTTTGGTATGACGATTTATGTGGCCCTGATGGCGGAAGCTTTCCTCGGTTACGTACTGCCCTGGGGGCAGATGTCCTACTGGGGTGCCCAGGTGATTATTTCGCTGTTTGGTGCGATACCCGTGGTCGGGGAAGACATCGTGCAGTGGGTCCGTGGTGATTATCTGATTTCAGGCATTACCCTGAATCGCTTCATGTCACTGCATGTGGTTGCCCTGCCGATAATTCTGCTGGCGCTCGTAGTTCTGCACATTCTGGCGCTGCACGAAGTCGGATCCAATAACCCCGATGGTGTTGAAATCAAGAAAAACAAGGATGCCAACGGTGTTCCTGTGGACGGTATTCGTTTTCATCCGTTCTACACCGTGCATGATCTGATGCCGATTGTCGTCTTTCTCTTTGTGTTCTGCTTTATCCTGTTTTTTGTGCCGGAAATGGGCGGATACTTTCTGGAACATGCCAATTTTGAGATCGCCGATCCCCTGAAAACACCTGCACATATTGCGCCGGTCTGGTACTTCACACCGTTTTATTCAATGTTGCGCGCGGTGCCTGACAAATTTGCCGGCTTTATGGTCATGGCAGCAGCCATTGCCATTATGTTTGTTCTGCCCTGGCTTGACCGCAGCCCGGTAAAATCGATCCGGTACAAAGGCCTGTTCAGTCGGTATGCGCTACTGGTTTTCGCAGCCTCATTCATTATTCTGGGTGTGCTGGGTGTCAAGGCCCCGACACCGGCCCGCACCTTCCTGGCGCAGGTATGCACCGCGCTGTATTTCCTGTTCTTCCTCGCGATGCCAATCTGGACCAGAATGGAGAAAACCCAACCAGAGCCCAAGCGGGTGACCACCAATGGTGGCTTTGGTTTCTGGAAATCCATGGCTGGCTTGTTGATTGTCATTCTCCTGTCCTGGCTGCCGCTCAAGGCTGTTGGTGCCGAGTCAGAATTTGATTGCGGTACAATCCCCTGTGATGGGTTCAAGGCGGACCCCTCTGACAAGGTTTCCCTGCAGCATGGTGCCCAGCTGTTTGTAAACTATTGTATGGGTTGTCACTCGGCCCAGTACTCACGCTGGGACAGGGTCGCTACAGATCTGAAAATGCCCGCCGGGCTGGTGATGGACAATCTGGTGTTTGCCGATCAGAAGATTGGCGACCTGATGAAAATTGCCATGACTGCACAGAAGGGCAAACAGTGGTTTGGTGCCCCGCCACCGGACCTCACCATGATTACCCGCGCTCGTACATCAGAATGGGTGTATACTTATCTGCGTCATTTCTACGCGGATCCGACCCGCCCGATGGGTGTCAATAACAAGGTGTTCAAGGATGTGGGTATGCCGCATGCCCTGCTGGACCTTCAGGGTCTTCAGGAGTGCGCGCCAGGCCCCGTCACTGCTGCCAATGGTGGTATAAAGCGCGATCCGTTGACCCGTGAGGAAATCCTCGAAGACAATTGCGGTCGCTACACACTGGTTGCGGAAGGAACCTTGTCACCTGAGGAGTATGATAAAGCGGCTTATGATCTGGTGAACTTTCTGGCGTACACCGCAGAACCAATGGCCGAGGATCGGAAGCGAATCGGCACCTACGTTCTGCTCTTTCTCGCTTTCCTCTTTATCTGGGTTTGGTTGCTGAACAGGGAATACTGGAAAGAGATTCACTGATTTTCATGGGCATGGCTGTCGACACACGGCGGCCGTCCAACGGCCAATAACAATACAACTGAGGTTTTATTATGGGGGTTGTTGCAAAACGATCTTCGATGACGTTTTTTTCTGACCCTACATGTCACTACAGCCATCGTGTTCGTATTGTCCTGGCAGAAAAAGGGGTCACGGTAGACATCGAAAATGTCGACGGCAAAAATTTGCCCGAAGATGTACTTGAGCTGAATCCCTACGCATCTCTTCCTACCCTGGTCGATCGGGATCTGGCGCTCTATGAAACCAAAGTGATGATGGAATATCTTGATGAGCGGTTCCCCCACCCACCATTGCTTCCGGTCTATCCCGTTGCCAGAGCGCTGAGCCGTCAGTTTATGCATCGCATTGAACGGGACTGTTGTAGTCAGCTGGATTTTATTATCACCAACGGTGACAGCAAGGCAGCCGAAACTGCCCGCAAGGAACTGTGCGACAGCTTGACGAGCATCGCACCCATCTTTGCCGACCTGCCGTTCTTCATGAGCGAGGAATTCACACTGGTCGATTGTTGTCTGGCACCTATATTGTGGCGATTAAAGCATCTGGAGATTAAGCTGCCGTCAAATCGTCAGACCAAGCCGTTGCAGGACTATATGAAACGATTGTTTGACCGGCCCTCCTTTGAGGAAAGCCTGTCAGAGTTTGAGCGGGATATGTGAAAACCCTGTATGGTCTTGATGGATCTTGAAGAGGGGGCATGGGGTGTACCTTTTTTTGTAAAATGCAGTGTTGGGCATATTGGGCCAAAATATATTCCATGAGCATGACGTCAAACAAATCTTACCTGGTTCGGGCATTCTATGACTGGATTGTAGATAATGACTGCACTCCATACATTGTCGCCGATGCCTTTTATCCGGGGGTTGCCGTGCCCCAGCAACATGTCAGTGACGGGCAGATTGTGTTGAATCTGGCGCCCCGGGCGATCACTTCCCTGGTGATGAATAACCGGATAATCTCCTTCACCACCCGGTTCGGCGGGGTGCCAAGTACGATAGAACTCCCCATTCAGTCGATATTGGGTATTTATGCCCGGGAAAATGGTGAAGGTATGATGTTTGAGCCGGAGACGGATCATGATCCACAGCCCCCCGGCCCGGGTCCTGTGAAATCCGTACCATCGAAAGACAAACCCTCTGGAGGAGTTGCTGCGGACAGTAGCAAAAAACCTTCTCTCAGAATCGTAAAATAGAGGCCTCAATTATGTCAGATCCAATTGTCATTGCCGGTA
>NZ_CBFHYF010000035.1:0-17257 GCF_965660005.1 Porticoccus sp.
AAACTCTATGGTTTGGTAGCGGACACGCAGCAATGACATGGAAACTCCGGTATGCGGTGGTTGCTAATGTCAGCAATGTTACGGCCCTCCCACCTGAAGAACAGGCGCGGTGGTAACGGGTAAAATTGACTGCCTGATCTGCTTATGTTGCGGTCAGGCAGATTTTCGGCAACCATGCTACAAGCTTGGCTCCCGGAACCCCTCCAAAAGCGACGGTCAGCCTTCGGGATATATCACCAGGAGCGTGCAGCCGGTTTCCGATTGTGGAATGTGGGAAGAATTCTTTGGTTGATGAACAAAATCACCTTCGCGGTAGTCTTCTTTTCCCCCACCGAAGACGCCGGAGATGACGTAGATTTGTTCAGGGCCTTTTTCGTGCAGGTCAATATCGGGAAATTTGGCCCCTGGCTTAAATTCATAAACGGCCGCCCAGCTACCATTCTCTCCGGCCCAGAGTTTTCTTTCAAAAATGCCTGGGCAGACCTCAACAGCTTCAACCTCTTTCCAGTTGACGCGGGTGACGCCATCAAAATTCAGTTTAGTCGTCATTATTGTCTCCTTGTCGCAGATTTAATCCAGCAGTCTTCAGGATAAAGCGTTAATAAAAAAGGGCAAGGTATAAAACCTTGCCCTTTTTTGGGTTGCTTCTTCGAAAGAAGCGGGCTGACACCATTAAATTAGTCGTCAGCGGTAGTCACTGTATTAAGAGATGACTACGATATTTTCAGCCTGGGGGCCTTTCTGTCCTTGGGTGACAGTAAATTGCACTTTCTGGCCTTCGATCAGGGTTTTGAAACCTGAGCTTGAGATGGCGCTGAAATGAGCAAAAACGTCGGGTCCGGATTCACGTTCGATAAATCCAAAACCTTTTGATTCGTTAAACCATTTTACGGTGCCGGTAACTGTAGACATATTCGTTTCCTATCTATTCATTGGTAATAAAGTATTAATTGTTGCCTTTTTCAGGAGGCGGTATTTGCTGGAAGTATTGCTAGTAATTATGAATAACAGGACGAAGTTCTAAAGATGAGACATCGAAATGGTGTACATAAATATAGGACGTACTTTCAACCGTCACACACTATATACGGTTTTTTTTAGAAAGGGTAGATTTATTTTATCGCTGGCAGGTGAATCAGAATGTGTGACTCTGCTGGATTCAAAGTTCATTGAGTCTGGTGCGTTTGACCCGGCTCTGGTAGTTCTGGCGAAATTTGTCGATTGTATCCAGCAGTATGGCATCTGATACGCCCATATCCGCCAGTGCCATCCGTGCAAGCTCGAGACTGGCTTCAAGGTTTTCTGATACAACCCCGTTGGCACCCAGATCACTCAGGGCCTGGCACTGTGGTAGCCCGTGACCACGGGCGTAAATATGCTTCTTTGGATAGGTTTGTCGCAGGGCGGCGATAATATCTTCTGTCGCTTGAGGGTCATTGATAGTGACGATGATGATCTGAGCATTGCTTGCGCCGGCAGATTTGAGAACCTCCGGTTTGCGAACATCGCCAAAGTAGACGGGGTGGCCGTTGGCCCGCTCCCGCTTGACGATACCCGGATCCGCATCCAGTGCGACAAACGATTTTCCGGATCGGGTAAGAATTTCTCCGACATTGCAACCAACCCGTCCAAATCCTGCCAGGACAATGGGTGCCTCTGTGATGGCTTCGGGCTCGTGCCGTTCTCCATGATGGGATCTGGCCAGCTTTTCTGCTTTTCTTGCCAGCAGAGGAGTCGCCAACATACTCAGCAATACCACCAGTAGTAGTTGCTGAAACAATGCTGTGCTGAGCAGACCGGATTTATTGGCCAGGGAAAAAAGCACCAGAGAAAATTCGCCACTTTGGGCAAGTATCAGTGCGACAGCCAGACTGATCCGGGTTTTCAAGCCAAACAGGAGGCAGATTGGGAGTAGCACCAGCATTTTCACCAGTAACAGCAGACCGAGCAGGCCAAGTGAGAGAAACGGCTTGTCCAGCAGAAGGCCTATATTGAGCGACATTCCCATGGACATGAAAAACATACCCAGCAACAAACCACGAAAGGGTTCAATTTCCGCAATCACCTGATGGCGGTAGAAAGAGTCGGAGATCAGCATGCCCGCCAGAAAGGCGCCCATGGCCATGGACAGGCCGGCATGTTCCGTGGCCAGCGCCGTGCCCATCACAATCAGTACTGCTGAAGCAGTGAATACTTCGCGGCTACCAGACATGGCCACCCGGTGTAAGAGTGGATGCAGCAGATAGCGACCCACAAACACCACCAGAGCGACAATCGAAACGGATTTGATCAGCGTCAGCCAGATATCGTCATCCACTTTGATCTCGGGTCCGGAGAGCAGTGGAACCAATGCCAGTAACGGGACTACGGCGAGATCCTGCATCAGCAGTACAGCAATAGAGGAACGACCATAGCCCGAATTTATCAGCTTCTGATCAGCGATTAGCTGGATTACGAAAGCGGTGGATGACAGGGCCAGTGCCGGGCCAATCAAAATGGCCGCATGGGAGGGGATGTCGAATAAAAAATAGGCGACACTACCGATCAGAGCCGCAGTCAACAGTATCTGCAGGGAGCCCAGCCCAAATACCAGGCGGCGCATTTGCCAGAGCAGAGAGGGTTTCAGCTCGATACCAATCACAAACAACAGAAAGACTACGCCGATTTCGGCGAGGTGGCTGATGTCGCTGATATTACTGATCAGACCAAACCCGTAAGGTCCCACTGCCAGCCCTGCGATCAGAAATCCCGGGACGGCGCCGAGTCTCAGTGCCTGGGCCAGTGGTACAAAGATGACCGCAGCGACCAGCAGGGCGATGATGTCAGAGAGATAGGATGGCGTCATGGTCGGGCATCATCTTCAATGGATTGCCGTGGTTCGTGATGGCAGGTCCGACCGCTGGTGCTGGGATGGCCATCCTGTGTTTTGCAATCGGTCAAATACTGTCAGGTGCAATACGGATCAAACATTTGCCCAGATTGTCACCCCGGTAAAGGCTGGCGATGGAATCTGGTGCCTGACCAATGCCTTCGAGAATCGCTTCCCGGTATTGCAGTGCCCCATCGCGAACCAGGGGTGTCAGCATTTCAAGCGCCTCAGCATAGCGATCTACATAATCGAATACCAGGAAGCCCTGCATTTTTGCCCGGTTGACCAGCAGCTGCCGGTGTACTCTCGGGCCCTGCGGGATGGGATCCCATCGCGTGATCGAGGCAGTGCCACAAAGGGTGATGCGTGCGCCGACATTGATGTGCCGTATCACGGCATCGCTGACCGGGCCGCTGGTATTGTCGAAATAGATATCCACGCCGTTCGGGCAGGCCCGGGACAGTGCGGATTCAAAATCGTCGCTGCGATAGTCAATGGCTTCGTCGTACTGAAAAACCTCTCGGCAAAGCACCACTTTTTCAGGACCACCGGTAATGCCAATGGTGCGGCAACCCTGCAGTTTGGCCAGTTGGCCTACGCAGGAACCCACCGCGCCGGCAGCGGTAGAGACAATCACGGTGTCCCCCGCTTTTGGCAGACTTATATCGAAGAGACCAACGTAAGCCGTTAATCCGTTGATACCCAGAACACCTAGCGCGGTAGAGATTGGCAGCCCGTTATCGGGCACCTTGCGTTGAATGGTAGTTGCATCGACAGCTGCATAGTCCTGCCAGCCAAACATGCCCGTGACAACCTCGCCAACCTGAAAGTCGGGATGACGTGACTCCACCACATGCCCCACAGCGAGACTGCGCATCACACCATCTATTGCCACAGGTTCCGAATAGTTAGCCACCGCACTGACCCAGCCGCGCATGGCCGGCTCCACTGAGAGGTACACATTGCGTACCAGTACCTGCCCGTCACCCGGGGTGGGAACCGCTGACTCGACAACGGCAAAGTTCTCTGCCTGTGGCACATCGGAAGGCCGTGATTTGAGGATTACCTGACGATTGACTGGCTTTTGCATTGTTGATTCCCGCCATAGTTTGTTTGGCTGTTTGTCGAACTGCGATCCGACAAAGCTGTAAGATAGCAATATGATACTGATTCCTGGCCGCAGAGGGTGAATTTGTCGGCACCGGATCAATTTTTGTGTGATAAGGCACCTGTTTCCATTGCCAGCCAGGAGTCAGTGGATGACAGATCCTTCGAGTCCAAACGGCAGTTGTGATTTGAATGCAGTGGTGTCGGGTGCCAACTGACAGATGATTGAACAGGAGATAAAGATGAGTAAGCAGCGCGATATCCTTTTTGAGCCCTTCGAGCTCGGCAATTTGCTGTTGCCGAACCGTATTGTCATGTCGCCGCTGACCCGATCCAGAGCCAGCCAGCCGGGTGACGCTCCCAATGCGATGAATGCTGAATACTACCAGCAACGAGCCGGTGCTGGACTGATTATTAGTGAGGCAACCCAGGTCTCCCGGCAGGGCAAAGGCTACGCTTTTACCCCCGGAATCTATACGGACGAGCAAATCAAGGGCTGGCGCAAGGTTACGGACGCTGTACACCAAGCGGGTGGTCGAATACATCTGCAGCTCTGGCATGTGGGCCGTATTTCCCACCCGGCATTACAGGCGGATGGTGCGCAGCCCGTGGCTCCTTCTGCTATCAAGCCACGCGGTGCGCAGACCTTTATCAGTGCTGATTCGGGAATGGTGGATATCCCTAAACCCAGGGCGCTGAGCAAGGACGAGATCCCCGATATCGTCAATCAATACCGGGTCGGGGCAGAGAATGCCCAGCGGGCCGGTTTTGACGGCGTTCAGATCCATGCGGCAAACGGTTATCTGATCGACCAGTTTTTGCGCAGCAGCAGCAATCAGCGTGATGACGAATTTGGCGGTTCTGTGGAAAATCGGCTGCGTTTCCCGATGATGGTAGTGGACGCTGTTCTCGGTGTCTGGGGTGCCGATTGCACGGGTATCCGGGTCAGTCCCACCGGCAGTTTCAACGATATGTATGACAATGATCCGGTGACCACCTACGGAGCCTTTGCCGAGCGGCTGAACCAGACCGGGCTGTCCTACCTTGAGGTGGTGGAGGATTCCTTTCAGGGCAACCATGCCGACGGCCGGCCCGAGCAGGTGATTGATGCGATCCGGGCAGGGTACAAGGGCTGTTACATGGCCAATGGTGGATACACGGCCGATGAGGCCCGCCAGCGAATGCAAGCGGGCCGCTGTGAACTGGTTTCCTTTGGCCGCCCGTTTATTGCCAACCCCGATCTGCCAGAGCGGTTTCGCCTCAATGCCAGCCTTAATGACTGGGATTCAGCCAGTTTTTATGGCGGTGACGAGCGGGGGTACATCGACTACCCCCGTCTCGCTGAAGGAAACTGAAAGGCGCAATATCTGTGTCTGTCTGGCGTTTACTGTGTCCCGGTGAGTTTGCGCAGCACGTAGTGCAGAATGCCGCCATTTCTGAAATAGTCGAACTCATTGGGGGTGTCGATGCGCACGGTGACGGAGAAAGTTCGGGTGCCATTCTCGCCGGTTGCCGTGACCGATAGCTCGCGCTGGCCAGCTTCAACAGCGGGAATATCGAACTGTTCGGTGCCGTCCAGGCCCAATGAGTCGGCATCTTCCCCGTCACTGAACTGCAGCGGCAAAACTCCCATGCCCACCAGATTGGAGCGATGGATACGCTCGAAGCTTTTGGCAATCACCGCCCACACGCCGAGCAGAATGGTGCCCTTCGCCGCCCAGTCCCGGGAAGAGCCGGTGCCGTACTCCTGTCCTGCCAGCACCACCAGGGGTGTTCCGGTTTGCCGGTATTTCATGGCGGCATCGTACACGCTGATTGAGGCGTTCTCTGGAAAGTAGGTGGTCCATCCGCCCTCGGTGCCAGGAGCCAGCTGATTGCGCAACCGGACATTGGCAAAGGTGCCGCGCATCATCACCTCGTGGTTGCCCCGCCTCGATCCATAGGAGTTGAAATCCTTGGGCTCCACGCCCTGTTCAATCAGATAGTGTCCCGCCGGGCTGTCCTTGGCGATACTGCCGGCCGGAGAGATGTGGTCGGTGGTGATGGAGTCCCCCAGTTTCAGCAGGCAGCGGGCCTGTTTGATGGGTTTGATCACCGGCGGTTCGGCGGTCATGTTTTCAAAAAAGGGCGGCTTGCGAACATAGGTGGATTCTGGCCAGCTGTACAGTTCTCCGCCGGACACCGGCAGGTTCTGCCATTCCTCATCGCCACTGTAGACATCGGCATATTTTTCACGAAACAGTCCGGCTGCGACGTGGGTATCGACCAGTGACCTGATTTCCTGTGAGGATGGCCAGATGTCCTTGAGGTATACGGCGCGACCTTCCGCATCTTCACCGAGAGGTTCGTTTTTCAGGTCCAGCAGCATGCTGCCGGCCAGCGCGTAGGCCACCACCAGAGGGGGCGATGCCAGATAGTTGGTTTTCACATCGGAGTGGATACGGCCTTCAAAATTGCGGTTGCCAGACAATACTGAGGCCACCGTGAGGTTTCGGCTGCGTATGCTTTCGGCGATCTCATCGGGCAGTGGTCCTGAATTGCCGATACAGGTGGTGCAGCCATAGCCCACCAGATAAAAACCCATCGCTTCGAGATCTTCCAGCAAGCCGGACCGCTCCAGGTATTCGGTGACGACCTTTGAACCGGGGGCCAGACTGGTTTTGACCCAGGGTTTTACGGTAAGTCCACGCTGTCTCGCCTTGCGGGCAAGCAGGCCCGCTGCCAGCATGACACTCGGGTTGGAGGTGTTCGTGCAACTGGTGATGGCGGCAATCACTACTGCACCATCATGCAGCTGAAAATTCTCATTCCGGTAGGATATTTCGTGAACACTGTCTTCAGGCTCCTCCATGGCAGCCCCTTCATTATCCATTTTAAGCGCCTGGATCTCGTCAGTGCGTGCCGCGGCAGCATCTTCCAGCAGCTTGCGATAGTGGTCGGCCATGGTTGAAAGGGGAACCCGATCCTGGGGTCGCTTTGGTCCGGCGAGGCTGGGCACTACATCGGCCAGATCGAGCTCCAGCAACGAACTGTACTCTGCGTCCGGGGTATTTTCGTCATGCCATATCCCGACAGTTTTGGTGTAGGTTTCTACCAGGGCCAGTTGCTGATCACTGCGGCCGGTGAGTTTCAGGTAGTTAATGGTTTCCCGATCGACAGGGAAAATGGCGCAGGTCGCGCCGTATTCCGGCGTCATGTTGCCGATAGTGGCGCGATCCGCGAGTGACAGACTCTCCAGACCCGGGCCGAAGAATTCGACAAATTTTGATACCACCCCATGTTTGCGCAGTTGTTCGGTCACGGTCAGAACCAGATCGGTGGCGGTGGCGCCCTCCGGTAGTTTGCCCGTCAACTTGAAGCCCACCACCTGGGGCAATAACATGCTGATGGGTTGCCCCAGCATGGCTGCTTCCGCCTCAATGCCTCCAACCCCCCAGCCCAGTACCCCCAGGCCGTTGATCATGGTGGTGTGTGAGTCGGTGCCGACCAGCGTGTCGGGATACGCCACCAGCTTGCCGTTAATGGTTTTTGAGTAGACTGCCTGGGCGAGATATTCCAGGTTGACCTGATGGCAAATGCCGGTGCCCGGAGGGACGACCTTGAAGTTTTCAAAGGCTTTTTGTCCCCAGCGCAGGAACTGGTAGCGCTCACGATTGCGAGTTACCTCAAGAGCGGTATTCTTTTTGAGTGAATCCTCGTGACCGTAAAAATCCACCATGACGGAATGGTCTATGACCAGATCCACAGCCGAGAGTGGATTGATTCGGTCCGGTGAGCCCCCCAGCTCTCCCATGGCGTCGCGCATGGCTGCCAGATCGACCACAGCGGGAACACCGGTGAAATCCTGCAACAGAACCCTGGCCGGCACAAAACTGATTTCCTCACTCGGTGTTGCCTGCGGATCCCAGCCGGCTACCGTTTCAATATCCCTGTCCTGAACAAAATCCTCGCCGGCATGCCGGAGCAGGTTTTCCAGCAGGATTTTCAGCGAATAGGGAAGCCGGGTAATGTCATATTTACCGGACAGGCCCTGAAAATCATAGAAAGTGTAGGTGTGGTCGCCGATAACCGATGTGGTGGTGGATTGATACTTAGACATGCTCACTCCTGTTGCCCAATTGCCTGATCTTGGTTTAAGGGTAGTAAAATCAGGCAATCCTGTCTGCATGCAAATTGACATGTTGGTCGAAATGGATGAACTTCTGCCCCTGCTTCCAGAAACCCTTTATTTTGCCAGCTTGACCGTAACTGCCGTGCAGATACCCCACACTGCGTTAAAAAATATCACCAGTAGCGGTGTCAGCAGCCCCAGTTCCAGCCCGGCTACGCCCTTCTGTGCCTGCAGGGGAAATACAATAAACAGCTGCACTGCAGTGGGAAACAGGCTCAGCACCATCCCTTTCCAGACTAATCTCGATTGCCATACCGGCAGCAAAAACAGCAGTCCCCACAGTCCGCCCCAGACGATCCGTGGGTAGAGCCATTGCCGGGACAGGCCCGGGGTAATAGCGACGCCGAGTGCTTGCGAGATACCTAAATCGCCAAAGAGCCAGACGGTAAGGCTGTTGGCCAGTGCGCCAAGACAGCCGGCTGCGAAAAAAATCAATGATTTGCTCATGCGTGCTCCCGAAAAAATCAGCTCAACCAGAGACCGCCTATCGATCAGCAACCAGCAGGGTTACTGCCGGCTGGAGTGCTTTACCCGACTGTGCTTTCCCAGACAGGCCAGAACAGCAGGTCTTATTCACGAGTGGGAAACGAGGTGGTCCCAGCCGCAAATGCCAGGGCTGTTTCCAGCCGTTCGTTACCCCAGAACAACTCCCTGCCCACCAGAAACGAGGGTGCACCAAAGATATGCTGTTCTATGGCCATCCGGCTCTGTTCGTGGAGTCGCTCCTTGGTCATTGCAGAGCCGGTATCAGCCAACACCTGTTGTGCATCTGCACCGCTGTTGGTCAGGCAACGGCTGATAATTTCCGGCGCAGCGATATCCTCGTCGCGTTCAAAATTGGCGCGGAATACCGCCTTGCAGAACCCCGGTACCCAGCGGGCATTTGGCGCGGTACAAACTGCCCGCGCTGCCAGCAGGCCATTGCGTGGAAATTGCGAGGGTTTCCTCCAGGGCAGTTGCAGCTGGCTGGTGACTCTCTCCATATCCCGCCACATATAGCGTCCCTTGTCAGGGTAGATATTGAATGGCGAGTCGGTCCAGCCCTGTTGTTTAAAGATCGCGCCGAGCATGAATGGGCGCCACCGTACCGGGATGTTTCTCTGCTCCGCGAGGGTTTCGATACGCATGGCGGCCGGGTAGGAATAGGTGCTGCCAAAGTCAAACCAGAATTCCAGATGCATGGTTCTCTCCTGCAATGAGGCCGGTTGCCACGTTGAACTAATCACTGGTGCCGTCTATCCGCACCACACAGACGCGCTGTGTGATTGGCGAGACTGCCGGGCCAAACTGGTTGTAGATGGCCACATCGGCAGCGTCCCGACCATAGCCGACCGCTACATAGCCGCCCCTGAGGGTCGGTTGTGTCGCATCAAAGGTGTACCATTGACCACCCACATAGGCCTCGAACCAGGCGTGCATATCGATCGGGTCCAGCTCGTGAAGATAGCCGACCACCATCCTCGCTGGAATGCTGAGACTCCTGCAAAGTGCTATACCCAGGTGGGCAAAATCACGGCAAACACCCCATTGGCGCATATTTACTTCTGCCGCAGAAAGTTGGTCATTGCCGAGCATGGGTTCATAGCGAATGTGTTCCCTCAGCCAGCGCTGGATGGCGTTGACCTGATCGTAACCCGGTTGCTGGTCGGCGGTAATTTCGTTGGCTATCTGGATAAAGCGATCCGACTCGCAGTAGCGGCTCGGGAGCAGGTAGCAGAGCATGGAGTCCGGCAGATGCTGTACTTCAATAAACGGCGCACCGGGGGCCTGTTCGGTAACATCCACTGTTTTCACATCGGCCGAGGTGGTGATGGAAAACGGGCCGGGCTGGCCGAGCAGTCGCTGACAGAGATTGCCGAAATTATCGGTAAATTCCTCCATTGGGCAATCCGGTGTGAGCGTATATTCCTCCCAGGCTACCCTTTGTTGTCCACCGCTGCGTGGTCTGAGCATGAAGATGAAGGGTGTCGGAACGTCGATTTCAAAGCTCATGCTACAGGCAGTTCGTAACCACATAAGGCAATGTCCAGTATCAAAACGGTTTTATGAATGGGGCCCGTCAGGCCGCATAGTGGAAAATGGCAATATAGTGGCAAGTAGTTCCCGCCATGACAAACAGGTGCCAGATAAAGTGGCCGTATCGTAGATAACTGTCGGCAGTAAAAAAGGCCACCCCCACGGTATAGGCCAGACTGCCGGAAGCGAGCCAGATCAGACCCGGCGTTGGCAAGTGAAGCCACAAAGGGTTGGCTGCGATCACAATCAACCAGCCCATTAAAAGATAAAGGCCGGTGGAAAATACCGGATGATCAAGCCTGTTACTGGTCTTGAGTATGACGCCTGTCGCTGCCAGACACCAGATTAATGCCAACAGGGTCCAGCCCCAGACACCTTGCAGGACCCCCAGAGTAAAGGGTGTGTACGTGCCAGCAATCAGTAGAAAAATTGCTGAGTGTTCGATCACCTGAAACAGTCGTTTTGCCTGTCCCCGGGGAAGGCCATGATACAGCGTGGATGAAAGATAGAGCAGTATCATCGTCAGGGCAAAGATCGCCGAACCCACCATGAACCCCGTGTTGTCCTGTTGGGATGCGCGGATTATCAGGGGAGGGGTAGCTATCAGGGCCGCCAGCAGTCCTGCGCCATGACTGAGACTGTTAGCGATTTCCTCCCCGCAGGACTGTTTCCGTCCCGGTGATTTGAGAGATGGTGGCACAATGCTCCGTTTTCTGGATTTGGTAGACAGTGATGCCTTTAGTATCTACGCCAATGACTGAAACTGGCAAGCTCAGCGGAGTGTCACCGTCTAATCTTCGACGACCACCGGTGAAATAAACCCCGGTGGTACTGGATATGATAAACGGCTCTGAGAGACGTTGTTGAAAATTCGGTTAAAAAAGGATCGATGAAACCACGATAGCCACAAATGGACAAAAATACCTGCCGTGGCGATTTTTTCGTTATTGCTGGAGGAGCTGCTCAGGGGATACTTTTCTTGGTCTGGTACATCGTATGGTCAGCGTGGCGCAGTAATTCGGTCTCATCATTGCCGTCCTCCGGGAAGTGGGCCACCCCGATACTGGGCAGAATGCCAATTTTAAAGCCCGTCAGAAAAAATGGCTCGTTCAGTGTCTGGTGAATTTTGTCCACGATAGTAGCGGTGTTTTCCGGCAGAGCGATATTTTCCAGCAAAATCACAAATTCATCGCCGCCAAAGCGCGATACCGTGTCGCATTCTCTGACACAGCCTTCAAGTCGCCGCGCGACTTCTTTCAGCAAAAGAACCCCCACCAGGTGGCCGTAGTTATCATTGATAAACTTGAATTTATTCAGATCCAGATAGAGTACGGAAAGCCGCTGGCTATCCCGGCGGGCTCTGCTGAGAGCCGACTGGATGCGGTCCTGGAAGAGTGCCCGGTTGGGTAGATCGGTGAGCTGGTCATAGAGCGCCATATGCTGCAAATGGTCCAGCAATTGTTTGCGCTCTATAGCAGCGGCCGTTTGAGTGGATACAAATTGCAGAAGCTCACGGTCATCTTCCGAGTAGTGTGGGTTGTCCGGGTGACTCGAGACGGCCATGGCGCCAATAGTGCCTCGCTGTGATTTCAGAGGAACGCCCAGCCAGCTGGAGGCTGTGTCTGCCAGCCCCGGCAATTCATTGATGTCTTCCGGCGAGAGCAGCAGCGTTTCCCCGCTGCGGATGACCTTTGTGCAGTGAACCGTTGAATCAATCGCCGAGGGCAATACCTGCTTGTCGGCGTGGTAGGGGAAACTTACCTCATCATTGGCATCGTCGTAGAAGGCGATCGAAAAGCTGGCTGCCGGCAGCAGGGTTTCAATAATTTGATGAATCTGTTCAAACAGCGTGGGTAGATCCTCTGCCGCATGTGCTGCCTCTGAAATGGCAAATAACGCTACCTGTCGGGCCTCAATCCGTTTGCGTTTGGTGATGTCTCTGGCCACGGCAATTCGCAGCTGGTCCGATTCCGACCAGCGCGCCGACCACATGATATGAACAATCTGGCCATTTTTTCGCACGTAGCGGTTTTCAAAATAGGGCTCGTGCCTGCCGGACATGATTTCCCGGGCCGTTTGCAGGGTTCTGTCGCGATCCTCAGGTAACACCAGATCAATCATCGATTTACCGATCATCTCTTGCGGTGTGTAACCAAAAATACGTTTCCCTCCACCACTGACGTAGACAAACTTTCCCGCACTATCCACCACACAAATGGCATCCAGCAGCAGGTCTATACAACTGCTCAGCGATGCCTCGGTATCGATGTCTAGTTCCATGCGGGTCTCTTTGGCGGGGTGTGGGTTATACGATGGAAACGGTAAAGAGGTATAAGCTTGCCAGAGGAAATGATGCTCGCCAGAAACATTCGATCAACATTTTATCCATGCCGGGGTGCAAACATGATGATCGCCATGCCCAACAGGGCAATCGTGGAGCCCAGCAGATCCCACACGCTGGGACGCACACCGTCTATGGACCAGAGCCAGAGAATGGCAACAAAAATATAGACGCCGCCATAAGCGGCATAGACCCGGCCGGCCGCGGTGGGATGCAGTGAGAGTAGCCAGGCAAATACTGCCAGGCTGAGTGCGCCAGGAATCAACAGCCAGGCAGACTTTCCTTCCCGAAGCCATAGATAGGGCAGGTAGCAGCCGAGAATTTCCGCAAGGGCTGTCAAGAGGAAAAGCCCAAGTGTTTTTAATTCAGGCATATATCACTGTCCTGTTTTGGTGACGCCTGGGCTGATGCCGAATGGCAGAGCTGGGGATTGGGGTTACTCGCCGATCCACTCCACCTTGTAGAGATCGCGTCGCCGATCCAGAAAGTTTCTGACCGATCCTTCGTTCTGTAACTTGTTCAGTTTTTCCAGATCGAGATCGACTATTAGCGTCATCTCGGTATTCGGCGTGGTTTCGGCCATGATGGCATCGTGAGGAAAGACGAAATCTGATGGCGAAAACACCGCCGACTGGGCGTACTGAATATCGGCGCCATCCACTTTTGGCAGGTTGCCGACACTGCCGGCGATGGCCACATAGCACTCATTTTCAATAGCCCTGGCATGGGCGCAACAGCGCACCCGCAGGTAACCGTTTTTGGTGTCGGTCCAGAACGGCACGAACAGCATTTGCATGCCCTGTTCCGAGAGCAGACGGGCCAGTTCCGGAAACTCCACGTCATAACAGATCAGCACACCAATTTTGCCAAAGTCGGTATCAAATACACGCAGACCGTTGCCGCCCTGCATCACCCAGGCACGTTTTTCGCTGGGAGTGGGGTGAAGTTTGTACTGGGTTTCAAGGGTGCCGTCGCGACGACAGAAATAGGCCACATTGAACAGCTCATCGTTCTCGATCAAGGGCATGGAGCCGGCGATGATATTGATGTTGTAGGAAACCGCGAGCCGGGAGACGGCCTCGACAATTTCATCGGTAAATTCCGCCAGTGCCTTGATGGAGTCAATGGAATTCGTGTGATTTTCTATCCCCATCAGCGGGGCGTTGAAAAACTCCGGGAATAGGGCCAGATCACACTGGTAATCGGAGAGCGCGTCCACAAAGTACTCAACCTGCTGCATCAACTCCTCGACGGAGCCGAGGGAGCGCATTTGCCACTGAACACAACCGATTCGGGCGGTGGTGCGCGGTGCGCCAATCAACGGGGCTTTGCGCGGGTCGTAGTAGAGGTTGTGCCACTCCAGCAGCGTGGCATAGCCACGGGACTCCTTGTCTTCCGGCAGGTAATCGTCCAGCACCCGTTTCACTTCGAAGTCATTGGACAACTGGAAGGTCAGAATAGGGTCGTAAATTTCTTTCTTTTTGACTTGCTCGATGTAGGCCTGTGGGGTGAGTTTGTCAGAAAAATTCTTGTAGTTGGGGATTCTCCCCCCCCCGCGACAATGGATTTCAGGTTGAGATTTTGGCAAAGTTCCTTGCGGGCTTCGTAGAGTCGGCGACCCAGCCGCATGCCATGGTAGTCGGGCGAGACGAACACATCCACGCCGTACAATACGTCACCGCTCGGATCGTGTTTGGTCAGATACGCATCACCAGTGATTTCATCATAGGTATGCTGGTCACCAAATTTATCGTAATCGACAATGACCGAAAACGCTGCGGCCACAATAATGCCGTGATCCTCAATACAAATCTGGCCATCAGGAAACACAGCCAATTGGGCGCGGAATTTCTTCAGTGGCCAGGCACCACCGAGACCCGGATAAACATAATCCATTAATGCCTTTAAGTTGGGGTAATCCTCCTTTTTCAGGTGTCGTAGGGTCAGTTTGTGTTCCGGTTCTTCGGGATGAGTCGTCGCGTTCACGAGATTTTTATTCCTGAATTAAAAAATGGATGTCGCAGAAAATAGTTGGAGCCGAGCCCTGCAGTTATCCAAGGTTGCCGAGTGGGGGGAACCTTGTTGGGGCATGAAACAGATCCTTCGCTGAAAGTAGGCTATATGCTCTGCCACAGATGATAACTTAAATTGGCCGGATGAAGCGGCAGAAGTGCAACGGTCCGGAGTATAAATAAATATGTGGATACCTGGATTCGGGCAGTAAATGATTCAGTTAAGACTGGGGTGATGGCGTGTGGCCTGTTGCAAGGGGGCTTCCGACCGGTTGGAAAGAACCTTGACCCGGCGGGGCCGGGCCAAATTCCCCGTAGCAAAGAACTAGAAGGTTTCTTTTGTTGCTTTAGTCCCTCCGCTGGCTTTGACAGCTGCCAGTGCCGTGTCGCGATCTTCAGCGCTTTTGAACATCTGGCTGGTTCCCAGTACCCGGCGTTTTGGGGTTTTCAGTTCAAAATAATGCTGATTACCCTCTGATTTTTTCTCATACAGGGCATCGTATCCGCAGCTGTGCTGGACGTCCGAGATATCCATCTTTGCATTGCCCTTGGAATAATAATTCGGGCTTGAAAGCAGCGTTTCGCCGCTTTCGCTCTTGAGGTTGAAGTTGTACTCGCCATCTGGCGTTTTATTGAGCTCGAACCAACTTGACATATTTATCTCCTTTTTATTTTAGTAATCGGTGCATATGGCACCATATAGCCTAAACATCAGGTGTTTATCCCGCATCCGGTTACCTGTGAACAGGGTCGCATCGATTGCGATCTGTCCAACGGGGACATCCGTTGAAAAGCCCGTACCTGATATCACAGACCATAGGAAAATACAAAGTACCATTTTTGAGTGGCAATCAACCGCAGCACTGGACTTCTTTGCAGCAGTCTCTCTGTACTGGTCACGAGAAACAGTACCAATATTTAACTATTGGTAGCTGCAGTCCCGCCGGTCAGAACGCTCTGGCCGACGGGGCCCGCACTCAACTTATTCCACAATCACCCGTGCATTGAGGGGTTGAACCGGCCGGTTGGTAGGGTGCTCCATGGCATTGCTGAATTTCTCAATCTGTTCCCTGGAGGCAGTGACGGGTTCTTTCATAACAAACCAGGAAACCCCCTCGCTGCATGGCGGCGTGGTCAGGGAGCCATTGAAGCGATAGTAATCATGACTTTCCGGCATCAAGGACAATGCGTTGACTGCGGTGGTCAGTTCTACCAGTCCACTGGGATCTGAAGGCATTTGTCTCCAGGCCTTTTCAAGCTCGGGATTGGTTTCGCCTATTTCAAACATCACCCCGATGACAGCCAGGTTGCCATCCTTATCGGCGTGCACAAAGTGGGCATCCATGGGGTAAAGCTTGCCGTTAATGGCGTTTTCACTGGGAGCGTGAACATGGAACTGTTTCAGTTCAAAGGCTTTATCGTCCACTTGCATGGTGCTGCCCTGTACATAATTGACCTGGACGGTATGACCATTGTTGATGACATTTTTGCCGCCGGTCTTGTAATCCAGTTCCAGTGATGGAATGTCACCCTCTATCGTATCGGTGATATTCACCGGTGACTGATTTTTACCCGTCTTGCAGGTGGCATATTCTGTGGCGAGACTGCCCCAGTTTTCCGGTCCTTCGTCACCCAGGTAACTCCAGGCGACACTGTCAGCAGCATGACAAGTCCCGAATGCCAGCATCCCGATGGTTAGTAGTGACAGTTTCATTGAACATTTTTTCATCGTTAGTCCTCTGTTATTAAAACAGATTTTTATTGTTGTCTTGGGAAATACACTGCACCTCCCTTAACGCATTACCTCCTGTCTCTGGATATTATTCGGGCGATGTCATTCTTAACTGACTGACTTATCTCCCACAGGTCCAGGGATTGTTGTATATTGAACCAGAAATTTGCCGGGTTGTTAAAGAGCAGTGCAAGGCGCATTGTCATCTCCGGGCTGACAGCACGACGTTCCAGCAACAGCTCATTAACAGACTGTCGGAAAACGCCGAGTGCCGTTGCCAGTTTCGCAACGGACACACGGGATCTGCGCATAAACCTTTCCCGAGGAATGGCTACGGGATGGGTGGGTTTTGGGGTTGCTGGTTTGCGGTTATTCGGGCACATATCCGGGTGTATGGTTATCCCGCGTAGAGTTAGTCGCTTCCATTTTCAGGCCAGCCCGATTAATTTTCGGGCACCTTTAGAGGGTTTTTTAGAGGGGCGCGATGTTGTTATTTGTGCGGGATGTAACGTGTCGCGTGACGAATTTAAACGCCCACCGAGCGTAGGTAGCCGCATTCAGCTGCTCTCGTTATTGGAGCAGCTTCAGCCCGATGGATACCTGAGTTTTTGGATAATTGACCCGGATGCCGATCTTTATCTGAAAGGAGGGTGAGTGTGTTGTGAGTCTGCGGGGGCTTCAGCGCGGCTTTCGATGGAATAATCCCGGATAATACCGGCGACACGTATGCGGTAGTCGGCGAACAGCTGTTCTCGGCCCACCTGTTGTGCGGCCCTGTGTGCGCTCAGGTTACGCCATTCCCGAACGGCCTGTTCATCGTCCCAAAAAGACAGCGATAGTATTTTGTTGCTGTCAGTCAGGCTCTGGAACCGCTCTACAGAAATAAAGCCCTTTATTGAGGATAAATACTGCTTCAGCTCGGCGGCGGTCTCGAGGTATTGGGCCTTGCCCTCCGCTGTGGGGATAACCTCAAAAATAACAGCAATCATATCGGTTCTCCTGTCACGGT
>NZ_CBFHYF010000036.1:0-16467 GCF_965660005.1 Porticoccus sp.
CCGAGCCTTTCCAGAGTCTTTCCTGAGGCGCTTTTTCATATCCCGCTTTTTCTGTTTTGCCAGTTTTTTCGTTCGGCCGTACTGAGCATGGCAGACTGTACCGCACTCGCCATCTGCTCAATGGTGTCGTTAATTTTCTCAACCTCCAGAACACCTTCATGCCTGCGAATGCGACTACCGAGATTGATGACCAGTCCTATCACGAGAACTAGAGACACTGCGATAGTGACGACTTTGGCCAGAAAAAGTCCATATTCCAGTAAAAAATCCAATGTACGACTCCCTTATTCTCTGTTGATTAAAAATAACACTCATGCAGAGGCAATGATTAACGCCAACCCGATACCGCCTGCTTTGCTTCACTGTTCACAGGGCGAGCAAATAGACCGCCATAGGCCAGAGTCACTTGATAGACCGCACCGTCAGCCATAGGCTGATAGGTAGCCGTGCCCTGCTGGACGCTCACCCACTCGCTCAACCAGGATATTCGCCCGAGCGCCTGCCAGGTATCAAAACCATAGGGGTTGGTTTGCAACGGGTATACCGACTGCTCGCTGTGTCGCTGTTCAAGAACATCGACATAACGACCATTGATCCTCTCCAGCCGATACTGGGGTTTAAAACCAATGCTGTTCAATGGCGAGTGCCAACGCAAAGTTCTTGCATCCAGTTGCCACTGGTCTCCCACCAGATGAAGGTGGTGTTGCTGTCCATCAGCCTGAACAAGCAATACACGGTAGCTCTGCGGTGACAACTTGACAAACTGCAGTGTCGCCACTGGCTGCTCCACCAGCAGTTGCCGGTAGGTCAACAAATCATAGCCGCCGAGAAAAAACACCGCGCTGATTGCGAGAAGCAACAATGCCAGTATGGCTCGTACAATTGCCTTGAGCATCCCCCCGCTCAACAACAATTTCAACGCCAGCAGGAGAAAAAGCATACCCGCGATGATTGGCACTATCGTGGAAACAGTCATAGGGGTGGACATGCTCCCTGGCACCGATCGACAAAATGTTGGATCAGTTGGCCCGAGAGAGTTCGTGAATCCGGGCAGGGCGGCAAACGATCAAAGCGCCACCAGTCAGCTTCGGTGATTTCGATGCCATCCACCTGAATATCACCGGAGTGATAGTCAGCATGGAACCCGATCATCAATTGCCCTGGAAATGGCCAGGGTTGCGTACCGAAATAACGTAGATTAGCAACCTGAATGCCCACCTCCTCCATTACTTCACGGTGGAGAGTTTGCTCAGCCGATTCCCCCGGCTCAATAAAGCCCGCGAGGGCGCTGTAAAATTTCCCCTGGTGACGCGCACTGCTGGCCAACAGGCAATGATCTCCCCGCGTTATCAGAACAATGACACAGGGTGATATTCTGGGATAGAAAAACTGCCGACAATCACTGCAATGCCGGGACCGGTCATCCGAGGAAATCGCGGTTACACGGCCACAAAAGCCACAATAGCGATGCTGACGATCCCATTGAGCTACTTGGCAGGCACGCCCTGCCAGATTGAACAAGTCAGCGGAGAGAACCTGCAGTAACGATCGGAGGTCACGCCATTCAGTTCCCGCCGGTAGCACCTGAACATTCGTCAGGTCTGCCGCAAAACAGGACTTACCCTGAAACAATCCAAGCGGGAGCACCGGGCAACCTGCGATCTTGAGTCCAGTGCCATCAAGCAGGATGCTGCAATCCGAATTTGTCTGCCAGAGTATTTGCTGTCCTCTGACCGCCAGAAAACAGGGTTGCGGGCAATGACCATTGGCAGTGCCTGGATTGGGCGCGATGTGATAATCGGGCATTGGCTACTGTTTCCCTGAAGATGGCGGGATCATGCGCTAGCTTTCCAGTTTATCAAGGCACTCCTCTGCCACACTGAGAACACTATCGTCAAAGCCGGGATTCCAGCGACGGTTATCCAGATAGTAATCTAGACTCACCACGGCATCTGCAAAGACATCTATTATCGATGCCAATGACAATTGGCCGTCCGAATTCAGACTGTGGTTGATAATATTGAGACAGCGAACGGCAACTTTTTCAGCGCGGGTCAGACCCAGTATCCGGACCGCACCAAACACCATCTTGAAGTTGTCAGCTAACGGTTTGGCCAGCTCGTCACCGGCAATCCCGTCACAATAATCAGAGGTAAGCTGCATGATTGCAGCGAGGTGGTTTGAGGCTTCCTGCAATACCCGCCGCTGTGCATGGCTGATAATATTTTCCTCAACAACTTCTTTGATACTCAAGGTATTAATTAGTGCGCGTTCACTTCCGGAATGAGGCCTCGACTGTAATTCCAGAATAATGGAGTCGAGATACAACAGGGTATCCGCCATCTCCTCAATGACACCTGCGGGCAGTGAATTACCCATCAAGTCCCCTAGAGCAGAAGCATGCTGGGAACAACGCTCTTCAGCCAACCTTAATTCACAGTTTTTCAACTCTTCCGACAGCGAGGCAAAGAGCGCGCCGACTTCTTCGAAAGGGGTATTTCCGCCACCAGTCCCTAACACTTGCTCATCCAGCATAGCTCGCAGTTGTTCGATCTTGGCACCAATCACTGCAAGCCGCCCAACAAAAGATTCACTGCCATCCTCAATGAACATCGCCCGCGCATTACAGATATCAGCCGCTGTAAAACCCAGCGGAGAAATGCCAAGCCGGGCAGCCAGCTTGGCCGAACCTTCGGTATCCATACCCGACAGAAGAAAATTAGCCAACATATTCTGTTGCAGTGGGATCGGATAACTTTTTTCCACCGGCGCATCTTCAGCCAGCATTCGCAGCTGCCGCTCCACAGCCATTAGATTGCGCATACGGCTTTGCTCAAAACCCAGCGCACCACGATAAAGCGCACTCAATACGTCAAATACCAGAGCCCAGTAAATAACTTCTTTTTCGTCACTGAGCGCATTGCGCAGACGCTGTATACCGTGGGCCATCACTTTAATGGCAGCAGGACGTGCAGCGCCTTTGAGGACATGGGCCAAACCCTGCTGATAAAGATGCCGGGCAACTCGAATCGCCTCGATTGAGTCGTGATCCCTGGCCGCCACTGAAGAGACCATAGGCACGTCGGGTATCAAGCCGTTCAAAAGCTGGTATTCATTGAGTGGTGACTGTTTGCAAATTGCCCGCAACTGATTGATCTCTGGCAACAGAAACAGGGAGCTGTCTTTACCCTGCATTTGCAGCTGATTAACATAGCCAGGCATCAGTTCCAGTGAGTGTCTGACAGCGTCAATCACCATTTCATCCAGGGGACCGACCTCCGCTTTTTTCAGGGTCTCCTGTATTTCACCCACCAGCATTTCTCCACCAACCACTTCCAGCAGCGAAAATACCCCGTGAAGCTGTGACAAACCCTCGCGACATTCAGACCAGCCAATAGATTCAACTGGCTGCCCGAGGAGATCGAGCAGAAGACCAACTTCTTTGTCCAGCTCTTCTCTGACCAGCTTTATTGCCTGTGTATTTATTTGATACATATCATCAAATACCTATTTCACATAAGCGACTATTGTAAACGTTGGATCTCGGGTATAACGTTCGCAACCACCTGACGACGCCGATAATAACATTATTAGTCACAGTGGTTTCAGCCTCGCTCGACAGACTAAAAAATTAAGGGCTACCACATGTCTCAACCAATTTATCAGGCATTTACCAAAAATTTTTTGGGCAACTCTCCTGACTGATACAAACTTACCATTGTTGCTTTTCTGGTTCTAAACCCACTTTTCGTTATTACACTCGGTCCGTTTATTACAGGCTGGTTGCTGATTGTCGAGTTTATTTTCACCCTGGCGATGGCCCTGAAGTGTTACCCACTTCAACCGGGTGGTTTACTTGCGATTGAGGCCGTCATCCTTGGCCTGACAACACCGGAAACGGTCTACCAGGAAGCACTCGGCAATTTCGAAGTCATTCTGCTGTTAATGTTCATGGTAGCAGGCATCTACTTTATGCGGGATTTACTCCTGTTCACATTTACAAAGATTCTTATTGGTGTCCGTTCAAAAATAATACTGTCTCTGCTTTTTTGCATCGCCGGGGCCTTTCTGTCTGCATTTCTTGACGCCCTTACCGTTACCGCTGTTTTGATCAGTGTCGCCGTTGGCTTTTATTCCGTATACCACAAAGTGGCATCGGGCAAAGAAATTCAGCACGAGCATGACCATTCCAGCGACCTAACAGTCCTCGAGTACAATCGTGACGATCTTGAGGGTTTCAGAGGATTTCTGCGCAGTCTGATCATGCACGGTATTGTGGGTACTGCACTCGGTGGGGTGACTACCCTAGCGGGGCAACCACAAAATTTGCTGATAGCCGAAAAAGCCGGCTGGGATTTTATCGCGTTTTTTCTGGTGATGGCCCCAGTCACGATGCCGGTATTATGCTTTGGCTTGCTCACTTGCATCCTGCTGGAAAAAACCCGCTGGTTTGGTTATGGGGAAAACCTGCCCGAAAATGTTCGCATTGTTCTCATTGAGTCCAACCGGCAAGAATCCGGAAAGATGAACAATAAACTGCGCGCAACGCTGATTATTCAGGCACTGGTGGCAATTTTTCTAATACTGGGACTGGCATTGCATCTGGCCGCGGTTGGCTTGGTAGGACTAACCGTGATCGTTTTGCTGACGGCTTTCAATGGTGTTACCGAGGAGCACCAAATTGGACATGCCTTTCAGGAAGCCCTCCCCTTTACTGCCCTACTGGTGGTGTTTTTTGCCATTGTCGCGGTGATTCACGAACAACACCTCTTCACTCCGATTATTAACACTGTTTTGTCAATGGATCAGAGCATACAGCCTGTGATGTTTTTTATGGCCAACGGTGTGCTCTCCATGATCAGTGATAACGTATTTGTTGCGACAGTCTATATCAACGAAGTGAAAGGAGTCTTTGACGCCGGGCAAATCAGCCGTGAGCATTTCGACATACTCACTGTCGCCATCAACACCGGCACCAACTTGCCCAGTGTCGCAACCCCAAATGGGCAGGCGCTTTCCTGTTTCTGCTTACCTCGGCGCTGGCTCCTCTCATCCGTTTATCCTACGGACGGATGGTATTGATGGCATTGCCTTACACCATTGTTCTGTCGGGGGTAGCACTACTCAGCGTCATGTATCTTCTCTAGCGGGATTTTTCAGCTGCATTCTCAGCAGCAGCCAGCCAGATACACTGACCATCACTGACTTGCTGAATACGGGTTAGCTGGTCGACGTGTGCAAGTATCTCATCCTCAGTGGCCCTGATGACGGGCAACTTCGGCCGATCAGTCGGTAGCCGACGTATATCCTGAGTACCGAGATCACCGGTCGTATGACTCTGCCCACCCAAAACAAGGTCCACCTGCCCCCCCGTCATCATCAGATAGACATCTGCGAGGATCTCAGCATCCAGCAGTGCACCATGAAGATCACGCTGGGAATTATCCACGGTATAACGTTTACAGAGAGCATCCAGGTTGTTTTTCTGCCCGGGGTGACGCTGCCGGGCCATTACAAGGGTATCCACAACCGTGCAGTAATCCATCACCTTGCCGAAACCATCCAACTTACTGAATTCATGATCGATAAATCCTACATCAAAAGGCGCGTTATGAATCACCAGCTCTGCACCTTCGACAAAAGTCAAAAACTGCTCGGCAATTGCAGAAAACAGGGGTTTATCGGCAAGAAACTCATTGCTGATGCCGTGTACCTCCATAGCACCGTCATCCACTTCCCGTTCAGGATTAATGTACTGGTGATAATGCCGGCCAGTGAGACGGCGGTTAATCAGTTCAACGCAGCCAATTTCGATAATCCGGTGATCCTGACTGGTTTCCAATCCCGTTGTTTCTGTATCGAGTACAACCTGTCGCATGGAGATGTCCTGTTTGCTGTACAATTTATTTTTTGTGGCCTAATAAGAGTTCATCGATACCACGATTTGCCAGTTGATCTGCAATCTCGTTTTCACGGTGACCACTGTGGCCCTTTACCCAATGCCACTGAACCTCATGTCTCGCCACCTGCTGATCCAGCTGCTGCCAGAGATCTATATTTTTCACCGGTTTTTTTGCCGCTGTCTTCCAGCCTCGCTGCTTCCAGCTAGCCAGCCAACGGGTAATCCCCTGCCGCACATATTCAGAGTCAGTAATCAGGACGACCCGGCAGGAGTGCCTCAATGCGGTTAGCCCCTCAATCGCAGCTGTCAGTTCCATACGATTATTGGTTGTATCCAGTGCGCCACCGTAGAGGGTTTTCTCATGTTGACCATACCGCAGCAGTGCACCCCAACCTCCGGGGCCAGGATTTCCACGGCAGGCACCATCGGTAAAAATCTCTATATCTTTCAACTACTGGTCTCCATCGAACGGTTCTTTCATGGCGCCATTTTTCTTTGTGGCCGGAAAAGCAGGGGGACTGATTACAGGCCAAAGCCCGGGCTTAAGCGAGGTTAAGCGGGCAGTATACTTTCTGGCGACCACCATATAAAAAGCACCCCAGGGTAGCCTGCTTTTTTGGCCAATTCTTTCCACAAGGCCTGTTTGATCCAAGGTATCCGGATGTTGCAGCGGCCAGGCAAAGCATCCCGATATAGCCTGAATAGGTTGCAAGTTAAGCAATCGCAGCCAGTCGAGCAGACGACCATAACGGAGACTGTGGTAAGACCATATCGAATGGGGCGAGAAATACCGTGCAACCCATTTGCTTAAACCGAAGAGGCTTAGCGGGTTCATCACTGCAATCACCACATGACCACAGGGAACCAACACTCTGGCTGCCTCATTGAGTACTTCATGTGGGTATGCAGAAAATTCCAGAGCATGATGCAGCAACACGGTATCAATAGTTTCCGAGGGCAACGGCAAGGCATCAAAATCTGCGATTGCCGATGCACTGCCTGGCAACGATGATGAAGCACCGATCGAAAAGCTTTGTAAATGATTAAAGTCACCCGTCAATAATCGTTCGGAACTGGCACCAAGATACATAAGGCGATGTGCAGCCAATCCGGACATCATAGGTTCGAGCACCAATCTTTCGCGGTGAAGTAATACTTGACCGTAACGGGACTGAAACCACCTATCCAGCGAATCCTGCGACTCAGCCAAAGGGCTGACAGCATGTCTCTGTTCGAGAAAGCCTCTTGCGGACAGCAACCAGTTTTGTGGCTTCATTTTAATCCCCGGTTTACACCATCAAGACTAAGTTGGTTATTATGAGAAAGATCACTTTTTAAAACCACTGGATCCTATCATGTCTCTTGTTGTTCACAGATTGCCTGCATTTTCAGACAACTATTTGTGGCTATTTCATCAATCTGCCAGCCGGCAGGCCTTTGTCGTGGATCCTGGCGCAGCAGAACCCGTTTTGCAGGCACTGACAGGCCTTGATCTGGACCTGTCAGGTATTCTGATTACCCATCACCACCCGGATCACGTCGGTGGCATCGATACATTGCTCCAGCATACGAGGGTTCCAGTCTATGGGCCACCGGGCATATACCAGATAACACATAGGCTGGATGATGGCGACCAAGTTGTCCTCGATGGCACACGCTTTAAGGTACTTCACGTCCCCGGCCACACACTGGATCACCTTGCTTTTTTTGAGCCAGAAACACCATTGGTATTTTGTGGAGACACCCTCTTTGCAGGTGGATGCGGCCGCCTGTTTGAAGGGACACCTCAACAAATGTGGTGCTCGCTAGCAAGGCTTGCGGCATTGCCATCGAAAACAAAAATCTATTGCGCCCATGAATACACCACGGCAAATCTTTTATTTGCCCAGGCTGTGGAGCCCGAAAACCAGGCCTTGCAGGAACGGCTGAAACAAGTGCTTCTGCTGCGCAGCCAGGGACAGGCCACGGTCCCTTCTCAGTTGACAGAAGAACTGGCAACCAACCCTTTCCTGCGTGTAAGCCAAAATTCTGTCAGGCTGGCGGCAAGCTCCAGGGGTCTTCCTGCCGGGGGGACGGATGAAGAGGTGTTCGCCACCATTCGCCGCTGGAAAGATCAGTTCTAGTCTTTTTTATCACTTCACCAGGGGAAATGACACTCTGGCAAGCGAGGCATTCGCAGCTGAGTGCATTTTCGCCCGTCCCGGAAACGCCAGAGATAAATTGATCTCAATGGCGCAGACCATTAGAATCTATAAGCTGTATTTGGGCAAAAAGAACATAATACCATGCAGATTTTTTTTCGAGCGTATCTTATTGTTTTTATTGCTTTAATGTCCGGCTGTGCACAACAGCCAAGCCACAACACTCCACACAGCGCTTCCGCACATACCAGCAAAGTCAAGAAACTCAATACACAGGTTTCCACTGCACCTCAGGAAAGAAGGTGGTTCATCTTCTCAAGAAAAAACACGGCCAAGATTGAGCCGGTCAAAGTTAGCACAGGCTCAACCGAAGATCTGTGGCATCGACTACGTGAGGGCATGACCCTGCAGGGCCACTACGATGACCCCCGTATCGCTAAACAGGTCGCCTGGTTCAGCAATAACCAGACTTATATTGACCGTGTCATGGGCCGAGGCGAACTCTACCTCTACCACATTATCGCGGAACTGGAACGCAATGAACTACCTCTGGAGTTGACGCTGTTACCGGTCGTTGAAAGCGCCTACGACCCTTTTGCCTATTCCCGGAGCCATGCATCAGGACTTTGGCAGTTCATCCCCATGACGGGCGACCGTTTCGGGCTAAAACAGGACTGGTGGTACGACGGACGTCGTGACCCCCTGGCGGCAACCGAGGCGGCAATCAGCTATCTGAAATACCTGAATAACTATTTTGAGGGCGACTGGTTGCTGGCATTGGCAGCCTATAACAGTGGCGAGGGGACCGTCAGAAGAGCCATTGAACGCAACGAACGAGAGGGTAAACCAACGGACTTCTGGTCGCTGCAACTGCCTCGTGAAACCAGGGCCTATATCCCACAACTGCTGGCGATATCCAGGGTCATCGCAGACCCCGAATCCCATGGCATCGTGCTGCCTTCAATTCCGGATTCCCCCTACTTTGATATCGTCGACTTACCGGAACAGCTCGACCTGGTCAAAGCAGCGGAACTGGCCAGTATCGATAGCAGCACACTGCACAAACTCAATGCCGGCTATAGCCGCTGGGTGACGCATCCCGAAGGTCCCCACCGAATAGTTTTGCCAATAGAAAACATAGCAGGATTCAAGGTGGCCCTGGACAATACTCCTGTGGCTCTGTGGGCACCGATCAAGGAGTACCAGGTAAGATCCGGCGACACCCTATCAAAAATAGCTGCCGAACATCGGGTCAATATTGGTCAGCTGCGTATTCAGAATGACCTGCAGGGAGACTTACTCAAAATCGGGCAACGCCTGAAAATCCCCGGCACTGGCCTCGATCACCACCCGGAAACAGCCTCCCTGCTTTCATATCGAGTGCAAACCGGAGATACTCTCTGGCAGATTGCCAGGCAGCATGACGTCAGTATTCAGGATATCGCAACATGGAGTCAGCTCGACATCAATACACCGTTAAGGCCGGGACAATTACTTAATGTAAAAAAAGGGAGCTCCCGCGTAACAGGCGCTACCGTTACAGAGAAAAAGATAAACTATCAGGTTCGCCGGGGTGACTCCCTGTACCGTATTGCCAGCAAGTTTGACCTTAAAATAGAGGACATTCTCAGCTGGAACAAGTTGAATCCCAAAAGTTATCTCAAACCGGGACAACAACTGACTTTGTTCGTTAATCCTTTACGAATTTGATCCTCGATAGTGAATCAGCAGACGCCTAGGATGATCTGGTCGCATCGTAGGCCAAGTCAGTGTGTTGTCCTTCACGGACACGATTGGCGAGCTTATCGGAATCGATTTGATTGATCTCATCGCATTTATTTGGGTCATCGCCACAGACATCACAACTGTAATTTTTCTCACCCAATGCAGCTCCAACACCACCACAGGAACCCTTTAACGGTTTTCTTCCCATCATCACGCCAACAGCCATGGCTGCAATAATCAGTAACAGCACAATAAATACCAGTATAAACTCCAACATCATCAGTCTCCCGACAGATAGGGGGCGAACGCAGAAGAGTAATGGCCTTTAAAAACATCCCCTTCCCTTACCAACAAATAAATCGCCAGGTTATTTTCTTCAGCTACTTTAAGGCTGGCAACCGGCCCCATCACCATAAAACCGGTTGCCAGTGCATCTGCAAATACTGCAGTTTCAGCAATCACGGTAACAGAGGCCAGCTGATGGTCAATGGGATACCCGGTTCTGGGGTCAATGGTATGAGAAAAACGCTTACCGCCCTTTTCAAAATAATTACGGTAGTCTCCGGATGTGGCCACTGCGGCATTTCCAGGAATCAGGACTCGCTGAATTAAACCCTTTTCAAGGGAAGGGGCTTCAATAGCAATACGCCAGGGATCCTGGTTCGCTTTCAGGCCTTCCAGACGAAGCTCACCGCCCACTTCAACCAGATAATTATTGAAACCCTCCTGCTCCAATAATTCAGCAATCGCATCCACTGCATAGCCTTTTGCAATGGCAGACATATCCAGGGTAATCTCGCTGTGCTTTATAATCTTGCCAGCCGGGCTGCTATGCAATTTATTGAAACCCACGAACTCCAGCCTGGCGGTTATATCTTCCTCAAGAGGAATCTGATCACCGCTGTTATCCGGGCCAAAACCCCATAGATTAACCAATGGCCCAACAGTGGGATCAAATGCCCCCGACGTGAGTTCATAAACTGTTTGAGCAGCTTCCAGAACACGCAACATGTCGATTGAGACAGTATAAACCTGATTCACGGGCGAGCGATTCAACTGCATCAACTCTGAATCCTGCTGGTAGGTTGTAAAAGTGTGGTTAAGACTATCGAGTCTCGATTGGATTCTTTCTCCAAGATCATCACTGACAGGTCGACCAGCCGACACCAACTTGACCTGATAGGTCGTCCCCATCGTCAGACCATCAAATACCAGCTGCCGGGACTGTCGCTCGCATGCGGATAACAGACAGACGACTATAGCAACAAATAAAAACGAGGCTCTCGGCCCCGCTTTTATTTTTAATCTTTTGATGAAATAACTCATTAACCACCAAAGTCATCAAGAAAAATATTATCTTTCTCGACACCGAGATCAATCAACATTTTAATCATCGCAGCATTCATCATCGGCGGTCCACACATATAATACTCACAATCTTCCGGTGCCGGATGGTCCTTCAGATAGTTCTCATAGAGCACCTGGTGAATAAAACCCCTAAGTCCTGTCCAGTTATCTTCGGGCTGAGGATCTGATAAAGCCAAATGCCATTCAAAATTTCGATTTTGCTCAGCAAGCTCATCATATTCTTCATTATAGAAACATTCTTTTAAGCTGCGGGCGCCATACCAGAAGGTCATCTTGCGATCTGTTTTTATCCGACGGAGCTGGTCAAAGATATGTGAACGCATGGGCGCCATACCGGCACCACCGCCAACAAACACCATTTCCGCATTGGTATCCTTGGCAAAGAATTCGCCGAATGGTCCGTAAACTTTAATGGTATCCCCGGGTTTAAGGCTAAAGGTATAAGAGGACATTTGTCCCGGGGGAATCCCCTTGGAACCGGGGGGCGGTGTCGCACAGCGTATATTGAACTTTACTATGCCCCTTTCTTCAGGGTAATTGGCCATGGAATAGGCGCGGATAACGGTTTCGTCGACTTTTGACTCAAGATCAAAAAATCCAAAGCGCTCCCAATCTGCGCGATATTCTGGCTCAATATCAAAATCCTTGTATTTGACATGGTGAGGAGGACATTCAAGCTGAACATAACCTCCCGCACGGAAGTTGACGTTTTCACCCTCAGGCAGACGCAAAGTCAGTTCCTTGATAAAAGTAGCCAAATTCGGATTGCTTACGACTGTACACTCCCACTGTTTAACCCCAAAAACATCCTCGGGCACTTCAACACGCATGTCCTGTTTTACGGGTGTCTGGCAGGAAAGGCGCCAGCCCTCCTTGGCTTCACGGCGAGTGAAGTGGGATTCCTCTGTGGGCAACATAGCACCGCCACCCTCGAGAACGATGCACTTGCACTGGGCGCAGGTGCCACCACCGCCGCAAGCGGAGGGCAGGAAAAGCCCCGCATTGGAGAGAGTTTGTAAAAGTTTATCACCGGCGGAAACAGTGATTTTCTTCTCGCCATTGATATCAATGGTCACATCACCTGAACTGACCAGCCGTGATCTGGCTGCCAGAATGAAAACTACCAGTGCCAGTACGACAACGGTAAACATGACGACGCCGAGTATGATTTCCAGATTCATTACCTATCCTCTCTTCACCGATTACAGGGATATGCCGCCGAAGGACATAAAGCCCAACGACATCAGACCAACTGTAATAAATGTAATACCAAGGCCACGGAGACCTTCCGGTACATCGCTGTATTTGAGCTTTTCACGAATACCCGCCAGGGCCACGATAGCAAGTGCCCAGCCGGTACCCGCACCGAATCCGTATACAGCACTTTCAGCCAGATTGTAGTCGCGCTCCACCATAAATAATGCAGCACCCAAAATGGCACAGTTCACTGTAATCAATGGCAGAAAAACACCCAGTGCGTTGTAGAGAGCCGGGACATATTTGTCGAGAAACATCTCCATTATCTGGACAATGGCGGCAATCACCCCGATATAGCTCAGCAAACCCAGGAAGCTCAGATCCACATTGGCCAACGCCTCAACACCCGTCCAGGCAAGCGCACCTTCAGCCAGAAAAGCTGTATAGATGATATTGTTGACGGGCACCGTAATGGTCAACACAACAATGACAGCGATTCCAAGCCCGAGAGCGGCTTCGACTTTTTTCGAAATGGCGATAAAGGTACACATCCCGAGAAAGAAGGCCAGAGCCATGTTCTCGATAAATATCGCCCGTATCAGAAGACCCAGATAATGTTCCATTACATCGCCTCCTTGGTGCCGCTATTGGCCGAAATTGTAAAATCTGCCGCTTCAACCTGATCTTTTTTCCTGCTGCGAATTGCCCAGATAATAAGACCGATAATGAAAAAAGCGCTTGGAGGCAGAAGCATCAGGCCATTTGGCACGTACCAGCCACCGACATTGGTGGCAGCCATGATTTCCATACCCATCAATTTCCCGGTACCGAACAGTTCGCGGAAGAAGGCCACGACAATCAGAATCATGCTGTAGCCAAGACCATTGCCGATACCGTCCAGAAAACTGGGAATCGGCGGGTTTTTCATGGCAAAGGCTTCTGCACGCCCCATCACGATGCAATTGGTGATGATCAACCCCACAAATACCGACAATTGTTTACTGATATCGTAAGCCACTGCCTTGATGATCTGATCCACCACAATAACCAGCGAAGCAATAATAGTCATCTGCACAATGATCCGAATGCTTCCGGGAATATGATGCCTGAGCATTGACACAAACAGGTTAGAAAATGCCACCACCACCGTGAGTGCAACGCACATGACCAGCGATACTTTCATACTGGATGTGACGGCAAGGGCAGAACATATACCCAGTATTTGCAGGGCAATAGGATTGTTATCAAAAATAGGTTTGATAATGATGTCTTTGATTTTCATAGTGATTACGCCTCCCCGGCTTTCAGGTTGGAGAGAAATTTACCGAAGCCATTTTCACCCATCCAGAATTGAATGAGATTATCAACGCCACGTGTTGTCAGCGTAGCACCGGACAGGCCATCGACCTGATGAATCGCTTCTGGCCGGGTTTTATCGACAGCACCTTTGATGACAGTCAGTTCTACCTCCCGGCTATTCCCATAAATCTGTTTGCCCGGCCAATTTTTTTTCCACAGCGGGTTATCAACTTCGCCACCCAGACCCGGTGTCTCGGCATGCTCATAAAAACCCAGACCGGCGACGGTATTGAGATCACTCTCAATGGCAATAAAGCCATAGAGCGTTGACCAGAGACCCGGTCCCCTGACGGGTAGCACTACTTTTTCAATGTCATCACCATCGCGTACCAAATACACGACAGCATATTTTGCGCGGCGGGAAATACCGGCCACGTCTTCCTCTTTGGAAAGACCCACTGACAGTGCCGGATTTTTCGCTGCCTTGCGCTGATCATAAGTATCTGGAGAAACGACATCAGTAAACTTGCCCGTGTCGATATCCACCACCTTGACCTCGATTTTTTTGAACTGCTCCTCGATACCCATACCAGGTTGAAGCAATCCGGCAGCAGAAAGAATATTGGATTTCTTGTCCAGCGCCTTATTGACCTGCTGGGCATCGCGCAACAGCACTGCGGCCGATGACACTACCACAGAACAGACCAGACACAACGTGACAGCAACTGTCAGAACTTTACTTATCCGCTCATTACTAGCCACGTGCAAGTCTCCTTTTGATATTGGATTGCACCACAAAGTGGTCGATCAGCGGCGCGAAAAGATTGGCGAAGAGAATCGCCAGCATGATTCCTTCCGGAAAAGCCGGATTCACAACACGAATCAGAACCGCCATCACACCAATCAACACGCCATACCAAACCTTGCCGGTGTTCGTCATTGAAGCAGAAACAGGCTCGGTGGCCATAAATATCATGCCAAAGGCAAACCCACCTACCACCATATGCCAGTACCAGGGCATGGCGAACATGGGATTTGTTTCAGAACCGATAAAATTAAACAGGGTAGACAAGGCAATCATACCGATCATCACACCAGCAACGATGCGCCACGAAGCAATTTTGGTAATCAGCAACAGGGCGCCCCCGATGAAGATAGCGAGAGTGGAGACCTCACCGACCGAACCATGCAAGTTACCCAAAAAAGCATCCAGCCAGGTTATCTGATTCTGCAATGTCGCCATACCCTCACTGGCGGCAATAGACAGCGCCGTGGCACCGGTAAAGCCGTCAACAGCGGTCCATACCCCATCACCGGACATTTCGGCAGGATAGGCAAAATAAAGAAAGGCTCGACCGGTGAGAGCGGGGTTGAGGAAGTTTTTACCGGTACCACCGAAGACCTCTTTGCCGATCACCACACCGAAACTGATACCCAGGGCAACCATCCACAGTGGCATATCGGGTGGACAGATGAGGGCAAAAAGAATTGAGGTGACAAAAAATCCTTCGTTGATTTCATGACCCCGAACGGTTGCGAACATGACTTCCCAGAAGCCACCCACGACAAATGTCACCACATAAATGGGGACAAAATAGACGGCACCATACCAAAAGCAGTCCCAGATGCTGTTCGGATCATGGCCGGCAAACAGGGCAATCAACGGGCCTCGCCAACCTTCAATGGATGTGGCACCCATACCGGCCAAAATCGTATTGGCCTGAAAACCAAGGTTGTACATGCCGTAGAACATGGCCGGAAATGCTGCCAGCCAGACGGTAATCATGACACGCTTGAGATCAATGCCATCGCGTATGTGGGAACCATTCTTGGTCACGGTTCCCGGGGAATAGAAGATCGTGTCTACCGCTTCATAGAGCGCGTAAAACTTGTGCAACTTGCCACCATGCTCGAAGTGGGGCTCAATTTTGTCGAGATAACTGCGCAATACTTTCATTATCAGCCCTCCTTCTCAATGCGGGCCAGATTATCCCGAAGAATCGGACCGTACTCATACTTGCCAACACAGACATAGGTACAAAGTGCCAAGTCTTCTTCATCCAACTCCAGGCAACCCAACTTCTGTGCAGTCTCGGTATCACCAACGATCAGTGCCCGCAATAACTGGGTGGGCAATATATCCAAAGGCATCACTTTCTCATAGTTACCCAGCGGCACCATCGCCCGCTCACTGCCATTGGTATTGGTCGTAAAATCAAACTTCTTGCTCTTATTCAGGGATGACAGATAAATGGGCATCGCCGAGTGCCGATGACTGCCCGGCGAAAGATAACGAAAAAACTCTCGCTGGCGGCCTTCCAGCAAAATTGTCACCTGGGTATGGTAACGACCCAGGAAATCAAAAGGACCACTTGCAGCCCTGCCAGAGAGAATCGACCCGGAAATCAGGCGATTCTGACCATCCTTCAACTCCCCGACAGTCAACTCGGAAAGGTTGGCACCCAACCTGGTGCGAATCAGCCGAGGCCTGGCAACCTGGGGTCCTGCCAGCGATATGACTCTGCGGGTATCAATCTGGCCTGTGGTAAACAGTGCACCTATGGCCAACACATCCTGATAACTCACTGTCCATACTGTCTTGTGATCACTCACCGGATCGATCAAGTGTATATGGGTGCCGGCAAGCCCGGCGGGGTGAGGCCCTGAGAAGCTGTGAACCTGGACGCCGGTTGGAACTTCACTTTTAAAGCTGGCATTACTGGAGGTACAAAGATGCACTGCCCCATCCGTCAGGTGGGTTAACACAGTCAACCCGTTCTCAAAGTCATCCTCGCGCTCGGCAATAACCAGTGCCGGATCCACCGAGAGCGGATT
>NZ_CBFHYF010000037.1:0-16080 GCF_965660005.1 Porticoccus sp.
CTGCGCTTTGCGATCCGCGAAGGTGGTCGTACCGTCGGTGCCGGTGTGGTCGCTAAAGTGATTGAGTGATCAAACAGTGGTTGAAGTGCTTTTTGCAGTTTCAATCCGATAATCTAGTTGGTTTTGTTTTTTAAGGTTACGCGACAGGCCAGTAGTTCAATTGGTAGAGCACCGGTCTCCAAAACCGGCTGTTGGGGGTTCGAGTCCCTCCTGGCCTGCCAATCTTAAACCAGTGTGCCCTCTGAAAAAGATGGGTCCGGTGAGCAGGGGTGTTATCCGAGAATGAGTTCGGCAACGGAAGAAAAGCAGTATCGATTAGATGGCTTGAAGTGGCTGCTGGTCGTGTTGCTGGTCAGCGCCACCGTCTACGGCAATTATTACTTTGCAACCGAGTCGTTGTTATACCGGGTTGTAGCAATATTGGCAGTAGCCCTATTGGCTGGCTTTGTTGCACTGCAAACCCGCAAAGGTGATGGATTCATTACCTTGCTGCGCGGTGCTTATACGGAAGCGCGTCGAGTGGTCTGGCCAACAAGGCAGGAGCGCAATCAAACAACCCTGATGGTGGTTGTGGTAGTGCTCGTGATGTCGCTGATTCTTTGGGGTCTCGATGCATTATTTGGTTGGCTTGCCACAATGGTCATTGGCTAAGAGGTTCAGATGCGCTGGTATGTCGTTCACGCCTATTCAGGTTACGAAAAAAAGGTCGCTGCTGCACTGAGAGAGCGTGTGGCTCTGTATGGTATGGAAGATCGTTTTGGTGAAATCCTGGTTCCAACCGAAGAAGTGGTGGAAATCAAGGGCGGGCAAAAACGTAAAAGTGAGCGCAAGTTTTTTCCGGGATATGTGTTGGTGCAGATGGAGCTCGGTGATGATACCTGGCACTTGGTAAAAGAAACGCCAAGGGTGATGGGCTTCATTGGTGGAAAAGCAGACAAGCCTGCACCGATTACGGACAAAGAAGCAGAGATGATTCTCCAGCGAGTGCAGGATTCGGAAGACAAACCAAGACCAAAAACCGTGTTTGAAGCTGGTGAAGTCGTCAGAGTCACCGATGGGCCATTCAACGATTTCAATGGTGTGGTTGAGGAAGTCAACTACGACAAGAGCCGGCTGAGGGTCTCGGTATCGATTTTCGGCCGCTCAACGCCTGTTGAGTTGGAGTTTACCCAGGTAGAAAAAGCCTGATTGATGCTTGATTTGCTGCTGCCCATGGGGGGTGGCGGTGGGGAGCCAGAGACGGATGTCAAAATCCTGAGGCGTTAATACCCATAAGAGGAGAAACCAAGATGGCAAAGAAAATTGATGCTTATATCAAGCTTCAGGTGGCAGCGGGGCAAGCTAACCCCAGTCCGCCAGTAGGTCCTGCGCTGGGTCAGCGCGGTGTCAATATCATGGAGTTCTGCAAGGCATTCAATGCGCAGACCCAGGGAATGGAGCCCGGTGCGCCGGTACCTGTTGTGATCAGTGTCTACAGTGATCGCAGCTTTACGTTCACCATGAAAACTCCACCGGCTTCATTTTTGTTGAAAAAAGCGGCCGGTATCAAGGGTGGTAGCGGTCGACCCAACACAGTCAAAGTAGGCAAGGTGACACGCACGCAACTGGAAGAAATTGCCAAAACTAAAATGGCTGATCTCACCGCAGCGGATATGGACGCTGCAGTTCGTACCATCGCCGGCTCTGCCCGTGCAATGGGTCTTGATGTGGAGGGTATGTAAATGGCTAAGCCGTCCAAGCGTGTTCGTGCAATCCAGGAAAAAGTACAAGCTGGCAAACAGTATCCGATCAGTGAAGCTGTTGCGTTGCTGAAGGAGTTTTCCAGTGTCAAATTTACTGAAACTGTCGATGTGGCAGTGAACTTGGGAATTGACCCCCGCAAATCCGATCAGGCGGTGCGTGGTGCTACCACACTGCCTAATGGTACGGGTAAAACTGTGCGTGTTGCGGTATTCACCCAGGGTGATTCTGCAGAGGCTGCCAAAGCTGCCGGGGCGGATCTGGTTGGTATGGAAGACCTCGCCGATCAAATCAAGGCTGGCAATATGGATTTTGATGTTGTTATTGCAGACCCTGCAGCGATGCGTGTGGTTGGCCAGCTTGGCCAGGTGCTCGGTCCCCGCGGCCTGATGCCTAACCCGAAAACCGGCACAGTGACTCCCGATGTTGTGACCGCAGTTAAAAACGCCAAGGCTGGTCAGGTACGCTTTCGTGCTGACAAGAACGGTATTATTCATGGCGGTATTGGCAGCCTGTCTTTTGAAGCCGGCGCATTGAAGCAGAATCTTGAGGCATTGATTGCCGACCTGAAAAAAATCAAGCCCGCATCTGCCAAGGGCATTTATGTAAAAAAGGTAACAATCTCGAGCACTATGGGCCCAGGATTGATTATTGATCAGGCTTCTCTGGAGGCTTGATATAGAGAGGCTGCATGCAGCCCTGAAGAGCTTTGGGGTCTGGGTGGCGATGTTGTTTACGCACCCGGGCCGTCAAAGACCGTAGGTGCCCTCTTGGGTCTAATGTGTTTTTCAGGTTCTTGTGACCGCTGTTGAAAAAACGCCTACGCAGACGGTGTGACCCGGTTCAGTATTTTTAGCTGGATTTGATCACCGAAACGGTATCGATAGTCATTTTATCGATGCTTAAACCAGTAGAAAGCTCCCTCGGGGGTGATCTATTAAATCCAGGAGATAATCTCGTGGCATTGAATCTCGAAAACAAAAAAGCGATTGTCGCTCAAGTTAACGAGACTGCTGGCAATGCATTGTCACTGGTAATCGCTGACGCTCGCGGCGTCAACGTGACAAATATGACTGAGCTCCGCGCCAAGGCTCGCGAACATAAAATCGACCTGCGTGTCGTTCGCAACACACTTGCGAAACGTGCATTTCAGGGTACAGATTTTGAGTGCGTGTCTGATGTGTTGACCGGTCCGTCACTATTCGGCTTCTCTATGGAAGATCCGGGTGCCGCCGCTCGCCTGTTCAAGGAATTTGCCAAAACCAACGACAAATTTGAGATCAAGGCACTGTCCGTCAGCGGACAACTGTTGAGTAAGGAACAAGTTGACGTTCTGGCTAACCTGCCGACCCGTGAGCAAGCTCTGGGTATGCTGGTCAGCGTAATGATTGCACCCGTTACCAAACTGGTACGCACATTCAACGAAGTTCCCACCAAAGTGACACGTGTTGTGGCGGCTGTTCGCGATCAAAAGCAGGAAGCTGCTTAATCGGCGACATCGTTTACATTAATTTACTATTTTTTATCAGGAGATTGAGTCATGGCTCTATCAAAAGATGACATTTTGAATGCAATTGCTGAAATGAGCGTCATGGACGTTGTGGAACTCGTATCAGCAATGGAAGAAAAATTTGGTGTATCTGCTGCCGCTGCTGTTGCAGTTGCTGCCGCACCTGCTGCCGCTGCCGCTGCAGAAGTTGAAGAAAAAACCGAGTTTGACATTATTCTGACTGCTGCAGGCGAGAAGAAAGTCAACGTGATCAAGGTTGTTCGCAGTCTTACCGGTCTGGGCCTTAAAGAAGCCAAAGATCTGGTTGACGGTGCACCTTCCGCGATCAAAGAGGGTGCTTCCAAAGCAGATGCAGAAGCAGCCAAGAAAGAACTGGAAGAGGCTGGCGCAACTGTCGAACTTAAGTAAGTTCTACGGGTTTGTCGCGCTGGTTGTCTGATAACGCATCAGACGCAGGCTGGTGGGCGATTTCGCTCACCGGCCTTTTCCTGCTTATGGCAGATGCTCAAAGCAGAATCAATAAGGCCTGTTTTTAGTTAACAGGGCCGGACGGCTGCAAAGCCGGGCAATGCTGGATGGTCGATTGGACCAAGTGAACGTGCTGGGGAATATGATGGCTTACTCGTACACTGAGAAAAAACGCATTCGCAAGGATTTTGGCAAATTGCCACAGGTGATGGACCTGCCTTTCCTTCTTGCGATTCAGCTCGACTCCTACCGAAATTTTACACAGAAAGGTGTTCCCGTTGAACAACGGATGGACGCCGGTCTGCATGCTGCATTTAATTCTGTCTTCCCGATTGTCAGCTACTCTGGCAATGCGAGTCTCGAGTATGTTGACTATACCCTGGGCAAGCCATCCTTCGATGAAGAAGAGTGTAAGTTGCGTAGTGTTACCTTCGCCGTGCCGCTCAGAGTTCGAGTACGCCTGGTTATTTATGACAAGGAATCTGCCAACAAGGCAATCAAGGACATTAAAGAGCAGGAAGTCTATATGGGGGAAATCCCCCTGATGACCGACAACGGAACCTTCATCATCAATGGTACCGAGCGGGTTATCGTTTCCCAGTTACATCGTTCCCCGGGCGTGTTTTTCGATCACGACAAGGGTAAAACCCACTCTTCCGGCAAGTTGTTGTATTCCGCACGGATTATCCCCTACCGCGGTTCCTGGCTGGATTTTGAATTCGACCCGAAAGATCTGGTGTTTGTGCGTATTGACCGGCGCCGCAAGTTGCCAGCGACGATCCTGCTGCGTGCTCTGGGGTTCAGCTCAGAAGTAATGCTGGACATGTTTTTTGAAACCAGCACATTCAACCTGTCCAAAGATGGCAGTTACTCACTGGATCTGGTCCCCTCACGTCTGCGAGGCGATATTGCGGCATTTGATATCAAGGGCAAGGGCGGCAAGGTCATTGTGGAAGAGGGGCGTCGAATAACGGCGCGCCATATTCGTGAGCTGGAAAAAGAGAACGTCAGCAAACTCGAGGTGCCTACCGATTACCTGTATGGTCGGCCTCTTGCAAAAGATTTGGTGGACCCGAAAACGGGCGAGCTGCTGCTTGAGTGTAATACTGAAATTACTCAGGAAGTCCTCGACAAGCTCCGTGATGCCGGACTCAAATCGGTTGAGACGATTTATACCAACGATCTGGACTGCGGCCCGTTTGTTTCCGATACCTTGCGCAGTGATAGTAGCCGTACTCAGCTTGAAGCACTCGTGGAAATTTACCGGATGATGCGTCCCGGCGAGCCGCCGACCAAGGAATCCGCCGAAAACCTGTTCAATAATCTGTTCTTCAGTCTGGAGCGTTACGATCTATCCGGTGTCGGCCGGATGAAGTTCAATCGTCGCCTCGGTCGTGAAGAGGAAGTTGGTGAAGGTACCCTGAGCCGCGAAGATATTGTCGATGTGATGAAAGTTCTGATCGACATTCGCAACGGCAAGGGGGTGGTCGATGATATCGACCACCTGGGTAACCGCCGCATTCGTTCAGTCGGTGAAATGGCTGAAAACCAGTTCCGTATTGGACTGGTGCGCGTAGAGCGCGCGGTCAAAGAGCGCCTCTCTGTAGCGGAATCCGAAGGCCTGATGCCCCAGGATCTGGTCAACGCCAAACCGGTTGCTGCAGCCATGAAAGAATTCTTTGGCTCCAGCCAGCTCTCCCAGTTTATGGATCAGAACAATCCCTTGTCCGAGGTGACTCACAAACGTCGTGTGTCAGCATTGGGCCCGGGTGGTCTGACCCGCGAGCGCGCCGGCTTTGAAGTTCGTGACGTACACCCCACGCATTACGGTCGTGTGTGCCCTATCGAAACGCCTGAAGGTCCAAACATTGGTTTGATCAATTCCCTGGCGGCCTATGCCCGTACCAATAGCTACGGTTTTCTCGAAACACCCTACAGGAAAGTGATTGACCGTAAGGTAACCGATCAGATCGAATACCTTTCGGCGATTAATGAGTCCAATTATGTCATCGCTCAGGCATCCGCTTTGGTCAATGAAAAGGGTGAGCTATGCGATGAGCTGGTCAATGTCCGCCATATTGGTGAATTTACGGTCAAGCCGCCGGAAGATGTTCACTATATGGATGTGTCCCCCCAGCAGGTGGTATCGGTTGCTGCGGCACTAATTCCATTTCTGGAGCACGATGATGCCAACCGTGCATTGATGGGTTCCAATATGCAGCGTCAGGCCGTGCCGACACTGGTGGTTGAAAAACCTCTGGTGGGAACCGGTTTTGAGCGCTATGTGGCATCGGACTCCGGTGTATGCGTGGTCGGCCGTCGTGGTGGTGTCATAGAAAACGTCGATGCCAGCCGGATTGTGGTGCGTGTGAATGACGATGAGGTTGAGTCAGGTGATGCCGGTGTTGATATCTACAACCTCACCAAATATACCCGCTCCAACCAGAATACCTGCATTAACCAAAGGCCGATTGTCGGTCAGGGCGACATTATCGCTCGCGGGGATATTCTTGCCGATGGCCCTTCTGTGGATATGGGAGAGCTGGCTCTGGGGCAGAATATGCGCATCGCATTCATGCCCTGGAACGGCTACAACTTTGAAGACTCCATTCTGATTTCAGAGCGGGTGGTTCAGGAAGATCGCTTTACCACGATTCATATCCAGGAGCTGACCTGTACTGCACGTGACACCAAGCTCGGTGCAGAAGAGATTACGGCAGACATTCCCAACGTTGGTGAAGCGGCGCTGTCTCGCCTCGATGAGTCCGGGATTGTCTATATCGGTGCCGAAGTGTCGGCCGGAGATATTCTGGTTGGCAAGGTGACACCGAAAGGTGAAACCCAGCTGACACCGGAGGAAAAGTTGCTTCGTGCAATCTTTGGCGAAAAAGCCTCTGACGTTAAAGATACTTCACTGCGGGTTCCATCAAGTACCAAGGGAACGGTGATTGATGTACAGGTCTTCACCCGCGATGGGCTGGAAAAGGATCAGCGTTCCTTGCAAATCGAGAAGGCTGTACTGGATCAGTTCCGCCAGGATCTGAACGACGAATACCGCATCATGGAAAATGCCACTTTCGAGCGGTTGAGTGCTGCTTTGGTTGGGCAGCCGGTAGTTAAGGCTCCCGGTCTGGAGAAAGGTGAAAATCTGACTGAGGAGGCTGTGGCGGCCTACACTGGCGAAGAGTGGTTCAAGGTGCGGATGAATGAAGATGCCTTGAATGAACAGGTCGCCAGAGCAGAGGAACTGTTGACCGAGCGCCGTAAAATTCTTGATGAACGCTATCAGGATAAAAAGAGCAAACTGCAAAGTGGTGATGATCTTGCTCCCGGTGTCCTCAAAACCGTGAAAGTGTATCTTGCCGTCAAGCGCCGTATTCAGCCAGGCGACAAAATGGCTGGTCGTCACGGTAACAAGGGTGTTATCTCTGTGATCATGCCAGTGGAAGATATGCCTTTTGATGAAAATGGTGTGCCGGTTGATGTGGTTTTGAACCCACTAGGTGTGCCGTCCCGGATGAATGTCGGCCAGATCCTGGAAACCCATATGGGGCTCGCTGCCAAGGGGCTGGGTGAAAAGATTGACCGTATGATCCAGGCGCAGCAGAAAACAAGCGAAATCCGCAAGTTCCTGCAGCAAATCTATGATGTGGGTATTGGGACCAGTCCGGTTGAGTTGAGCAAGCTGTCGGATAAGGAAGTCAACGAATTGGCCAGCAACCTGCGCAAGGGTGTGCCGATGGCAACGCCGGTATTTGATGGCGCTCAGGAGGAAGAAATCAAGACCTTGCTGGCCCTGGCCGATTTGCCGGAAAGCGGTCAAATGACGCTTTATGACGGTCGTTCCGGTGATCAGTTTGAACGGCCGGTAACCGTCGGTTACATGTACATGCTGAAACTGAATCACCTGGTAGATGACAAGATGCATGCCCGTTCAACGGGGTCCTACAGCCTGGTCACTCAGCAGCCATTGGGCGGTAAAGCCCAGTTTGGTGGCCAGCGGTTTGGTGAGATGGAAGTGTGGGCGCTGGAGGCCTATGGCGCTGCCTATACCTTGCAGGAAATGCTCACGGTCAAATCCGACGATGTGAATGGTCGTACCAAAATGTATAAAAACATTGTGGATGGCGATCACAGCATGGAGCCCGGCATGCCGGAATCCTTCAACGTGTTGGTGAAGGAAATACGCTCGCTTGCAATCAACATCGAGCTGGAAAACGAGTAACGGTCACGATTAGGTTGGGGGCGGGCATAATGCTCGCTGCGCAAAGCTAGCACCCACTGGAGAAAGGCATTGAAAGACTTACTGAATCTGCTCAAGTCACAGGATCAAACCGGCGTGTTTGACGCCATTCGTATTGGCCTGGCATCACCGGACATGATCCGGTCCTGGTCATATGGTGAAGTGAAAAAGCCGGAAACTATTAACTATCGTACCTTCAAGCCCGAGCGCGAAGGTTTGTTCTGCGCCAAAATTTTTGGTCCGGTTAAGGACTACGAATGCCTCTGTGGCAAATACAAGCGCATGAAGCACCGTGGCATCGTTTGCGAGAAATGTGGTGTCGAAGTCACTTTGGCCAAGGTTCGTCGCGATCGCATGGGCCATATAGAGCTGGCTTGCCCGGTTGCCCATATCTGGTTCCTGAAATCGCTTCCTTCCCGTATTGGTCTGATGCTGGATATGACCCTGCGTGAAATCGAACGTGTCCTGTACTTCGAATCATTTGTGGTCACCGACCCCGGTATGACGATGCTTGAGCGCGGCAATCTACTCACCGATGAACAATACTTTCAGGCCATGGAAGATTTCGGTGATGACTTTGAGGCCATGATGGGTGCCGAGGGCATTCAGAAGCTGATGAAAGATCTCGATCTGGAGCAGGAAATTGCCGATATCCGTGAGGAGATTCCCAACACCCGTTCAGAAACCAAGATCAAGAAGCTGTCCAAGCGGCTGAAATTACTTGAGGCCTTCCTGCACTCCGGGAACAAGCCTGAGTGGATGGTGATGGAGGCACTGCCGGTATTGCCGCCGGATCTGCGTCCGCTGGTGCCGCTGGATGGCGGTCGTTTTGCCACCTCGGATCTCAATGACCTGTATCGTCGGGTTATTAACCGCAACAACCGGTTGAAACGCCTGTTGGAGCTGAATGCCCCCGATATCATTGTGCGCAATGAAAAACGTATGCTGCAGGAGGCGGTCGATGCCCTGCTGGATAACGGTCGTCGTGGCCGGGCCATAACCGGTTCAAACAAACGTCCGCTGAAGTCGTTGGCGGATATGATCAAGGGCAAGCAGGGACGTTTCCGTCAGAACCTGCTGGGCAAGCGTGTGGATTATTCAGGGCGTTCCGTGATTGTTGTCGGCCCGACCCTGCGCCTCCATCAATGCGGCCTGCCGAAGCGCATGGCACTTGAACTGTTTAAACCGTTTATCTTCTCCAAACTGGAATTGCGTGGTCTGGCGACCACCATTAAAGCGGCCAAGAAAATGGTTGAGCGGGAAGAATCAGTTGTCTGGGATATTCTCGATGAAGTGATTCGCGAGCATCCCGTGTTGCTCAATCGGGCGCCCACACTTCACCGTCTCGGTATTCAGGCGTTTGAGCCAGTACTGATTGAGGGCAAGGCTATTCAGCTGCACCCACTGGTTTGTGCGGCCTACAACGCCGATTTTGATGGCGACCAGATGGCGGTCCACGTCCCTCTGACACTGGAAGCGCAGCTGGAGTCCAGGGCGCTGATGATGTCCACCAACAATATTCTGTCACCCGCTAGTGGTGAGCCGATTATTGTGCCGTCTCAGGATGTTGTGCTGGGCCTTTATTACATGACCCGCGAGCGCGTCAATGCGTTGGGGGAAGGTCGGGTATTTGCCAATCTTCAGGAAGTGTCGCGTGTTTATTACGGTAAGCATGCACATTTGCAAGCAAAGGTGAAAGTTCGTATCCACGAGGTTACCTTCAGTGAGGAAGGTGAGCGCCTCGAGCGTACTTTCATTGCCGACACCACAGTCGGTCGTGCGCTGCTTTGGGGTATCGTCCCCGATGGCCTGGGCTTCGATCTGGTCAATCAACCAATGACCAAAAAAGCGATTTCTCGAATCATCAATCGCTGTTATCGCGATGTTGGCCTCAAGGCAACGGTTATTTTTGCCGACCAGCTGATGTACACCGGCTTTGATTTCTCCACCAAATCCGGTGTTTCCATTGGGGTTAACGACTTCACCATTCCTGAGGCCAAAGCTGAAATTATCGCCCGGGCCGATGCCGAGGTGCTGGAAATTGAAAGTCAGTTTTCCTCAGGTCTCGTGACGCAGGGTGAAAAATATAACAAGGTGATTGATATCTGGTCCCGTGCCAACGACCAGGTCGCCAAATCCATGATGGACGTGATCAGCACTGAGCCGGTCATCAATCGAGATGGCGTCGAGGTGGAGCAGGAATCGTTCAACTCGGTCTATATCATGGCTGACTCGGGTGCACGGGGCTCACCGGCCCAGATTCGTCAGCTGGCGGGTATGCGTGGCCTGATGGCCCGTCCGGATGGCTCGATCATTGAAACGCCCATTACCGCAAACTTTCGAGAAGGGCTGAATGTCCTGCAGTACTTTATCTCTACTCATGGTGCCCGGAAGGGGCTGGCGGATACCGCCCTCAAAACCGCCAACTCCGGTTACCTGACGCGGCGTCTGGTAGATGTCTCTCAGGATCTGGTGGTCGTTGAACATGACTGCGGTACCAGTGAGGGATTGTTGATGACGCCGGTCATCGAGGGTGGCGACATTATTGAATCGCTCGGTGATCGTATACTGGGGCGTGTGGTGGCAGTGGATGTACTGCAGCCAGGCTCAAACGAGATTGCGGTTGATGCTGGCGTGATGATTGACGAAAAATGGGTTGATCGCATCGAGGCAATGGGTATCGATGAGCTGATCGTTCGCTCGCCGATTACCTGTGAAACCCGCTTTGGTATTTGCTCGGTCTGTTATGGCCGTGACCTTGCCAGGGGGCATATGGTCAACGCCGGAGAAGCCATCGGGGTGATCGCTGCGCAGTCCATCGGTGAGCCGGGTACTCAGTTGACAATGCGTACGTTCCATATTGGTGGCGCGGCATCGCGTGCTTCTGCTGCGGACAGTATTCAGGTGAAGATGAGCGGCACTGTGCGGCTTGTCAACATCAAGGTGGTCGAGCGTGATAACGGCGAACTGGTCGCGGTTTCCCGCTCCGGTGAGCTGGCTCTGGCGGATGAGAACGGTCGTGAGCGTGAGCGCTACAAGCTGCCTTATGGTGCAACTATCAAGGTGAAGGAAGGTGCCAAGGTGCAGGCTGGCGATGTGGTGGCCAACTGGGACCCACACACTCATCCGATTATTACCGAAGTGGCAGGTCACATTGCGTTTTCCGGCATGGAAGAGGGTCTCAGTACTCGTACCCAGACAGATGAACTGACCGGTCTTTCCAATATTGCCGTACTTGACCCCAATGAGCGTCCATCCGCCGGCAAGGATCTCAAGCCGATGGTGACCATGCTGGATGACAAGGGCAAGGAGATGACCTTCCCCAGCTCTACTGTTCCGGCACACTACATGCTGCCGACCAATGCGATTCTCAGCGTGAGCAACGGCAACCGGGTTGGTGCGGGTGATGTTATCGCACGGATTCCTCAGGAGGGATCGAAAACTCGGGACATTACAGGCGGTTTGCCCCGGGTCGCTGATTTGTTTGAAGCGCGTCGGCCCAAAGATCCTGCCATTCTCGCCGAGGTAACCGGTACTGTTACGTTTGGCAAGGAAACCAAGGGCAAGCGCCGTCTGGTTATTACCCCTACGGATGGTCAGACATTGCCGGACGGAAGCCCCTTCTACGAAGAGCTTATTCCAAAGTGGCGTCAGCTGGGCGTGTTTGAGGGGGAGCACGTCGAGAAAGGTGAGGTGATTGCCGACGGACCTGCGAATCCTCACGATATTTTGCGTCTGCAGGGAGTGGATTCACTGGCGAAGTATGTCGTCAATGAAATCCAGGATGTTTACCGACTGCAGGGTGTAAAAATCAATGATAAGCATATTGAGGTCATTGTTCGCCAGATGTTGCGCAAGGTCGAAATTACCAATATGGGTGATTCGTCGTTTGTGAAAGGCGAGCAGGTAGAGTACAACCGCGTCCTCGAAGAGAGTGAGGTGCTCTATCATGCCGGCAAAACCCCGGCCAAGTTTGAACGTTTGCTGCTCGGCATAACCAAGGCTTCGCTGGCGACGGAAAGCTTTATTTCAGCCGCTTCTTTCCAGGAGACAACACGCGTTCTCACCGAGGCGGCTGTTACCGGTAAAGCCGATTTCCTGCGTGGCCTGAAGGAAAATGTTGTGGTGGGGCGTTTGGTGCCAGCGGGCACTGGTCTCACCTATCACAAGCAGCGTCGCGAAGCTCGCGAAGTTGTTGGTGAAACGACGGTGAGTGCCAGCGATATTGAGGCAGCATTAAGCGAGGCGCTGAATTCGAGCGATGATTAAAATTTGCTTTGCATGCGGCCCGCACGGGCCGCTTGACTCGCAAGTTCTCTGTCTTTAGAATGCCGCCTCCCTAAAGTGGGGTCCAGCTGTCTGGATCTATTTATTGGAGCCTTCTGCGCGAAGGCGTTTTTATATCTGGAGTTAATGAATGGCAACGATCAACCAGTTGGTTCGTAAGCCGAGGAAACGCAGAGTTGCCAAGAGCGACGTTCCTGCATTGCAAGCTTGTCCCCAGCGCCGCGGTGTGTGTACGCGCGTTTATACAACTACGCCAAAAAAGCCGAACTCGGCACTGCGTAAGGTTTGTCGGGTTCGCCTGACAAACGGTTACGAGGTCAGTTCTTACATCGGTGGTGAAGGGCACAACCTGCAAGAGCACAGCGTGGTTCTGATTCGTGGTGGTCGGGTCAAGGATTTGCCGGGTGTGCGTTATCACACCGTGCGCGGCAGTCTAGATACCGCTGGCGTGAATAATCGCAAACAGCGCCGTTCCAAATACGGTACCAAGCGGCCCAAGAAGTAACCCACAAGCTTTGTGTCGGTAAGAACTGAGTAAGGCCGGGTGCGCACTAGCGCTCAGTAAAGTCCCGGATAGCCCTGAAGAGAAGAGCAGACTATGCCTAGAAGAAGAGTTGTCGCCAAGCGTGAAATTTTACCCGATCCAAAATTCGGTAATGTAACGCTGGCAAAATTTATGAACCACGTCATGGTCAGTGGTAAAAAATCTGTCGCTGAGCGCATCGTATACGGCGCGTTAACAGTGGTGCAGGCCCGCTTGAAAGAAGACCCTGTGGTAGCTTTTGAAACGGCGCTGGATAATATTGCCCCGATGGTGGAGGTGAAGTCCCGCCGGGTCGGTGGTGCAACTTATCAGGTGCCTGTTGAAGTGCGTCCCTCCCGCCGTGTTGCGCTGGCAATGCGCTGGATGGTGGATTACGCCCGCAATCGTGGCGAAAAGTCCATGTCCCAGCGTCTGGCAGGCGAAATAGTTGATGCCTACCAGAATAAAGGTGGTGCTGTGAAGAAACGAGAAGACGTCCACCGTATGGCGGAAGCCAACAAGGCGTTCTCGCACTTCCGGTTCTGATCCCGGTTGGTGTGCTTTCGTTTTGCAAAAGGTAGCTGGCTTGCAGCTACCTTTTGTGATTTTTAAGATTAATTGTTTGTTGGGGAAAAATTGTGGCTCGTAAGACACCCATTGCCCGTTACCGAAATATCGGTATTTGTGCACACGTAGATGCTGGTAAAACGACAACAACGGAGCGTGTGTTGTTCTATACCGGGCTGTCACACAAGTTGGGCGAAGTTCACGATGGTGCCGCCACCACTGACTGGATGGTTCAAGAGCAGGAGCGTGGCATCACGATCACCTCTGCGGCTGTTACCACCTTCTGGGCAGGGATGGATAATCAGTTTGATCAACACCGCATCAATGTTATTGATACGCCTGGCCATGTCGACTTCACCATTGAAGTAGAGCGTTCCCTGCGGGTGCTTGATGGTGCCGTTGTTGTACTTTGTGGCTCTTCCGGTGTTCAGCCGCAGACTGAAACAGTGTGGCGGCAGGCCAATAAATACGAAGTGCCCCGCATGGTTTTCGTGAACAAAATGGACCGTGCTGGCGCCGATTTCATGATGGTCGTCCGTCAATTGAAGCAGCGTCTCGGAGCTAATGCAGTGCCTTTGCAGATGACTATCGGCTCCGAAGAGAATTTCAAGGGCGTGGTCGATCTGATCAAGATGAAGGCAGTTCTTTGGAATGAAGCCGACCAGGGTATGACCTTCCAATATGCCGAGATACCGGCGGAGATGGTTGATCAGTGTCAGAAAATGCGCGAGTTTATGGTTGAGGCCGCTGCCGAGGCCAACGAAGAATTGATGAACAAATACCTCGAAGGTGAGAATCTGAGTGAGGCCGAAATCAAGGCCGGTTTGCGTGCCCGGACGCTGGCTAACGAAATTGTACCGGTTCTCGGTGGCTCAGCTTTTAAGAATAAGGGTGTTCAGGCTGTACTGGATGCGGTTATCGAGTACCTGCCAGCGCCTACTGAAGTAAAGGCAATTGAAGGTATTCTGGATGATGGTGAAACAGTTGCGGTGCGCAAGGCCGATGATAGCGAGCCCTTCTCTGCCTTGGCCTTTAAGATTGCTACTGACCCCTTTGTGGGCACGCTGACGTTCTTCCGTGTTTACTCCGGTACGCTGAACTCCGGTGATACAGTCTTTAATCCGGTTAAGAGCAAGAAAGAACGTATCGGCCGCATGGTGCAAATGCATGCCAACAACCGCGAAGAGATCAAGCAGGTGTTGGCGGGTGACATTGCCGCGGGTATTGGCCTCAAGGATGTCACCACCGGTGATACGCTCTGTGACCTGAACAATGTTATTACGCTTGAGCGCATGGAGTTCCCCGAGCCGGTGATCTCGGTTGCTGTGGAGCCAAAGTCCAAGGCCGATCAGGAAAAAATGGGTATTGCGTTGGGTAAACTCGCCCAGGAAGATCCTTCCTTCCGTGTCAAAACCGACGAAGAAACAGGTCAAACCATTATTTCGGGCATGGGGGAGCTTCACCTCGACATTCTGGTAGACCGGATGCGTCGCGAATTTAATGTTGAAGCCAATATCGGTAAGCCCCAAGTGGCTTATCGGGAAGCGATTCGCAATACCTGTGAAATTGAAGGTAAGTTTGTACGCCAGTCTGGCGGTCGTGGTCAGTATGGCCATATCTGGATCAGGTTTGAGCCGGGCGGGGATGAAAGTGCTGAGGGACTGGAATTTGTCAATGAGATTGTTGGTGGTGTGGTTCCCAAAGAATATATTCCTGCTGTGCAGAAGGGTATCGAAGAGCAAATGCAAAATGGTGTGCTCGCCGGTTATCCCCTGTTGGGTTTGAAGGCGACGGCTTATGACGGGTCGTTCCACGATGTGGATTCATCCGAAATGGCCTTCAAAATTGCTGCGTCCATGGCAACCAAGCAGCTTGCCCAAAAAGGTGGTGCTGTTCTGCTTGAGCCTGTCATGAAAGTTGAGGTCATTACGCCCGAAGAAAATATGGGGGATGTGGTTGGTGACCTCAATCGCCGTCGTGGCATTATTCTGGGCATGGATGAAAGTGTTTCCGGAAAAGTCATTAATGTAGAAGTGCCGCTGGCTGAGATGTTTGGCTATGCAACGGACTTGCGTTCAGCCACCCAGGGTCGCGCTACATTTACCATGGAGTTTACCAAATACGCCGAGGCGCCGCGCAATATTGCTGATGAAGTCATCGCAAAAAACCAGCGCTAATTTCTGAAATATTAAAAGCATATCTTTAAGAGGATCTAGACAATGGGTAAAGCAAAGTTTGAACGTAACAAGCCCCACGTAAACGTTGGCACTATTGGTCACGTTGACCACGGCAAGACCACCCTGACGGCGGCGCTGACGCGTGTCTGTGCAGAGACCTGGGGCGGCAATGCGGTGGCGTTTGATGGTATTGACAATGCGCCGGAAGAACGTGAGCGCGGTATTACCATTGCGACGTCCCATGTTGAATACGATTCTCCCACTCGCCACTATGCGCACGTTGACTGCCCGGGTCACGCGGACTATGTGAAGAACATGATTACCGGTGCTGCGCAGATGGATGGTGCCATTCTGGTCTGTGGTGCGACTGATGGCCCGATGCCGCAAACCCGCGAGCATATCCTGCTGTCCCGTCAGGTGGGTGTACCCTACGTTGTCGTATTCCTGAACAAGGCGGATCTGCTGGCTGAAGATTGCGGTGGTGTTGGCTCTGAAGAATACAATGAGATGATTGAACTGGTGGAAATGGAGCTGCGCGAGCTGCTTGACACCTATGATTTCCCTG
>NZ_CBFHYF010000038.1:0-15846 GCF_965660005.1 Porticoccus sp.
AGTCATCTGTCTATCCCCGAGTGAATGACTGCCCCGCTTAAAGGGGATTAAGACAAATCAAAAATGTCACAACAGGTTTCCAGGTCAGAGTGAATGACTGCCCCGCTACTTCCGATTCCAGTCCGCAGCTGAGTTTTTTGGTGTTATCCGACAAACAGCGGGCGAAGTCATTTAGACTGGCAACCCCGCTTTGCAGGCCATGACCTTTGACTGACACGCGGACATTTTTTATTCGGCAATTATTGGGATGCTATGACGACTGCATTATCTATCCGCAATTTGTATAAACAGTACGACAACGGTTTTGAGGCACTCAAGGGCATTGACCTGGATGTCCAGCCGGGCGATTTTTTTGCGCTGCTCGGACCCAATGGGGCCGGCAAGTCCACCACCATCGGTGTGATCTGTTCTCTGGTGAGAAAGACTGCCGGTGAAGTGACTATTTTCGGGACGGATATCGACAGGAACTTCTCCCTGGCCAAGCAGCATATCGGTGTGGTTCCACAGGAGTTCAATTTCAACCAGTTTGAAAAGGTCTTCGATATTGTCAAAACCCAGGCGGGTTATTTCGGGTTGCCGCCAAAGCTCGCCGATGAGCGCACCGAGAAATACCTGAGGCAGCTGGGCCTGTGGGAAAAACGCCATCAGCGCTCGCGGATGCTCTCTGGCGGCATGAAGCGACGGCTGATGATTGCCCGGGCCCTGGTACACGAGCCGCAGCTGTTGATACTGGATGAGCCCACGGCGGGTGTGGATATCGAGTTGAGACGGTCCATGTGGCAGTTCCTCAAGGCGATCAATGCCAGTGGCACTACCATTATTCTGACCACACATTACCTGGAAGAGGCCGAGAGTCTCTGCCGCAATGTGGCGATCATTGATCAGGGTAAAATCATCCACAACACCTCCATCAAGCAGTTGTTGCGGCAGCTGAACAAGGAAGTGTTTGTACTGGATACCCGCGAGGCACTGACGGCGGTGCCGAACATCGAGGGTTATCCCGGTCAGTTGGTCGATGAACACAGTTTTGAGGTGGAAGTGGTGAAAGGACAGTCGCTGAACAAGTTGTTTGCCAGCCTCAGTGAGCGGGATATCCACGTGACCAGCATGCGCAACAAGGCGAACCGGCTGGAAGAGCTGTTTGTTTCCCTGGTGGAGCCGCACAAAAACGAGACAGCGGAGGCCCGGTTATGAATGCTAATCAGCAATGGGTGGCTTTTACTACCATCCTGGTGAAGGAAATTCGCCGCTTTATGCGCATCTGGCAGCAGACGCTGTTGCCGCCCGCCATTACCATTGCGCTGTATTTTGTGATTTTTGGCAAACTGATCGGGCCGCGCATTGGAGAAATGTCCGGTTTTAGCTATATCGAGTTTGTGGTGCCGGGATTGATCATGATGTCGGTGATTACCAATGCCTATGGCAATGTGGTGTCTTCTTTTTTTGGCACCAAATTCCAGCGCAGTATTGAAGAATTGCTGGTATCACCGGTGCCCAACTACATCATTTTGCTTGGTTATGTGATCGGCGGTGTGGCTCGCGGTCTGGGTGTGGGTGTGATCGTGACGCTGCTGTCACTGTTTTTTACCGATCTGCAGGTCAGTCACCCGGGTGTGACGATCGCCATTGTATTTTTGACGGCAGTGCTGTTCTCGCTGGCGGGTTTCATCAATGCGGTTTTCGCCAACAGTTTTGATGATATTTCCATTATTCCGACCTTCGTGTTGACGCCGCTTACCTATCTGGGCGGCGTGTTTTACTCCATTGGCATGTTGCCACCTTTCTGGCAGGGGGTGTCGCTGGCCAATCCGGTACTGTATATGGTCAACACTTTCAGATACGGGTTGTTGGGGGTCTCCGATATTAATGTGGCATGGGCTTTTGCCATGGTGACGGCTTTCTGCGGCCTGCTGTTTTTCTTCTCGCTGTTTCTGCTGGAGCGGGGCAAGCGATTGCGCAGTTGAGGTGAGTCGTGACCGGAAAAAAATTATTGCTGGGAGCCGACACCGAGTATCCCGCCAGCTACAGTCCGCAGTTATTGCACCCGATTCCCCGCAGCGAGGGCAGACAGGCACTGGGTATTCAGTCTGAAGAGCTTTTTTTTGGCGTGGACCTCTGGACCGCCTATGAACTGTCCTGGCTGGATATGAGAGGCAAGCCAGTGGTGGCAGTGGCGGAACTGTCGATACCGTGCAGCACACTCAATCTGGTGGAATCGAAATCCCTGAAGCTCTACCTCAACTCCCTGAATCAGGAACGCTACCGTTCTGTGGAAGAGGTGGCTCTGATTATCGAACGCGATGTCAGTGCCTGTGTCATGGGGCCGGTGCTGGTGGGGATCCATCCCGGCGACAGTTATCGCCATCGGGGACTTGGTTCGCTGCCCGGCATTTGCCTGGATGATCTGTCGATAGAGGTGGACAACTATGCTCCCGATCCCTCGCTGCTCGGTCTGGCAAACAGGCACACACGGGTTAGCGAGTCCCTCTACAGCCATTTGCTGAAGACCAATTGTCCGGTAACCGGACAGCCCGACTGGGCCAGCATCCTGATTCGTTACCGTGGCCCGGCGATCGACCGCGAAGGGCTGTTGCGCTATTTGATTTCATTTCGCAATCATCAGGATTTTCACGAGCAGTGCGTGGAACGTATTTTTACTGAGATCAGAGAGTGGTGCCAGCCGGACACATTGGAGGTCTACGCCCGCTACACCCGTCGCGGTGGATTGGAGATCAACCCCTACCGCAGCAGCACGCAATCCGAGCCGCCGAGGGTGCGTCTGTCGAGACAGTGAGTAGCCGGTTCTCGGGCGGCATTTTTCTTTAATAGTTTCTCTTGTTCTTCAGTTGGGTGGCGGCCTCGATCAGGGATTTCATGATTCGCTCCCGGTCGTAGTGACGGATTCTGTCCATGTCCATGTAAAACGAGAAGCCATCGGTCATGTGCTCGAAGTAGCTCTGGTCGCTTCCCAGATTTTTGCGGAAGTCCACCACTGAATAAACGCGCACCGGTTGCTGATAGCCCTTGACCTGAATATCGCCCTTGTCGCGGCACATGATCTGGTCTTTCACCAGTGAATAGGTTTCGTGAGAAATCAGAATTTCGCCGGGCTCTGCGGCGGACTCCAGACGACTGGCCAGGTTGACCTCTGTGCCGAGCAGGGTGTAGTCGAGCCGATCCTCAGTGCCAAAGTTGCCCACGGCGCAGAAGCCGGTATTCAGGCCCATGCGTATTTTCATGGGTGTCTCGATCCCCTGACTGACCCAGCGGCGCTGCAATTCCTTCATGTGTTTTTTCATGGCAATGGCCATCGACACCGCGGCCATGCAGTCAGCCTTTGCGCCATTACTGGTGGGGTCGCCAAAGAAAACCATAATGGCGTCGCCGATAAACTTGTCGATGGTGCCGCCGTGCTGCAGGGCAATCTGTGACATTTCAGTCAGGTAGTTATTCAGCAGGCTGGTCAGCACATCACCCTCGAGTTCCTCGGCGAGCTCGCTGAACCCTTTGATATCGGAAAAGAATACCGTCAGTTTTTTTCGGTGGGTTTCCAGCTTGACGTCCTTGCCCGACTGAATAGCCTTCAGCAGAGTAGGTGAGAGGTATTTGGAGAGGCGATAATTCCTCAGCTTCAATTGTACCTGTGTTTTCTCGAGCTCCCCCTGATGACTTCGCAGGGAAATTATCTCCCTGACATTGTTGGCCCCGTAGAGACAGGCGTAGACTCCCAGCGCAAAAAGGGGTGGCAGGCTGGTCAGCAGGTCGGTGGATAACGTCCACTGGGGTTGTCTTAACAGCGCCGTCAGTGCAATGCCGAGTAACAGGGCAATATTGTCATTCAGCAATTTTTTGCTGCCGCCATTGATGACACCATTGAATTGCAGGGTAATAACCAGCAGTAATGATGGCAGGAGATTCAGGTCGATCAAGCAGATCAGGCAACCGAGCAGCAGCGCATCGATAAAGGATAAAACCGTCCCGACGCCCGGTCGTGATGACGGTGATATGCGCTGTAATACAAAGTGGGCAGACAGGATATAACCAATGGTCACCAGCAGGGGCACGGTAACAATCAGCTCATGCACCCGTTCACGATGGAAAGTGAGTAGCGATAAAATACCGGCAAAGCCTACCAGAAGGCGGAATAGACCCTGATAATGCAACATGCAGTTTATCTCTTTAAGAGTCTTTGACGTCATCCTGTAAGATAGTGTTCCCGGCACGGTGAATCAGTGCGCGTCATTACACGATGTCTGACCGGAAATGTCTATGACCTCCGGAATAGGACCACAGCAGCAAGGAATAAAAATGGATGCATTGCAGGCCCTCCAGCAACGGGTATCAGTACCAAGATTGTCAGAGCCCGCTCCAAAAGGCGACATTCTGGCGAATATCCAGAGAGCGGCATTTCGTGCCGCCGACCATGCAAGGATGCGCCCCTGGCGTTTCCTGGTGATTGAGGGTGAGGGGCGGCAAGCGCTGGGAGAATTGTTTGTTCGTGCAGAAGAACAGCGGCAGGACAATCTGCCCACTGACAAAATGCGACAGCGTATCGCCGAGCGCCCCCTGCGAGCGCCCATGATCATGGTTGTGATTGCCAGCCCCAAGGAGAAGCCCAAGGTCCCGGAAATCGAGCAATGGCTATCCGCTGGCGCAGCGGCACAGAACATGATTACCGCCGCCTATGCACAGGGTGTCGGTGCGATCTGGCGCACTGGCGACTACGCCTATGACCCTCTGGTAATGGCAGGACTGGGCCTCAATGATGCCGAAAGAATCATTGGCTTTCTGTATCTGGGAACCGTCCAGATCTCGCCGCCGGAAGCCCCTGAAACAGCTATCGATGATTACTTTCAGCCCTGGCCCTGACAATTGCTTTTTCCGGGTCGCTTGTGTACAGTTCCGCTCCTCAAAATCCTGCGTCAACTGATGCACAGACCAGCGCTGGCCCCAGTTCAGGGTTTGACAGGACAAAATTTGGTGAGGTGTCCGAGTGGTTGACCCGGAGCTTTAGCGGAGAGGGCACCCTTTAGTGTGACAACGAGCACGCAGGCGTGCGGACTTTGAGTAAAGTTAAGCCTGCTAAAGCTGAGATGACAAAATTTGGTGAGGTGTCCGAGTGGTTGAAGGAGCACGCCTGGAAAGCGTGTATACGTTAATAGCGTATCGAGGGTTCGAATCCCTCTCTCACCGCCACAAACAAAAAACCCGGCCCTGTGCCGGGTTTTTTGTTTGTCTGTGACGAGAGATCTGGACGAGAACCCCCGTTCGACAAAACGGCAGTGCCGTTTTGGGCGCCGGTGCTTGCAACGGCGGGGTGCAACCCCGAGCCAACCCCGCTTGCTGCGATTGTTTTGTGCTACGTGAAGCAGGTATTTTAAACACTCTCCCTGAATTTTGACTTGTCGCTCTCCCTCGCCCGTCATACCCTGTCTGCATTGATGCAATAGTGAACAGGCATTCAACAATGCAAAGTCCGTTAGGTTATTACGACCAGATAGAGAGTTTTTTTGAAAACCGGTTATGGCATGCCGACATTGCGTCGATGGCATTGCCGCAGCGCTGTGGCTATAAGGTCGTCAGGTTTCTTTTTGTGCTGGCACGGGAATTTTCCAACGGTCAGCTGAATTTGCGCGCCATGAGTCTTGTGTACACCACGCTGTTGTCGATGGTGCCGTTATTGGCGGTCAGTTTTTCTGTGCTGAAGGCGTTTGGTGTGCATAACCAGATTGAACCGTTGCTGCTGAATCTGCTGCAGCCGTTGGGTGAGAAGGGTAATGAAATCGTGGTGAACGTACTCGGGTTTGTCGAGAACATGAAAGTCGGCGTACTGGGTTCTCTGGGGTTGGCGTTATTGCTTTATACCGTGGTTTCGCTGATCCAGAAGGTGGAGAGTTCGTTCAATTACGTCTGGCATGCCAAGTCCACCCGTCCTTTTTCACGTCGCTTCAGTGACTATCTGAGCGTCATTATGGTGGGCCCGGTGCTGATGTTTTCCGCCATCGGTATGACCGCATCGCTGATGAATAGTGATGTGGTTCAGGCGCTGGTCAGCATTGAGCCATTTGGCAGTATTATGCTAGTGGTTACCAAGTTGATCCCCTTTTTGCTGATCATTATGGCTTTCACCTTTGTGTACATGTTTATGCCCAATACCCGCGTGAAGTTTTCAGCGGCGCTGGTGGGTGCGGTGGTGGGCGGTGCCCTCTGGCAGAGCACGGGCCTGGTGTTTGCCGAATTCGCTTCATCCTCGACCAAATATGCCGCTATTTATTCAGGCTTCGCCATTCTGGTACTGTTCATGATCTGGCTTTATCTGAGCTGGTTTATTCTTTTGCTGGGTTCCCAGGTGGCCTATTACGTCCAATATCCGGAGCAGATCAGGCTCAGCAATCAACGTGTACCACTGAGCGGAAGACTGCGTGAGCAAATGGCTTTGCTGGCCATATACTGGATAGCCTATCGCTTTGTTTACCACAAAAAACCACTCTCGATCGAGGAATTGTGCCAGTTACTGGCGATACCTGCCGAACGCGTAGCGGAAACAGTACAGATGTTAATGGAGCGGGAGCTAGTGGTTGAAACCAATGATGAACCCAGCACCTATGTGCTGCAATGTGATCCGGCCAATATGACGGTGGCTGAATTTTTTCAGATTGTACGCCGACCCAACGATGAGCAGTCGATGATGGACGATCAGATTCAATCGGTGACCACTGTAGATACTGTCATGGCGCAGATGGAATCATCGGTCACTGAACAGCTGGCGGGATTGACGTTGCGAAAGCTGGTTGATGAGGCAAAGCCGGATTAGCTGGCGTTCAGATTTAACTAAAAAAGGCCCCAAACGGGGCCTTTTTAATTGCCGGCAATAAATGCTCAGGCACTGGCGCTTGGCCGTGCAGAGACTTCATCGTACCAGCGCAGGCTGTTGCGGTTCGCCCCGGGGATGGTGATGTCTACCCATTTGGCGAAGTCCACGGCACAGACGGCGGTGATGTCGACCATCGTGAAGCGATCTCCCATGATGAACTTGTTACCACCTTCCAGGTATTTTTCCAGCCAGTGGAAAAACCGTTCCAGGGTCTGAGTGCCGCGTTCCACCAGACCGGGAATGGCCGGTGATGCCACCCCGGGCAGACTGCGGTAGGCAAAACTGTCATTTTCGAGCTTGTTGCGAAACACCTCGGACGTGGCAATCATCCCTTCAAACTCCATTTTGCGCTGCATGCATTCGATCTGGGCGCGCTCAACCGGGGTTGTTCCCAGCAGCGGTGGGTCGGGGTGCAGTTCTTCAAGGTAGCGGCAAATTGCCATGGCTTCGTCGAAACGGGTGCCATCGTCCAGTTCCAGTACCGGTAATAGACCACGGGGATTGACCGCCAGAAATGAATCCTTCAGGTTTTCCCCGCCGAGGATATCGATTTCCACCTTGGGGATATCCAGGCCTTTTTCGGCGATGAACATTCTGGCCCGTCTCGGGTTGGGTGCGACAGCGCAGTCATATAGTTTCATCCGTTCTCTACCTCAATTGTTATTGGTTTTTGTGGGCAGACAGTTTTCGTTAACCATCTGTTTTATGGGAGCCGTCATCGCCTCGGCCAACAGGCTACTTCATTTTTGACCAAATGGTTTATATTTTGCTGAAACCATAACGGCAAAAACGGATTTTTTCAAACGGCTATTTTATTTGCACAGAATGGGTTGGTGTCAATGATCAAAGGCTGTGAAACAGTTTGCCCAGAATCACCGGAATCGCAGTTTCTACCCGCAAAATTCGGCTGCCCAGAGTAACCGCTTGAAATCCCGTTTCGCGTAACTTCTGAATTTCATAGTCGATAAAGCCACCCTCTGGCCCGATGGCCAATGTCACCGGGTCTGTCAATGGGCCCACCGGGCAGGGTGTGTCACCGTCAGGATGGGCGACCAGTGCCAGGCTACCCACCATGATGGCTGGCAGTTCGTCTTCCACGAAAGGTTTGAAGCGCGGTCTGACCAGCACATCGGGTAGCCGTGTATCACAGCCCTGTTCAAGGCCGAGCAGCAGCTGTTCGCGAATCACTTCGGGTGCCAGCCAGGGGCTTTGCCAGTAGCTTTTTTCTACCCGCCAACTGTTAATCAGATACAGCCGCTTAACCCCCATGGTAGCGATGGTTTGCAGGATGCGCCGGAGCATTTTGGGTCGGGGCATAGCCAGGACGAGCGTGACCGGCAGCGCAGGCGGCGGGGGTTGATTCAATACCACAGTCAGTGCCACCGACTGCGGTGTGAGTTTGAGTGCCGTCGCCTCTCCCATCTGGCCGTTGACCAGTCCGGCCCTGAGGGTGGTCCCTTCTTTGACCTTGTGCACTTTCAGCAGGTGCTGAAAACGTCGCCCGCTGAGAGTGACCCTCGAATCGGAGGTAAAATCGGTGGGTTCCAGCAGCAATAAATTCATGGGGATCACCAGACGTTAGCGGCCCGGCTGAAAGCCGTGGGTAATACCGGCGAATTATAGCGGATCTCGTCGGTAGTCAGATCAGCCTCAGCAACTGTTGATCGCAGGAAAAGGCATCCGGGTTTCTGATTGCGGTCGGAGATTTCACTTTTGCACAGATTTGTGCTGAACTGAAATCTGTTGGTTCGGGCAGTTTTCAGGGGAAATATTTGGCATTTTGTGTATTGAGACATAAAAAGCATCGCCGATATCCGGTGATCGGACCGGTTGTGCTGTTGATGCTCGCTTTGCTGGTATCCGGCTGTGCCCTGTTTGCCTCTGCGCCACCTTCACAACAAAGCAATATCTGCGAAATCTTCCGGCAGGAACCCAGCTGGTATGACCACGCCAAAAATGCCCAGGACAAGTGGGGCACCCCGATTGCCACTCAGATGGCGTTTATTCACCAGGAGTCTTCTTTTCAGAGTCATGTCAAGCCGCCGCGGGACCGGTTGCTGGGTTTTATCCCCTGGTTTCGGTCTTCCTCAGCCTATGGGTATGCCCAGGCACAGGATCCGGTCTGGGGTGAATATGAGGAGGAGGCAGGCGGTCTGCTGACCCGTCGCACGCACATGAAATATGCCACGGACTTCATCGGCTGGTATAACCGCCGCAGTCACGAGCGGCTGGGTATTTCCCTGGATAACCCGGAGCACCTCTACTTCGCTTATCACGAAGGACCGACCGGTTACCGCCGGGGCTACCATCGCAACAAGCCTCAGGTATTGCGATCGGCGGCCAGGGTCAGCGGTCTCGCCAGTCGATATCAGTCACAACTGGCGGGTTGTGAGTCGGAATTCCGCTGCCGCCACTTCTGGCAGGTGTGGCCATTCTGTCGGGGTTGAGCGATTTTTCCCTCATTCAATCGCTCGTGCCGGTTGCGTTTTTCCGGGTAACGGTCTGTCCCTATGAAGCATGAAGGGGGACAAAGTTCTGTTCTTTTCAAGAATATGGCGCCCCGGGCAGGATTCGAACCTGCGACCTGCCCCTTAGGAGGGGGTTTTGTTTGGAGCCTTTCTTTGTACAAACTATTGATATATATTGCTTTGTCTTATTTTTTCTTCACTTTTCTCTAGCCTTATTGCTTCTCTAGGTGTGACAGGATTGTGACAGAAACCTAGCGTGCAGTAATCAGACTTGAGATGCTGCTTAACTTTGACTATAGCCTGAAAATAGTTCTTACACAGAGGTCGCTAACTCATTGTTAGGGGGGGGAGGGGCTATTCCATCCCCCTTACTCCAGTAGTACCACCCCAGATACAAAAAAGAGTGGATAGAGAAGCTGCTGTATCTCATTCGGAGACCTTCCCGTAGACTTTGGTCTTGAGTAAATGACGTAATATGCCTTTGGATGTAGCGGGGATACTGTCGGCATTTACTAGTTCAATAAATACCATAACCTATCAAGCCCAGCACAAGGAGAAAAATATGGTGTTCAACCCCCCCCCACAGAGGGCGTTATTTTTTCTTTACGTAATTTGGTTGATAGTTCATCTCTTTGACAAGGGGGAAAATTTAATCTTAAAAGTGATTGTTGGATCTATTATTTTTGGAGGATTGATCTGGTCTTTGAGAAAAAACCATTAAGCATTGTGATGTGTGCAGTACGTCAGAATAAGTTGGAATAACTGGCCTGTTTGTCTAAGATATTGTTATGGCTCATCTTTAACCATAGAGGAGCCGAAGATGGCAGACCAGCGAAGCGCCGAGAAAACAGTTTGTGATATTCGCGGGCATACAGTGCCTGCAGGAAAAGGTAAATTAGGATGGACCTAACTGTAGTTCAAACTCAAGCAGAAAATAACATAGCTGACACTATTTTTGACGCACTCTTCATCAACGAAAGGCGCAAAACTAGTAGTAAAGTTGCTATTGATCATATTAGGGGCTGGAGCACATCTGTCAAAGATGCCTGGGCCAACCGGGTCGCCTATACTGGGGACAACTGTGACAAGGAAAAAGTACGCGAAGTTCAGCAGTTTTTTAATGCGCTTAGTGCTGGTGTGACCTGGGTGGTGGATGAAGAAAGCCTTGGGAGAAAGCTACCAGAGATGCTAGTGTCCAGTGGATTTAAGCCGTCTCGCTTTCATCAGGTAGCTGGCATGGTTCTCGAGGGCCCGGCAGAAGCAACCCATTCCTGCGAGAAGATAGAGATTGAAATCCGAGAAGTTGATGATGAAACGGTACAACAGCATATTCAAACAGTTGTTGAAGCTTCGGGTCTGCATAGTGAACAGTATGTCCGACACATCATGGCCCCGGATGAAAACATCTCGTCTCCTGTTTACTTTGCTTACAAAAAACATTGCCCTAAGCCCATCGGGTACGCCAAATCCTGTTTTCTGGAGAACGGTAAAGTTCATATCCTGCTAGGCGCTGCCGTGCTCCCCGAATACAGAAACCTGGGTTTGTATTCAGCACTTTTGCAATATCGGCTTGATCAGGCTGAAAAAAAAGGAGTATCCACACACGTTACTCAATCCCACCGCAGCTCATCTTTTTCCACCTGCGTCCGTTTCGGATTCCGAGAGGTCTCCAGCATGGAATTTTACGAGTGGGGTCCCAAACCCTGACTCATGATGACGGTAACTGGCAGTAATGAGACTTCCACTCCCTTCCGGAAGCAGCAAGCGCAGCAAAGTAACCGGCAGGTGCACTGATATCTGTTACCCGCCAGGACATTGGTGAACGGTCACAGTAATCGTCGTGAATAAGTGCATCGGTGTCCGTGACCCGTCCAGACACCGTAAAAGCCGTTAGTGGGTAAGCAAGCCCTGCACCCAATGATTTCACATAGGCTTCTTTACGTGTCCATATACGAAAAAACGTCTCCAACTTTTCCACGCCAGTCAATGTCTGGAGCAAGGCATTTTCATCTGATGAAAAAAAACGCCTTGCGACTGCGTCAAAATCATCATGACGAACTTTTTCCAAATCTATCCCGACGTTCAGACCAGAGGCTACAGCAACCATCTGAGTGTCACCTGACTGGGAGTGACTAAACCTGATTTGAGTGTGGTTTTTCAAGAAAGGTTTTCCCTGAGATCCTCGTGAAAACTCTAGTTTTTCAAAGGGAGACCCAGTATATAAAGACAGGATCTGCCGCAATTTCAGGCGGCCCAACAGAAAGCGTTTTTGCAACCTCTCAGATTTATAACTTTTTGCACGAGCCACTTCATGATCACTAAAAGGGCATGCGCTACCACTTAATTCTTCCTCGGCAGTATCCAGACAGACCGTCCAGAGATGAATTTGATCAAAGGGAATATCTGTTACGCTCATATGCGATTGCCCCGAACTAGAACTTCATCAATCCGCTCCTGCAACACCTCGGCTAACGTCATCACCTCCGGGTATTTCATCAGGCTAACATGAGTGCCGGTTAGCCGATGTATCCGACGATCACCGCACAGATATGGATCCCACCCGAGCATTTGATCGTCAACCCTGTGGATAGAATTAGTCGTAATCATAATATCCACAGGTTGCTGGTATTTTCGAGGCAAGTAGTTCATAAGCGCCCATTTATGTGCTGAATGGATATTGCTAAACCTCAAGAGACTTTCGAGTTTGAGGCACCTCATCATCACAGAATAGATCGCATCCCGGATAGGGTGGGTCTTGCCTTTAACGAGACGGGAAAAAGCTCTTTTCCAGCGCCGAGAGTTTCCTATCGACGTGCAGAAGGTATCTAACATGGCGAGCATAGCGACCTCTTCACCCGCTTCATATAACTGCCTGGCCATTTCGAATGCGACAGTACCCCCACTCGAGTAGCCTGCGATCAGATAGGGTCCCCTCTGCTGGACCTTTTTCATGTTCTCAATACAGTAGGCGGCCATTTTCGATACAGAACTGTCCGGCGGCTCTTCATTGAAAATGCCCCGCGCCTGCAGTCCGATGACGCTTTGTTCCGGCGAGAGACACCTTGCTAGGTGGTAATAATCACTCAAGTGTCCACGACGTACATGTACTACAAAAAGTGGCTGACGAGAGCCATCCTTTATCTTTACGAATGAGCGGCGTTCATCAGCAGGAACTTGATCTCGAATCAACAAGGCCAGGGACTCAATGGTCCCGCCCTTATACCACACCGTATCGAGGGGTAATTTCGTCGCAAAAAAACGTTCAACTTGGTCGACCATCTGTGCTGCAAGTAATGAGGTACCTCCCAGATCAAAGAAATTGTCTCGCACATCGATACTTTTGAGATCAACGTCCAGAAGGCTCCTCCAGATAGCGATCAACTGCTTTTCGCAATCGTCCGCTTTCCTTGATTTCACTCTTGGAGCCCTGTGGACAATGTTTTTACTAGCCAGTGCACTTCGATCAATTTTCCCACTTGATGTCAGGGGCAGGTGTGAAAGGAGCACAATGCTTCCAGGAATCATATAGCTTGGCAACATGTCATTAAGGGCCATGCGTATATCACCACTGGTCACAGCCTCTGAATTTACCGTCAGGTAGGCAACCAGCCTCTTGTGTCCAGAACCACCGCTTTGTACCCCGACGGCAGCCTGCTTCACATAAGGCAAGCCAAGAATAGCCGTTTCGACCTCGGCTGTTTCAACACGAAAGCTATTGATCTTGATCTGGCCATCACTTCGGCCTAATACTTTCAGGAATCCGCCCTCTAGCCACCGCCCACGATCTCCCGTTTTGAATACACGAGCGTCTTTCTCGCCAGAAAAAGGGTGGGCAATAAACTTCTGCCGTGTAAGTACCGGGTCATGTAAATACCCTTTGGCCATCAACCCACCCAGGTAGATTTCCCCGTCCTCTCCCGCAGACACAGGCTGCATGCCTTCATCTAGAACATAAGCCTCCATCATTGGTGCCACTCGACCCACGGTATCGAGTTCCGGATCGCCCTGTCTGGTCAAAACATATGAGGCAGCGCCAGGCACTTCGGTGCACCCATAGCTGATGAATAACTCAGCATTAAGTCTGGACAAAAACTCCCGTTTTACATAGGGGCTAATCCTTTCTCCGGAACAGGTCACGGAACGCAATGCAGTACAGGCTTTAATCGCCTCGGTGGCCAGTAATTCTCGCAATGCCGTAGGAGTACAGATGAGGTGTGTCAGATCATGCCTGGCGATAAATTCGGCCAAGTGTCGAGAATTGGTTTCAAGGCCAGGGGGTGCTATATACAACTGCTGACCTCGAGTGAGGGGGCGCAAGATTTCTGCCCGAGTGAATGTCGTGCCAGAATCAGTCTTTAATAAATGTTTTTCAGTCATTGGGGCTGGCTGGTCGCCATGGGCATACCAGCCAAAGGGGAAAACTACAGCTTTAGGTACACCCTCGGTACCGGACGTAAAAAATATCTGAGCAGTGTCATCACAAGTCAGTTTCACGCTCAACGAGGTATCCGGAGCCTCTCCCGCCAATTGCCCGGGCTCATCTCCCAAGATGACTGGTATTCCTCCCTCCTCATAGTTGCCTAGGTATTTTTCTGCGGTTATGACACACAGAGGCTTCAAGAGGCCGACCATGTTCTTTAAGCGCTGTTGCGGCACACCTGGCTCAATAAAAGCACATGCCCCTCCTGCCTTATAGACCCCAAGAACACTCGCCACGATTTCCGGCCCCCGTTCGAGCTGTATTGCTACAACCCTGTTTGCGCCGACGCCTAACCCCTTCAAACGGTTTGCCAACTTATTAGATAATAAATCTAGCTCTCGATAGGTTAATGAGGCTTTCTCACTAATGATCGCGAGGGCATCCGGTAGCCGTTCAGCATGCTGAACAAATCGTTCATGAGGGAAATATGATGTCTTTGTAATGCTCCGACCCCGGCAATAACTTTCCATATAAGAAGCTTTGTTCTCGTCAATATCCATATCATCACTCTTTTCGGATACTTCAGCTGATCCACATTAACCCGCCGACTAATGTATTAATGCTGACAGACACGCTAAAAATTGTTGCCAAATGGTACATTAAACTCCTAATAGTGAATCGCCACCATTTCGCTAGATACCTTTCAGCCAGAAAAAATGGCTTAAAGAGAGTTAGTCATGAGCAGCAAACTGAATCGCCTAGCATGTACCTCGTCAAAGATATCTGGACTCAGACTCGCCTGATTTAAGAGACAGTTAGCTAATCGTGGTTGCTTGTCTATCATAGTGCATTTTCCGTCTCATCGTTAAGGTGTTGCGTTTGATCAGGGCGCGTTGCGCCTGTTTGGTTTGAGATCCTACTTCCCCACCCCAAAAAAACTACTTTTTGCCTGTGGGCAAGTCTTTATGAGAGTTTTCCCGTACATTATGTGTCAATATCAAGCCTATTTGACTTGAGGCACACTCATGGATTGGATAGGAATAGTATTTGAAAGCCGCATCCGGTTCCTTCTTGATTGGATTAAGCAAGACAATGTTGGGCCGGCATTAGCCGCGATTATTACTGTCTTTGGCCTTAGCATCATCCTCGTAGCGCTTGTCCAAACTATCCGTCAGTATCGGCTGGTTCTGTTGGCCCGATCTGTCGTAGGTAAGCGAACTGAAGAGGAATTTGCCAAAGACTTCAATCTAATCGACCAGGACCTATCGGCCGTGCCTATGATGGATACGGCATGGAGCGAGTTCTCAGAAACGTTAGTACATCCAGATTTCGACGAGCAGGGTAATCTAGTCACACCCTGCAAGAACACGCAGCGTCCCCAATCGTACTTCAATCTCCGTGAGCTCCGTATGGGGCCTGACTTTGTGAAGGTATTCCCTTCAGTGTTTGTCGGGATTGGTCTGTCGCTTACTTTTTTGGGTCTAATTTCTGCTCTTGGCGAAGCGGTTCAAGCTATCAATGCCTCGGCAGGGGATACCAGTAATATCCAGCAGGCAATTGGGAATTTGCTGCACATCTCGTCAGCAAAGTTCTATGCGTCATTGTTTGCGTTGTTTATGTCGGTTCTTTTGACTATCTCGCTTCGGTTAATGTCGTGGAGTTTATCTAGACAGCTGGCTGGATTTAATCGATCGATTGAGGCTGGGGTTAGATTTCTGGGGCCGGAGCAACTAGCTCTCGATGCGAACCAATTATTAGAGAATCAACTCGCCCAGTTGAAAACTTTTAATACGGACTTGGCTATGAAGATTGGTGAGCAAGTGCAGTCATCTCTCGAACAGAGCTTGGCTCCTGTGATCCAAAAGCTCGACGATATGGGTGGCGATATGACTCAGCAGAATATCGACGCCATCAAGAACATTAGCGAAGAGGTCACTAAAGGGATCCAGGGCGCGACTGCAGGTTCGATGGATCGGGTGGCCGCTACTCTAGACTCTATTTCCGGCAAGCTAGGTGGCCTGAGCGACAGGCTCAGCGGGGCATTAGCTAATTTTGATGCTGAGTTCCGTCAAATGCTTGAGGGC
>NZ_CBFHYF010000039.1:0-15594 GCF_965660005.1 Porticoccus sp.
TCTGGCGCCGCAAGCCGCGGCAACCCGTGTTGGTACATTCCGATCAGGGTAGCCAATACACGAGCCATGATTGGAGTGACTTTCTCAAGACGCATGGTCTGATGGGCAGCATGAGCCGACGAGGTAACTGTCATGACAATGCTGTTGCTGAAAGTTTCTTTCAGCTGCTAAAGCGAGAACGTATAAAACGGAGAATCTATCCGACCCGCGAATCCGCCAAGCTGGATATATTTAATTACATTGAGATGTTCTACAACACCAGAAGACAGCATGGTTCCAATGATGGCCTGCCACCGGTAGAGTACGAACGTCAGTATTTTAATGGGGCTGGAAAGTGTCTAGCTAACTAGTGGCGATTCACCCCGCGATGGCAACATCGTCGCAATAGAATCAAGCATTAACCTCATCGATATGCTTGACGACAGTGAAACGACTATCACCGTTGTGCTGCCTGGTGATAGCGATCCATCGCAAGGAAAAATCTCCGTTCTTTCCCCTTTGGGCTCTGCCCTGCTAGGTAAAAAACACGGCGAAACCATCACATTCTTCGTCGGAAACCGTATGAATCGTTTTCGAATTTTGGCTGTAGCGTAAAAATTTTCACAGATATGGAGGGAAATAATCATGCAGTCTTTTACAGGCCGCTCATAGTTGAGAATAAACAGCCAGACTGAGTTTTTATTTTCCTCTATCGCCTTATGCGGCAGTCAATTTTTGCTTATATTCGATCAACAGAACGATGGAGACTAACATGAGTAAGAGCAAAGTGAGTAAGAGCAAAATTCAAGCGGGTAGCAAAAAACCGCCCCAAAAAACGCTGAAAGAAAAACCTAAAGAAAAGAAAGAAAAGGAAACCATCTCAAGTAGTTAACTGGTAGCGAGCAGGGGTGCCTGGCACCCCTGCTCTATCTTGTTCCTGTCTCAGCCAAAAAAAGTGTCCGTAATACTCCCTTGTTATTTTCCAAAGTTAATAGCAACCGTCAAAATTGCTTGTAACAAAACCATTCATTGCCCATCTTATTGGTATTGCTGAATCACAAGTTTGTGGCAGTCCAGCGACTGGCCGCAAACGAGTCTGAACTCAAACACTGAAAGGAATGCCCTGTGCATAGAACCACCAAGAAGCTGATGATTGTCGCCGCTGTGGTTATCGCGATGGCAGCGTATTTCTTCCTCGATCTCGGGCGATATCTGAATCTGGCTTACTTGCAACAACAACTGGACATGATCCATAGCTTCTATGCGGAAAACCGGCTGTTTGGCTGGCTAATTTTTCTGGCGGTGTATGTGGTCGTGACCGCGCTGTCGATTCCCGGCGCGGCTGTCATGACGTTGGCGGGCGGCGCCATTTTCGGGTTTGTCACCGGATTGGTGCTTGTCTCTTTCGCTTCGGCCATGGGGGCCGCTCTCGCCTTTCTGGTGGCCCGTTATCTGTTAAGGGATTGGGTGCAACAACGTTTTGGCGACCGACTCAAAACCATCAACCAGGGCATAGAAAAAGACGGCGCTTTTTATCTGTTTACCCTGCGGCTGGTGCCGGTCTTTCCATTCTTTCTGATCAACCTGGTGATGGCGCTCACGCCTCTGAAAACCTGGACTTTCTACTGGATCAGCCAGGTGGGAATGTTGGCGGGCACTGCCGTCTATATCAACGCGGGCACCCAGGTGGCCCAGTTGCAAAGTGCCGGGGATATTCTCTCCCCCGGACTGATCGGCGCCTTTGTACTGCTGGGCCTGTTCCCCTGGATGGTTCGCGTCATCCTTGCTCCCCTGCAGCGGGCGAAAGTCTATCGAGGCTGGGAAAAACCAAAACATTTTGACCGCAATTTGATCGTTATCGGCGCCGGCTCCGGTGGTCTGGTGAGCGCTTATATCGGCGCCACCGTCAAAGCCAGCGTGACCCTCGTGGAGAAGGAGCGCATGGGCGGCGACTGCCTAAATACCGGCTGCGTCCCCTCAAAGGCCCTGATCAAAAGCGCCCAGGTGGCCTCAATGGCCAGCCACAGCCCTGACTATGGCCTGAAACCCCTGCAACCGGAAGCCGATTTCGCCGCGGTCATGGATCGTATCCAGAGGGTGATTGCTGCCATTGAACCCCACGATTCGGTGGCGCGCTACAGTCAGTTGGGAGTGGACTGCCACCAAGGCAGCGCGCGGCTGCTGTCGCCCTGGGAAGTGGAAATCACCGGCAACGAAGGTACCCAAACCCTGACGGCACGCAATATCATTATCGCCAGCGGCGCAGGCCCCCTGGTCCCACCCTTCCCCGGACTGGAACAGATCGATTACCTCACCACCGAAACCCTGTGGAAAGTTCGCGACAATCCGGACCGCCTGTTGATTCTCGGCGGTGGCCCCATCGGCTGCGAACTGGCCCAGTCCTTCGTCCGCCTGGGCACCTCTGTCACCCAGGTGGAAATGCTGCCCCGCATTTTGCCCAGGGAAGACGAGGATGCCGCCGAGCTGGTGGCCAATGCCCTGCGGCGGGATGGTGTCAATCTTTTACTGGAACACAAAGCCGACCACTTTGCCGTGGAGGGCGGCGACAAGGTGCTCTATGCCGAGTATAAGGGCGAAAGTGTGCGCCTGGTGTTTGACCAGATTCTGATCGCCATTGGCCGGAAAGCCAATACCGACGGACTGGGGCTGGAAACACTGCGTATAACGACCAATAAAAATGGCACCATTGCCCTCAACGCCTTTCTACAAACCCGCTTCCCCAACATCTACGCCGTCGGCGATGTGGCGGGACCCTACCAGTTCACCCACACCGCAGCCCATCAGGCCTGGTATGCGGCGGTGAATGCGCTGTTTGGTCGCTTTAAAAAATTCAGAGTGGATTACTCGGTGATTCCCTGGGCCACCTTCACCAGCCCGGAAGTGGCGCGGGTCGGGCTCAACGAACAGGATGCCTTTGAGCAGGGCGTCGCATTCGAGGTGACCCGCTACGGCATCGATGATCTGGACCGGGCCATCGCCGACGGCAGTGCCGAGGGTTTCGTCAAGGTGCTGACCCGACCCGGCTCAGACCGCATACTCGGGGTGACGATTGTCGGCGCTCACGCCGGGGATCTGATTGCGGAGTATGTGCTGGCGATGAAACACGGCCTCGGCCTCAACAAGATTCTGGGCACCATCCATATCTACCCAACTCTAGCGGAGGCCAACAAATTTGCCGCGGGGGAGTGGAAAAAAGCCCATGCCCCACAGGGGCTATTGAAGCTGGTGGAGCACTACCACCGCTGGCAGCGCCGGGGTCAGGATCAATAAGGGGGGCTTTTTAATTGACGCGAATCTGCCTGGGAGAAGCGGCCTGCCCAATAAATCAGCGTGAACCCACGGCTTTACCCATGGGTTCCTGACTGGCCAGATATTCCTCGTAGGTGCCCTGAAAATCGACCAGCGCGTGTCCCTTGATTTCAATCACACGGGTCGCCAGAGACGAGACAAATTCACGGTCGTGGCTGACAAAGATCAGCGTGCCGTCGTAATGCTCCAGTGCCATATTCAGCGCTTCAATCGCCTCGATATCGAGGTGGTTGGTGGGCTCGTCAAGCAGCAACACATTGGCATCGGTCATCATCAGCTTGCCGAACAACAGGCGATTTTTTTCTCCACCGGAGCAGACCCGGGCTTTCTTGTTGAAATCATCCGCACTGAACAGCAAACGACCGAGCGTGGCTCGGACGATCTGGTCGTCATGACGGGGTTTTCGCCACTGGCTCATCCAGTCAAACAGCGTCAGATCACAATCGAAATCCCCTGTGCTATCCTGGGGACAATAACCGAGCTCCGCGTTCTCAGCCCACTTGATTTTGCCGTGGTCGGGCGTCAGCTCGTTCATAAGGCAACGCAATAACGTGGTTTTACCGGCACCATTTTCGCCGATAATGGCCAATCTGGCGCCCGCCTCCAATATCAGGTTACCTTTGCTGAACAACGGCTCACCATCAAAGCCGTGGCCGAGATTTTCCAGAATCAGGGCCTGGCGGTGAAGTTTTTTCTCCTGCCTGAAGCGAAGGTAGGGGCTCATCCGGCTGGAGGCCTTCACTTCATCGAGCTTGATTTTTTCGATCTGCTTGGCTCTGGATGTCGCCTGCTTGGCCTTTGATGCGTTAGCCGAGAAGCGGCTGACAAATTGCTGCAAATCGGCAATCTGCGCCGATTTTTTAGCATTCTCGGACTGCAGGCGTTCCCTGGCCATGGTCGATGCCGTCATGAAGTCATCGTAGTTACCCGGGTAGAGGCGCAGCTCACCGTAATCGATATCGGCCATATGCGTACAAATGGCATTCAGAAAATGGCGGTCGTGGGAAATGATCACCATGGTGCTCTTGCGCTCGTTGATGACCCCTTCCAACCAGCGAATGGTGTTGATATCGAGGTTGTTGGTGGGCTCATCCAGCAGCAGAATATCCGGGTCGGAAAACAGCGCCTGGGCCAGCAGAACCCGCAATTTCAGACCGGGTGCCACTTCGCTCATGGGACCCTGATGCAATTCCTCGGCAATACCCGCACCAAGCAAAAATTCACCGGCTCTGCTCTCGGCGGTATAACCATCCATTTCGGCAAAGCGGGCTTCCAGCTCTGCTACTTTCATGCCGTCGGCATCAGTCATCTCTACCAGGCTGTAGATCCGGTCGCGCTCCCGTTTGACATCCCACAGTTCTGTATGGCCCATGATGACCGTATCGATCACCCGGTATTTTTCAAAGGCAAATTGATCCTGATGCAGCTTACCAACCCGCTCATTCGGGGTAATTGACACATTCCCGACGGTGGGCACAAGGCTGCCGTCCAGAATCTTCATGAAGGTGGATTTACCACAGCCATTGGCACCAATCAGGCCATAGCGGTTACCTTCACCGAATTTAACGGAGATATTTTCAAACAGCGGCTTGGCGCCAAACTGCATGGTGATGTTTGCGGTCGAGATCAAGGGAATATCCTGGGCGCGATAAAACAAAAAAAGATGGTGTAACGAAGGCTGCGGACTATACGCAGTTGTCAGCAATACGTCGAGAGCTGGCAGAAAATATTTATAAAAAACAAGGAGGTTTAATGATTTTGCACTATCGCCACCAGACTGAACAGGCCTTGTTCATTGGCTATGGGTTAATCGATCTCCTCTGCATCGCGACGACGCTGCTGGCGCTCCTCCTCTTCACTGAGGGCGTAGCTAATCACCTCCAGAACTTCTGCCACATCGGCATTTTGCAGATCTTCTGCAAAACGGCCGGACAATGGCACATCGGGGTGTAAATCACCCACCTCATAGAGCGCCCAGATTTCCTTGCCAAACCGGGTGTCCAGCAATTCGGGGGCAAACCGGGCGTAATAGTCGGTAATTTTCTGAACATCCCGCTCAAGCATGTATGCCGCGTGATTATTGGCGGATGCATCAACCGCCTGAGGGAGGTCAATGATCACCGGGCCATACGCGTCCTGTAACACATTGAATTCAGACAGATCGCCGTGCACCAGCCCGGCACAGAGCATGCGCACGACCTGGCGCATCAGCACAGCATGACCCACCAGGGCCTGCTGGCTGGTCATGGTGATTTCACTGAGTCGTGGCGCCACATCGCCCTCGCTGTCAGTGATCAACTCCATCAGCAATACCCCATCGACACAACCGAAAGGTTCCGGGACCCTCACTCCGGCAGCAGCCAGGCGATACAACGCTGAAACTTCGGCATTCTGCCAGGTTTCCTCCTGTTGCTCGCGGCCGTAACGGGTGCCTTTTTCCATGGCTCTGGCACGGCGCCCACTGCGCACCTTACGACCTTCCTGGTATTGCACTGCTTTTTTGAAGCTGCGTTTATCCGCTTCCTTGTAAACTTTTGCACAACGGATTTGCCCGCCACAGCGCACCATGTAGACGGCTGCCTCTTTACCGCTCATCATCTGCCGAATGACCTCATCCACCAGACCATCATCAACCAGGGGCTGTAAACGCTTCGGAATTTTCATGATGCCTTATAGCATATTTGCCGGGGGTAAGTTGGTTTCCGTGTAAAACCCGCGCGAAACAGGGAAAAGTTGTGTTGGACTCAATAGATACTGAACAGCAGGAATACAGTAAGCAGTACCACCACCCAGGTCACGACACTACCCGTTGGCCAGGTGCGTGCCAACATGCCCTCGGGACCATGGTGCCGGCCTATATAGGACCAGATGACAGAAAACACCCGACTCGAACCGTTCCGAAAAACCGTATTGAGATCAGTGAGGAGACTGATCAGTCGGTTCATCAGAGACAGGACCAGCCGACGATAGACCCAGTCAAAGTCGAGACTGATGGTCAGGGTGCGCCGCATCAACGGCAACAAAGCAAAGAAAGCCAGCCCGGAGAAAAGCAGCAGTTGCAGTTGGGTCACCAGGTGGGATGCTGTATAGGGCACATAGTCCACTGGATAGGGCAGCAGGCGATAGAGCCACTCCGGGAAAACACCCAGTAAAATACAGCCTGCGGCTAACAAAACCATGGCGGCGCGCATATTCCAGGGCGGATCCTTGGGCCGCAAACCAGAGTCCTTCTGGAAAAACACGAACCAGGGAAACTTGATACCGGCGTGAAGGAAAACACCTGCCGAAGCGGCCAGCAACAGCAGCCAGACCATCATCAGATGCTGGTCGGCAGCGGACTGGGAAATCATCGACTTGGAGATAAAGCCCGAGGTAAACGGAAATGCCGATATCGCCAGGGCACCGATAATACCGCACAGGGCGGTGAGTGGCATCGAGTGGTATAGCCCGCCCAGTTCACTGCACTTGCGGCGACCGGTCATATACAGCACCGAACCCGCCGACATCAGCAACAAGGCCTTGTAAATGATATGGGCAAAGGCATGGGCAGACGCACCATTGATGGCCATTTCCGTACCAATACCAATGCCGCAAACCATGAAGCCCACCTGGTTGACGATAGAGTAGGCCAGAATTCGGCGCATATCGTTTTCCAGCAAGGCATAGATGATGCCGTAGAAAATCATGTAGAGGCCAATCCAGATCAGGATTTGCTGCCCGGGAAATAACAGGATCAGTGCCAAGACAGCGGTTTTGGTGGTAAAAGCCGATAAAAATACCGTACCACTGGGACTGGATTCCGGATACGCATCCGCCAGCCAGGCGGATAACGGCGGCGCGGCAGCATTGATCAGCACACCGATCAGAATCAGCCAGCCATCAATATTGGTCAACGGAATCGGCTGAATTTCGATGGAACCGGTGTGGACCATCACGCCTTCGATACCGATTTTAAGCAGTACGCCGCCCACCAAATGCATGATGGCATAGCGGATCCCCGCTTTCCTCGCACCCTCGGTACCGCCACACCACACCACAACAGTGGAAAAAATAGCCATCAGCTCCCAGAACAGGAACATGGTAATCAGATCCCCGGCAAAGGCAACACCGATTGCCCCTGCTGCATAGGCTTGAGCAGCAGCCAGTTCCCACCACTTCGCCTGACGGAAGGCGAACAGCCCACCAACAAACGCCATGATGGCAAAAATAGTCGCAAACAGGCGTCGCAGGGGGCTCGATTCAACCAGCTGTATCTCATAATTGAGAAACTGGGCCGTCATCAGGATGCCGTCGCCCATCTGCCAGATGGCATAAAGCGTCAACAGCGGTGCACCCAGCACAATCAATGGACGCAACGGTGCCCACATCGGCCCGATCAAAAAAGCGCCGAGAATGAGAATGAATGCGGGCGGAAAAATTAATTCAAACATCGTCGTCGTAATAGTTGTCGGGCCGTTTCAAAAGGTATCCGAGCAGTTTCGCGAATACCACCATCAGGGCACATGAAAGAAAACCAAAGACGGCACTGAAACCGAACCAGCCGTCAAAACCGAAATGGCCGTGCACAGAGACAAAAGCCTGAACGATGACCGTGGCAGCCAGTATCAGGCCAAACCCCCACCAGAGTTTTTTATGATTTTCCGACCGGTAGAGCCAGCTTTTTTGCTGGTTGTCAGTCTTGTTACTCATTTCGGCACTCCCAGTACTGCCATTTCAAAGGCAACCAGCGGACCGCTCAGGAAAAATACCAGCAGTGTCAGCAGCGCCGTGACACAGATTGCCCCAACCATGGGCAAAGGCGCTTCGCCATGGGGCTTCGGTGGTGCAACCGATTCCTTGCGGAAATAGGCCCGGAAAATAATCGGCAGAAAATAGGCTGCATTAAGTGCCGTAGCAAGCGTTAGCACCATCAATACAAAATAGCTGTCAAGCTGGAACGCGCCGGCAATCATGTACCACTTCGAAACAAAGCCGCCGGTGGGCGGCACACCGATCATACTGAGGGCGGCTATCGCAAAAGCAGCCATGGTAATCGGCATCCGAAAGCCGATACCGTCCAGTTGGTTGATCTCGGTTTTCTTACTGGCGATATAAATCGCCCCAGCGGCAAAAAACAGTGTGATCTTTGCCACCGCGTGAGCAACGATGTGAACAATCGCACCAATCTCCGAAAGCGGCGTGAGCACCAGAACAGCCAACACGATATACGACAACTGGGAGACCGTTGAATAGGCCAGCATGCGCTTTATATTGGTTTGTCGAAGAGCCAGTATCGAGGCCACAACAATGGTAAATCCGGCGATGTAAACGGCTACCACCTCGTGGGGCACATCCACCAGGAAGTCGAGTCCAAAAATATAGATTACTACCTTGGCAAGGGTGAACACACCCGCTTTCACAACCGCCACGGCGTGAAGCAGAGCGGACACCGGCGTCGGTGCCACCATTGCAGCAGGCAGCCAGCGGTGCACAGGAATCAGCGCCGCTTTACCAATACCAAACATGAACATCAACAAAAGAATGGTGGCACCGATACCACCGATATTGCCCTCGAGAATACCGCCGGGACGGAAGTCCAGGGTGCCGGCAACAAAATAGGTCCACATCATGGCCGGCAAAAATAATCCGATGGAGGTCGCCAGCAGAATGCCAAGATAAGTTCTTGCTCCGGCGCGGGCCTTGTCATCACCCTTGTGGGCGACCAGCGGATAAGTGGACAGGGTCAACACTTCATAGAACAGAAACAGGGTCAGCAGATTGGCGGCAAACGCCACCCCCATCGCCCCAAAAATTGCCACCGCAAAGCAGACATAAAACTGGGTTTGACGCTTTTCCCGGTTGGCCCGCATATAACCAATGGAATAGACTGAGGTAACAATCCACAACCCGCTGGCCACCAATGCAAACAGAATCGACAGGGGTTCGGAGTGAAGGGCAATGTGCAAACCGGGCAAAATCTGCCACAACTCCACATACAGTGCAGCAGCTTCGTCCCCACCGCGTTCAACCGCACCAAACACCTGAATGACCAGATAGAAGAGTGCGACCGCCGTTGACAGGGTTACCGCTTCTCTGAGGTTGGGCCAACGGCCACACAGGGCAATCAGCAACGCACCGCAAAGCGGGACCACCAACGTAAGCTGCAGGGCCAGCAGCGAGGTCACGGGCTACCCCCGAGCAGCATATGTGCTGCACTGTCTGATAGATAAATCGGCAACCGCGTATCGATACCAAAATAGATATTGGCCACGGCCAACAGACCGGTTGGAATCAGCAGAGACAGCGGGGCTTCTTCGCGAACATCACTCTCGCCCTCTCGAAAATAGGCCACTTCCACCAGTCGCCAGATATAAACCACAGCCAGCAGGGAACCCAACAATACTGCAATAATCAACGGCCACCAGGCGCGCTCAAATGCAGCCAACACCAAATACCACTTGCTGATAAAACCAACGGTACCGGGCACACCGATCAGACTCAGGCCCCCGATCACAATGATTGCCATGGTCCAGGGCATACGCTTGCCCAACCCCTCGAAATGCCTTACATCGGCACTGCCAAAACGAAACACAACCGCAGCCAGGGCCAAAAAGAGCGCGCCCTTCATCAAGGCGTGGTTAAACAAGTGCAGCAATGTTGCCTGCAACCCGGTGACAGTACCTATACCAATGCCGATGATCATATAACCGATCTGCGCCACACTGGAGTAGGCGAACAGGCGTTTCACATCGGGCTGCTGGATGGCCACTATCGAAGCTACGAAAACCCCCGCCAGGCCAAGTGCCAGAAAAATACTGTGCAGCGGCAACACCGACGCGGCAAACCCCACACCAAATACAGAAAAGTGAAAACGAATCAGCAGATACACGGCCACTTTTGTCGCCGTAGCTGCCAAAAATGCGGTCACAATTGATGGTGCGTAAGCATAGGCATTGGGCAGCCACAAATGCAGCGGGAACAAGGCCAGCTTCAGGCAGACACCCACCACCAGAAAGGCAAAGGCGGTGAAAGCAGTAGCCGAATTTTCCAGCTGTGGCAACCGGTTCGACAGGTCCTGCATATTCAGGGTACCGGTAAGACTGTAGAGGAAACCGATGCCAATCAGAATAAAGGTGGCCCCGATTGTACCGACAATCAGATACTGGTAGGCAGCCCAGAGCGCACGCCGGTCACGCCCCAGCGCAATCAACGCATAGGTTGCCAGAGAGGAAATTTCCAGGAAGACAAACACATTAAAAATGTCACCCGTGGCGACAATACCCAGCAGCCCGGCCAGGCAGAGCAAATAGAGTACATAAAACAGCGGCTGCCTTTCTGGCGCAATCTCGAGCCGGATGGCCGTATGCGCAGCCAGCATCATCAATGCGCCAATCCCGCTGACGATCAGCAGCACATAGGCAGACAATAAATCAATGCGGTACTCAATACCCCAGGGGGCATCCCAGCCACCCAGACTGTAACTCAGCGCACCGAATTGATGAACCTGGAACACCAGCAGACCGCTGATAACCACCGAAACAAGGCTGGCCATACAGGCGAACAGCCAGGCAGCGCGGGCTCTATCCAGCAACAAACAGGCTGGTGCGGCCAGCAGGGGAACAATGACTTGTAGAATGGGTAGGTGGCTCAGCACTGCAGATCTCTTTCCTGTAACTCTTCTTCCTCTACCGTGCCATAGGCGTTCTTGATTCGGACCACCAGCGCCAACGCCAACGCCATGGTGGCGATGCCCACTACAATGGCAGTGAGAATCAGCACATGGGGTAACGGGTTGGAATAGACACTCACGCCGTCGGCAAGGATCGGGGCACTGCCGCCGGCTACTTTACCGACACTGATATAAAAGATGAAAACAGAGGTCTGGAAAATATTCAGACCAATCAGTTTTTTGATCAGATTGCCCTGCACGATGACGATATAAAAACCGATCATCATCAATATAATTACCATCCAGTAGTTATACAGCTCCGGCAACATCATTCAGGCTCGCTCCGATCGGCCGCATAACCCGCAAAAGCGTAAAAAATCAGGATCATCGCAGCAGCTACTGTGATACCCACCCCCAACTCAATACCGAGAATACCGATGTGTCGGCCCACAACAGGATCACTGGCAAGGCGACTATAGTCCAGGTAATTCAGGCCAGTCAGAAAACTAACAACACCCACACCACCGTAAAGCAACACCCCGAATGCCGCCAGAACCCGCAAAATTGACGGCTTGATCGCTGCCTTGGCCTTGGTCAGACCAAACAACATCGCGTACAGAATAATTGCCGCCGCAAAAATGACCCCGGCCTGAAACCCCCCGCCGGGCCCATATTCGCCATGAAACTGGACATAGAGTGCGAACAGCAGCATAAGCGGAATCAACATCTTGCTCACGACCCGCAAAATCATGTGGCTGCGCATGGTTTCAATGACATTTACCGGAGGAGACGTGTGATGCCGATCTCCGGAGCTCAACAGAATCAATACCCCCACCACCGCCGTGAAAACCACCACGACTTCTCCCAGTGTGTCAAAGGCCCGGTAGTCCGCCAACACCGATGTCACCATGTTGGGAATACCGATTTCAGTGGGGGACTCCTGAATATAACGTGCAGCGACATGGGTATGTGCAGGGGCATCGGCCGAACCGAAGGATGGCATGTCCAGGGTGCCCAAGATCAACAGGGCACCGGTCACCAGCACCAGGAAGAATGCCGCCCGCGGTCGGCGGTGGGCTGTCTGCTCATAGCGACCGGTAACGGTCAGTGCCGTCAACATCAGCAAGGGGAAAACCCCTGCACCCACAGCCGCCTCGGTAAAAGCCACATCCACAGCATCCATGGAAACGAAGAAGCTGGCGGATAGCAAACCATAGATCCCGGCCAGCATCACGCAGGCGAACAGATCTCTCTGCCGGACAATCGCCAGCGCGGTGATCACCAGAAGCAGCAGTAGCGTAATATCGAGGACTAGTTCGATGAGAGTTCTCCAATCATCAACATTATCCATGCTGAAAAACCACCCGAGGATACAGCTGGCACAACAGTCCCTGACTTTACCCCGCTCGGTATCCCACTGTGATTATTGTTCATCGCGTTCATCGACCAAGGGTTGAAGCTTGCCGTGTAGTGCCGCTTTCGCCAGGGCATGACTGGCAACCGGACTGGTGATCATAATGAACAATAAAATCAATACCAGCTTGAAAGATACAATATTCCAGCCGGCAATCAACATGAGGCCAAACAGAATCAGTGTGGTGGCGAGTGTTTCCGTGACGCCCGCTGCATGCATCCGGGTGAAGAAGTCAGGGAATCTCAACACACCGACACCACCGGAAAGCATCAGGAAAGCACCGAGCAGAAGACAGGCTGAACCCAACGCATCAACCATGCCGGCAACCATCAGAAAGAGCCCCTCTCTTCGCGGCGACTGTATTCAAAGTACCTGAGCACGCCGACAATACTGATGAAATTAATCAATGCATACACCAACGCAATATCCAGAAAATCGGGCCTGCCGAACAAAAAACCCATAACAGCGATCAATAGCACAGTTTTGGTTCCGAACAGATTAACGGCCAGGATGCGATCGTAAATAGTAGGTCCCAGCAACGACCTGACAATCGCCATCACCATGACAACCAGAATTGCTACCGTACAGGCAATCAGCATTTAGAGCTCCAGTCCCGCAACACGCCGGTTCATTTCATCACCCTTCAGTTCGGCTATATTCTCTGCTGTCAGCGCATGCACCAACACGGTATCACCTTCGATATCCATCGATACCGTGCCCGGTGTCAGGGTGATGGAGTTGGCGTAAATAACTTTCCCCATATCGGTCTTCTGACTCAATGGCAACTTGGCAAAACAGGGGCTGATCGATTTATTTCCCAGCCAGATACGTTTCACAACATCAATGTTACTGAGAATAATTTTGCCCACCAGCCAGCCATAGTAAAACGAAATATTTCCACTCAGATGAAGGGGCTGTGACTCGTGATCAACCACATCCATGCGATGAGAAACCCAGACTGCAAATACCACGGACAGCACACCGAGGGACAACAACAGCGGGGAGTAATAGCCGGAATTTCCCAACCACAATATCAGCAATACAAAAGCAAGACTGAGACAATGTTTCATAATAATCCGCCGATGATGTACATGAGATGGGTATTAATACCTCGTTATATTTATTAAATCTTACTAAAAAATTTCATCATGACTCATTACAGGAGAAATGTTTTTTGAGCACCAAAACCAGAACATCTTCAGCATGCTTCAACGACACATTTGACCGAACGACTTCCTGACTGTCCAGTGCCACTTCACTATTAATTTTTGTGACGATGTCGTCAAGTGTCGTTTGACGAGGAAAACAATAGGGGTTTCGCTCAGTAATGCCCTTATTAAGAATTTGCCCTCCGGCTCTGGTTTGCAAAGCTCTTTGCTCAAAGGTTGGATTCTGTTCGTCCGACAAAGTGAATTTTTCAGTACTGGCCAGAAACCCCTGAATAAAGGCATGACAATTTGCCCTATCAGTATTCAGTGATAAGGAGTGTGTCCGGATTTTGTCGGATTGACAGGAAGAAAGAAATTGCTGCGACGCCATTTTGTCCAGGGCAAAAACATTCGTCACCATTACGCCCAATAACGTCATGGAAAAAAAAATCAGTCTCAATATTTGTTTCAGTACAGTAACCATGGGGCCCCTACTTGTTATAATTTGCCGGTTACTTTCTCGCTGTTATCATAAAAAAGTATGGTTGGAACTGTGAAAAATTATGTCAAATAAGCACTATATTTGCACACAATATTTTACCGGTACAGCGAAACTTGAAAAGGCCATCCATCGATCCTGCCGGGCTGATAGATGAGCCGGAAAAATAAACAGGGATCCGATCGATGCACGGGATAATCGCCCCTCTATCGGTGCATACTATTCAGTTTCAAGACCACAGTTCAGGACTGACGGGCACGCAATGGGGCCTGCCCCGCTGCGACTGTCATATCTTCACACTTCAATTCGGCCAGTGCGTCCGAAAGCTCGGAAAATATTTTGCAGCTGATCCCGTCCGGGCGAAAGCCAGCCCGCGACAGGGTTTTTAATGGCTGAAACTGGAGGTCGGCAAGAAATACGCGGGTACCAGATGCCCGGCAGGTATCAAGCAATTTATACAGCGCCGCGACCCCACCGGCATCAAGAATCGATACGCCATCAAGATATAACAGGATACCCTTCTGTCCCTTGCCGAGCTGTGCCAACTCACCGAAGACACGATCCGCCGCCGCAAAAAATAACGGGCCATTTATTTTCAATACCCGCCAGCCGTCTGGAAGCTCACCATTAACCATTTTTTTATTGCCGGAGATATCACTGATTCTTGTCATTTCGGCAATCTCTTTCATAAACAGCAAAGACGCCAGCACAAGACCTGCTGTGATCGCAATGACCATATCAAACAGTATTGTCAGGGAAAAACACACCACAAAAACCAGCACATCGCTCGGCGGCGCAGTTTTCAACAGGTGTGCTATACGAGATGTTTCACTCATTTTCCACGCAACGACCACCAGCAATGCTGCCATGCTGGCCATCGGCATAAATGCTAAAAGCGAAGAAAGCCATATCACGGCGGCCAACACCACCAGGGCGTGAATTATCGGGGCAATCGGTGTCAGGGCACCCGCTTTGAGATTGGCTGCCGAACGGGCAATCGCAGCCGTCGCGGTAATACCGCCAAAAAAAGGTGCCACAATATTACCAATGCCCTGCCCCAGTAATTCACTGTTGGCACTGTGTTTGGTCCCTGATGCGCGATCCAGTACAACAGCACATAACAGCGACTCAATGGCCGCAAGCATGGCAATCGCAAAAGCCGCCGACAACAGGTCCTGGGCGACTCGCCAACTGAACACCAAAGGTAACTCACCGGGTTGTGTCCTCTGCCACGGCCATTGAATATCGGGCAACACCGGGGAAATACCCGATCCAACTGTTCCATCGGGGAGCACAAAACTGAAGGCAGACCCAACCGTGGCAATGCCCGCACCCTGCTGGTTCAGCGCCACTGCCACCAGGCTGCCCACAATCATTGCCGGCAGATGTCCGGGAACAGGTGTTTTCAACAATGGCCAGAGCAACATAACCAGCATGGTAATCAACCCTGTCACCAGGCTCCATAATGAAAAATCGGGCAAGGCGTTGATCAGCGCCAACACTTTATCGGTAAAGTGAATCGGCATATCCGCAATCTGCAAGCCCAGAAAGTCCTTAGTTGCAACACGGCAATCAC
>NZ_CBFHYF010000040.1:0-15479 GCF_965660005.1 Porticoccus sp.
CAGATGGCCAAAACCAGCGCAATTATCGAAAGGCTTAAAAGTCAGGGCACGCCCTATATCTCGGTAATGACAGACCCTGTTTATGGCGGTGTTTCTGCCAGTCTTGCCCTGTTGGGCGATATCAACGCTGCCGAGCCTGCGGCAAGAGCAGGTTTTGCCGGGCCCAATATCATTGAACAAACCATCCGCCAGCGCTTGCCGAAGGGGTTTCAGCGGGCAGAATTTCTGCTGGAGCACGGAGCAATCGATTTAATCATTCCTCGCCCTGAGCTTCGGGATACGCTGGCATCCCTTATATCCAAGTTTACCCATTGCCCGGAACCTGATCATCTCGATGCCCCAGCATTCACTGAGTGAATGGCTGACCCTGTTACAAAACAGGCATCCCAGAGAAATTGAGCTTGGCCTGGGGCGTATTCGCCTGGTGGCCAGGAAGCTGGGATTGGTGGATGTTGCGGAAAGACGTTCTCCCGCAAAAACCATCCTCACCATTGCCGGGACCAATGGCAAAGGCTCCTGCGTCGCTGCACTTGAAGCGCTCCTGACTTCTGCGGGCTACCGGGTTGCTTGCTACACATCACCTCACCTGATTGACTACCGTGAACGGATAGTGATTGACGGTCACTGCGCCAGTGACGAGGATATTTGTGATGCCTTTGACCAAATTGAGCAGGCCAGAGGTCGGACCAGTCTGACGTACTTTGAGTTTGGTACTTTGGCTGCTTTGTTACTGATGGCCAGGGCAGCACTTGATGTGGCGATTTTAGAGGTGGGTCTTGGTGGACGGCTGGATGCAGTCAATATCCTCGATGCCGATATCGCGATTGTCACAGGCATCGCACTGGATCATCAGGACTGGCTCGGCGATGATCTCAACCAGATAGCTGCTGAAAAGACAGCCATTGCACGTGCAGGAAGACCATTAGTTTGTGGTGATCCTAATCCTGTTGCAGGCCTGATCGGCACCGCCCAGAAAATCGGGGCAAAATTGATGATTAATGGCAGGGATTTTTCCATTAGTCAGTTTGCACCGTTGCCCGGGACTACATTGCCGCTTGCCAGTCTTGCCTGTGCTCTTCAGGCTGCATCTCTTGTCACAGGGCTCTTGCCTTCTGCACTCAATACCGATGCAATCGGTCATGTTGCTGTTCCGGGCCGGTTTCAAAAATTGGTTGTCAATGGTGTGCCGGTGGTTCTGGATGTCGCTCATAACCCCCAGGCAGCGGCGTTATTGGCGGAACGGCTCAGCAGTACTTCAGGTCGCTTGATGGCGGTTGTCGGTACTATGGCGGATAAGGACATTCAGGGTATCCTCGAACCTCTGAAGTCTTTGGTGAAAAGCTGGTATTTTTGTGATATTCCCGGTCAGCCCAGAGCTGCAAGTGCAGGCAGGTTGTCATCTATGTTGTACAATGCCAGCGAGCCATCAGCTGTCAAAACAAGACTCTGTTCCTCTCCTGTAAAGGGTCTTGAGTCGGCGCTGCTTGATGCGGTTCCCGGCGATCAGGTGGTCGTATTCGGCTCTTTTTTTACTGTTGGCCCCGTACTTGACTGGTGGAAAAATCTGCCAAAAGGAAAAAAACATGCTGAGTGAAAACTTGAAACAGCGCATCGTTGGTGGCTTTGTATTGCTGGCTCTGGCGCTGATTTTATTCGCTTTGCTTTTTGATTTTTCCGATGTCTCCGAGATAGATACCCGCTCCCAAATTCCTGACTCACCGGATATCTCCCCTGTTGTGGTGGCCGAACCGGTTAGAGCAGAGAATATTGATGCTGCAGCAGACGATGAAAGCATCTTTCTGCCCGAAATACCCGAAGGGACTGATACAGACGTAGAGGACGAGACCAGCTCTTCAGGATCCGAATCACCAGGGCTGACTGCTGAGGGTGTTGCCGAAGCCTGGGTTTTGCAGGTGGGCAGTTTTCGTGATGCCAAAAAAGCACAGTCATTGCTTGAACAGCTTTTGGCGGAGGGTTATACCGCCTATGTCCGCCAGCAGCCTGGCAATGACTCAGAACTGAGCAGGGTATTTGTTGGTCCGAAGGTATTGAAAAGCAAACTGCTGGAAGAGAAGACAGCTATCGATAAGAAATATGGTATCGATGCACTGATGTTGCGCTTTGATCCCTGACCGTTGAACATCCCTCTGATACACTCTCCGGCATTATATAAAATGATGAAAGCATGAACTGGGCAGACTGGGTAATTATTGCTGTTTTAGGATTTTCGGCGCTGATTAGCGCAGTGCGAGGTTTCATAAAAGAAGCGCTTTCGCTGGTAATCTGGCTCACAGCTGCCACTCTCGCATCCATTTTTCATGATGACCTCGCACTCTGGTTGGTTGACGTTATTTCAACCCCCTCTCTGCGCATGCTGACAGCCTGGGCGGTATTGTTCATTGCAATTTTGATCATTGGCGGAATCTGCAGTTATTTATTGGGTAAGTTGGTAGAGGCCACAGGTCTTACCGGTACTGACCGGTTATTGGGCGTGTTGTTTGGCATAACTCGCGGCCTGATTATTATTATGGTGGTACTGATTGTGCTGACAGAAATACTGCCGGTGGCAGAGGATACCTGGTGGCAGGAATCCCGCTTGATTGGTTTTTTCATGCAGTTTGAGGATATCGCCAGGGAATCTGGCGCAGCGGTACTGAAATTCCTGAAAAACCTTTTCTAGTTGAACACATGTCACGGTGCAGTCAGTAAGTCTTGAAAAACGAGGTTGTTTAGCCAATGTGTGGTGTTGTCGGAATAGTCGGTAAAAGCGATGTCAAATTACAGCTCTATGATGCCTTGACGATGCTGCAACATCGGGGGCAGGATGCCGCTGGTATCATGACCTGTGTAGGTGGCCGCCTCAACCAGAGGAAAGGGGTGGGTCTGGTTCGGGATGTGTTCCATACCCGCCATATGGCTGAACTGGAGGGCAACATGGGTATTGGCCATGTGCGCTACCCGACAGCTGGCAGTTCTGGTGCTGCTCTTGCCCAGCCGTTTTATGTGAACTCTCCCTATGGGATTTGCATGGCTCACAACGGTAATCTGACCAATACCGATGAGCTGATGGAGCACCTTTTCAAGTCCGACCTCCGACATATCAATACGGATTCGGACTCAGAAGCATTGCTTAACGTCTTTGCCCATGAATTGCACTTACAGGGTAAGTTACAACCGTTACCTGCCGATATTTTCGAAGCTGTGAGACGCGTGCATCGTCGTTGTCGCGGGGCTTACGCGGTGGTGGGGATGATTGCCAATTACGGTATGGTGGCATTTCGGGACCCTCTCGGGATCCGTCCCATCGTGTTCGGCAAGCGCGAAACGGAGCGGGGTGTTGAATACATCGTGGCATCGGAGAGTGTTGCTCTGGATGTGCTCGGTTTTCAGCTGGTCCGTGATCTGGAGCCGGGCGAAGCGCTATACGTGGATGAGCACGGTGTGCTTCATTTGCAGCAGTGTGCTGACAACCCGCAACTGATGCCCTGTATTTTCGAACATGTCTATTTTGCCCGTCCCGACTCCATCATTGATCAAATTTCCGTTTACAAGTGTCGTCTGCGTATGGGTGAGCACCTGGCAGAGAAGATTGCCAGGCAGTATCCGGATCACAATATTGATGTTGTTATACCTGTTCCCGATACCAGTCGGGTGGCCGCCCAGGCCATCGCCGAGCATTTGCAGATTAAATTCCGTGAAGGTTTCATGAAGAACCGTTATATTGGACGGACGTTTATCATGCCCGGTCAGAAGGAACGAAAGAAATCAGTGCGGCAGAAGCTGAACCCGGTACGGCTGGAATTCAAGGAAAAAAATGTGTTGCTGGTGGATGACTCGATTGTGCGGGGCACCACCTCCAGAGAGATTATTCAAATGGCTCGCGATGCCGGTGCCAACAAGGTCTATATGGCCTCTGCTGCGCCGCCGGTTCGCTATCCCAATGTTTATGGTATCGATATGCCATCTGCACGAGAGCTGATTGCCCACGACAAAAGCGAACAGGAAGTTGCCGATTTGATAGGTGCCGATTGGCTAATCTACCAGTCGCTGGGTGACCTGATCGCCAGTGCCAAAGAGGGTAATTCCCGGATCCAATCTTTTGATTGTGCGGTCTTTGACGGTATTTATGTCACGGGTGATGTCCATCAGCCTTATCTGGACAGGCTGGACTCCGAGCGCAATGATAAAGCGAAAAATAACTCCAAAAACGATAAATCCCCCTCCTCGGGAAATGGCGAGGTCATTGGCCTGCATAATCCGGAAATGGAAACCAGATAATGAAAGCAGACGATATTGATAATCCGCTTGCAGAAGCCGGTCTGGATACACTGGCTGTCCGTGCCGGTCAGCAGCGTTCAGCCGAGGGTGAGCATAGTGAAGCGCTATTTCTGACATCGAGCTATGTTTTTGCCAGTGCCGCTGAGGCAGCGGCGCGTTTCTCCGGTGACCAACCGGGTAATGTCTATTCCCGTTATACCAACCCGACTGTGCGCAATTTTGAAGAGCGCATTGCGGCTTTGGAGGAGGCTGAGCAGGCTGTGGCAACCTCATCCGGCATGGCGGCCATCCTCAGCACCTGTATGGCTTTTTTGAAAAGCGGTGACCATCTGGTCTGTTCCCGCGATGTGTTCGGTACAACCACGGTACTCCTCGATAAATACCTGAGAAAGCTGGGTGTGGAAACCACGTTTGTGCCGGTTACCGATCTCGCCCTTTGGGAGCAGTCAATCCGACCCGAGACAAAACTGTTGTTTCTGGAAACACCTTCGAATCCACTCTGTGAGATAGCGAATATCGGTGCGCTGGCAAAATTGTCCCGTGCACACGACCTGCTCTTTGTTGTCGACAACTGTCTATGTACCCCAGCCCTGCAGAAACCACTCAGACTTGGCGCCGATCTGGTGATTCACTCGGCTACCAAATATCTCGATGGTCAGGGGCGCTGCCTGGGTGGGGTGGTTTGTGGCCGCAGTGAGCTGGTCAATGAAGTGTTGTCTTTTATTCGCAGTGCCGGCCCCACCATGAGTCCCTTCAATGCCTGGGTATTTCTCAAAGGACTTGAGACGCTGAGATTGAGAATGGATGCACACTCTGTCAACGCACAGGCGCTTGCGGAATGGTTGCAGCAACAACCGGCTGTTGAGCAGGTTTTCTATGCTGGTCTGCCCGATCACCCCGGCCATCAACTAGCTGCCCAGCAACAGCGCGGTTTTGGCGGCGTCCTCTCGTTTCGGGTAAGAGGGGGGCGGGAACAGGCCTGGAAGGTTATCGACAGCACCCGAATACTCTCATTGACAGCGAACCTGGGTGATGCGAAGACGACCATAGTTCATCCGGCAACTACCACACACGGTCGTTTGAACGAACAGCAGAAAGTGGCATCAGGTATTACTGAAAATCTGATCCGTGTTGCCGTTGGTCTTGAGGACATTGAAGATATCAAGAATGACCTGCTGCATGGATTGACCGCCATCTGATTCGACCGTCATGGCCCCACTGGAAATGGACGTGAACAATATGCGCCAGGTTGTAGACAAGCTGGTTACTTCTATCGGCAGGGTATTGATAGGCAAGGATGAGCAAGTCCGGCTGGCGATCACCTGTCTGTTCGCCGGTGGCCATCTATTGATTGAAGACCATGCCCGGCATGGGGAAAACTACCCTGGCTCAGGGACTTGCTGCCGTTCTTGGGCTCTCTTACAACCGTATTCAGTTTACCAGTGATCTTCTGACTGCCGATATATTGGGTATTTCTGTTTATGACCGAACTCGGGGGCAGTTTGAGTTCCACTCTGGTCCGGTGTTCAGTCAATTGTTGCTCGCTGATGAAATAAACCGCACGACACCGAAAACCCAGAGCGCACTGCTGGAAGCGATGGCAGAGGGGCAGGTCACGATTGAGGGTGAACCCCGCTCGCTGCCTCACCCGTTTTTTGTGATAGCCACCCAAAATCCATTGACACAATCGGGGACTTACCCATTGCCGGAGTCCCAGCTCGACCGTTTTTTGATGCGCATTGAATTGGGTTACCCGGATCCAAGATCCGAGCGGGAGTTGTTATCTGGTGTGAATCCTCGAACCCGGCTGGCAGAGATCGAAGCATTATTGCCTGCAAAACAATTGTTACAGATCCAGCAACATGTGGCGGATGTCAAAGTCGCCGAAAATCTGGTGGACTACCTGCAACGATTGGTGCAATTCACTCGCGATGACCCCGTTTTTCATTATGGTCTGTCACCGCGTGGCGCACTGGCGGCGCTGCAATGTGCTCGTGCCTGGGCTTTGATCCACGGCCGGCAATATGTAATCCCCGAGGATATTCAGGCGGTATTCCCGGCCGTTGCAGGTCATCGGTTGCGCGGTGCAGGTGAGAACGCCAGTCACGGTGGCGATGTGCTTGCCAGCCTGGTACTGAACGCAGTGGACATTTTATAGGCAAGGCTTGAACGATTCCGATGCCAGCACGATGCGGATCTATTTTCGTGTCGTCCTGAGAGGACAACAAGGGCCGTCATGACGGGTCAATTCAGGCAATTTTCCCAGCAGCTTTACTCACGTTGGTTGACACGCCGATTGCCACCAGCGCCGCAGGTGTCATTGAATATCCGCAGCCTGTTTATCTTTCCCTCTAACACCGGGTTTTCTTTTCTGTTGTTGGTCGTACTTTGTTGGCTGGTGGCCACCAACTATGAAAATAATCTGGTATTTGGTGTTGCCTGTCTGCTCACAGCGATTTTTGTAATCGCAATCCTCCATAGCTTTGCAAACGTGTCTGGCCTCAAGGTGGCGAGCGACATCCTGATAATTATCTGGTTGTGCGCCAGTACGATGCCCATGCCTGGGCGGAAATCTGGCTGGAGGACAGCGGCTGGGTCAGGGTTGACCCGACGGCCGTTGTCGCACCTCAGCGCATCGAGCAGGATTTGCAGTTAGTGTTGGGAGGTGAGGCGGATTTTTTAGCGGATTCACCGGTTTCACTGGTACACTTTCGTCATATCGGCTGGTTGAATCAGCTTCGGTTGCAGATCGAGTCGCTCAATTACAACTGGGCCCTTTGGGTTTTGGGCTACGACCAGGTTCAGGCCTCGTTCCTGCAAAAGCTGCTCGGCGACAATACGCCCTGGCGAATCGCGCTCGCAATGGCAGGCGTTGGCGGTGGTTTATTGATTTTGCTGGGTTTGTGGATGCTGTTACCGCGCCGTTACGGGGGGTCCTGTGACCCGTTGGACCGGGAATTCATCCGCTTGTGCCGGAAGCTCGAAAAAGCCGGTTTTCCCAGGCGAATTGGCGAAGGACCGGGAGATTATGCACAGCGTGTTGCCGAACTGAAGCCAGAAGTCGCCCGTGAACTGATTGATGTGATCCGAATGTACGAAAATATGCGCTACGCTGGCGAGACACCGAGCGTGCGTACCCTCGCCAGGGCAATTCGTTACCTGCGCATCAATCGTTCAGGATAAAATTCATTTGGTCAGCATGTTACGGGCGCTCTGAACGAAAGACGTCGCCTTGTCTTTTTGTTCGTATTCTGCGGCAGGCTGGTTGATTCCCCGTTGAAAAGCGGGCCGTTCGTCCAGTCGCTCAACCCATCGCTGCAAGTGTGGATAGGGCCTGATGTCGATACCAGACCAATCGTAAATTCTCACCCAGGCCCAGTTTGCGATATCGGCGATGCTTAACTCATTAGTGAGAAATTCTCTGCCCTTTAAGTGGCTGTCCAAAACCCCAAAGAGTCGCTTTACTTCGTTCTGATAGCGGTCGATTGCCGGTTGATAGGTTTCGTTCCAGTAACGGTACCAGACGTTGGCCTGGCCCATCATCGGACCGATACCCCCCATCTGAAACATCAGCCACTGCAGAGCACGAGACCGCTCGTTTGACTCGTTCGATAGCAGCTGTCCGGTTTTCTCTGCCAGGTAGATCAATATGGCTCCCGACTCAAAAACGACAAAATTATCATTGGCTCGGTCTACAATGGTGGGGATTCTGCCATTCGGGTTCAGTGCAAGATACCAGGGCTGCTTTTGTTCATTTTCACTCAGATTGAGCACATGCATGTCATAGGGCAGCCCCAGTTCTTCAAGCGCGATACTGACTTTGTGGCCATTGGGTGTGGCAGCAGTGTAGAGTTCTATCACGGGTTATTTACTCCTGATTTTGATCGTCACAGATTAGGTCAGTAAATTCATTGAGGCAAGTGCAAGCCAGGAGTCGAAATATGTCTGGTTATTCTCATGAAGTACAGATGGTCAGCCCCGACCAGGCATTGCCAGGCCGCGCTGAGCCACTGACTATTGCGGACCGCCACCTGGTGACTGGTCATCCACTCAAGGCACCTTTTCCGAGTGGTATGCAACAGATCATCTTCGGGATGGGTTGTTTCTGGGGGGTAGAGCGCCTTTTCTGGACCCAGCCGGGTGTGTATAGCACGGCGGTGGGCTATGCCGGTGGTTACACCGAAAATCCTATCTATGAAGAGGTCTGCTCGGGACTAACCGGCCACGCCGAAGTGGTTCTGGTGGTTTTTGATCCGAAGGTAATTCCGCTGACAACACTGCTTGAGCTGTTCTGGACATGCCATGATCCTACTCAGGGGATGCGTCAGGGCAATGACAGGGGAACCCAGTACCGTTCAGCCATCTACTGCTTCGATGAAGAACAATACCAGTTGGCAGAAAAATCACGTGAAGCATTTCAGCGCGAATTGGAACAGCGTGATTTTCCCCCGATCACCACAGAAATCAGTTTGTCCTGCCCGTTCTATTATGCGGAGGACTATCATCAGCAATACCTGATCAAAAACCCGGGGGGATATTGCAGTCTCAAGGGCACGGGCGTTTCATTCCGGCTCAATCAGCCGGAATGATCGCAGAGGAACTCAGTTACTGAACGATTTGATATCACCCGGCTTGCGCAGCATCTTGTCAACTTCGGCCGCGTGCATTTCTTCTTCGGCTATTTTTTGCCGGGCATACTCTTCGAGCATGACGGAATTGTCTTTGACCAACGCCAGTAGTTCGTAATAGAGCGCTTTCGCCAAGGCTTCCTGTTCCATTGACTCCCGAAGAATGTCGCCTATGTCATGACGATGGGTTTCAAGCAGTGGTCCGATGGCCAGTGACGGGTGACCACCCAGCGCGGTGACCATTTCCCCCGCTGCCTGAGCGTGGACAAGGCTGTTATCGGCTTCTTCCCTCAGCCATCTCACGATGGGAATGCGATTGTAGCCATAAACCATCAGTGCGTAGTGGTTGTAACGAACCACGCCTGCGAGCTCAAATTCCATAATTTTGTTGAGTAACGCGATAATCTGATCCTGATTTTTCATCTGTAATCCTCGTTTTCCTGAATTTGGGTAATGATAATTTCCATAGAGCATAGATGATGGGGCGTGGTGCGGGCAGTATTTCTCCTGCCCGCCAGAGGTTTGCCCGGTTAGAAAAAGGCATCAAATAGCATCGCCACACCGCAGATCGGCATGAGGGTGAGGGTATAGATCCGAAAACGATGCTCATCGACCTTTTTCAGGTGGTGCCGGGCACACCATACACCCACTGCACCACCCAAACCAATTACCAGGCCATAACCGGCAATTTCCAGGGTCATGGCGCCGAAGCCGGTGTAGGCGAGCAGTTTAGTCAGTTGCAGGACCAGCGAATTGATCGCTTTTGTGGCAATGAGTTGCTCTTTCTCCAGGCCATAGTTCAATAAAAAGGGATTTTGTACTGGCCCGGTCCCGCCCACCAGCGCGGACAGAAAGGCGACACCGAGGCCAAGGGGAAAGAACCATTGGCGTTGCATGGTGAAAGAGCGCCGGGACTTGCCAAAACGGTACTGGAATACCGTCGAGATCAAAAATAACGCCAACGCTATCTGTATCCAGAAAATCGGTATCTGACTAAAGGTCCAGGCACCGAGTACCGCCCCACACAGGCTGCCGGGAATCATCCAGCGACAGACCTGCCAATCGACGCTATCCCTGAACAGCCAGGCACGGGAGGGGTTCGCCAGAAAGGCGCCCAGACTGATTGCCGGTGCCACCGTTTGCGGGCCAAGCAGCAGTGCCACCAGGGGAATCATGAACATGGCTGCGCCACCAGCGGCGATGGTGCTGATAAACCACGCCGCGAGCCCTGCAATAAACAGAATTGATGCAATGATCATGGCTGGGTTGACGTTTCAATGATTGAATCGGGGTAGCTGCACCAGTCACTCCAGCTGCCCGGATAGAGTTTTGCAGATTCGACTCCGATCAACGCCAGTGACAACAGGTCGACACAGGCAGTTACCCCCGAGCCACAATAGACCACTGGCGATGGTGACAATGCCCATTCCTGCCAGACAAGCCGCTGGCATTCGATCGGCAGCATTTTTCCCTCCGCATCGACCAACTGTTGCCAGGGGACATTGATTGCACCGGGTATATGGCCGGCGATCGGATCGATGGGTTCTACTTCCCCGCGATAGCGCGGGGATTCTCTGGCATCGATCAGTACTGAAGTGTTATCCCTGCTCAATTGCTTGATGTCGGGGTAAGTCACTGTCATGGCGGTATTTTCGACGGCGAGGAAGTCACCGATGGTGGTTGCCGGGTATTTCTTATTCATGGGAAAACCGGCTGCAAGCCACGCCTTGATGCCACCATCGAGAATACGCACATCTGGATGTCCAAAATAGCGTAAAAGCCACCACAGGCGTGCGGCACCTGCCATCCGGTTGTCATCATAGGCAATCACCAGCGAATTCCTGGCCACACCAGATGCGCGCATGCGATTCGTGAACACCTTCGTGTCGGGTAGTGGGTGTCGGCCACCGTGAAGCCTCTTTGGTCCTGATAAATCCTTTTCCATGCCCAGGTGAAAAGCACCGGGAATATGTCCCTGTTGATAGGTGCTCAGCCCTTCGCCGGGATCTGTCAGCGAAAATCGGCAATCAAAAATGATCACCTGGTCGCCAGGGTTCTGATGAAGTTCCTCAGCGCTGATAAGCCAATCTTTCATCAAATCTTCCTTTAAACATACGGTGTCAACCAGGTCGGGTATTATGAGAGTGCCAACGTCTAATGGATTTCTCGGTATGTATTTGCATCATTCATGATCTACCCATAACCTTGCCGAGCTTATTTCAGAAACAACGGACTTGCCATGCTGAGGTTGATTTTTCCGATCTGCGCATTGTTGGCCAGTATTGCACTATTGCTGGTTGGCAGTGGTCTGCTCAATACTTTGCTTGCCTTGCGCGGCACGATCGAAGGCTATTCTGATAGCACACTGGGCTTCATCATGTCCGGTTATTTTTTTGGTTTTTTTGTCGGCACCTATCTGGCGCTGCCTTTGATCAATCGCATTGGTCATATTCGCACGTTTGCCTTTTGTGCAGCATTTACCGCCTGTTTTTCCCTATTGCATGTGCTACTTGTGGATCCTTACGTCTGGCTACTCCTGAGAGTCATGACCGGAGCTTCTCTGGTTATTCTCTATACCGTGATTGAAAGCTGGTTGAACGGTCAGACGCCCACCGCACAGAGGGGCAGGGTCTTTGCCATTTATATGATGGTGACACTGGTTGCGCTGGCATTGGCACAACAACTGCTCCGTTTGGACACGCCAACCACGTTCACGCTCTTTGCCCTGTCTGCCATTCTGATCTGTCTGAGTGTGCCGGCAATTACTTGGACACGGATGGTGCAGCCAGAGTTGTCTGATGCCCCTCGCATGAAGCTGAACAGATTGTGGGGGCTGGCCCCGGTTGCTTTAGTGGCCGCGATCTTCTCCGGTCTTTCCATGGGTGCGTTCTGGGGTATGGGTGCGCTCTATGCCGGTCACGTTGGGCTTGATAATAGCGGTATTGCCACCTTTATCAGTTGCGTAATTATCGGTGGTGCCATTTTTCAATACCCGCTGGGCCGTTATTCCGACCGCCATGACCGCCGTAAAGTGCTGGCTTTTGCCAGTGCGCTGGCCGCCAGTGCGGCACTGCTGATGTCCTTCTTCTCTAGCACGATGGGGCTGTTTCTGGTCGCTTCCGTGCTTTATGGTGGGATGGCTTTTTTCATTTATCCGGTAGCAGTCGCCCATCTGGTGGATCATCTGGAACCCCACGATATCTTGCCCGGTGGCAGTACCCTGTTGTTGATCCACGGCATTGGTGCTGCCTTTGGTCCGGCGTTGGCCGGGCAGCTCATGGAATCCATTGGTCCCCATGCGCTACCCGTATTTTTTGCGCTGATGCAAATGGTATTGGCGTTCTATACCGTTACCAAACTCCGTGATGTTGAAGAGGAGATACTTGAAAATGCCGGACAGTTTGTCGCAATGGTGCGCACAACGCCCTCGGTATTGGAAATGTTTCCCGATGAACCGGTTGAAGCCGAACTCAATCCGGAAATTGACCCTGAAAGATGATGCTCAGCGGATCATGTGTGTTGACGAAAACAGCCTGTTCCATGGGTGGTGGATTAATCTGGATACAGCGGGTCAGGTGAGCTGATGGCAGTTGTTCTATGGATGACGGGTGCGTTGCTGTCACTGTCCCTGATGGCCGTGGGAGCGCGTGAATTGTCCGGTGCAGTCGATACCTTTCAGACACTGTTTATCCGCAGTGTTATTGGTCTGCTGATTATTGCTGCGATCATTTACCGGGTTGGTGGCAGAAAACACTTCATCACACAGCGGCCAAAGCTCCACATTGTAAGAAACCTGTTTCACTTTGGTGGCCAGTATGGCTGGTTTCTGGGTATTGGTCTGTTGCCGCTGGCCCAGGTGTTCGCGCTAGAATTCACGGTCCCTTTCTGGGTGGCGATTATTGCGGCGGTGTTTCTGCGCGAACAGCTGACGCCGAGACGTATGCTGGCAGTGGCGTTGGGAGTTGCCGGTGTGGTGGTTATTCTTAAGCCGGGCATTGAAATGCTTGAGCTGGCCTCGTTGATCGTGCTGGCCTCGGCACTCAGCTTCTCATTTGCCTATGTGGCCACCAAATCGTTGTCTCGCAGCGAACATCCGCTGACGGTGTTATTCTATATGTGCCTGGTTCAGATGCCGGTCAGCCTGGCTCTTGCACTGCCCAACTGGAGCCTGCCCCGGGACCCCGAACTATGGTTGTGGCTTTTTATTGTTGGAGTAACGGCGCTGACGGCTCACTTCTGCATGACCACAGCCATGAAGACATCGGATGCGGGTATTGTCGTGACGCTGGATTTTCTGCGTTTGCCGTTAATCGGGTTGGTGGGCATTCTGTTTTATCGCGAGACTTTTGATATGGTCCTGTTATTGGGAGCAGGTTTGATGCTTGTGGGTAACCTGGTGAATATCTACCGACCCAGACACCAGCGAGCGCTGTTGGCAGATACCGTGGCGGCCGATAAGGAATAATGACACTTCAATGGCGATTGATAACCAGTGAGATAGCGTATGACTAGCATGACGGGTGGGACCAGATTCAGTGCCTTGATTCTGGGCGTGGCGATGATCGCAGGGTTGGCCTCACTGGGTTACCTGCTTGGTAATGCGCTTATCCAGTTCAAGGAATACGAACGCAGTGTCAACGTCAAGGGACTCTCGGAGCGCGAGTATCCGGCTGACGTGGTTATCTGGCCGATAGTATTTGCCGAAGCAAGCAATAATCTTGAGCAACTCTACACCTCGATTGAGCACAGTACCGGGAAGATTCGCGAGTTGTTGTTAAATCGCGGGCTGGACGCTAGCGAAGTCAGCGTTTCCCTGCCGGTCATTACCGATAAATCGGCTCGGGAGTATGACAGCGGTGCCCGGGCTGAATTTCGATTCACGGCCTTGCAGACCGTAACCATTTATTCTTCCCGGGTGGATCAGGTCCGTGCAATGCTGGCATCCCTTCCCGAACTGGGAAAGCAGGGTATCGCTTTTACCGGCGGCAGCTATCAAAGCCAGCCTGAGTTTCTGTTTACCCGGTTAAACGAGGTGAAGCCGGAGATGATTGAAGAGGCAACCCGTGAGGCACGTCAGGTAGCGGAAAAATTTGCCGAGGATTCACAGAGCAGGCTGGGCAAGATCAAGCGCGCGTCGCAGGGGCAGTTCAGTATCACGCCAAGGGATACCAACAATCCCCACATTATGAAAGTCCGGGTGGTGTCGACAATAGAGTACTATTTGTCGGACTGACTCCTTTGTCCGCTGAGGGTATGGCAGACAACAGTTTGCGGCTGTAGTCGTGGCGGGGATTGTCAAACAGCGACTCGGTTTGCGCAATTTCCACCAGCCGGCCGCGATGCATGACAGCGATACGGTCGGCGATGTACCGCACCACCGCAAGGTCATGCGAAATAAACAGCATGGTCAGGTTGTGCTTTTCTACCAGTGCCAGAATCAATTTCAGTATTTGCGCCTGAATCGTCACGTCCAGCGCCGAAACCGGTTCATCGGCGATAATCAGTTCCGGTTTGGTGGCAATGGCCCGGCCAATCGCGATGCGTTGCCGTTGCCCCCCTGAAAACTCGTGGGGGTATTTGCGAATCGCGGCCCTTGCTAGCCCCACGTCGTCCATCAGTGCCAACACCTGTGCTGTCACCGTTTTTCGGGTTGCGAGGCCATGGTAGAGCAGCGGTTCTGCGAGGCAGTCAAAGACGGTCATGCGAGGGTTGAGGGATGCATAGGGGTCCTGAAAGATCATCTGCATCCGCCGGCGCAGTGGGGTCATTCGTTTCTGCCTAAGGCCTACTATATCCGTGCCATCAAATATCACAGTGCCTCTGCTGACCGGCACCACCTGCAGTATCGAACGGCCCAGTGTCGATTTGCCGGAACCGGATTCGCCAACCAGCCCGAGAATTTCACCGCGCTGAATGGTCAATGAGACATCATCTACGGCTTTGGCATCCGGCTTCCGACGGCTTAGCCAGCCCCCGCTGTTGTCTGCGAAACAGGTGGTTAAATGGTCGACCACCAGCAAGGGTTGATTGCCGGGTTGAACTGGATTCGGTTTACTGCCTGCTGGAATAGATGCCAGCAGTGTTCGGGTATAGTCTGAACGAGGGTTCCGGAAAATATCGTTGACCGGTCCCGTCTCAACGATTTTGCCCTCCCTCATTACGGCCACCCGATCCGCCAGGCCGGCAACGACCGCGAGGTCGTGGCTGATAAAAATCACCGCGATATTGCGGCGCTTCTGCAGTGCCTTGATCAGGGAGAGAATCTGGGCCTGTATGGTTACATCGAGTGCGGTAGTCGGCTCATCACAGATCAGCAGTTTGGGCTCGGCAATCAGCGCCATTGCGATCATTACCCGTTGGCGCATCCCACCCGAGAATTCGTGGGGGTAGCTGTGAATGCGGGTTTCCGGGTCGGCAATACCCACTTCGTCGAGCATTGTTACAGCGCGTTTCAGGGCCTGCTGACGGTTCAGGTTTCGATGGTATAAGAGTGGCTCAATCAGCTGCTCCCCCACGGTCAGGTAGGGGTTTAGCGATGTCATGGGATCTTGGAAAATGATTCCGATTTCGTTG
>NZ_CBFHYF010000041.1:0-14948 GCF_965660005.1 Porticoccus sp.
TGCCCTGCGGGTGATCCGCGCACTGGATCAGATCATTGAATGGCGCGGAAAGCCCGCGGCACTTCGATGCGACAATGGGCCAGAGTACATCTCGCAGGCGCTGGTAGAGTGGGCCAACAGGAACCGGATTACGCTGATCTATATCCAGCCGGGCAAGCCAACTCAGAATGCCTACATCGAGCGGTTCAACCGGACCGCTCGGCATGAATGGTTGGATTTGCATGAGTTCATCAGCGTCGCCCATGCCCAGCTATTAGCGACCCAGTGGCTTTGGCAATACAATAACGAACGGCCAAACACGGCTATCGGAGGCATACCTCCAACTCAACTGCTACAGGCAGCTTAACTCTCTACTCAAACGGGCGGTTAAAAATGGGGGGATTACAATGGTTATTACCATTCAGTAAATCCGGTGGTCTGCTATCGACATGCGGTTACAATGACTGTCCATGAATCATAATGACCGTGCACTAAAAAACCCGTTGATGGATTACCGGCTTTATGCCGGTCGCCTGCTCTTTGCCATGGCCGTAGTTTTGTTGTTGCTGGGTGGACTGCTCTGGCGCTATTACCATCTGCAGGTTGAGCGACATGACGCCTTCGTTACACTGTCTGATCGGAATCGACTGTTGGTTGAACCGGTACCACCGCCCCGCGGGCTTATTTTTGACCGAAATGGGGTGTTGCTGGCTGATAATCGTCCCAGTTTTAATCTTTCCATTGTCCTGGAACGCGTTGAAAATCTTGCCGCATTGCTCGATGAGCTTGAAAAACTGGTGGGGATTACCGATGCCGATAAGGGTCGCTTTCAAAAACTGCTGCAACGTCGCCAGCGACCCTATGAACCTGTTCCCCTGAGATTGAACCTGAGTGAGCGTGAGCAGGGCATTCTTGCTGTCAATGAATACCGGTTGCCTGGTGTTGAAGTCACCGTTCAGCTGCTGCGTCATTATCCACTTGGCGCCGAGCTTGCCCATGTACTGGGTTATGTGGGGCGTATCAATGATCGTGAAATACAGCAACTCGATTCAGTCCGTTATAGTGGTACGTTGGTGGTTGGGAAAACCGGATTGGAAAATTTCTACGAAGATGAATTGCTTGGTGAGGTAGGATACCAGACGGTTGAAACCAATGCCCGGGGACGGCTTATGCGCCAGCTGGAGCGGGTCGAGCCCAAGCCGGGTAAGGATTTGTATCTGCATCTGGACAGTCGCTTGCAACGGGTTGCCTACGAGAGCATGGGCGATCGAAGAGGTGCTGTGGTAGCCATTGATGTGGCTACAGGAGGGGTGCTCGCCATGGCCAGCACCCCCGGATTTGATCCCAATGAGTTTGTTACCGGGATCAGCTTTGAAAGCTACAATGCGTTGCTCAATTCTATCAATCGGCCTTTGTTTGACCGGGTTCTTCAGGGGCAGTACCCCCCCGGTTCCATTGTCAAGCCGATCTACGGTTTGGCGGCACTGGGAAGTGGCACGATTACGCCTGCCTATCGTATCTATGACCCGGGCTTCTACCAGTTGAAAAACTATGAGCACAAATACCGGGACTGGAAAAAGGGGGGACACGGCAGCAACATTTATTTGAGCGATGCCATCATTCAATCCTGTGACACCTTTTTTTACGATGTGGGTGTCAAAATGACTATTGACGTGATGTCGCTTTATGGTGCCCGATTTGGTTTTGGTCATAAAACCGGGCTGGATATGCCCTCTGAGCGGGCGGGCATCATGCCTTCAAGGGCCTGGAAGCGGGGGGCAAAAGGGTTGGCTTGGTACCCGGGGGATACAGTCAATACATCCATCGGTCAGGGTTTTACACTAGTGACACCAATGCAGATGGCTGTAGCTGCCACGAGGTTGGCCAGTCGTGGCGAGATAAGGCCCCCGCGACTGGTGCGTGGTGATAACGAAAATTCTCCGCCGGCCGGTATGATCAAGGCATCGGATCAGCACTGGGACTATGTTCACGAGGCAATGCAGGAGGTTGTACATGGTCTCCGGGGTACTGCCAAGGTGATCAACAAGGATCTCGATTATCATATTGCCGGTAAAACCGGTACCGCCCAGGTCGTTGGTATCAATCAGGATGAAGAATATGATCGGGAGCTGGTTAATGAGCGAAACCGGGATCACGCTTTGTTTATTGCTTTTGCGCCTGTGGAGCAGCCACGGATTGCTGTATCGGTGATTGTCCAGAATGGTGAACATGGCAGTTCAACGGCCGCACCACTTGCACGCCAGATAATGGATGCCTATATGGCACTGTATCCGGAAAATCCGTCAGAGGCATCCGATGAGCCAGAGTGATTTTGTCCGGCGGATGGGGTCTGGTGGATCGGCGATATATTGTGGCCCCAGCCAGTGGCAGCGTATCCATGTGGATCTACCACTCCTGTGCCTGCTTGCAGTGCTGGCCACAGCGGGTCTGATTGTCCTATACAGTGCTGGCGGACAGAATACTGCCTATGTGCATCGCCAGTTGATCCACTTTGGCATCGGGTTGCTGGTGATGCTGGTTGTGGCACAGGTCCCTCTACGATTACTGGACCGGTGGGCCTGGCTCCCTTATCTTATGGGTGTTTTATTATTACTTGGGGTGTTGTTTTTTGGTGTTGGAGCGAAGGGTGCACAGCGCTGGCTGGAGATTGGAGGGTTTCGTTTTCAGCCCTCTGAAATTCTTAAAATCGCAGTTCCCCTGATGTTGGCGAGTTACCTGGGTAAGCGTGGGATACCCCCGCAATTCAAGCACGTCTTTTTCGCCCTGCTCTTTATACTGGTTCCGCCCGTGCTGGTCGGATTGCAGCCGGATCTTGGAACGGCCGTTCTTATCGGCGCTGCCGGTTTTTTTGCGTTATTCCTGGCGGGCTTGCCGAAGCGTTACCTGGTTTTTGCGGTTTTATTGGCGGTATGTCTGTTGCCATTAATGTGGTTTTATATGCTACATGATTACCAGCGGCAGAGAATCCTGACGCTGTTTAACCCGGAGGCAGATCGGCTCGGCGCGGGGTGGAATATTATCCAGTCCACTATTGCTATTGGCTCTGGTGGAATTGATGGCAAGGGTTGGACGCTGGGTACCCAGTCACAGCTTGATTTTCTGCCAGAGGGACACACCGACTTTATCATCGCGGTGCTGGCAGAGGAGTTTGGGCTGATCGGGGTCATGTTGCTGGGGACGCTCTATTTACTGATTATAAGTCGCTGTATTTTTATCGCTCTGTGGGCACAAAGTATGTTTGGTCGCCTGCTGGCCGGGAGCATTACACTGACTTTTTTTGTCTATATTTTTGTCAATATGGGGATGGTCTCCGGCATTCTGCCAGTCGTGGGCGTGCCATTGCCGTTAGTGAGTTATGGTGGTACGTCCATTGTGACCCTGATGCTCGGATTTGGTATGCTGATGGCCGTCAGTACGGACAGGAAAAGGTCGATCTAACAGGGTTCATGGGCAAGCTGCCCGGAGTGGAAAAATGATGAAAATACTGTTGTCAGTTACAGCCGGAATGCTGTTATCCCTATCGGCTCAGGCAAGTTACCTGCAGCATCCGGATGCCAGGATTTTCACCGAGCGGATGGTATCCGAGCATGGTTTCGAAGGAGCCTCTGTGGATGCCCTGTTGGAAGCGGCGGAAAAAAAGCAGACCATTATTGATGCCATGGAGCGACCGGCTGAAAAAATCAAACCCTGGAAAGACTACCGCAAGATTTTTATCACCGAAAAACGTATCACCGAGGGTGTTGATTTCTGGCGCAAGAACAGGGCTGTGCTGGGTGAGGCATCAAGGCAGTACCAGGTCGCACCGGAAGTGATTGTGGCCATTATCGGGGTGGAGACATTCTATGGCCGGATCAAGGGAAGTTTTCGGGTGATTGATGCACTCGCAACACTGTCCTTTGACTATCCGCCCCGCAGTCCTTTCTTTACCAAACAGCTGGAACAATTTCTGCTGTTGGCCAGAGAGCAGGACCAGGATCCGCTGACGCTGATGGGATCCTATGCCGGTGCGATGGGTTATGGTCAGTTTATCCCCAGCAGTTACCGTAGTTTTGCGGTGGATTTCGACGGTGATGGCTTTGCCGATATCTGGGAAAATAAAGCTGATGCCATTGGCAGTGTTGCCAATTATTTTGCGGAGCATGGCTGGAAAATGGGTGAAACAGTAGTCGCCCGAGCCCGAATGAAAGAAAGTTTTGATGAGGCACTTCTCAATCAGGCCGGTCTGGACAAGACAGTTGATGAGTTAGCTGAAATGGGTTTCACCAGTGAGGTACCTCTGAGCGGTTGTGCCAAGGCGATCCCGGTCCGACTCGATGGTGACAATGGTTTGGAGTACTGGCTTGGTTTGAATAATTTTTATGTGATTACCCGCTATAATCGAAGCCTCCTCTATGCCATGGCGGTTCATGAGCTGAGCCAACAGATACTGGAGCGGGTTAGTGAAGACAAGCTGTAAGCCCTTATTTTTTACAATGTTGCTGGGCAGCATATTGTTGTTTCAGGGTTGCGGTGGTTCAGGGGGTGGTGCCAGTCCCGCTGGCGGTTACGGCTATGGTGATGGGCCGCCACCAAAAGATATCGATGTCAGTGGCCTGCCGGATGCTGTGCCCAGGCATGAACCGATCACTCTGGCTGGCAATAAAAGTCCCTATACCGTGTTGGGTAAAACCTACCAGGTGATGCCTTCAAGCAAAGGGTTTCGTCAGCGAGGCCTGGCTTCATGGTACGGCAACAAGTTCCATGGCCGCACGACCTCAAACGGTGAAATTTACAGCATGTATGAGATGACGGCAGCCCATAAAACTCTGCCGATTCCCTGCTATGTCAAGGTGACCAACCTGGAAAATGGCCGCAGTGTGATTGTGCGGGTCAATGATCGCGGACCTTTCCATGGGGACAGGGTGATTGATTTATCCTATGCGGCGGCCAAAAAACTGGGTTATTCAGATCAGGGGACGGCCAAAGTGGAGATATCCGTTGTTGATCCGTCGAACTATCAAGATAATGCAGTGGCTTGGCCACAATTGGCATCCGGTCCGGCCATGCTGCCGGAGGCCAGAGTTGATGCCGGCGGCCGGGCCAACAATGCCTATCTGCAGGTGGGGGTATTCAGTAACCAGCTAGCAGCCACTGATCTGTCGCAACGCTTATCGGGAGTGACAGAGTACCCGGTAGTGATCCGCCAGCAGCCATCACCGCAGCCTTTGTTTAAGGTTTTGGTGGGTCCGGTGGCAGATCACCTGAAATTATTTGATCTGAAAACGACCCTGGGGCAGATCGACAACCTCAGTCCTTTTATTGTTTATGACTGATCCTGTCACTGCGCCAGAGGTAGCAGCGTGATAGACTTTTGCCCTGCTTTTCGTTCAGTGCATTCACCAAAAATATTGGAAACCGGTTTCGTTATGCTGAAAAAAAGTTTTTTTGTCGGATTGCTGTTTATCGTTATGGGCAATATTGCTCAAGCCAGAATACTGATTCCGGCACCACCAGACCTCGCGGCATCCGCCTGGATTCTCCTTGATGCCAATACTGGAAAAGTACTTGTTGAGCACAATGCCGATGAGCAGGTTCCCCCCGCCAGTCTGACCAAGATGATGACCAGTTATATCGTCTCTGGAGATATTCACAATGGCAAGGTGAAAGAAGAGGATATGGTGCCCATCAGTGTGACTGCCTGGCAGATGGGTGGTTCGAAGATGTTTATTCAGGAAGGGACTCAGGTACCACTGATCGATTTGTTGCGGGGCGTGATTATCCAGTCCGGTAATGATGCCTCGGTGGCCCTAGCGGAGTATCTGGCGGGCAGCGAAAGTGCTTTTGCCGATGTGATGAACCAGCAGGCAAAATTGCTCGGGATGAAAAACTCCTATTTTGTGAATCCTACCGGCTGGCCTGCAGAGGGACATCTCACCACCGCCAGGGACATGTCGCTGTTGGCCAGGGCGCTGATCCGGGACCATCCGGAACATTATAGTATCTACAGTGAAAAGTATTTTGACTACAACGGTATCAAGCAACCCAATCGCAACCGGTTGCTCTGGCGCGATACCACAGTCGATGGCCTGAAAACAGGCCATACCGAGGCGGCGGGTTACTGCCTGGTCGCCTCTGCCGTTCGCAATGGTATGCGGCTTGTATCTGTGGTTATGGGAACCAGCAGCGAGGAAATCCGGGCACGTGAATCACAAAAGCTTCTGGCGTATGGATTCCGTTACTATGAAACAGGCCAGCTGTATTCCAAAGGTGATGTTGTTCAGGAGAATGCCCCTGTCTGGTACGGTAAAGAAAACCGTATCAATCTGGTCGTGCCGGAAGACGTTTATCTGACCATTCCGCGTGGCTCCAGAGATGAACTCGAAGCCAGAATCCTGGTTGATCAAACTATCAAGGCCCCTTTGAGTGACGTTCAGGAGCTGGGTCGATTGAGTGTCAGCTATGAAGGTGAGACGTTACTGGATATGCCGGTCGTGGCCGAACGTCCCGTAGCGGAGGCTGGCTTCTTCTCGCGGTTATGGGATGCCATTACCCTCTTTTTTGTGGGACTGTTCTCCTGATGCCTGAACAGTCGGCCCCCAAAATTGAATTTCCCTGTGATTACCCCATAAAGGTGATGGGCAGGGCTGTGCCGGGCCTGCACAGCCTTGTCATTGAGGTCATGGAACGCCATGCCCCGGGCTTTGATTTGGCAGCTGTATCCATTCGTGACAGTCGCCATGGTAATTTTCAGGCGATCACCGTAACCATCACGGCAACTGGAGAAGCGCAATTGACGGCCATTTTTGAGGACCTCAAGGACAACCCTCTGGTGCAGATGGTCCTGTAGATACTGATCTCGCGGTGGTTATTACACTGATGGACACACATAGTGCACTGCCTCTTATCGTCCGCTATCTCGGGCGACGTGATTACGCCCAAACATTTGAGGCCATGAAGCGGATCACTGCTGACCGAGATGATCAGACCCCCGATGAAATCTGGCTTCTGGAACACGAGCCTGTCTTTACCCAGGGGCAGGCGGGCAAGCAGGAATACATTTTGATGCCCGGCCATATTCCGGTTGTACAGAGTGACCGTGGGGGTCATGTGACCTACCACGGTCCTGGTCAGATCACCGGTTATCTGTTGATTGATTTGCGTCGGCTCGGTATCGGGGTTCGCGATCTGGTCACATTGATTGAAGCGGCCATGGTGGACACCCTTGCCCATTGGGAAATTACTGCTGCACCCAGGCCCGATGCGCCGGGTGTTTACCTGAATGACGGAGCCAAGATCGGCTCACTGGGTCTGCGGGTTCGTCGTGGTTGCAGCTACCACGGCCTCAATTTCAATGTGGCCATGGATCTGGCACCCTGGGCGAGAATTAATCCCTGCGGGCTCGGTGTGGTGATGACCCAAATGAACGATTTGCTGGCCGAGCCCGTCACTGTTCAGGAAGTGGCAGAGCGTCTGGCCGATATTTTGACGGTCAAGCTGGGTTACAATAGCCACCATGTAGAAGCGGCACACCCGCTGTTGATTGACCGCTAATTGTTTGCCGACAAATGCATGTATCTATTATAACCCCCAGGACTTTTGAGTAATTTCGTATGACCGATGTCAAGATAGTTCCGCCACAGCGCACCCGTCGTATTGCCCGGGGAGAAAAGCTGCGCAGCGCCGATAAGGTCGAGAGAATACCGGTAAAAGTCATCCCCACAGAAACCTACCAGCGCAAACCGGACTGGATGCGAATTCGCCTGTCATCGTCGCCCCGGGTTCAGGAAATCAAGGATATTCTGCGCAAACATACACTGGCGACGGTCTGTGAGGAGGCCGCCTGTCCGAATTTGAGTGAGTGCTTCAGTCATGGCACAGCCACGTTTATGATCATGGGTGAAATCTGCACCCGTCGTTGCCCATTCTGTGATGTGGGGCACGGCAAGCCAAACCCCCTTGATGCTGCTGAGCCAGTTAATCTGGCCCGCGCCATTCAGGAGATGCAGTTGCGCTATGTGGTGATTACGTCGGTGGATCGGGACGATCTCCGCGATGGCGGTGCGCAACATTTTGCCGACTGTATTCGTGAGTCCAGGTTGCTCAGTCCGGACCTCAAAGTGGAAGTTCTGGTACCGGATTTTCGCGGTCGTATGGAACCGGCCCTGGCAATCCTCTCCGCAACGCCACCGGATGTGTTCAATCACAATCTGGAAACCGTTCCCCGGCTCTATCGCGAAGCGAGACCGGGTGCCAATTACCGGTGGTCGCTCAAACTGCTTCAGGAATACAAACGGCTCAACCTCGGCGTTCCCACCAAATCGGGCTTGATGGTGGGGCTTGGCGAAACCCGGGATGAGCTGCTGAGAACACTAGACGATCTCCGTGCCCACGATGTGGATATGCTGACGGTGGGACAGTATTTGCAACCCTCCAAAAACCATCTGCCGGTAGACCGCTTTGTGCACCCGGATGAATTTGCCGAGTATGCCGAATACGCTCGCCGAATTGGTTTCAGTCAGGTGGCGTCCGGCCCGTTGGTTCGTTCTTCCTATCACGCCGACAAGCAGGCCAGAGGCGAAGCCGTCAAATAACCACCTGTCATAAAAATGGACATAACCCATGCAACATCCCCGGTTGCTCGATATCCGCAATGCCACGGTATTTCGGGATAATAAAAAAGTCTTCGATCATTTTTCGCTGGCGGTCGAGCAGGGCCAGAGTACGGCGATTATCGGCCCCAATGGCGCCGGAAAAAGTACCCTGCTGAAGTTATTGTCCCGGGAGCTCTATCCGGTAGTGAAGGATGACTCCTGGGTGAGGATACTCGGTCAGGATCGACCGGTGCTCTGGGAGTTGAGGGAAAAAATTGGTCTCGTATCTGCCGACCTGCAACAGGGATTTGTCCCGGAAGTCAGCGGTCTGGGCGTCGTGGTCTCCGGATTGCACAATTCGATTGGCCTGTTCCATTACCAGCAAGTCACGGAGGAGCAACTATCCCGGGGCAGGGTTGTATTGCAGGAGTTGGGGGTGGCTGAACTGGTCAATCGTCCCTACCGTCAGATGTCGACCGGGCAGCAGCGCCGCTGCCTGTTGGGCCGCGCGCTCATTCATCGCCCGGATCACCTGATTCTTGATGAACCCACCAGTGGTCTAGATTTGAATGCGACCTATCATTATCTGGACGTCATCCGGCAGTTGGCGAAAAAGGGTAAAACCATTCTGCTAGCCACTCATCACATCCATGAAATTCCGCCGGAAATCCAGCGTGTTGTCTTTATGGCCAATGGCGAAATCGTAGCAGATGGAGCCAAGGAGCAATTGCTCACAGATTCGCGTCTCTCCGAATTATTTGCCATGCCTTTAAAAGTGACTTCTTCTCAGGGGTTTTATCAGGTCTTGCCAGCCCAGGCGTAGCCCACCATAATTCGGCCTTTGCAAAAATCAGGGTAATCCAACCATGAAAATAAATGACAATTGCGTGGTGACGTTCCACTATTCCATGACCGATGAAACCGGTGATTTGGTGGAGACTTCCAGGGAGGGCGAGCCAACAGCTTACCTGCATGGCCACCGCAACATGATCGAGACCCTTGAGGCTGCGATGCAGGGTAAAGAAACCGGTGAAACGTTCACCGTGACGCTGCCCCCGGAACTGGCCTATGGCCGGGTGCGCTCACAAAGTGTCATGCGTGTTTCCATCAAGAATCTGAAGTTTGAGGGGAAGCTGGAGGCCGGCATGACCGTGCCGCTGGTTACTAATGAGGGACTGCGTCCGGTGACTGTGGTTAAAGTCGGCAAATTCAACGTCGACATTGACACCAACCACCCGCTGGCGGGTAAAACCCTGACCTTTGATGTGGAGATCATTGATGTCCGCAAAGCAACTCAGGATGAACTTGGTCATGGGCACGCCCATGGCGCCGGTGGTCACCATCACTGAGTTGGTATCCTCGGGTATCGGAAAAAGGCGCTGATCAATTTGACGATACTCGGCTCCAATAGCCTGAGATGCAGCTTGATCAGTAGTATTGCAGTATTAACCCCAGTGAAGCGATGTCGACGTCCGTGCCAGCATATCCGCTGGCATTGGCATCTCCGGTGACATAGTGCAGGTTGACAGTCGCCTTGTAGCCGTTGATGACGTAATTCAGCCCCCATTCGGTCGTATCGCTGGTATCGGCATCATCCGGGTCATTTTTCATATAGCGTGCGTAGGACTGGAATTGTCCCAGGCCAACTTTTTGTGGAAATAGGTACCCCGCCGTAGCAAAGTAAGAATCACCCTTGAACAGGCAGAAACATTCCTCCAACCCATCAACGGGTGGTGAAGCAAATGTGAAGTCTCCGTCCATATTCTTGTAGCCTGCCTCAAAGGTCACCACCCCCCGATTTTCCAACACTGTTTCGGAAAAGATATCAAAGGCAAAGCCGGTAAAGTCGCCGGGATCCTGTTTGCTGCCTGTGCTATCTTTCTGGCTTTGGAATGTCAGCGCTGCCGTCAGCAAGTCCCCGGCTTTGCCAAAGTGTGTGGCCGCCGTGTAATACCCTACCAGTGGCTCTACATTGAGGAAATTATAGGCAATGCGGCCTGCATACAGCAGATGATCATCCGTATTGCCATAGTCATCGGTGCCCTCAAAAATACCCGCCAGATACTGTATTTTATCAATGGCGCCGAAGACCAGCGCGCCCTCGCTGCGCCCGAGGCGTCCGGCGGGTCCATCGTAATCTGCAGGGAACAGTGGCTGGCGATACTGATTCCAGCTCATGCCGGTATAGGGGCCGTTCAGACCCGGCCGGTCGGTGGGGACCAGGGTGCGACCGACCCAGAGATTAAACTTCGGATCGAGATCAAACTGCAGAATCGCATCAATGAACATGACGGAATCACCTTCATACTTCTCGGTGTTGATGCTGAATTTGATGTGTTCGCTGAGCTGTCCGGCGACATACAGTCGCATACTGTCCATCGTGAATTCATTGCTGCCGTCAGTTGCACTGTTTCTGGTGGTATGTTGCATACGCAGGCCACCACCTAGACTCACCCAGAGCGTATCGCTGTGCGCAGCTTTTAGCCCGGCGTTGGCCGGTAATGTGGCAAAGCTGGCCAACAAAGAGAGTACTATGAAGGGTGCGTAACTTTTGCGGCGTACAGAATTTTGGGGTGCACGATGCAACCAGGCAGTTTTGATTGCCATATTTTCTCCCCATTTTTTTATCGCTATTATTCTAGTCCGGGGATTGTATAGGCTGGGTCACAGCAAAGGCCAATTTTCCCAGGGGATTTTTTTAACCTGCCGCTGGGGGCTATCTGCTGTCGGTGACCAGATAGTGACTGAAAAAGTTGTGCTTTTATCTGGCAGTGTTCAATGCGGCTATTCCAGAAACACTCTGTCGTCACCCAGGAATTCCGGCGCCTGCACCGAAAGCACTTTCAGGGGGACTGATGATGTGGTTTTTACTCCATGGGGCGTCCCCTCGGGCACCTTGATAAAATCCCCCGAGCCCACTGGGAATTCCTCTTCACCCAGTCGCATCAAGCCGGTTCCCTCGAGGATATAAATCGTTTCTGTATGGGTGAGATGTTTGTGCAAGGGCACAAACTGTTTCACGAACACGATGAAATCCGTCGCGTGCTGGTCACTGCTCAATTTTTCCACATGGATATTCACCAGGGTTTCCGGTGGTTGAATATCGCTGATTGACAGCTTGCCAGCATGTGCCTGAGTAAGGTTCAGTAGAGTTAGTATCAGTATGAAAAGCAATTTCATGATGACGCCCCTGTTTCCGGTTGACGGCTTTTTTATGGTAACTGAACTCGGATGAGATGGCTTACTCCACGAATTGGCTGGACGACGCTACTTGTCCTGCCAAATACGCCGGATTGGCTCGCCAAAATCATCGTAAATAATGGTTTCTTTTGGTCGGCTTCTGGTGGTTTTGTTCGAGGGTGATTTTTTTTGGCGACGGGCATCCAGAGCTGCTAACACTTCAGGCACAGGGGTTCGTTCGGCCTTTGGCTGGTTGAAAAAAGCAGTGGGTAAATTCTCGCAAGGGTTTTCCCGACCGCTGATGCCGCGGGGGATTTGTTGTATTTCACCACCTTGCCGAAGGTAGTTTTCTACCTGTTGTTGCAGTTGTCGGCGAAGTTGGGATTTGGTAGGTGCTTTATTCACGGGGCTCGCTTTGTTGCTGACAGATCTGCCCATGTTACCAGTGTTGCCAAACTGGCTGACACTGTTCTGGCAGCGGTGGGAAGCACCCGAGCTCTGCCCAGGGTTGTCCCGGTTGGTGGAAGTCAGAGCCACAGGACGCGAGAAGTTGTTTTTGCTGGCAGATAACTGCCAGATCCCTGGTGGTGTTGGGCATCTGCTTGCCGGACACCACCTCCATACCCTGGCCACCTGCAGCGATAAAATCATCTATCAATGCGATCAGTTTGGTGCGGGTCAGGTCGTATTTAATTGGGTGAGCCAGCACAGCCGTGCCGCCTGAGTCCCGGATCCACGACACTATTTGCGGGATTTCCGCCCAGCATTGTTTTACATCGCCCGGTTTCCCGGCACCCAGGTATTTTTTAAACGCCTGCCTGAAATTGCCAACGGCCCCGATATTTACCAGATGCTGGGCGAAATGGGGGCGGCCCAGATTGTCATTGCCGGCAATGGCTGCAGCGCCTGCCAGGGTGTCGGCCAATCCCGCCTGATGCAGCTTCTCGGCAATACGCTCGGCCCGCTGTCGGCGCGCCTGTTGCTGAAACGCGACACCGGTCTTCAGTGCCTCACTATTGATAGCCACGTTGAGGCCCAGAATATGTACCCCGATCTTGCGCCATTGACTGGAAAATTCCACGGCCGGAATTACCTGAATGGACTGGGCTTTGCAAAGTTCCAGCTGTTGCCAGGCGGCAGTGCTGTCGTGATCGGTAACCGCCAGCACATCGACGCCCGCCCGAGCTGCGAGGGCCATCAGTTCTGCGGGTGAGAGTGTGCCATCGGAGCAGTTGGTGTGGCTGTGCAGGTCATAAATCATGGTCCGATTATAGCCTGAGACGGTTTGCGGCTATACTGTGCGGATGAAATATATTACCCCGATCAGTGAGCGACAGCGTCTTCAGGTTGTGGAGAGGACGGCTGGTTTCATCCAGCGCGGCAGCAAACTGTTTGGACAAAAGTTTGCCGAGATACCGGTGGTTTTCGATTTGAGCGGCGGTACAGCAGGGATGTATCGGGTCAGGGACACCCAGCAGGTTATCCGCTATAACCCGTGGATTTTTGCCAAATATTTTGATGATAGTCTGGCGGTGACTGTGCCCCATGAAGTGGCCCACTATCTGGTGGACTGTCTGCACGGCCTCGGCAAGGTGCGGCCCCATGGTGTTCAGTGGCGCGGGATTATGAACGCGTTCGGTGTCGAACCCCGTGCCACCGGGAGTTTTGATCTGGCCGGTATCCCGATGCGTCGCCAGCGACGTTTTGCTTACCGCTGCGAGTGTTCCACCCACCAACTGGCTACCCGTCGTCACAATATTGTTCAGCGGGGTGAGGTACGCTATCGCTGTCGTGATTGCGGTGAGACATTGACCGCTGCTTCATGACGCAAGACGATTGGGTTGTCTACATGATTGAAGCCAGCGATGGCTCACTTTATACCGGCATTACTACCAATATCACCCGGCGTTTTCGGGCCCATCTGACAGGCAAGAGTGGAGCCCGATATTTTCACCGGGGGCGACAGCCGGTCAGGGTTGTCTATACGGAGAAAGCCAGTGACCGGAGCGCTGCCTCAAAAAGGGAGGCAGCGATCAAGAAACTCCCCCGCCTGCAGAAATTATTGCTGGTCAGGACATTGTTGATGAGTGAGTACTGAGATCAATATCGCGTGTCGTTCAAAGAAGAGGTCCAACACAATGTTGGCGAGCAGTGTTTTTTTATCGATCTTGAGCGGGGGCGAGCGGTCTTGTCTTATCGTCTCTTGTCCGATGGGATAGTGGACTTCACCCACACCTATGTGCCCGATGAGTACCGTGGCGAAGGGTACGCCGAGAAGCTGGTAAAGGTTGGTCTTGATTGGGCCAACCAGCAGATGTTGGGTATTCAGGCTACCTGCTGGTATGTCAGGAAATTTCTTTAGTACATTATTCGTAGGTACACAGATAAGCCGTATCCACGGTCACCTTTAATTGAAAGGCACTGTCTGGCGGCACCTCAAAGCTATCGCCGGGTTTGAAGGTCTGCCAGTCATCCTGCCCGGGCAGTTTTACTGTCAGTACACCGCTGACCACTGTCAGGGTTTCCTTTTTGTCGGGACAGAACTCGTGCTCACCGGGTGCCATAACACCCACTGTGGCAGGCAGGGTTTCGGTCTGGAAGCCGATGGAGACTACCTTGCCACCAAAATACTCGTTTACTTTAAACATAGGCTTTCGCTCGACAGATTGGTTGGATAACAACGTTGCTTGCCACGGGTCGCTATAGTACCTGCAGTCGGCGGTCGATAGAATGCGTGCCTGGTGGATTTTTACAGGCAAAATTTTGAACCAGTGGGATGTGATTGTTATCGGTGCCGGTGCTGCCGGTCTGATGTCCGCCATTGTGGCGGGTCGGCGGGGACGACGGGTTCTGGTACTGGAGCGCGCCAATAGAGCGGGCAAGAAGATCCTAATGTCGGGTGGTGGACGCTGTAATTTCACGAACCTGTATGTGGAGCCGGATCATTTTCTCTCTGCCAATCCCCATTTCTGCAGATCGGCATTGAGCCGTTATACTCAGTGGGACTTCATTGAGCTGGTGAGAAAGCACGGTATTTCCTACCACGAGAAAACCCTTGGCCAGCTGTTCTGTAACGACACATCGAAAGCCATTCTCAATATGCTTCTGGACGAAGCGGCGCAGGCATCCGTAGAGCTGATAACAAATTGCGGCGTATCAACAGTGACCCATGACCAGGATTTTCGTGTCCGGACTCCC
>NZ_CBFHYF010000042.1:0-14913 GCF_965660005.1 Porticoccus sp.
AGCAAGGCCGTGGACTTGATGTGGCAGCGGTCCCATCGTAAATCCCGGTCAGTGACAACCCGGTAGGGTTTAACCCGATGTTTATCCGCCACTGGTGCTGCGGGAATCACAAAGGTGAAAGCAAAAATGGTGGGCGTGATATTTTCCGGATACGCATGAAAACGGCGGCTATCCGCACAGCGGCTCACATGCAGATAAAGACCGAGGTTACCAGCACCATTTTTATCGATAAGGGTATTGCACAGTGCCAGCCACTGACCTTGTGACCAGTCGAGTGCTATTTCGATGGCCCTCAGACCACGGGTCATCCGCTGCATGTGCAGTGAAAAACCAATCATCCTGCCATTGTAGGATGGCAGTACTTCGTAAATACCATCGCCAAACAAAAAGCCACGATCCATCGGTGAAATACGGGCTTCGGCCATGGGCAGGTAGGCACCGTCGAGATAAACAATACTCATGAAGTTACCCTGTATCTCGCCGGGTTAGAGCCGGTCAACGGAATCATAAAGCGACAGATCTTAGCAGTGGGTATCCAGACAGGCAAAGCAAATTGCCCGGGGGCTCAGCCTGGATCGGCGGCGCCACTTTCACGAACCAAATCACGCAAAGCGCTCACCAGAGCCTTGCCCGTTTCACTGGGCAGGCCATCCTCCGTCAGTGTGTTCTCAAGGGTTACGCCGTCGAGACTGCCGCGACATGCCAGATATTCGAGTACAGCCCGATTGTCCCAGTCCGCCAGAGAGTCTTCCCCCAGACAACAGGACATCATGGCCACCAGCCCGAGCGCCGCCCAGTTGGAAACATCCGCTATCACAAGCTCATCGGAAGTGGTGACAGACGGAGTCACTGCCAATTCACTCAACCTGTCGAGCACATTCCCCATGCCGATCTCATTGCCACTATCACCCAATGCAATGACCGGACAATCTGAAAGCTCAAGAAACACATCAAAACAAAGGGTCTCGTGACTGATATCTTCACCACGCATATTGTAATAGCGGCCATCGGCTGCGGGCCCGGGAAGCCCAATACTGACCATAAGCTCAGGCCGATGATGCGCCAATAAACCGGCCACCTGCCGAGGCAGATTTGCCGACCGCCCGAGGGGTAGACGTTCTACACAGTAGTCCCCGCCGATGGCATTTGCCAATGTATCACCACAGACCAGAATCGGCTCGGCACCAGTCCATTCCAGAACCCGATACAGCGCAATTGCCCCTGCGGGACCATCGGACTCAAACGAGTCCAGCACCGGAAATCCCGTTCCGATCAATACCCGTCCGCGACACCCCAACAGCCACCTGGCTGCTCGGAGGCAATAGCCCGGTTTGAGGGCGGACTGAACAGATTGCATGCCGCGAAGATTACGGGCCACCAGCAGATTTTCAATGCGTTCACTCACGGCGAACTGTCGCCGGACATCATTCATAAATCACCACAATATTAGCCATCAGTCACACACCTGGGGTTTTAATTGTGCATACATCCTGTCCGCCACTAGCCGGATATGACGGGCCTCCTCCATCGTGACGGACTTGAAGGAAACCCGGCCTCCCGGTTTCAACTGGGCCAGCTGTGAGATATCCAGCGAGATCACTGAACCCAGCTTGGGGTAACCGCCGATGGTCTGACGATCATGCATCAGTATGATGGGCAGACCGTCTGGCGGAATTTGTAACGTGCCAAGACAAACACCTTCGGATAAAAGATCCGGAATATCAATCTCAATGGGAGGCCCTGCCAGCCGACACGCCATCCGGTCGGACTGGCTCAGCAACCGGTACTCACTGGCAAAAAAGCGCTGCTGCTGGGCGTCTGGAATCAATGCTGACTGATAGCCACAGACCACCCTCAATAGTGTGCGACGACCATAAACCGGCCGATAACCACGTTCCAGTGAGAGGCACTGTCGATCCGGCACCTCAGGACAGGGCAAATGATCCCCCGCCTGCAATGGATTACCGGACAAACCACCCAGCCCCTCGCGAAGAACAGTCGCGGTACTGCCAAAAGTCGGTGGGACATTGAAACCATTGGCCACCGCCAGATACGCACGCATGCCACTGCGGGCATAACCCAACGCAATCCGGTCACCGGATTTTACCCGGTGACTGCGCCAACTCTCTTTTGGTTGTCTGTTAATGGTCAGGGGCATGTCCGCACCACAGAGTGCCATGACGGTGGCTACCTGACACTCAAGCTCCAGACCACCAATGGTCACCTCAAGAGCCGTCCCGCCGGAATCATTTCCGCACAGTCGGTTGGCCCAATTGAAGGCCAGGGGATCAGCCGGACCACCGTTCGTCAACCCCAGCCGGTGACAACCAAAACGCCCGGCGTCCTGAATCAGCGTCAGAACCCCAGGACTATCCACACAAAAACCGCCCTTCATGGCAACTGCCCACCCATGGTCAGGAAGGTTTCCCGACTGATACTGAAAAAGCGAACCCGGTCCCCCACTTGCAGGGGCGTGCTGGGCACGCTGAGCGGGTCAAACATTCGTTCGGGGCAGAGACCAATCAGATTCCAGCCACCGGGAGAATCCGCCGGATATACCGCGGTCTGCCGCCCGGCTATGGCGACACTACCTCGCGGCACATGCGCTCTCGGTGTATTTAACCTCGGCGTGGCAATCCGCGAATCCACCTCGCCGAGGTAGGCAAAACCGGGGGCAAAGCCTATCGCATACACAGGGTATTCCCGGGATTGATGGAGAGCTATCACCTGCTCCACGGATAAATTTTTGGCGCGAGCAATGTCAGCGAGATCCGCCCCGGACTCGGTACTGTAGTAAACAGGCAACTCAACGAGCTTGCCAACCGAACCGCTAGCAGCCGGAGCAGCATCCAGCAACCCTGTGATTTGATACTCAAGCGTTGCGGCATCGATACACGAGAGATCGAAAATAACCAGCAATGATGCATAGGAAGGCACCAGATCAATCAACACCCCGGCTAGAGCAGACTCCAGTGCAACCGTTGCCTGGCGAACCAGGACTGAGGTATCCGCGCTAATCACCTGATCAAAATAGACGATCAGTGCGTTTTCACTGGCGGGAACGACTTTCATTGGTCAAGCAATGCCCGGATTTCACGAATCACCGCAACGCTCTCCGGATTGTCACCGTGGATACACAGGGTATCGGCTGTGACGGGTAGCGCACCACCATCCAGCGTGGTAACGGAACCATGCCGTTTGATCTGTTCAACCTGAGCGAGTGTCGCCTCCCTGTCATGAACGGCCCCGGGCTCCGACCGGGGCACCAGCAAACCATTGCCGGCATAGCGCCGATCAGCAAAGGCTTCGAACCAGAGCATGACGCCCATTGCCTCGGCCTCACGACGGTGCAACCCGGCATCGGGAGTGGCTTGCAGGACAAGGCGAATCGGCCGGTAAAAACCGGCCACAGATAACATCACGGCATGGCGAATCTGCTGATCTGTCATCATGTCGTTGTATAACGCCCCATGGGGTTTGACATAGGCCAGTGACAGATTTTGTGAACGACTCATGCCGTCCAGCGCCGAGATCTGGTAATGCATGAGTGCAACAAGCTCATCCCTTGAACAGGCCATGGAACGCCGCCCAAAACCCTGGGGATCGGGATAACCGGGGTGGGCCCCGACCATCACACCATACCTTGCCGCCAGATTCAGTGTCCGCTGAATCATCAGGTGATCACCGGCATGGTAACCACAGGCAATGCTGGCCTGATGAATATGGGGCATTATCGCTTCATCGGTGCCACCAACCAGTCTGCTATCAATGGCTTCGCCGAGATCGGCGTTCAGCATCAATGACATAGCAAAAACCTCCCGTTTCTGGCCATCACAGGATCGCCAGCTGGCTGCCGTACAGATCGGTCCGGCATATGACCGGACTGTGGGTGATACACAGTGGTAGTTTTGCCTGCTCGAGTAAAACCTGCGGCGTGGCACCACAGGCCCAGTCTTGAGAAAGCATCACCACATTGTCCGGCACAAAACCACGACAATATCCCGATGTGTGGCCGGTAAAATGACCGGATCGAATAGACAGCCGCAAGCCATGTCGATTGGGTGTTAGCATTTACAAAATTCCCGACCAGAACGATGCTTAACCGATATTCAACCATTGAACACAGCCAATGGCCACAGGCCTGTATCGCTCAAACCGGTTCGGGAATCACTTTTCAACTGTGGTGGGACAAAACAGAAGCACCCGGTAGCGCAAGAATAACGACCATCTACCACCGGGTGTGGGAAAACTGATGCCTAACCGTCTTCGGGGGGCGCCCATAAATAAGGCTTGTCGCTTTGCCCGCTTCGCTGACAACTTATCGGCGCGGGCCAGGCGTTTTTCATGACTTCCCGGAAATCCCGGTGACTCAGATGAAGCAGATGACTGTGATCACCCGCCTCAATATAGATATCGAGATTATCCAGCAGGGCACTGTCAACGATCACATCCAGCTTGAATGCCTGTCCCAGCCCCGGAATGGCACCTTCGTTACAATCGGGAAAAAGTGCCCGCAGATCCTGTTCATCCGCAATTTCATACTCGTGCTGACGACCGTACTCCAGCCACTCGAGTATCAACTTGTTGGAGGCGGGGATTACACACATCGCATAGCAGCCATCCTGCTTGACGATGACGGCTTTTGCCAGTTTTTCGGGGGGGACATGCGCCTCCCGGGCAGTCGCCATGGAGTTACTGGTTTGTGCATGCTTCAGCACTTCATAACTAATTTGCTTGCGGCCGAGATAATCGGCCAGTATGGGTGAGATACTCATAATCCGGCACCTCTTGGTCAGTGTAAAAGATTACTTTCAGTATAGTTTGACTGTCGCCGTTTCACCTTCGCAAGGCACAGAACGATTCGATCTATCCGGTCCAGCCTGAAAGACACAATCTGACTTAATTCTCTTTTCCGCCGTCGACCTGACAGCTGGCTGACATGCTGAAAAAAATATTGCTCGATTTCCACTGCGGTTAAGAATGCTTTAAGTATTAATCACTACTCTGCACGGTAACCAGATACCAATCGGGGTATGAGTATGCAAAATATCAGGCAGACCAATCGACAGAATGTCGACAGCATCCACGCCAACCAGTGGCTGAATCGGTGGCTTGTCCCGGCTCCGGAACTACACCTGCATCAACTCCATTCTGAAACCGGCATCACCATACAACAATATATCGAAAAGCAGTTTTTTCAGGCCTATGGCGCCACAGTCCGAGAGTTTTTGCCCCTCTTCCTCAGCCTGTTCTGTCGGGGCCAACTCTGTGCCGTAACCGGAATTCGACCTGTTGGTGCAAACCCTCTGTTTCTTGAACAGTACCTGGACAATCCCATTGAGCTGGAACTCAACCGTTATTCATCTGTGCCGGTAGCGCGCCATCATATTGCAGAAATCGGCAATCTGGCCGCCACCCAGCGAGGCTCGAGCCAGCTGTTATTCATCCTGCTGGCGGCCACCCTGCAACGGGCAAATTTTGAATGGCTGGTATTTACCGCCACACCCCAGGTCAGGAAAGCCATCGGCAAACTGGGCTTTGAACTGCACCCTATCGCGGACGCCAGGGCGTGCCGACTGCAGACCTCGACCGAGGCAGAATGGGGCAGCTATTACCAGACCGGACCTGTTGTGGTTGCCGGACACCTGGGACAGGCCATAGCCGTTATCAACGACAGAAAAACATTGCGGGCTGCGCTTACATTTTATGACACCCACATTGACAACATGGCGAAAAAAACAATCACCGGAGTAGACAGTGACGACTATTCTTTCGCGGCTTGATGGTCTTTATGATGGTGACCAGGTCGTCGTCAGAGGCTCCACAGAGAGTGTGACATACAGTGCGTTGCTGCAACGCTGTAACGATCTGGCTGCCCTGCTGAAGCAACATCGGATCGGCAGGCTGGCACTCCACCTCGACAACGGCCCCGACTGGCTGATCGTTGATCTGGCTTGCCAACTGGCTGAGATCTGCCTGCTACCCCTGCCAACCTTTTTTTCCAGCAGACAGCTGCAACATGCGCTCAGAGAAACACCTGTCGATGCCATCGTCACCGGTCATATCGCTGTGGCCGAGATACCGGAACAGGGAACGGAAACAGTCCGCCTACCCGGCATTGCCGAACTCTGGCTAAGCCATCTTTCGAGCTCCGGGAATCACACCCTCATTCCGGAAAGCACCGGAAAAATCACCTATACCTCAGGCTCTACTGGCAGCCCTAAAGGGGTCTGCCTCAGCAATCAGCAATTGATCGACCAGGCGATGTTCCTCGGCAGTGCTGTGGGGCTACCAAAGCCACGGCACCTCTGTCTGTTGCCATTGAGCACCCTGCTGGAAAATGTTGCCGGTATCTATGCGCCGCTGCTGTTCGGTGGAGAAGTGATTGTCCCCGCTTTGAAGGAAATGGGGGTGTGCGGCAGCTCGATAGCTGAACCGGCCTCCCTGATTGAAACGATCACCAAACACCAACCCAACACCCTGATCCTGACACCACAGCTTCTGCAACTCCTGGTAGTCAGTGCTCGCAACGGATGGCAGGTTCCGAAATCACTGAAGTTCGCAGCCGTGGGCGGCGGTAAGGTGGCAAGTCAATTACTGGCGCAGGCATGGCTGTCAGGTATCCCAGCTTATCAGGGCTACGGTTTGTCAGAATGCGCCTCTGTCGTGAGTCTGAATACACCCCGCGATCAGGCTACCGGTAGTTGTGGAAAACCTCTGCCGCACCTGCATATGAAAATTGTCAATGGGGAAATTGTGGTCAGTGGCAACGCCATACTCGGCTATGCCAATACCCCCTCAAGCTGGGGACAGCAGGCTATTCACACAGGGGATCTCGGCTATCTGGACGCCAGAGGCTTCCTGCATATTCTCGGGCGGCGCAACAATCTGCTGATTTCCAGTTACGGTCGCAACATTAACCCGGAGTGGGTGGAATCCGAATTTCTTGCCAATCCACTGTTTGCAGACTTCGTGGTCTTCGGCGATGCCAAACCTCACTGTGTGGCACTGTTATCGACGAGGGACAGCAATACCTCGGACCAGGAGATAGAGGCCGCGATCGAGCGAATCAACCAACAGCTCCCGGATTACGCACACATCCTGAACTGGAATCGATTGCCTACATTACTGACAAAAAACCCGGCACTCATAACGGACAACGGTCGGCCAAAACGGGCAGCCATTGCCCGACATTATGCCACCCGGATAAACCGGCTTTACGACATGCCTGTTGAGGAATCAACCCTATGAACTCATTGATATCCCTATCTTTTTTCGACCGGCTGACAACAGAAACCGACGCAGATAAAAACCACCTGTTTACTGCGCCCATTATCCAGCGGGCCCTGCAGGGTCTCATCAACCTCGACGACTATGTGGGATTTCTGCAACAGGCCTACCATCATGTCAAACACACCGTGCCGCTACTGATGGCAGTGGGCTCCCGGTTACCGGAGGAACGGGAGTGGTTGCGTTTGGCAGTCGCAGAATATATTGAGGAAGAACTCGGACACCAGGAATGGATTCTCAACGATATTGCCGCCTGTGGTTACGACAGCGATGCAGTCAGGCGCGGGCAACCCCACCCCGCTACGGAACTGATGATTGCCTATGCCTACGATACCGTCATGCGCGTCAATCCTCTGGGCTTCTTTGGCATGGTTCACGTACTTGAAGGCACCAGCGTCAGTATTGCCGAAGCCGTTGCAGACAATATCCGTGGAACATTGGGGCTGCCACAAAAAGCCTTTTCCTATCTGTACTCCCACGGCTCACTGGATCAGACGCACGTCACCTTTTTTGAATGTCTTGTGAACCGCATCGACTCACCACAGGACCAGGCACAGATCATCCACTCGGCCAGGATGTTTTATCAACTCTATGGCGACCTGTTCCGTTCGCTTGACAGTTTTTCCCACAATATTCCACACAACGCCTGACAGGTACCCGATATGGAGCTGAGCAACAAAACAATTTTGCTGACCGGAGCCACCGGTGGCATCGGTTGTGCCGTAGCCCATTCCCTGGCTGCGGAAGGCGCAAACCTCAGGCTGGTTGGGCGAAACGCAGGATCACTAAACCGGATTGCAGAACAGTTATCGGGAACGCATCAAATCGTTGTGGCAGATATCACAACCGCGCAGGGTCGACAGGACATCCTGTCGCGGTCTATCGACGGTGGCGGCATTGATCTGCTGATCAATCTGGCCGGCACAATGGCATTTCAACACTTTGAACACCAATCCGAGGAGAGTATCGAACAGGTGCTCAACACAAACCTGGTCGCCCCCATGTTATTGACCAAACAGCTGATCCCTCTGCTGAACAGCAGACCGGCGTCAGCCGTAATCAACATAGGTTCTATCTACGGCAGCATCGGCCACCCCGGCTATGTTGCCTATTGCGCCAGCAAATCCGGCTTGATGGGCTTTACCGAAGCGCTGCGCCGGGAGCTCTGCGACACCAATGTTCAGGTCTTTTATCTGGCCCCAAGAGCGACCGATACCGCTCTGAATTCCACAGCCGTCAATACATTAAACCGCGCCCTGGGCAACAGCGTTGACCAGCCGCAACAGGTCGCTGATGCGCTGATAAAACTGATCAGATCCAACCGGCATGCCGAGTTCATGGGATGGCCGGAAAAACTGTTTGTGAAAATCAACGCCCTGCTGCCGAGACTGGTTGACCACGCACTGGTAAAAAAAATGCCGTTCATCAAACAAATTCTCAACACCCAAGAAACGACTAAAATCAATATCTAGAGATTTACATTATGAAACACACCGTTAAAAACATTGTGGCAAGCTCTGTGGCGCTGCTTGCGCTTACCGCCAGTTCCGGGTGGGCGGGCATCGCAGACAAGGTCAGCACCCTGCAAAAACGCTGGGCTGAAGTTAACTATCAGATGGAGGGCAAGGCACAAAGCGATGCATTTGCCTCGCTCGCAACCGAGGCCGACGCGGTCGTCTCAAAATACCCCGATAGTGCAGCACCACTCATCTGGCGTGGTATCATCAAATCGACTTATGCGGGGGCCAAAGGCGGTCTCGGCGCGCTGTCACTGGCCAAGTCCTCGAAAGCCGATCTGGAAGCGGCACTAGCCATAGATCCCCAGGCTCTGGATGGCTCGGCTTACACCAGTCTGGGTACGCTCTACAGTCATGTACCGGGTTGGCCGATTGGTTTCGGCGACGACAAAAAAGCGGAAAAACTGCTGCTTAAGGCCCTGGCTATCAACCCCGACGGGATAGACAGCAATTACTTTTATGCCGACTACCTGATGGCAAAGAAGCGTTACCAGGATGCCCGAGCTTATTTGCTGAAAGCAAGGGAAGCGGCGCCACGGCTCAACCGGCCACTGGCCGATGCCGGCCGGCCGGCAAAAGGAAATCAGCCAGGCGCTCGCCGTGATTGAAGAAAAATTGGGAAGTTGATTCACACAAATGCAAATTCTGTTGGTAGAGGATGATCAACCCCTGGCCCAGGGACTCAAGGCCGCACTGGGTAGACAGCATTACTCTGTAAATCACGTTGATACAGGACGAGCCTGTCTCCATGTCGTGGAAACGGAGCCACCGGACATTATTATTCTGGATATCGGGTTACCGGATATGAGTGGTCTGAAGGTTCTGGAATCAATCCGCAGCCGATCACCGGGACTGCCCGTACTGCTCCTGACAGCCAGAGATACCCTGCACGACAAGGTAACCGGGCTGGACTCCGGAGCCGACGATTATCTGGCAAAACCCTTCGAGATGAGCGAACTCCTGGCTCGCCTCAGAGTGCTTGAGCGCCGCCTCGGCTCCGTCAAATCGACGCAAATCACCATTGGCCCGGTTGTTCTGGATAACAGCAATCAGTCAGTGACCTGTCGGGGTGAACCCGAGGAGCTGACACGCCGGGAATATATGTTACTCAAGGCATTGATGGAAAATGCCGGCCGGGTTATGACCCGAAACACGCTGGAAACCAAACTCTACAGCTGGGGGGAGGAAATATGCAGCAATACGGTTGAAGTCCACGTACACCACCTCAGGAAGAAACTGGGCACTGACTTCATCAGAACCGTGCGAGGTGTCGGTTACAAGGTCAATACCACGTGAGATCAATCCGACTGTTCCTGATTGCCGCCACCCTGGCGGTACTCACCCTGTTCAATTTCGTTGCTGCCTGCAGGGCTATAGCTCGAGCTTACAGGAAGCCAACAAGCTGTTTGACCAGCATTTACGACAGACCGCAGAACTGATTGCGCGGCTCTATGCCGGCCACGCGATAAAGCCCCTCGGTGGCGAGAGCACGCTCGCCTATCAGGTATGGCGGGGAGGAGAGCTTCTCGCCTCTTTCGGTATTCAGCACACACAACCCATTACGGACTTTTATCCCGGTTTTGGTCATGCCAATTTTGACGGCTATCGCTGGCGAACTCTGGTCTATTTCGATCAGGATCACCAAAACTGGATCATCACTGCCGAACGAATGGACCTGCGCTATCTGCTGGCAGAAAGTGTGGTCAGCCATGCCATTTTACCGATATTACTGGCTATTCCCCTGGCAGGCCTGCTGATCTGGTTGATCATTGGTCATGGTCTCAAACCCCTTCGAGTTCTCTCCGAACAACTAAAAAACAAACAGGCCGATGATCTCTCGCCAGTTGTTTTACCAGCGTTGAAAAGCGAATTACAGCAGGTCAGCCAATCCATCAATGCATTAATGCATCGTCTCAACATTGCGTTGAACAGGGAAAAACATTTTACTGCGGATGCGGCCCATGAGTTGCGCACACCGATCAGTGCCCTCAAAATTCAGCTGCATAATCTGGAGGAAGATATCTCCCCGGATAACGAAGCGTTCCAACAATTGCGCGCCGGTGTAGACCGTATTCAACATCTAGTCGAACAGCTATTGTCACTGTACCGTTCCACACCTGAACAGTTCGTCCACAACTTCCGCCGTATCAACCTTCATCAACTGGCTCAAGACGTCATCGCAGATCTGCATGATAAATTCGAGTGTAAGCAACAGATAGCGGAGCTGGCCGGAGAAGCCTGCATGATAGAAGGCGACCCCTTTGCATTAACTGCCCTGCTTCAGAACCTGCTCAGCAATGCCAACAAGTACACTCCCCCAGGTGGCAATATTCTCGTCACTGTCTATCCCGTGGATGATCGGGTCTATCTCAAAGTTGAGGATGCCGGACCCGGCATCGCTCCTGAGGACTACGATAAAATCTTTGAACGTTTCCGACGATTGAATAATCAACTGGGAAGTTCTTCAATTCAGGGCTGCGGCCTTGGGCTGACCATTGTCCGTCATATAGCCGATTTGCACGGCGCCCGGATCGAAATAACGCGGTCCTGCTTTGCCAGTGGCGCAGCCTTTGTCATCATTTTTAATCGGGCAGGTGGCTAGATGATCAGTAAAAATCCTGGCCATTTTTTTATGCTTCTGGTATTTGCCCTTGGAATTGGCGGTACCAGTTATGCAGACACGTCCATAGTCGAGCTCAGAATCCGCAATCATCTCTTCTTTCCAGACAGGCTGGAAGTTCCGGCCAATACAAAAATCAAGTTGCTGGTGATCAACGAGGATCCGACACCAGAAGAATTTGAAAGCTATGAACTCAACCGTGAAAAAGTGATTCCCGGACACCGTAAAGCGGTCATTTTCATTGGTCCACTCCCACCCGGAGAGTATCCGTTTTTTGGTGAGTTCTACCCGAAAACCGCTCAGGGGAAAATAGTGGCTGTCGCACAGCAAACTGCAGAATGAGACCGGTATGTTTCTCAATTCAGTCGTACTGATACTTCAGGAAATACTGGAGGCCGCGCTACTGGTAAGTATCCTGCTGGTGCTGTCTCGGCACCTGCAACTCAGCGCCCGCTGGCTCCCGGTCGGGATGATATTGGGCGGGTTTGGTGCCCTCATTTTATCGGTCAATCTGGCCACGATTTCTGAATGGTTAAACTATGCAGGTCAGGAAGTTCTTATCGCCAGTATCATGCTTTTCGTCCTGAGCCTGCTGGCATTGATCGGACTCTGTTCAACGTCGCCCCTGCCACGGTCAAGGCATTCGCTGCCCTACCTGATGTCCCTTTGCGTCGCCCTTGCACTCAGCCGGGAAGGCGCTGAAATCGTGATTTATCTGGGCGGGATACTCCATCATCAGGAGAGTGTTCAGCCGACATTTATCGGCGCGGGAATCGGCGCCGGGATCGGGCTCAGCGCAGGAATTTTGCTGTACTTCAGTTTGCTCAGCCTGCCTGCGGGATGGATTTTCTGCACCTGTATGCTATTGCTGGCGCTCATTGGTGGAACCATGGCGTCTCAGGCAACCCTACTGCTGACTCAAGCGGATTGGATCGGTTATTCTCCGGTGCTGTGGGACAGCTCAAAATGGCTGCCGGAGGATTCCATCCCGGGGCATTTACTCTACGCCCTGGTCGGCTATGAAGCCACGCCGTCACTTTTTCAGACAGTTGCATACGGTCTTGGCTTTCTGTTTGTCAGTACTGCCGCCACATCAGGTCGTGTCAGCGGTTTTTTCAGCCATCGCAAAAATATGGGTGACAAATAGCATGAATGCTATCTACCAACCCACCCCCGGCTTCATGGTCCGATGGTCAAGTATCTTATTCTGCCTCATCGTCCCGGTGATACCGCGTGCTGACGGTAATGCTGTTGATAAAATCTACCACCCCTATGTGGACGCCCTGGAGCAGGAGTTGGAGTGGCGTGCGATCTACCAGGACGACCAGCCGGATCAACCGGATCACCGCCAACTGCATCGTTTATCCTACGGCCGGGCTTTTGGGGACCGCTGGTTTGGTGAAGTCTATCTGACCGGTGATAGGGCCGAGAACGACGGTTTTTCACTGGAAGCTTATGAAGTGGAAGCCAAATGGCAAATCACTGAGCAAGGGGAATACTGGGCAGATTGGGGTCTCCTGTTCGAACTGGAAAAACAGGCGAGAGAAAATATCTGGGAGTTTTCCACCGGTATTCTCGCCGAAAAGGAATGGGGCCGCTGGAGTGGGACAGCCAACGTAATCGTCAGCCAGGAATGGGGCCAGGACATTGAAGATGAAATTGAAACATCACTGGGCCTGCAAACACGGTATCGCCTGTCACGCTGGATTGAGCCGGCACTGGAGCTCTATGCTAATGAGCAGACCCTTGCGCTGGGGCCCGTACTAATGGGAAACATACAAACCGGCGTAAGGCGCAGCCTGCACTGGGAAGCCGGTTTCCTGTTTGGTCTGGATGATAAAAGTGCCAACAATACGCTGCGGCTTCTAATTGAATATGAATTTTAGGAAGGCAGATCAAGTTTCCAAAGCCTCAACTATCCGACAACAGTTCAATTTTGTAGCCATCCGGGTCTTCCACAAAGGCCAACACGGTTGAGCCATGTTTCATTGGACCCGGCTCCCTGATCACCTTTCCCCCCGATGTACGAATACGCTCACAGGCGGCATAGACATCTTCCACCCCGATAGCAATATGCCCATAGGCATCACCGAGATTGTAAGTGGATACATCCCAGTTATGGGTCAGTTCAAGGACCGTATTTTCCGACTCATCGCCGTAGCCCAGAAATGCGAGCGTAAAACGACCATCGGGGAAATCCTTGCGACGCAGCAGGCGCATTCCCAGCACATCGGTATAAAAGCGGATGGACGCATCCAGGTTCCTCACCCGCAGCATGGTATGCAATAACCGCATAAACCTACCTCTCTGGTTATTCAGGGAATCTATCTCTGTATCTTCGCACGCAGCTTGCAAACCTATTGACTGGCGACGCTTGTTGCGGAAAAAAGTAACGCAACAAAGTAAACCGGAATCGAATCAAATAAAACCCTTCGCAAAGAGAGCGGCTCGATCAATCGCTTTGAGACGACCCATGCCCATGGGTAACTGAGAGCATTTTTCTTGGCTCTGTGCTTTGCTTTTTTAGGGATTTTTGTGTAATTTCTTTGTAACAGTTTTAATATGCATCTGTATCCGGAAAAAGAATAACAATAATGATCAATACCTTATCAAGGGCTGTTCAAGCGACTGGGGATTTCGACTACTGGTGGGAAACGGAGGGTTCCTGGGTTGAAGAGCCGAATCATCGTCGGGGAGGGATTAGTGGTGTACAGCGATGTAAAATAAATGGAGCCACCTACTACGTCAAAAAGCAGACGGACCATACCTGTCGCAGTCTCAGACATCCGCTTGGCTACGCCACCACAGCCCGCGAAACCCATCGTCTCAGCATATGTCACTCGCTGGGCATTGGAACTCCGGAAGTTGTCTTCTCGCAAACACGCCTTCAACAGGGAGCTGTTCAGGCAATTCTTGTGACTCGGGAACTGACTGGATTTTCAAGCGTTGAGGCGTGGCACAAGAGAGTAACCGACCATTCTGTGAGAAAGGAGACACTCGATGCCCTCTCGCAAAAACTTGGCGAAATTCTGCCAAGGCTCCACAATAACCGATGGCAACACGGCTGTCTCTATGACAAACACATTTTCTTTCGCCAGAACCAGGAGCATGGCAGTGAAATTGATGTCGCACTGATCGATCTGGAAAAATGCCGTCGACGGTTATCCATCAGTCAGGCCTCCAGACATGATATAAACCAGATGCGTCGACACATGCCCGCAATGACTGAACGCCACTGGGACATTTTTAACACCACCTATCGGCAGCATTCCTATCTCAGTCCAGACAAAGGCATCCCGTGGCTTGCTGCGCCACAGCTGGTTTGCAAGTAACTCACAATTCGCGCATCAACTGCAGGCCATAAAATTAAAAAACCGGGCCTCTGCCCGGTTTATATACTGGCCTTGATTGTATCCCGTCAGCAGAAGTTGGACTAACTAGCCTGTTTGTCTAAGAGATGGTTTTGGCTCATCGTTAACCCGAGAG
>NZ_CBFHYF010000043.1:0-14104 GCF_965660005.1 Porticoccus sp.
CTCTCCCAGAGAATGCCAATACTGAATGGCCATTTTCATGGCCACTTCTATACTGACAGAACCTGAATCCGAGAAAAAAACCTTATCAAGACCGTCTGGAGTAAGATCGACTAATGTTTGTGCAAGCCTGACTGCAGGTTCGTGGGTGATGCCGCCAAACATCACGTGGGACATTTTGCCAGCCTGCTCAATCAGCGCTGAATTGAGGGCAGGGTGGTTGTAGCCATGAATTGTGCACCACCAGGAAGACATGCCATCGATCAGTATTTGTCCATCAGCAAGGAAGAGCCTTACGCCGTCCGCCCTTGTCACAGGGTAGGTCGGTACAGGGTTTGCCAGTGACGAATAGGGGTGCCAGATATGTTCTTTATCTACGGCCAATATTTGGGACACACTCAATTGTTTCATTAAGATGCAATTCACAGATAAACGGGTTCATAGTGTATGATAATGGTGTTGATGGTATCAAAGCACAATAACAACACCATCAACCGACAGGTAGCCAGAATGAAGCTTAAGCCCTCAGTTATAGTTCTATCATTGGCCGGCTTATTAGCTGCATCTCAGACAATTGCTGCCCAGCCAGAGCAATCCTGGATGTTCTGGGCAAAAAGCAATGAATATAATCGGGACACGGTAGACCATCGGCAATGGAATCAACTGTTAGGTACCCATGTTGTCAATACGGGGCAGGGGGTAAATCGTTTCCGCTATGGTTCAGTGGGTAAAACCGAACAGAAGCATCTGTCGGATTACATTGCATCTCTCACAAAAATTGATCCACGCAACTACAGTCGTGCCGAGCAAAAAGCCTATTGGCTAAACCTTTATAACGCATTGACCGTCAAACTCATTGCAGAAAACTATCCCATAAAAAGTATCAAGGATATCGACAACCAAAAGAGTGGGGGTAGTCTCCTGAACAAGCCGCTTATTCAGGTGGCGGATAAACCGGTAAGCCTAAGTGATATTGAAAATCGTATTCTTCGACCTATATGGAAAGATCATACGATTCACTTCGGTCTGAATTGTGCGGATATGACGTGCCCAGGTTTATTGCCTCAGGCATTTACGGGAAAAAATGTTCAATCCCTGTTGAAGCAATCAGGTCGTGATTTCATCAACAAACAAAATGGCGTCACTCTGAAAAATGGAAAACTGACAGCAGCGGGTATCTTTAGCCAATATCGTTCTGATTTCGCCAAGGATGACAAAACAATGCTCAAGGTTTTCGCCCACTATGCAGACGACAGGCTCGCGCTCTATCTACTGGGATTTCAAGGGCAGATCGATTACATCCACGACTACAGCCTAAATGGACTATAAAAATTAAAAAATATTTTTTAATTCAATGAATTAAAGAGTTTTATTAATTACTTTTATAGCCCGCCATGCGTGTGAGACCATTCGACGGGTGAATGAAGAAAGGATTCAATTTCGGCAATAGACTTGCTGTCCATGAGATTCTCCGCTTTGCAGACCTCCAGAACGTCCCACCAGGAAGTTAAGTGGTGTAAATTGATACCAATTTCGCTCAGGTTTTTACGCGTATCCGGAAATATGTCATAAAAAAAGATAACAAATGTGTCGCTAACATCAGCACCAGCCTCACGGAGGGCTTGGCAAAATTTGATTTTGCTGCCACCGTCTGTGGTTAGATCCTCAACCAGTAGAACTCTCGAACCTTCCTTCAGATCGCCTTCAATCTGGGCATCGCGGCCAAACCCCTTGGGTTTTTTTCGTACGTATTGCATGGGTAAGGACAAACGCTCCGCGAGCCAGGCGGCAAAAGGAATTCCTGCTGTTTCACCACCCGCAATACTATCAATAGACTCAAAACCGATATTGCGGAGGATCGTCGAAGCACCGAAATCCATCAGCGTCGATCTGACACGTGGAAACGAAATAATTTTCCTGCAGTCAATGTAAACAGGGCTGGTTTTTCCTGATGTTAATTTGAAGGGATCATTTGGGCGAAAGTTGATTGCACCAATTTCAATCAGCATTTTTGCGGATAACTGAGCAATCAATTTTGGATCAGGAAAGCTATTGAACGACATTATTGCACCTGTATAAGGTATCGCGAGATAGAAAGGGAGCAGTGGCTCTCAACGGTTAGTCTAAAAAACAACCAGCCGAAATTTTGCCAGAACATCAGCCTGGTTTCCATTCAATCACGTCAATTGAGAGTAGGTTGTTAACTCGATACTTATGTCAGGGCAGACTCAAGAGTCTATTGAGCAATTTAATTTAACATAATATACATTATGCGCATATATAAAATAGCCGAAAAGGCCGGAAAGCCAGGCCTAGAGCGCCAATGCCGGTTTGTGCAGTGAAATCAGCCCTGCCACATTGGCAGTCTGTGCCGGTTCGACGATGGAAACGTCTTTAACGCCGAACAAAGGCATAACCAGGTGTTGCGGTTGCCACCAGTGACGCCAGGACAACTCGTTAAAGTAAAGCCGGCCAGCACGGATCTCCCAGTTCTTCCAACCCAGGTGATCGAGGTGGCCACATTGGGAGAGAATCAAACGTGTAGCCCAGCGCGGTGCCCTCTCAGCCTGCCAACACTATCAGGTGTGAGCTATGTTGATTCACGCATGGTCACGAATTCTTCAGCCGCCGTAGGATGAATTCCGATAGTGGCATCGAAATCCGCCTTGGTAACACCCATTTTTACTGCAATGGCGAATCCCTGTATGATCTCACCAGCACCCTCACCAACCATGTGGCAACCAACAACTTTGTCGGTATCATTTACGACGATCAGTTTCATGAAGACTTTTCCGTCTCCGCCACCCAGAGTCTCTTTCATCGCTCTGAATTTGCTGCGATAGATACGCAGGTTTTCGCCATATTGTTGCCTAGCCAGCTCCTCGGTTAATCCAACAGATGCCGTATTCGGTTGGCTAAACACCGCTGTGGGAATATTTGTATAGTCAATCGTTGTGGGTACACCGGTGACCAGTGTTTTGGTCAGCGCCATCCCTTCATTAATTGCGACGGGTGTTAGCTCAACTCGACCGATTACGTCACCGATAGCATAAATGGATGGCTCTGCTGTTTGAAAATAGTCGTCTACGATAATCGCGCCATTCGACTGGGTTTCTACCACGGTATTTTCTAAGCCAAGGTTATCGATATTGGGGCGACGACCCGTCGCATACATGATTAATCCAGCTTCAATGCTGCCACCGTTATTTAGTCGTGCCGTGAATAGACCATCACTCACCGCCTCTATTTTCTCGATATCAGTTGAGAAATATAATTTAATACCTTGTTTTTCAACTTCTTCCTTTAGTATTTTACGTATATCCAGATCGAAACCGCGAAGAAACAGATCACCGCGATAGAGCAAATGAGTTTCAACCCCGAGCCCGTTAAATATGCCGGCAAATTCAATGGCGATATACCCGCCACCAACAATTACAATGCGATCCGGGAGATTATCCAGATAAAAAGCCTCGTTGGACGTGATGGCATACTCTCTACCGGGAAATTCTGGCACGAAGGGTGTGCCGCCGGTGGCAATCAATATTTTTTTACATTGATAAATCTGGCCATTTACCTCAACACTATTTGGGTCGAGTATTTTTGCCCAACCCTCTACCAGTTCGACACCGGCTTTCTCAAGCAAATTGCCATAGATATCGTTCAGCCGCTGAATCTCACGATTTTTATTGTCCCGAAGCGTTGGCCAGTCAAAATTTGATTCGCCTACATTCCAGCCGAACCCTTTGGCAGCTCGAAACTCTTCACGGAAAGATGATGCATATACAAAAAGTTTTTTCGGAACACAGCCAACATTGACGCAGGTACCACCCAGGTACTGGGATTCAGCAACCATGACCCGCAACCCTTGCTGGGCACACATCCGCGCAGTCCTTACTCCACCAGAACCAGCACCAATTACAAACAGGTCAACATCATGGTCAGCCATGATTTCTCCTCATTTTCGGATTCATTGTTTAAACCAGGACAGCTTCTCATGAAGTTTGACCACATCACCCACAATGATCAAGGTGGGGGCCTTGGCATTGGCGTCGCGAACCATCTCTGGCAAGGTTTTTAAGTCTCCAACAAATACCCGCTGGTTGACAGTTGTCCCCTTTTCTATCAAAGCTGCCGGGGTTTCGGGCGCTTTTCCGTGTCGAATCAATTCCCGGCAAATACTCTCCAGTCCACTGAGCCCCATATAAAACACCAGGGTCTGATTGGGTGAAACAAGATCCTGCCAGTTCAGGTCCAGAGAGTTTTCCTTCAGGTGACCCGTTATAAAACGAACTGATTGAGCGAAGTCCCTGTGTGTCAGGGGCATTCCTGCATAGCTGGCGCAACCTGAAGCCGCCGTGATACCCGGCACCACCTGAAAAGGGATCCCTTGCTCCGCAAGATGTGAGATCTCCTCGCCACCCCGGCCAAAAATGAAGGGGTCACCTCCTTTTAGCCGTAGGACACGCTTGCCCTGTAGAGCGAACTCAGCAAGCTTTTCATTGATATTGTCCTGAGTGACCGGATGGTCTCCGGCCGTTTTTCCCACATAAATCAATACTGCATCTCGGCGCACCAGTGCCAGCACTTCCTTTGAAACCAATCGATCGTAAAGGACGATGTCTGCCTTCTGCATCAAACGCAGAGCACGGAATGTGAGCAGATCGGGATCTCCCGGCCCACCGCCCACAAGATACACCTCTCCGAGCTTGTTCGAGGTCGGGTTAGACAGTTTTTGCTGGATGCGGCTTTCTGCCTCACTTATTTTTTCTGCATACACCAATTCGGCAATGTCACCATCAAAAACATCCTCCCAAAAAGCCTTCCGGGAAATACCGTCAGCTATCTTGTGCTTCACCTGCTCACGGTATTTCCCCGCCAGTGCAGCAAGTTTGCCATAAGCGGCAGGCATGGAGGATTCGAGCCTGGTGCGCAACATTCTTGCCAGCACTGGTGCCGTGCCGGCACTGCTGATAGCGATCTGTATTGGGGATCGATCGACGATAGAGGGAAAAATAACGCTACACAGTTCGGGACTATCTACCACATTGACAGCTATATTACTCGCCTGGGCCAGCTCCGAAACACGCCTGTTAACAGCTGTATCATTAGTAGCCGCAATAACAAGAACTGCCCCGTTGAGATCGCTATCTTCAAACTTGCGACAAGTCAATGTCAGGGGCTGTTCCGGAGCCAGATTTCGTATCGACGGGCTAATTTCGGGCGCAATCACCTCAATAGCGGCACCAGCAGCAATTAACTGGCGCAGTTTTCGCAGGGCGATTTCGCCGCCGCCCACCATGACGCAGCGCCTACCACGCAAATCATGAAACAGCGGTAGAAAATTCATAGTTTATTCTTGGCCGATGGCATCAAATCAGCCAATGCTGATTTGACCACCCATGTAGGATTGCAGCACCATCGGAACAGCAATGGTGCCGTCGGACTGCTGATAGTTTTCCATCACGGCCAGCAGCGTGCGGCCTACTGCCAGTGCAGATCCATTCAAGGTGTGCAGTAATTCCGGTTTGCCAGTGTCTGGATTGCGCCAGCGGGCCTGCATACGCCGGGCCTGAAAATCGCGGAAGTTGCTACAGGAAGATATTTCCCGATAACGCTGCTGGGATGGCAACCACACCTCAATGTCATAAGTGCGAGCAGCAGAAAATCCCAGATCACCTCCACAAAGGATAATGGTTCGATGCGGCAGTTCCAGTTTTTGCAGCACAACCTCTGCGTGCTGGGTGAGCTGCTCCAGTGTTTCCGTGGATTTTTCCGGGTGAACAAACTGGACCAGCTCTACTTTTTCAAATTGATGCTGACGTATCATACCGCGCGTATCCTTGCCATAGCTGCCCGCTTCACTGCGGAAACAGGGACTGTGGCAGGCAAACTTTACCGGTAGTTGAGATACATCCAGAATAGCGTCACGAAAGATATTGGTCACGGGAACTTCGGCTGTCGGGATCAGATAAAAATCGCGATCATCGGTTAGCTTGAAGAGATCTTCCTCAAATTTCGGCAATTGTCCTGTACCAAATAATGACTCACTGTTGACAATGTACGGCACGTTGATTTCCTGGTAACCATGCCCGAGTGTGTGAGTGTCCAGCATGAACTGGATAAGTGCACGGTGTAACCGGGCGATATCACCTCGCATAACAGCAAAGCGCGAACCGGTAATCTTGGTGGCTGTTGCAAAATCGAGCAGGCCACAACGCTCCCCAAGGTCCACATGGTCCCTCACCTCAAAGTCAAAGGTTCTTGGTTGGCCCCAGCGGCGAACCTCTACATTGTCTTCTTCTGACTTGCCGGGGGGGACTTCCTTGTCCGGGATATTGGGCACATTGCGTAAATAATCATCCAGTTGGCACTGGACGGCGTCGAGAGCCTCATCGGCTTTCAGGGCAGCAATTTTTAACGCCTCACCCTTCTCCTTGAGAGGCGCAATATCTTCGCCGCGAGCCTTGACCTCTGCAATTGCCTTGCCCATGGATTTGGCGTAGGCATTTCTCTCGGTCTGCAGTGATTGGGCTTTCTCTTGAAGGTTGCGGCGCAATGCTTCAAGTTGATTGATTTTTTCAACATCAAAAGTGAAACCCTTTACTGCCAGTGCAGCGGCCACGGTTTCCGAATGGGAACGAACGTATTTTGGATCCAGCATGGGAAGGGAAATTCCTAAAGCAAACGGGTCAGCACAATGGCAGCCAGAGTTCCGGCCAGACACAAGGCAAGGCTCAGGACAACATAGGCGCCAGCCAGCGCAAGGTGACCATTTTGCCACAAAGCAAGCGCATCAAGCGAGAAGGCGGAAAATGTCGTGAATGCGCCAATGAAACCTACCATTAACAGATCCCGCAACGCAGTCGGCAGTAGTCCACGCTCTATGATAAGTACGTAAAAAATACCCATCAGCACGGAGCCTGCCACATTAACGAGTAATGTGCCGAGAGGAAAGCGATTACCCAGCAGAGGAAAGACCAATGAGTTCACTCCAAAGCGGGCCATTGCTCCCAAGGCTCCGCCAGCCGCAACTGCCAGCCATTGCATTAGTCATTCCCCTGATAACGTTTAACAGTACCCGCTTCATCAAGTTTTCTCAGATGACGCAGTTTTTCGGCGATCTGTTTTTCAAGTCCCCGATCTGAAGGGAAATAGTACTGCTTGTCTTTGAGTGCCTTGGGAAAATAATTTTCTCCCGGCGAATACGCGTCCGCTTCATTGTGCGAATAGCGATAGTCTGCACCGTAATCAAGGGATTTCATAAGGGCGGTGGGTGCATTCCGTAAATGCAGGGGGACATCATGGCTTGGCATGCTACGCACATCATCCTTGGCCTGATTAAAGGCCTGATAAACAGCATTGCTCTTGGGGGCGACTGCCAGATAGAGGATAGCCTGGGCAATCGTCAGTTCTCCCTCCGGACTTCCCAAGCGCTCCTGGGCTTGCCATGCGTCAAGGGCAATACTCAAAGCCCTGGGGTCGGCGTTACCGACATCCTCACTGGCCATTCTTACCACACGCCGAGCGACGTACAGTGGGTCACAACCGCCATCGAGCATTCGTGTATACCAATAGAGCGCAGCATCTGGCGATGAGCCTCTCACAGCCTTGTGAAGTGCGGAAACCTGATCATAGAAGTACTCCCCACCTTTATCATAACGTCGTGTATCGCCCAGCAATACTTCTTCTACGGCATCCCGGGTGATCTGTCCGTTATTTGCCAGATCACTGGCAATCTCCAGCAAGTTAAGGGCTTTTCTGGCATCGCCATCGGCCGCAGCCACTAATAACCCTGCTGCATCCTCCGCAATGTCGAGCTTTCGTTGGCCCAGGCCTCTTTCTATATCGTTCAGGGCATGCTGAATAATACGTATCAGCTGCACAGTATCGAGCCCACGCAAAACGTAGACCCGACAGCGCGACAGCAATGCATTATTCAGCTCAAAAGACGGATTTTCCGTGGTTGCGCCAATCAACACCACAGTACCATCTTCCACGTAGGGTAAAAATGCATCCTGCTGCGACTTATTAAAACGATGCACTTCATCAACAAAAAGGATTGTTCGGCGCGATTGCTGGTCACGGATCTGCTGGGCATGGGCAATAGCGGCCCTGATCTCTTTTACGCCGACCAAAACAGCTGAGATCGCCTCAAAGTGGGCATCCACAGAGCTGGCTACCAAGCGTGCCAGAGTTGTTTTGCCAACTCCCGGCGGCCCCCAAAACACCATGGAGTGCAATTGACCGCGCTGTATAACTTCGCGGAGCGCACGCCCTTCACCTATCAAATGCCCTTGACCGGCAAACTCATCCAGAGAGCGTGGGCGCATCCGAGCTGCCAATGGCTGAGCGATATTCTGGGCGAACAGATCACTATTCATCGCGGAGAATATCAACCCCCTCCGGCGGTATAAATGTGAACAACGCCGGAGATATGGGACGATTTATTTCGGTACTCGAGAACTCAATTTCAGTGCGCTGGCCCAGCCCATCCCAGAGTTTCATGCCAGTAGGTTTCTTCCTGTCAAAACTGAGCGTCAGCTTTTCATAGAGGTTGTCGTCTGTCAGAGGAATCAAAGTAAAAACCGTCAGCTGGTCAGACGTCACCGAGACCCGATAAGTTTGTTCCACTGCAGCCAGATCACCAACAAAAAGTACCGCCGGCGTTTTGGCCAGATCGTCGCTGAAGGATCGAATTGTTACCTGCTCGAGGTCGGGATCAAACAGCCAGAGCGTTGTACCGTCAGAAACAAGCAATTGCTCCATGGGCGGTGCAGTTTCCCATCGCACCTGTCCCGGTCTGGAGGCATGGAGTTGGCCAGAAGTTTCATGCAGGCGATCACCTTCAGGGGAATAAACTATCTGGATAAACTCGGCATCCAGCGTGCTCATATCCGTCAGTATTGCGCGCAGTTTTTGAGCGGCATCTGCCTGATTCTCTGCATATGATACACAACAGACCGACAGCAAAAAAAATAGGTGCACTAACCGAACAAGTTTATTCACTTTGGCTGGATTCAACGGTGCTAGCCCCATGATGATGCCCACTAATCCCTTCCAGCTCCGGGAGCCAGAACCTCACGATTACCGTTGGTACCCATTTCACTCACCACACCTGAAACTTCCATCTGTTCTATCAGTCTTGCAGCACGGTTGTAGCCAATGCGCAATTTTCTCTGCACAGATGAAATAGACGCCTTGCGTGTTTTCAGAACAATAGCCACCGCTTCGTCATACAGTGGGTCGGACTCGCCATCACTATCAGCATCGCCACCTTCTGAAGAAAATCCGGGGACCAGAATAGAGCTGGTTGCCCCCTCGTCCGTGATCTCATCGAGATATTGGGGTTCTCCCCGGCGCTTCCAGTCTGCAACTACTTTATGGACCTCATGGTCATCCACGAAAGCGCCATGCACCCGAATTGGGACACTGGTGCCCGGAGGCAGATACAGCATATCGCCATGCCCCAACAGCTGTTCTGCTCCTCCCTGGTCGAGAATGGTCCTTGAATCAATTTTGGAAGAGACCTGGAATGCGATGCGAGTCGGTATATTTGCCTTGATCAGACCCGTTATAACATCGACCGATGGACGCTGGGTGGCAAGAATCAAATGAATCCCCGCTGCCCTCGCCTTTTGCGCGATACGGGCGATCAGCTGTTCGACTTTTTTGCCGACAATCATCATCATGTCGGCAAACTCGTCAATGACCACCACAATATAGGGCAGTTTTTCAAGATCCGGTGGCGTTTGACCACCTTCTTCCGAAAACAGGCTGGCATTTTCATCAGCACGCCATAGCGGGTCTGGTACGGATTTTCCTGCGGCAACAGCATCGGCCACCTTGCGATTAAATCCGGCCAGGTTCCTCACACCCATGGCAGACATCAATTTATAGCGACGCTCCATTTCCCCAACGCACCAGCGCAGACCGCTGGCAGCATCTTTCATGTCTGTGATCACCGGCGTCAATAAATGAGGGATACCCTCGTATACCGATAGCTCCAACATCTTGGGGTCCACTAGAATCAACCGCACTTCCTCCGGGCCGGCCTTGTAGAGAAGGCTCAACAGCATCACATTGATGCCAACCGACTTTCCTGAACCGGTGGTGCCCGCCACCAGCAGATGAGGCATTTTGCCCAGGTCAGCCACAACCGGAAAACCGGAGATATCATTGCCCAGAGCCAGTGTCAGTGGAGATTTGGCGTGCTCATAGGTATCTGAAGACAACACTTCTCCGAGACGTACAATTTCACGGTGTTCGTTGGGTATTTCGATGCCAACTACCGATTTCCCCGGGATCACCTCCACAACCCTGACGCTGACAACTGCCAGAGAACGTGCCAAATCTCTTGCCAGATTACTGATTCTGCTCGCTTTTACACCTGCGGCAGGCTGTAGTTCAAAACGGGTGACGACCGGTCCCGGTAAGACCTCAACTACTTCGGCACTGATCCCAAAATCCTGGAGCTTTACCTCCAGTTGTCTGGACATCGCTTCAAGGGATTCCCTCGAATAACCTTTATCACCACTTTTATCAACTTTATCCAGCAGATTAATCGGCGGTAAGCTGCCACTGACCGGCTCATCAAAAAGTGGACTTTGACGTTCTTTTTGCACGCGAACACTAACAGATTCCTGCCTCACAGGCGTCTGAATGGTGGGTGGGATACGCGTGGCCTCTTTTGCCGCCCTTTTGGCTTTGACCTCTCGCCGGTGTGATTGGGCGACCTCAGCGTGGCGAGCTTCTTCGCGGCGAGCTTTATAATTGGCCAGTGTGTGACGTGCCAACTCAATTGCTCGCAGGGTGAGTCGCCCTGCACCATCAATTAGCGCCATCCACGATAAATCTGTAAATACAGTGAGGCCGAATAAAAAAATCGCCAGTAAAATTAATGTGCTGCCAATAAAACTAAAAGCCGTAGAAGCAGCTGCAGAGACAGAGGAGCCCAGAATCCCGCCGACCCCGAAAGGTAGTGAAGTTGACACGCTACCGTAGTGCAGAGCAGCGAGGGACGTTGCACAGGCCATCACAAGAATCAGACCAAGGATCCGCAACGCAAAGACAACACCGTCAAAGCCACCCTGCTGCTGGCGGTAGGCGCGAAAGACACCCCATGCCCGCACTGCCAATAAAACCGGGAAGAGATAGGAGATATAACCAAAGAGCGAAAAAAATACATCTGACAACCAGGCGCCCATCGGTCCTGCAGCATTTTCTACACTGTTCACGGCACCCGTATGAGACCAACCGGGGTCTTTCGGGGTATAACTGATGAACGCCAGCAATAGATATGCGCAGATTGCCAGCCAGCCAATTAACGCACCCTCTTTGAGAATCAGCTGTGCTCTGGAGAGCGGTTGCCGACCACTTTGATCACGGGATTTTGATTGCTGCTTATCTCTACTCAACTGGGCCATCCAGGTTATTCATTGCTGTTCGCTATTGTAATGGCAGTAAGTTGAAATACCAGCAGCGCTATGTCGCATATTCCCAGTATATTTCCCTTATAGAGAAATGCTATTTTATCTGTCGCGTTCCCTTGTCTATGATAGACAAAGGCTATTTATAGAACTGAAATCCAATTTTTTTGAGAAACCTGAATATGTCGGCTGTACAACACCATAAACTCATCATTCTTGGCTCCGGACCAGCCGGATATACAGCAGCTGTCTATGCTGCTCGCGCCAACCTGAACCCTGTCATTGTTACCGGTATGCAGCAAGGGGGCCAGCTGACCACGACCACTGATGTGGATAACTGGCCAGGTGATGCCGAGGGTGTACAGGGACCGGACCTGATGTTGCGAATGCAGGCCCATGCGGAGCGTTTTGATACCAAAATCATCTTTGATCATATTGAAAGTGTTGACCTGAATCAGCGTCCTTTCCTGCTCAAGGGAAACCAGACCTTCAGCTGTGATGCACTGATTATCGCCACTGGGGCCTCAGCACAGTATCTCGGATTGCCTTCGGAAGAAGCTTTTATGGGTAAAGGCGTCAGTGCCTGTGCTACCTGTGATGGCTTTTTTTACCGTGGTCAAAAGGTCGCCGTCATTGGCGGTGGGAACACCGCCGTCGAGGAAGCGCTGTATCTGTCAAATATTTGTAGCGAAGTCACGCTGATTCATCGACGGGACACCCTGCGTTCCGAAAAAATATTACAGGATAAATTATTTGATCGGGCCAAAAATGGGAATGTCAAACTCCTGTGGAATCACACTCTGGATGAGGTGTTAGGTGATGATACGGGGGTCACTGGTCTCCGCGCTCGGAGCACACTCGATGACGAAGCTTCACACCTGGCGGTGTCTGGAGTATTTATTGCTATCGGCCACAAACCAAATACGGATATTTTTTCGGGCCAACTCGAGATGAAAAATGGTTATATCGTTGTTCATGGAGGCAGCGATGGAAACGCCACAGCCACCAGTATGGAGGGTGTCTTCGCTGCGGGAGATGTGGCTGATCATGTATATCGTCAGGCAGTCACCTCTGCAGGTTCAGGTTGTATGGCTGCGTTGGACGCGGAAAAATACCTTGATGCATTAGATTGATAAAATGCACGAAAAGCCAACGTTCCTCAATCAAAATGACCCGGTTTTCCCTCACCCGGAAAATGCACTGAAGGAACCGGAAGGGCTGCTGGCCATTGGCGGAAACCTGAAATCAGACACTCTTTTATCGGCATATCGTCAGGGTATTTTCCCGTGGTATGAGCATGGACAGCCCATATTGTGGTGGTCGCCAGACCCCAGAGCAATTATTTATCCGGAACAGATGCACATTTCACGGTCATTAAAAAAATCGCTAAAACGTAGTGACTGTGAAGTACGTATTAATACAGCTTTTTCTTCAGTCATTGAACTCTGCGCAGCCCTCAGATCCAACAGCCTCAGTGGAACCTGGATAACCCATGAAATGAAGCACGCCTACAATGCACTTCATCGGGAAGGTCATGCACACTCGGTTGAAATCTGGCAAGACAGGGTATTGGTCGGTGGGCTATATGGCGTACTGGTAGGACGTGTTTTTTGTGGCGAATCTATGTTCAGTCTGGTTAGAGACGCATCCAAAATCGCCCTTGTAACGCTCGCCGAAATAATGAGCCGCCAAGGGGGACGTTGTTTGATTGATTGCCAGGTCAGTAATAATCATCTGCTTTCAATGGGGGCAGTAACCATTCCAAGAGCAGATTTTCTGGGCAAGCTAACTGCATTGAAAGATAAACCTTTTGAATGGAATTTTGAGCATAAACCCTGCGTGGGTTTAAACTGACACTATAGCCTTCACAAATTTAAGCAGCACTATTATGTCCAGAGATATTTCACCGGATGTCAAAGCCATCAGATTATTTCTGACTGAGCCCCATGCCTGTAGTTATCTTGAAAATCAAAAAGCTACAACAGCATTTGTCGATCCCGGCATCACGGTTGACCAGAAGCTCTACAGCCACCTGTCTGGTCTCGGTTTTCGCCGCAGTGGACGGTACATTTATGCCCCTCGCTGCAGGGATTGTAACGCCTGTATTCCTGCGAGAATTCCGGTTAGACAATTCAAACCCAATCGCCAGCAACGCCGATGCCTCAAGCAGAATGCCGATCTCAATATCTGGGTAACCCGCAGGTTAAATGAAAGCGAACACTACCCAGTCTACAAGCAATACCTCAATAGCCGTCATGCCGATGGGGACATGTTCCCCCCTACAATTGGCCAATATCGTGACTTCATCAGTAATATTCGTGACTATAGTGTAATGATGGAGATTCGCATGAAGGGGGAGCTGATCGCTGCAGGTCTTGTGGATATTCTCAATGACGGGCTTTCAGCCATCTACACCTATTATTCACCAAAATTACCGAAACGCAGCCTGGGCACTTTCGCAATTTTGGCAGAGCTGATGCTGGCGAGAGAGATGGGGCTTCCCTATCTATACTTAGGGTACTGGATAAAAGACAGCCCGAAAATGACCTATAAAGCCAGATATCAACCACTGGAGCTACTCAGGAATGGGGAATGGGCACCAATGAATTGACATTGCTCGATTTTCAGGCAGAATGCGCCACTTCCAAACGAAACGGTTCGCGGAGAACACAGGCAACATG
>NZ_CBFHYF010000044.1:0-13146 GCF_965660005.1 Porticoccus sp.
GGTTTTAAATGTGTGTATCTTTTAAGCATGTCAAAACTTTTGTGACCGCTTATATGTGCTACTTCCATCATGTCTAAGCCGGCCTCAAAGAGCCTGCTGATGGCTTCGTGTCTAAGGTCATGAAAGGTCAGATTCTCTATGCCTTGCTTATGGCATGCTCTGGAGAATGCTTGTGTGAGTGAGTCTGGTTTCATTCTGAAAAGCAGCTCCTTGCTCCATTGCTCTTCATTTTGTAACGACTCTCTGTATCCAGCTTTGTCGGTGACTCTCCTGTGTATGCCATCTATTTCCATGTCATAAAGGTCATGCAGGATAGTACGGATTCTTTTGTCTATTAGCTCAAATGCTTTATCGGTTAAAGGAATGACTCTCTTTCTGTCGGTTTTAGTTTCTGGGATTACTAGACACTGCTTTTCTGTATCAATGTGGTCAAATCTGATTTTCAATAATTCACCCCGTCTCATACCTGTTTCAAGGGCTAGCCTGACAGCCATCGCTGTCTCATGTGATCGTTGCTCCAAATCATTTAGCAGTAGTTCTTCCTCAAGCTTTTCCAGTCGTCTCTCTCTTCCTTCAATGTATGTATTCTTTGGTTTAAAGACGCGTTTGACAGGATTGCCTCTTGGCAACTCTATCCCCCACTCTTTTTGAATAACCTCAAAAAGTCTATGGAGTAGGTTGTGGTCTTTGGTGTACGTGGCCTGTTTTATCCCGCGTGCCATGCGTTCTCGTTTGAATGAATTGATATCCGCAGGTTTGATGTTGAGAATGCTAATCTTTGCCAGATCAGATGCACTTAAGAGCTTAAGTTGAGATCTTAGTTGCCTGATTGACCGCCTGCCTTGCGCTGCTTGTTCTTCTTCGTACCGATCTAAAGCGTCCAAGAATGTTGTGGTAGAAGCTAGGGTGGTATCAACAAAGGTCCCTCGTATTTGCTCCGATTCAATAACCTTGGCCCAGGCTTCGGCATCCCTTTTAAATGGGAAGCATTTTGATTGCTGCTTGAAGCCTTTCCTTCTGACTATTGCTTGCCAGTTGTTGCCGTTCTTTCTGATTGTTGCCATGGAGCCTGTTCGCACCTTCTTGTAGAGGTTGTTTTATGCCTTGGTGTGACAGGATTGTGACAAACGAACTAGTTGGATTCAAAAGTTTTTTGTATTTTATAAAATAAATATTTTAAATACATTAACTTAAATTGGCGCCCCGGGCAGGATTCGAACCTGCGACCTGCCCCTTAGGAGGGGGCTGCGCTATCCAGCTGTGCCACCGGGGCGGAGGCATTGAGTCTCATGGGCGCGTATTCTAGCTGCGCTATTTCCCTGCGGCAAATAACTTAGCCTGTAAATATTTCAGGTGTCAGCATTCATTCGAACCGGTTTTGTCGGATAATGGCGGCTATGATTCAGGACAGAAATTTTGATGACCTTGCGGAGCGCTTTCAGCGCAAGGTTTATGGTGGACTGAAGGGCGATATTCGTCTGGCGGTGCTGTGGCGGGATCTGGAGGAGCATCTACCACAGATTCGTGGCACCGAGCCACTCACCGTGTTGGATGTCGGTGCCGGTCTCGGCCAGCTGGCCATTCGCCTGGCCGGTCTGGGTCACAGGGTGGTCGTCAATGATATATCCGCAGAGATGCTGGCCGTGGCACAGACGGCTGCCAGGCAGGCCGGGGTCTACGAACACATCACCTGGCACCACTGCCCGTTTCAGGAATTGGCGGAGCAGCAGCCGGGACAGTTCGATCTGGTGATTTGTCACGCGGTGGTGGAGTGGCTGGCCCGGCCCGAATTATTGTTGCCGCAGTTGCAACGTTTTCTGGCCGCTGAGGGCTGCCTGTCGCTTACCTATTACAATCGACATTCCTTTGAATACCGCAATTTGTTGCGAGGCAATTTCAACCTGCTGAAAAGGGAGGGATTCGTGCCGGATGCAGGCAGTCTCACGCCGGTCAATTCACTTTATCCCGAGCAGGTCAAACAGTGGGTGGAGGATGCCGGTCTGGCGGAAAAGGCGATCAGTGGGGTGCGGGTCTTTCACGATTATGTAACGAACCCTCGCGGTGGCAATGCCGTTGCCGAAGCCGTGATCGAGATGGAGTTGGCTTATTCCCGGCGAGATCCGTACCGGTGGCTGGGGCGCTATATTCATCTGTTGCTGGCCCATGGACAGCGGGCAGGCTAACTGTGCAATTTCAGTAACAGATCCCGGGCGGCGTTCAGTTTGGCAGCGAGATAGTCATTGCCGCCGCGGTCAGGGTGCAGCTTCTGGATAAGCCGTTTGTGGGCATCGATAATGGCTTCCCTGCTGGCCCCCGGTTGCAGGCCAAGTAACTGGAAAGCTTCCTGCTGACTGAGCTCGCCACTGGTGCCAACGCTTGCCTGTTGTGGTGGTGGCTGGTTTTTTCTGCGCAGAACCTGCAGAAAGGGCCATGCCCTGAGCGCCAACCCGAACAACAGTTTGAGTAGCGGCAGAGCGGCAGCCGCTGCTGCTGCCAGCCAATGCACCCGACCGGTGACCACCAGAAGAAGTATAATACCCAGCACAACATAGAAAGCGCCGCGAAGTAATCCCTTGCGGCGCAGTTCCGGGGGTTGTCGTTGGTATTGCCGCCAGAGCAGGTAACCCACCAGGCCCACCGCCAGCAACAGGATAATCTTTGCCACAGTACCTCGGATTTTTGATTTTCGCCGGGCTACAGTTTAGCAGGAAGCCGTTGGTTTTGGCGCTGTCTTGCCGCGCCGAGCTCCAACAGCGCTGACTCTACATATAGCGCATCAGCATGGCGTAACCGCCATCTTCCGGTAGGGGAAGGTCCGCCGGCATGGGGATTCGAACCACATGCCCGGAGCCGGGTGCCGCGTTGATCTTAACGCCATCGCGATTTTCCAGAGCATCCAGATTGAAGGTCATATTGCCTTGCGGGGTGATCAGCTCCAGTGTATCGCCAGATTCAAAACGGTTTTTGACATCTACGGTGAACCAGCCTTTCTCCCGCTCAACACCGCAGATTTCACCGACAAACTGTTGGTTGGGGTTGCCCGAAGCGCCCTGCTCATAATTCTGATACTCCTGGGGCACATGGCGGCGATAGAAGCCTTCGGTATAGCCGCGGTTGGCCAGATGGTCCAGTTCGGCCATCAGGCTCATGTCGAAGGGTTTGCCCGCCAGGGCGTGGTCAATGGCGCGACGATAGACCTGTGCTGTACGGGCCACATAGTAATGGGATTTGGTGCGACCCTCGATTTTCAGTGACTGGACACCCATACCAATCAGTTTTTCCACATGCTGGACCGCGCGCAAATCCTTCGAATTCATGATGTAGGTGCCGTGCTCGTCTTCAAAGGCCGGCATCATTTCTCCGGGACGCCCCTGTTCCTCTAGCAGCATCATCGGCTCAACCTCGTCGTGGCTGTCCGGTTTTTCCGGTTCCCAGGTTTTGGTAGGAATAATATCGCCGGTTTCAGTCTGGGTCGCCTCATGGGCATCGTATTTCCAGCGGCAGGCATTGGTACAGGCGCCCTGGTTGGAATCGCGGTGATTCATGTAGCCAGACAGCAGGCAGCGGCCCGAGTAGGCAATACAGAGTGCGCCGTGCACGAACACTTCCAGTTCCATTTCCGGCACGTGTTGGCGAATCTCTTCAACTTCCTCGAGGCCCAACTCCCGTGACAGAATGGTGCGGACAATCCCCTGCTGGAGCCAGAATCTGACGGTCGCATAATTCACCGCGTTGGCCTGAACCGACAGGTGAATGGGCATCTCCGGCCATTTTTCCCGAACCATCATGATCAGACCCGGATCGGACATAATCAGGGCATCGGGCTGCATTTCGATCACCGGCGCCATATCTTTCAGGTAGCTGCGCACTTTGTCATTGTGGGGCGAAATATTGCTGGCAATATAAAACTGCTTGCTCTGCCGGTGGGTTTCGACAATGGCATCCGCCATTACATCCAGATGATTGAATTCGTTGTTGCGCACTCGCAGGCTGTAGCGTGGCTGACCTGCATAGACGGCATCGGCACCGTAGGCTAATGCATAGCGCATATTTTTGAGAGAACCGGCGGGGGAGAGGAGTTCTGTCATGTCGATCACCTGAAGTAAGGGAGGGCGGATTCTACAGGGTTGTACAGGATTTATACAGACGGCATCGTTGGTGCATTGATCGGGTCGGAAGACCGGCCCTGTTTAAAAAACCAAACAAAAAGGCCGGTGGATGACCGGCCTTTGCCCATGCCTGAACAGCATTATTTGTTGTGGCGATTGATCCAGTCTTTCATCAGCGGGGCCACAAACTCACGGTACTTGCTGCCGTTAAAGATGCCGTAATGGCCGACGCCCATCTGAACGTAGTGTTTTTTCAATTTTTTCGGCAGATTGGTGCAGAGATCCAGAGCGGCCTCGGTCTGACCGAGGCTGATCATGTCGTCCTTTTCCCCTTCCAGGGTGAGGATAGCGACATCCTTGATATCGCCGCAGTCAACGGTTTCACCCTGATACTGCATGATACCTTTCGGCAGGTGCTGGTCGAGAAACACGCGCTCCATGGTTTCCATGTAGTAGTCGGCATCCATATCCAGTACCGCCATGTATTCATCGTAGAAATCCCGGTGGCGATCCGCTTCGGCAATTTTGCCCTCGGCGATGTCCTTGAAAAACTGAATATGTTTCTGCGCGTGTGACCGCATGTTCATCGACATGAAACCACCCAGTTGTACCATCCCCGGATAGACCTTCCGTCCGGCGCCGTCATAGCGCGACGGAACCTTGTGAATGGCCACGCGACGCAACAGGGGAGCAGAGATTTTCTCCACCTTTCTGCTGAACTTGTTCGGGTTGATCCGGATATCGATGGGGCCGGCCATCATGATCAGCGATTTCGGCCGATCGGGATGATTGTGTTTGCACATGTGTGCTACTGCTACCAAGCCGGGTACAGCCGCCTGACAGATCGCAAACATGTGATTGCCGGGACCAATATGCTCCATGAACTCAATCACGTATTGTACATATTCCTCGAAGCCGAATTTACCTTCGGAGAGAGGCACATCGCGGGCGTCGAGCCAGTCGGTCACATAGACTTCGTAGTCATCTAGGAACTGACCGAAGGTTTCCCGGGACAGCGTGGCATGGTGACCGGACAGTGCCGCCACACAAAGCAATTTCGGGGCATTGGCGGGTAGGCCTTCGCGGCGAAAGCGCAGCAGGTGGCAGAAGGGTTTTTCCATCACCACCTCTTCGTGAACCGGATATTCCACGTCATCAATCACCACCGGCTCGTATTCAAATCCCTGTTTCGGGTAGTGTTTCAGAAGGCGAATTGCGGATTCAAGAAAGGCTTTGCGCAGCCTGCCAAGACGCGTTTTGGAGAGGGGGTTTTTTTCGTGAGTGACAATATCGTGAGCCAGGTCCAGTGCGGTGTTGACCGGCATCAGGGACTGGCGGTACAAGTCGTAAAAGTGATAATGCATATACAGCACCTGCCAAAACAGTGTGAAATCATTTAGTCACAGCAGATTAGAATAGGCAACCTAATCGCCGGATTTCATGAATCTCTCTGTAATGAGCCAAAAAAAACCCCGCAAAAGCGGGGTTTTTCAATAGCTTATATGATCAGGCTACATTAACGATTTGCTCTGCGGCAATCCGTTTGCCCTCGTCGGCCCCTTTCTGGAAGGAGGCGATCTGGTCAAAGTTCATGTAGCGGTAGATATCGCTGGACATGGAGTTGATCTTGTTCGCATATTCCATATATTCAGCCGTGGTGGGCAGGCGACCCAGAATACCACCCACAGAAGCCAGTTCGGCAGAGGTGAGGTAGACATTGGCCCCGTCACCCAGGCGGTTGGGGAAGTTGCGAGTGGAGGTGGACAGCACCGTGACACCGGCGTTGACCCGAGCCTGATTGCCCATGCAGAGCGAGCAACCTGGCATCTCTGTCCGTGCGCCGACCTTTTCATAAATCTTGTAGTAGCCCTCTTCCTTCAGGGTATGGGCGTCCATGCGGGTGGGCGGGCAGATCCAGAAAGTCGTGTTGATACTGGGCGCTTCGTTGAGCAATTTGCCCGCCGCCCGGAAGTGGCCGATATTGGTCATACAGGAACCGATAAAGACCTCGTCCACTTTGTCGCCCGCCACATCGGACAGCAGTCGCGCATCGTCCGGATCGTTGGGGCAGCAGACAATCGGTTCCTTGATGTCCGCCAGATCGATTTCCAGCACAGCCGCGTACTCGGCATCGGCATCGGCTTTCATCAGCGAGGGATTGGCGAGCCAGGCTTCCATTTTACTCACCCGCCGCTCCAGGGTGCGGATATCGCCATAACCCTCGGCAATCATCCAGCGTAACAGGGTGATATTGGATTTCAGGTATTCCGACACAGAGGCTTCGCTGAGTTTGATGGTGCAGCCGGCTGCAGAGCGCTCAGCCGAGGCATCGGACAGTTCAAATGCCTGCTCCACGGTCAGTTTATCGAGACCCTCGATTTCCAGAATACGACCGGAGAAGAAGTTTTTCTTGCCTTTTTTCTCAACGGTCAGCAGACCTTCCTTGATGCCGTAGTAGGGAATGGCGTGCACCAGGTCGCGCAGGGTGATACCTGGTTGCAGGTCACCCTTGAAACGAACCAGTACCGATTCCGGCATGTCCAGCGGCATCACGCCGGTGGCGGCGGCAAAGGCCACCAGACCGGAACCGCCGGGGAAAGAAATACCCATCGGGAAACGGGTGTGTGAATCACCGCCGGTGCCGACGGTGTCGGGCAACAACATGCGGTTCAGCCAGCTATGGATAATGCCATCGCCCGGACGCAGCGAAACACCACCGCGGTTCATGATGAAGTCGGGCAGAGTGTGTTGCGTCTCGATGTCAACGGGTTTCGGGTAGGCGGCGGTATGGCAGAAAGACTGCATCACCAGATCGGCAGAGAAGCCGAGGCAGGCCAGATCCTTGAGCTCGTCCCGGGTCATTGGCCCCGTGGTGTCCTGGGAGCCCACGGTCGTCATTTTCGGTTCGCAATAGGTCCCGGGACGGACGCCCTGCAGACCGCAGGCCTTGCCGACCATTTTTTGCGCCAGGGTGTAGCCCTTGCCTGTGTCGGCCGGTTGCGCCGGCAGGCGGAACAGGTCGGAGGCGGGTAGCCCCAGATGTTCGCGGGCACGCTGGGTCAGGCCGCGGCCCACAATCAGGTTGATGCGGCCCTCGGCCTGTACTTCATCCAGAATCACACCGGATTTGAAGTGAAACTCGGACAATACGGCACCGGACTCACTGAGAATTTTGCCTTCATAGGGACGGATCTCAATCACATCGCCCATGTTGATCTCATCGACCGGCGCTTCAAAGACCAGTGCACCGGCATCTTCCATGGTGTTGAAGAAAATCGGGGCGACCTTGTTGCCGATACAGATGCCACCGGAGCGTTTGTTCGGCACACCGGGGATATCATCGCCGAAGAACCACAATACCGAGTTGGTGGCAGATTTGCGTGAGGAGCCGGTGCCCACCACGTCGCCGACGAAGGCGACCGGCAAGCCTTTGGATTTGATGTCCTCGATTTGTTTCATCGGGCCGATTTTGCCGGGCTCATCGGGCGTCAGGCCGTCGCGGGTCATTTTGTAGGCCGCCAGTGCATGCAGGGGAATGTCAGGGCGCGACCAGGCATCGGGTGCAGGCGACAGATCGTCGGTGTTGGTTTCCCCGGTCACCTTGAAAACAATCGCCTTGATACTTTCGGGGACGGCATCCTGCCGGGTAAACCACTCGGCATCGGCCCACGACTGAAGCACAGCTTTTGCCTGAGCATTGCCGGCATCGGCTTTTTCGGCGACATCATGAAATGCGTCAAACACCAGAATGGTACTTTTGAGCTGTTCGGCTGCGTCATTGACGAGCTCGGCATCATCCAGCAACTCAACCAGCGTTGCGACGTTGTAGCCGCCGTGCATGTTGCCGAGTAGTTTTACTGCGGCGGGACGATGAATCAACGGGCAGGTAATTTCGCCTTTGGCCACTGCGCTGAGAAAGCCGGCCTTGACGTAAGCTGCTTCATCCACACCGGGTGGAACGCGGTTGGCGATCAGGTCGAGTAAAAACGCCGCTTCCCCGGCGGGCGGGTTTTTCAGCAGCTCCACCAGATCGGCGGTCCACTCGGGTGTCAGGGGTTTGGGTGGGATTCCTTCGGCGGCACGTTCTGCCACATGTTGGCGATAGGCTTCAAGCACAGTGTGTGTCCTCTTATTGTGTGAGTGTACCCAGTCCGGGATCAATCCCGGCTGGGCTATCGGTGACGGGTCACTGATATGGGTATTCTGGCTGGGCTTACTGGCATGCCCATAGGGGTTACTATCTTACTACAGATCAAAATTCAGGGTAACTTGACTCTGGTTGATAACGGTCATTCATCCAGTAAATTCTCTGTTACAATTTCCGGCATGACCATCAGGCCCGATGAGGGTGTCGGAACGGGTAGCCACCATGCTCAAATTGTACGGATTTCACACCAGTCATTATTTCAATACGGTGAAACTGGCGCTGTTGGAAAAAGGCTTCGAATTTGAAGAGGTCCACAGTTATCCCAGCCGGGAACCCCTGTTTCTGAGCATGAGCCCGATGGGCGAGGTGCCCCTTCTGGAAGCCAGGGAGGGCTTTATCAGCAACACTCTGGTGATTATGGAATTCCTCGAAGAAATTATTCCGGAGACGCCCCTGCTGCCGGGGGATGTGTTTGAGCGGGCCAAAGTCAGGGAGTTGATGAGTATTCTGCAGCTGCACATTGAGCAGCCGGTCAGTCGCCTGCTTGATCGTGCCGGCAGCACCGCTGCCCCCGATCAGGCGGCTGTGGATCAGGCGGCGGTCGAGGTGGAGCAGGGTCTGGACGCATTGGCTCGACTGGCCAGATTTGACCCTTACCTGTGCGGCAAGGAATTCAGCTATGCCGATATCGTGGCCGATCACTGCCTGGATCTGGTCAACAGCGCCCTGAAAAAGTTTGGCCCCTGGACAGTAATGGATGACATGGCCGGTCTGGCAGACTGGCGAAGTACGGTCGCTGCCCGGCCAATTGTTCACCAGATGGACAATATACTGATCAGCGAGCGGGACACGTTTTCAGCCGATCTCTGAGACCGAAAGATTCAAACACCAGGGACACGTTGTTGTGGCAGTATCCGCGCTCGATGAAATTCAGGATTTCCTGTCCTGTCCAACACCCGACAGTTGGGTCGAGGCGGCAATAAAGCCGGAAAATCAGGATGTTTTGCTGATAGACCATGCCAACTGCGAGAAGAAAGCTGCCAGCACGGCGTTAAACCTGATCTACCGCTACATCGACAATTTTGAGCTGCTCAACAAAATGTCCCGCCTGGCCCGGGAGGAAATGCGTCACTTCGAGCAGGTCATTGCCATCATGGCAAAGCGGGGTATCCCATACAGCAATATCAGTGCATCCCGGTATGCGGCGGGGTTGCGGCAACGGGTGCGCACCCATGAGCCGGCAAAGTTGCTGGATACCCTGATTGTCGGTGCGTTTATCGAAGCCCGCTCCTGTGAGCGCTTTGCCTGCCTGGCACCCCATCTCGATCCGGAGTTACAGGCATTCTACCGGTCACTGCTGCAATCCGAAGGACGCCACTACCGGGATTACCTGACTCTGGCTCGCCGGGTCGGCAAAGCCGGGGAGGTTGAGAATCGAATCGAGGCGATTCGCCAGTGTGAACAGCAGTTGGTGATTTCGCAGGATACGGAATTCCGCTTTCATTCCGGTGTGCCCGTCGGTCCGGTCAGTATGGCGTCGGTTGTCAATTCGCTGGAGCCCCCTGTGTAGCTGGCGGCTGGATTTCAGTGCCGAGGACGTTTATCCTTCTGCCCCTTCCTTACTTTCTCTCAGGTCAGCCCCTGTCGATGTCAAAAGTACCCTTTCTCACCAAGCAGATTACCGCCCCGTACACCATTCCTTCCGGCATTGTGACCACGGCCACGTCAATTATTCAGCGTATTTTTGACACCATGCCGGAAGTGGGCGTCATTACCACCAAGAGTGTTGGCCTGACGCCGAGGTCCGGTTATCGGGAGCCCGTGATCAGCCAGTACGCGCCCGGTTGTTTCGTCAATGCGGTGGGACTCACCAATCCCGGTGCCGAGCAGCTTGCTGCCCAGTTGGCGACCCTTCGGGTGCCGGAAGATCGCTTCCTGCTCACCTCCATTTTTGGCGGCAGTGTCGAGGAATTTGTGGAGGTGGCCAAAATTGTCGCCCCGGTATCCGATGGTCTGGAGCTGAACCTGTCCTGTCCCCACGCCAAGGGTTACGGCATGGCAATGGGCCAGGATCCCGAGCTGGTCCGTCAGATCACCGCGGCGGTCAAGGCTGTGGTGAGTATCCCGGTGATCCCCAAGCTCACACCCAACACACCGAATATTGCCGAGATCGCCAGGGCGGCGGTGGCCGGTGGTGCCGATGCACTCTGTGCGATTAATACCGTGGGGCCCGGCTACACTTCGTCACACGGCCATCCGGTACTGAGTCACGGTTCCGGTGGCATGTCCGGTAAGGGCGTGTTACCGATCGGCCTGAAATGCGTGCGGGAAATGGCCGAAGCGGTGGATTGTCCGATCATCGGTTGCGGCGGCGTCAGCAGTGCCGATGATGTGCGGGCCTTCCGCGATGCCGGTGCCGATATTGTCGGTATTGGCTCTGCGCTGATTGGCCTGACCACCGACGAAATGGGCGAGTATTTCCGTACTCTCGAGCGGGACATGGTGCAGGGCAGCAATGCTGCGGAGCAGATGATCCGCTACGATGTGGATATGCAGTTCCGCCCGGTGATACTGGTGTCGAATGAGCGGGTAACGGACGACATCTGTATTCTCACCTTTGATCGCAAGGTGGATGTGCAGGCCGGTGAATTCGTTTTTCTGTGGATTCCGGGGCTGGGTGAAAAACCGTTCTCGGCACTGACCGACGATCCTTTCTCGCTGGCGGTGATCGACGTGGGGTTGTTTACCCACGAGTTGATGTCACTACAGCCCGGCACCGAGGCCTACGTGCGCGGCCCCCACGGCATCCCTGTTGCCCCGCCGGCCGGTGCCAAAATCATCACCGTCAGTGGCGGTACCGGTCTCGCAGCGGTTTACCAACTGGCCCGGGATTTTTCCAACAGTGAAATTTTCACCGGCGCCCGGAGCAGTGAGCGCCTCTATTTTCTTGATGAATGCCGCAAGATTGCTCCGGTACATGTCTCCACTGACGATGGCAGTGAGGGCTTCCACGGGTTTGTCACCGAATTGCTGCGGGAATATTTGCAGCAGCTGGCCCCGGCGGAACGCAAAAATCTCATTTTCTACAACTGCGGACCGTCCCCGATGGTGCGCGCCGCCGTGGCCGTGGAAAGGGAATTCTGTGGCGATGATCAGATATTCAGTGCGATTGATTACCTGACTAAATGCGGCGTTGGCCTCTGTGGCGCCTGTGCCGCCCCGGACGGGCGGAGAATCTGTGTGGATGGCCCCTTCATGGACGGGACCTCGGTCATCTAGGCCCACTCAAAACGGCCTGCGGGCCGTTTTTTGTCGGTATCATTTTATTTTTTTGGGTTGACCGATGCAGGTCAACGCACATCCCCCACAACAAGGCTTATGATGTAAGGGTGTTACTTCAACTTGCATGGGTCGTCGCGGATGAAAAAAAGCCTAATCACGTTGGCCGTTCTGGTGGTCCTTGCCGGGCTGTTTTATTACTGGTCACGTCCAGAGCCCGTTACTGTCACGGTTGTTGCGGTTGAGCGCGGTCTGGTCGAGCGCACCGTGGCAAATACCCGTGCCGGTACGGTGATGGCCTGTCAGCGATCCCGACTGGCACTGCCCATCGGTGGGCAGATTGCACAATTGCTGGTAAAGGAAGGGGATCAGGTCAAAGCCGGGCAGCTGTTGATGGTACTGTGGAACAAGGATCGGCTCGCCCAGCTTGAGGTTGCCGAGGCGGCGGCATTGTCTGCCGAAAAAGACCGCCAAAGTGCCTGTATTGACGCGCAGTCCGATCTGCGCGAAGCAAAGCGCCTGATCAACCTGGCAAACAGAAACTTGGTGTCCAGAGAGTCTGCAGATCTGGCTGAATCCCGTGCTCAGGCCAGTGTTGCCCACTGTGAGGCTGCCGAGGCCCGCCAGGCGAAGGCCGCCGCGAGCGTATCGCTGGCTAGCGCCATACTGGAGCAGACCTCATTGCGGGCACCATTTGACGGTGCCGTGGCCGAAGTGACAGGAGAAGTGGGGGAGTACGCCACGCCCTCGCCACCTGGTGTGATGACCCCTCCGGCCATTGATCTGTTGACCGATAACTGCCACTTCATCAGCGCCCCGATGGATGAGGTGGATGCTTCAGGTATTGCTGTCGGCATGCCGGTCCGGGTTACTCTGGACGCGTTCAGGGAGCAGGTCTTTCCCGCTGTGGTCAAGCGCATCTCCCCCTATATTCTTGATCAGGAAAAGCAGGCCCGTACCGTGGAGGTTGAAGCCTCTCTGGATGCGTTGCCCGATGGGGTGAAACTGTTGGCTGGTTACAGTGCGGATATGGAGATTATTCTGCGAAGTGGTGACCATGCACTGCGAATTCCGTCGGAACTGCTGGTGGATGACAATTATGTGCTGGTGGTGGATGAGCAGGGGTATCTGCAACGCAAGCTGATCCGTAAGGGATTGGCCAACTGGCGTTATACCGAGGTACTTGAAGGGCTGCAGGAAGGCGATCAGATCGTCAGCAATATTGGTGGCAGCGGCGTAGAAGTGGGTGCACCGGCAAAAATTGGCACGTCGATCCATGATTGAGCTCTGCAACCTCAGCAAGACCTATCAGCTGGGTGGTGAGCCTTTGCATGCCCTGCGGGACATCAATCTTGCCGTGACCGCAGGGGAATACCTGTCGGTGATGGGGCCCTCTGGATCGGGCAAGTCCACGCTGTTGAACATGATTGGTCTGCTGGATCGCCCTGACAATGGCAGTTACCGGCTCGATAATCTGGCTACTGAAATACTGCCGGAGGAAAAGCGTGCGAGCCTGCGGGCGGAGTATATCGGCTTTATTTTTCAGGCATTCCACCTGATCAGTCGGCTCACCAGCCTGGAAAACGTCGAGTTGCCGATGATGCTGGCGGG
>NZ_CBFHYF010000045.1:0-12512 GCF_965660005.1 Porticoccus sp.
CGACAGTATTCCGCTCGATAAGGTCTCGGTATCCATGACCATGAACGGTGCGGTGTTGCCGGTCATGGCCAATTATATTGTCGCTGCCGAGGAGCAGGGAGTGACCCCGGACAGACTGGCGGGTACCTTGCAGAACGACATCCTCAAGGAATTCATGGTGCGCAATACCTATATCTATCCCCCGGCGCCCTCGATGCGGATTGTCTCGGATATCATCGGTTATACCGCGCAGCACATGCCAAAATTCAACTCCATCTCGATCTCCGGTTATCACATGCAGGAAGCCGGTGCCACCAATGTGCAGGAGCTGGCCTATACCATTGCCGATGGTATCGAGTATGTGCGCACCGCGATTGCCAGCGGTCTGGATGTGGACAAATTTGCTCCGCGCCTGTCATTTTTCTTCGCCATTGGCATGAATTTCTTTATGGAGATTGCCAAGCTGCGGGCTGCGCGGATTCTATGGGCCACCTTGATGAAGGAGAAATTCAATCCCCGGGAGAACAACTCGCTGATGTTGCGCACCCACTGTCAGACGTCCGGTGTCAGTCTGACCAGCAAGGACCCCTACAATAATGTTATGCGGACCACCATCGAAGCGATGTCCGCCGTGCTGGGGGGCACCCAATCCCTGCACACCAATGCACTGGATGAAGCATTGGCCTTGCCAACCGAATTTTCTGCCCGAATTGCCCGCAATACGCAACTGGTGATCCAGGAGGAAACCGGCATTACCAATGTGGTGGATCCGCTGGCCGGTTCCTACTACGTGGAGAGTCTCACTGATCAGCTGGTCAAGGAAGCCCGTATTCTGATTGACGAAGTGGAGGAAATGGGCGGTATGACCAAGGCCGTGGAATCCGGTATGCCGAAACTTCGCATTGAACAGGCGGCGGCGTTGCGTCAGGCCAGGATTGATCGTGGTGAGGAAGTGATTGTGGGCGTCAACAAGTACCAATTGGCTGAAGAGCCGCCAGTGGACATCCTCAATATCGATAACAGTGCGGTGCGTGAGTCGCAGGTGGCAAGATTGCAGACCCTGCGCGCGAATCGAGACAGCAACGCCTGTCAGCAGGCCCTGGACGCCCTCACTGACGCGGCTGAATCGGGACAAGGCAACCTGCTGGAACTGGCAGTAGAAGCCGCCCGGGCCCGCGCCACTGTGGGGGAAATCTCTTTTGCGCTGGAAAAAATCTGGGGTCGTCACAGGGCGGAAACCCGCACCATCAGTGGTGTATACGGCTCTGCTTATGAAGGAGATGAGGACTTTGCCGCTATTCAGGCGAGCGTCACGGCTTTTGCTGAACGGGCCGGTCGTCGTCCGAGAATGTTGGTGGCGAAAATGGGGCAGGATGGCCATGATCGAGGCGCCAAGGTGATTGCCACAGCCTTTGCCGATATTGGTTTTGATGTGGATATCAGTCCGATGTTTCAAACCCCGGAAGAGGCGGCCCGCATGGCGATTGAGAATGATGTCCATGTGGTGGGGGTGTCCTCACAGGCCGCCGGTCACAAAACCCTGGTACCCCAGTTGATTGCCGCGCTGCGTGCCGAAGGTGGCAGTGAGATCAAGGTGATTTGTGGCGGCGTTATTCCGCCCCAGGATTACCAGGAGCTTTTTGATGCGGGGGTGGCTGCCATCTATGGGCCGGGTACCAATATTCCCAAAGCGGCTGCCGAGGTAATTGCGCTGCTGAATGAACAATAAAACCTGTTTTGTCGGCCTGCTCACCGGCAGGTGGGCTATTTGACAGGCTTGTGTACAGAATTGGAACAACAGAATGACGTGTTGCCGACCTGTGGTTCGGTAGCCAGGATCGGGAGAACCCTATGTACGAAATTATGGAACAGTTGGAAGCCATGCGTGAAAAAGCCCGCATGGGCGGTGGGCAGAAACGTATCGACGCCCAGCATGCCAAGGGTAAATTGACGGCTCGCGAGCGTATTGACCTGCTGCTGGATCCCGGCTCGTTTGAGGAGTGGGATATGTTTGTCGAGCATCGTTGCACCGATTTTGGCATGGAGCAGGAGCATATTCCCGGCGATGGTGTCGTCATCGGCTACGGGACTGTCAATGGTCGGCTGGTGTTTGTGTTCAGCCAGGACTTCACGGTGTTCGGCGGTTCCCTGTCGGAAACCCATGCAGAGAAAATCTGCAAGTTGATGGATCACGCCATGAAAGTGGGCGCGCCGGTTATCGGGCTCAACGATTCCGGTGGTGCCCGTATTCAGGAGGGCGTGGCCTCCCTGGGTGGTTATGCCGATGTATTTCAACGCAACGTCATGGCGTCCGGTGTGATTCCACAGATTTCCATGATCATGGGCCCCTGTGCCGGTGGAGCGGTATATTCTCCCGCCATCACGGATTTCATATTCATGGTGAAAGACAGCTCTTATATGTTTGTCACCGGTCCCGATGTGGTTAAAACTGTGACCCACGAGACAGTCACGGCGGAGCAGCTCGGCGGGGCGGTCACCCATTCGTCCAAATCCGGTGTGGCGGATCTGGCGTTTGAAAACGATGTTGAGGCACTGGTCAAGTTGCGTCGCTTCATTACCTTTCTGCCAGCCAATAACCAGGAAAAGCCTCCTGTCTGGCCGACGGAAGATCCGGCAGATCGAGCCGAAGCATCGCTGGATACCCTGATTCCCGATGACCCCAATCAGCCCTACGATATGAAAGAGTTGATTGTAAAGGTGGCGGACGAAGGCGACTTTTTTGAATTGCAGCCCGACTACGCCGCCAATCTGGTGATTGGTTTTATTCGCATCGAAGGGTCTACCGTGGGTTTGGTTGCCAACCAGCCGATGGTACTGGCCGGTTGCCTGGATATTGATGCGTCGAAAAAGGGTGCCCGGTTTATCCGTTTCTGTGATGCCTTCAATATCCCGGTGCTGACCTTTGTCGACGTGCCCGGCTTTATGCCCGGCACGACACAGGAATATGGTGGCATCATCAAGCACGGGGCCAAACTGTTGTACGCCTATGCGGAATGTACCGTCCCGAAAGTGACGGTAATTACCCGCAAGGCCTATGGCGGTGCCTACGATGTGATGTCATCGAAACACCTGCGCGGCGATGTCAATCTTGCCTGGCCAACGGCGGAAATCGCGGTGATGGGGCCAAAGGGCGCCGTGGAGATTATTTTCCGCAAGGACATCGGCAATCAGGAAAAAATTGCTGCCCGTGAACAGGAGTACCGGGAGAAATTCGCCAACCCCTTTATTGCAGGAAAACGCGGCTTTATCGATGATGTGATCATGCCCAGCCTGACCCGCAAACGGGTGGCGAGATCACTCTCGATGTTGCGCGACAAGCATCTGGAGAATCCCTGGCGGAAGCACGGCAATATTCCGTTGTAACTATTTGCCAGCGCCTGTATTCACTAAATCGGGAAGACGCCTGCAATCTGCAGGCAGACAATAAAGAAGAGACGGTGATGTTTAAAAAAATTCTTGTTGCTAATAGGGGTGAAATCGCCTGTCGAGTGTTCCGCACCGCCAAGGCAATGGGTATCGGAACGGTTGCAGTCTACTCCGATGCAGACCGGGATGCCCTGCATGTGACTCTGGCGGATGAAGCCGTTCACATTGGTCCCTCGCCCTCTGCTGAAAGTTATCTGGTGATTGAAAAAATTATTGCTGCCTGCCAGCAGACCGGTGCTGATGCCGTGCACCCCGGTTACGGTTTTCTCTCCGAAAACAAACTGTTTTGTCAGGCGCTGGATGCTGCGGGTATTACCTTCATCGGGCCCGGGGTCAGAGCGATTGAGTCCATGGGTGACAAAATCACCTCCAAACGGATTGCTGCGGAAGCAGGTGTCAGCACTATTCCCGGTTATACCGATGTGGTCAAGGATGCCGAGCAGGCTGTGGAGATTTCCAATGGTATTGGCTATCCGGTGATGCTTAAGGCTTCGGCCGGCGGTGGTGGCAAGGGCATGCGGGTGGCCTGGAACGATGAAGAGTGCCGCGACGGTTTTGAACGCGCCACCAACGAAGCCCGCTCCAGTTTTGGCGACGACCGGGTTTTTATCGAGAAATTCATTCAGGAGCCAAGGCACATCGAAATCCAGGTGATGGCCGACAGTCACGGCAATACCATTTATCTGGGCGAGCGCGAGTGCTCTATCCAGCGCCGTCATCAGAAAGTGATTGAAGAGGCGCCATCGCCCTTTCTGACCCCCGGAGTGCGCCGCAAAATGGGTGAACAGGCCGTGGCGCTGGCCAAAGCGGTGGATTACAAATCGGCCGGTACGGTGGAGTTTATCGCCGATGCCGAGATGAATTTTTACTTCCTGGAAATGAATACCCGCCTGCAGGTGGAACACCCGGTGACCGAGCTGGTCACTGGCCAGGATCTGGTGGAATTGATGATTCGCGTCGCCGCCGGTGAAAAACTGCCACTGACCCAGGACGATGTGAAACTGACCGGTTGGGCGATCGAAACCCGCGTCTATGCCGAGGACCCGTTCCGCAATTTTATGCCTTCGGTGGGCAGACTGGTTCGCTATCGCCCGCCAACGGGCGAGGGTGTCCGGGTGGATACCGGCGTGTTTGAGGGCGGTGAAGTCTCGATGTTTTATGATCCGATGATCGCCAAGCTCATCACCTACGGCAAAGACCGCAAGGAGGCCACCCAGCGGATGGTGGAAGCACTGGATGCCTATTATATCCGGGGCGTGAATCACAATATCAGTTTCCTCAATGCGTTAATGGTTCACCCGCGCTTTGTGGCTGGCAAGCTGACCACCAATTTCATTGCCGAGGAATATCCCGAGGGTTTCAGCCCCGACCTGGTGCCCCAGGAAGATCCCGCACTCTGTGTCGTTGCTGCCGCAGTGATCAACAAGAAATTCCGTGATCGCAGCGCTCTAATCACAGGCCAGTTGCCAAGCCTGGAATACCGTCCCTCCAATGATTGGGTAGTGATGATGGAGGGCGATGAAGCCTGCTATCCCATTTCGGTCGATACCTCGGTGGAGCCAGTTGTGGCGACAATGGAGGACACGACCTACCTGGTGGAGACGAACTGGAAACTTGGTGAGCCACTGTTCAAGGCGGTGATCAACGGACTGGCCGTTTGTATACAGGTGGATCGGGATGGCTGGTTGTTCAGGATGTTTCATCGCGGTGCAGAAAAGCACGCCTATGTGGTCACCCCGCGCACTGCCGAGCTGCGTCAGCATATGCTGGTCAAGGAACCCGCAGATCTGTCCAAATTCCTGTTGTCCCCCATGCCCGGTTTGCTGGTGAAACTCAAGGTGAAGCAAGGTGACCAGGTAAAAGCTGGAGAGGAAGTGGCCGTTGTAGAGGCCATGAAAATGGAAAATAGTCTCAGAGCCATGTCCGACGGTGTGGTAAAAATTGTTTCTGCGGAGGTCGGGGACAGCCTCAAGGTAGACCAGCCGATCATCGAATTTGAGTAATTGCCGGTCTCTGCCCGCAACCGGTTTGGCAGCCTTTATTAGTGTTAACAGGCCCTGGCCGGGTAAAATGGATATGGTCTGACTAGCTTGGAGATGGCCTTTGCAGATTAATCCCCAGGAGCTTGCCGAGGGTATCCGCAGCGGCGATCGACGTGCCCTTGCGAAAGGAATAACACTGGTCGAATCGACCCGTGCTGATCATCGGGATGAGGCAGCCCATTTGCTGGAGCTGATCATGCCTTACACCGGCAACTCGATTCGGCTGGGTATTTCCGGTGTACCCGGCGTGGGCAAATCGACGTTTATCGAATCCTTTGGCAATCATGTGATCAGCCGGGGACATCGGCTCGCTGTGCTGGCGGTAGATCCCACTTCGGCACTCAGTGGTGGCTCGATTCTCGGTGATAAAACCCGCATGGAAACCCTCGCCCGTCACCCCGATGCCTATATACGACCCTCCCCGGCCGGACAAACCCTGGGCGGGGTAACCCGTCGCACCCGCGAAACCATACAGCTTTGTGAGGCGGCAGGATTTGATGTGATCATCGTGGAAACCGTCGGTGTCGGCCAGTCGGAAACCGCCGTGGCACAGATGACCGATATGTTCTTGCTGTTGCTATTGCCCGGGGGCGGTGACGAACTGCAGGGCATCAAGCGCGGCATAATGGAGCTGGCGGATTTGATTCTGGTGAACAAGGCCGATGGTGATCAGCAGGCGGCGGCCAACCGGACGGTGGCGGACTACCGCATGGCGGCTCACTTCCTGCATCCCCGCAGCCGACACTGGCAGGTTCAGGTTGAACCGCTTTCGGCACTGGAGGGGAGGGGTGTACAGAAAATATGGCAAACCGTTGAGGAATACCGACAGACGCTGGGCGATGCTGGCGAAATTGAGTCCCGCCGCGCCGCTCAGGCGCGGGCCTGGATGTGGAGTGAAACGGCGGACAGTCTGCTCAGCCAACTGAAAGAAAACGAGGCAGTTAAAGCCCTGGTGGATCGGTTGGAAGCCGATGTGACAGCTGGCCGGATCCCGGCTACCGTGGCGGCAAAGCAACTGGTTGAGGCCTTTCTTGGCTAGCGTTCTGAGCGTTGCTCAAGTGCGCTTAATTTAACCCGATGAAAAGGTAACCCTATGATTGGCAAATTGAATCATGTCGCTATTGTAGTCCCCGATCTCGACAGGGCGGTGGCCACCTACCGGGATGCGCTGGGCGCAACTGTTTCCGACCCCATGGACCTGGCCGAGCACGGTGTCCGGGTGGTGTTTGTGACCCTGCCAAATACCAAAATTGAATTGCTGCTGCCGATTGGAGAAAATTCGCCAGTGGCAAAATTTCTCGAGCGCAATGTGGATGGCGGCATGCATCATCTGTGTTACGAGGTGGAGGATATTATTGCCGCCCGCGACAAGCTGGTCGCTGCCGGTGCCCGGGTGCTGGGCAACGGCGAGCCGAAAACCGGCGCCCATGGCAAGCCGGTGCTGTTTCTCCACCCCAAGGATTTTTGCGGCACTCTGGTGGAAATCGAGCAGGTCTAGCGGGCCTGTCAAACACCGTTATCGCCGCCATCAACCCTGTCACATCAATAACGGCCTGGATATCTAGGACGGCAACTTCATGCCAACTACCGTGATCTCGCGATTATCGAGTTGTCGCACCACAAAGATAGCCGTGCCAATGGTCACCTTGTCACCGATGATGGGTGGCCGACGTAATTGTCCGGCGATCCAGCTGCCCAGATTCTGGTTGGCGTCCGGGGGGGTGGGCAGGTCATAGAACTGGCAGATCTCATCCAGAGGAATGCCGCCATCCAGTACAAAGTCCCCGAATACCCTGCGGAAATTTTTTCTGTCGGTTTTCTCCGGCAGTACCAGTCCCAGTCGTCGCGCCACCCATGCGAGACTGCCACCCTGCAATAGCAGCGAGGTCACCACCACCACAAAGGCCACGTTAAAGAGAGTTTTTGCGCCCTCCAGCTCCACCATCATGGGAAAAATAGCCAACACTACCGGCACTGCACCACGCAGGCCCACCCAGGCGATAAAAAATGTTTCCCGGCGGGTGAAGTGAAATGGCAACAGGCTCAGTGACACAGCCAATGGGCGCGCGACCAGAATCAGTAACAGCGCAATGCCCAGTGCCGGAAGCAGGTCGCTGGTCACCTCGCTGGGGGTGACCAGTAAACCCAGCAGCAGGAACATCAGGGCCTGGGACAGCCAGGCGAAACCATCCATGGCAGACAGCGCCTGGCGAACACTCCGGCGCGCGCGGTTGCCCACCAGCAGACCAAACAGATAGATCGCCAGAAACCCCGAACCGCCTACCCAGGTAGCGAAAGCAAACACGCCGATACCCCCGGACATCAATAGTAGAGCGAGTATCCCGGCACCACTGTCGAGCATGCCCCGAATCCGGTTGACGGCACTGGCCATGGCGATGCCAGCCAGGTAGCCGATCAGTCCGCCGATGCCAAACTGCAGTGTCAGGTTGAGCAGCGTGGTCCAGCCACTGAAATCCAGCGCCTCGCCGGCGCTATAAAGCAGGGCGATACCGATAAATGTCAGGGTGAGGTAGACCGCCATCGGGTCGTTCATGCCGGACTCGATTTCCAGCGTCGCAGCCACCCGCTCGTTGAGTCTGACACCGCAGGATTTGAGCAGTGAAAACACGGCGGCGGCATCGGTGGAACCGACAATTGCCCCGAGCAACATGGCCATTGGCCAGCTGAGCCCCAGCAACCACATGGCAGCGAGCCCGGTGAGGCCGGCGGACAACAACACACCCAGCGTTGCCAGTATCAACGAAGGTTTGAGCCCGGTGCGGAAAGTGGCAAAGTCGGTGCGCAGTCCACCATCCACCAGAATCACGGCAAGGGCGATGTTGCCCACCCAGAAACTCAGGGCAAAATTGTCAAAATGAATTCCTCCGATGCCGTTCTCGCCACTGAGCATGCCGACAATGAGAAAAACCAGCAGGAAGGGAAAGCCCACCCGGGACGAGAGAATCCCGGCAAACACGGCAACAAAAATCAGTGCTGCTGCGGCCATCAAAGGTAGGGCAAGGAAGTCGAGTGGCAGCATGTTCTTCCTCGGAGGTTAACCGGTGCGCTGATGCTCACCGGAGTGATGAGCAATACAGTTTAATCGGTGAGGGCGGCGACATGCTACCGGCACAGCGCCCTGTACCCGGTCGAATAATATCGACAGATGGAGATCAGGGATAACTGGCTTCGAAGGCATCAATAAAATCAGCCAGCATCCCGGTGGGCAGATTATTGATACCGGCGGCTGCCGCACGGCCACCGCCGGTAGGGAAGCGGCGGCATAAATCGGCAGCACCCCGACGATTGTTCAACGGTGCCCGCACGCTCACCAGATAGTCGCCCCGGGAAGTTTCCGTGAGAACGGCATGGGCCCGGTCGGGATAGTCATTGGTCAGTTGATTGCTGAAGACACCGCTGACCCGTCTGGCCCAGGCCTCGTTTGGCAGGATGAACCACGCTGTGGTGGCAGATGCTTTTTCAGCTGCAATGCCAGCGGCTGCGGCCATATCGCTGTGGTAGCCATTTTCCAGTTTATCGAAATGCTTGCTGTCACTGTGGATAAAATCGAGCGGATCCCTGTGCATGCTGACCCGCCGAAAGAGCTCATCGGGTGGAATGTGTAAATCCTCCACCGATGCCCCGTACCCGTTGTAATTGATGTAGATGCCGAGTTTTTGCAGTTGTCTGAGGTCGGTCTCGCTGCACTGTAATGTCTCGTCGGCCTGTGCCTGTGCCTGTTGATTGAAGTTGTCACCAAAGGCGCCGACCACCGCCCAGGCGGCGAAAGCGTTCCCCAGATGCTGGTTGACCAGCAGACTGGTGCAGGTATCCGGTGCTTCATTGATCAGTACAGTAAGACTTTCTGTTTCCGGAATATTGCCGGGAAAGTGGTGGTCCACATAAAACACTTCTGCGCCGATCGTCAGCAATCGCTCCAGATCGGAGCGATTTTTATCCATCGAAATGTCCAGTACGGTAATCCGGTCGCCCGGCTGGGCCGTGACAGTTTTCAGCAGGCTGATATTGCGTTTGACACCGGTAATCAGGGTGCTCTCGCGAGGTTCTGCCAGTCTCAGTTGCGTCAGTGCGCAGATACCATCGGCATCGCCGTTGAAGACATCAATATCGGCCATGGGAGTTTCCTGTCTGGAGAATGAGCGCGGCGGGGCAATGGCTACCCCGCCCAAAAACGGCGCTTAATGGTGCTCGGACTGGTAATAGTCCATCAGTATCCTGGCGACTTCAGGACGGGAAAATTCCGGTGGCGGGGCGATACCGTCCCCCAGCATTTGTCGCACTTTGGTACCGGACAGCAGGATAAAGTCTTCCTTCTGGTGATCCTCGGCTTCGTTCATCATCACCACCCGGCCCAGTTTGGTGGAAAAAGCGGTGTGATCGGCTTTGAATATCTCGATCTCCAGGGCATTTGCCGGCACGTTTTCATCGAAGATGGTCTGGGCATCGAAAGCGCCATAGTAGTCGCCGACACCGGCGTGATCGCGGCCCACGATCAGGTGTGTCGCCCCCATGTTCTGGCGGAACAGGGCATGCAACACGGCCTCGCGTGGGCCGGCATAGAGCATGTCAAAGCCATAGCCGGTGACCATCACGGTATTTTTCGGAAAGTAGTGTTCCACCATGGTACGGATACAGGCATCGCGAACCGGCGCCGGGATATCGCCTTTTTTCAACCGCCCCAGCAACATGTGAATGACCACACCGTCGGCGTCGAGGCGTTCCATCGCCATGCGGCAGAGCTCCTCGTGAGCGCGGTGCATGGGGTTGCGGGTCTGGAAGGCAATCACTTTTTCCCAGCCGCGCTCGATGATTTCGTTGCGAATTTCCACAGCGGTACGAAAAGTATCGGGAAAATCGCTCTGAAAATAACTAAAGCTCAATACCTGCAGCTTACCCGAGATCAGGTAGTTGCCCAGATGGGTGAAGGTAGACACGCCGGGGTGATCGGGGTCCAGGTTGCCAAAAATCTGTTCGGCCATGGTTTCAATGTCTTCATCGGACACAGTTTCAATCTGATCGACCTCCATAATCGCCATCACCGGGTTGCCTTCGGAGTTCGGATCGCGCAGGGCGATGCGTTTGGCACCCCTGATTGCGCTGACATCCTTTGCCAGATTGATCACCGGTACCGGCCAGAACAACCCGTCAGTGGTCTGCATTTTTTCCGCCACACTCATGGCATTTGCCAGGTTCATGTAACCCTCCAGGGGATTGAAGTAGCCCGCCCCGAGCATCACGGCATTGGCAGCGGCTGCCGAGTTCAGCAGCAGTGAAGGCAGCTCATCAGCTTCTTTCAGCAGCAGATGGTGCTGTTCTGTATCGTAAACAAAGAGGGGGTTCAATGTGTCTGAGCCATGGGGGCTGATCAAGATACTATCTCCTGTTGTTGTGTTGCTGAACTCACTTAACAAGTGGTCTTCTGCGGGGTTCGACTGAGGGCTATGTGCCGGCAAGGAACTGGTTTGATTTCAGATAGTTGATGATCGTATCAACTTCCTCTTCCAGGGTTGTCTGGTCGGTTTGCAAATGAATTTCGGGATTCTCCGGCGCTTCATAGGGGTCGTCAATACCTGTGAAGTTTTTAATCTCACCGGCGCGGGCTTTTTTGTAGAGCCCCTTGGGATCGCGCTTTTCGGCTTCCTGCAACGGACAGTAGACAAAAACCTCAATAAACTCCAACCCTGACGTTTTATGTAGCTGCCGCACAGCATCTCTGTCCGCCCGATAGGGACTGATGAAACTCGACAGAGAGATAATCCCGGCATCGGCAAACAGTTTGGCAATTTCGCCGATGCGGCGAATATTTTCGGTACGGTCTGCTGCGCTGAAGCCAAGATTCTTGTTGATGCCCAGTCGAACATTGTCGCCATCCAGTCGGTAGGCGAGTTTCCCCATCTCGTGGAGCCTGCTCTCCAGCGCAACGGCTATGGTACTTTTGCCGCTGCCAGACAACCCGGTAAACCAGAGTGTGGCGCCGCGCTGTCCCATCAGTCGAAAGCGGTCATCGCGCGTCACTTCACCATGGTGCCATTGTACATTGGTTGCTTTTTGCTGAGTCATAGAGGGTTTCCTAATTGACCTGGATATCAGTTCGGGTCTCAGTGTCAGGGGTTGCGGTTTTCCCGGCGAGGCAGCCGAGCAATAGTATCTCGGCACAATTTTTTGTCACCTCCTCAGTTCTCAGGGTGGTATTTCGCAGTAATTGTACGCCCCAATAATTGCACAGGCCGATCAGTGACAGTGCCGTGAAATGGCAGTCGAGGTCTTTGCGCAATTGGCCATTTGAGACTCCTTCACAGAAAATCCCCTCAAGTTGCTGGCGATAGTGTGAGCCCAGCCTATTGAGTTGTTTGCGACGCTCTTTGGGCAGATACAGACGCTGTTCGTTGTGTACCTTCATGGCTTCATTGTTGTGTTCGTAGCTTGCCAGATGAGCGGCGATGGCGGTTTTCAACTTGTTCTCAATTTCACCGGGTTGACGGGCAATCGACTCGATATGTGAAACGTAGTCCCTCAGGGCTGTCAGGCAGACTTCTTCCAGCGCCGCCTCCTTCGACTTGAAATAGTAGTAGAGACTGCCTTGCTGAATACCGAGTTTTTCAGCGATATCCCGGGTGCTGGCACCGTGAAAACCCTTGTCGGCAAACACGGCTGCGGCAGCGGCCACCGCGCGTTCATGTCGGTGAGCGTAGCGGGTTGTAGGTTTGTCGGGTGTTTGCATCGGGATGCCGGCGGCAATTCTGTAGCTCTATAGAATCTATAGATTTATAGAAAAATGCAAGCAGTAATAATTAAATCAGAGTGAACAGGCCTTACGTTGGGCAATCCGCCCTTGGCCAGGTTGTCCGGAGAATTGGGGTAAAACCCCTTCGAACCTCTTGTCGGTTCGAACACTTTCCGGCGTGCCAAACAAAAATCCCGGCACAGGGCCGGGATGTTCGTATGTTGTAATCCTCCCCAAAAGTAATCGAGATTTTGAGTAGAGACTTTTAAAATGATCGCACAAGGAGCGACGAATGAAGA
>NZ_CBFHYF010000046.1:0-12457 GCF_965660005.1 Porticoccus sp.
GGGCAGGAGAAAATATACTATCTGGTGGCAGATAACATGACTGCGGCCCGCAACAGTGCCTATCTTGAAGTCTTCCGCAAACAGGATGTGGAAGTGCTTTTGTTGACCGAACGTCTTGACGAATGGACCATTTCTCACATCCATGAGTTTGAGGGAAAAACACTTCAGGATATCGCGAAGGGTGAGCTGGAGGACGCCATTCTAGATGAAGAGGCAGCGCAAGCAGGTGATGCTGACGGAAAAAAACAGGCTTCATCAGGGCTGATTGAAAAAATTGCCAGCCGCCTGACAGACAAGGTCATAAGTGTCAGAGAAACTCGTCGATTGACGGATTCACCTGCTTGCCTGGTTTATGCTGAGGATGCACTGAGCCCACAAATGCGAAAATTGATGGAAGCTGCCGGTCAGCCAGTTCCCGCAGATAAGCCGACATTGGAGATCAATCTCCACCACCCACTTATCGACCAGTTGGGTCAGGAGGAAGATGCTGAACGTTGCGCTGATTTGGTGGCGCTGTTGTACGATCAGGCTATTTTGTCTGCCGGTGAGCAGCTGGATAACCCCAGTCTCTTTGTTCGCCGACTCAATCAATTGTTGTTTGATGGGGCATCATAGCCATCCGCCCCGGCTTCAACCTATAATTCCGCAAACGATAATCAGAAGCTGAGAGCATGGTGGCACCACAGAAAATTGCTGTACTTGGTGGCGGTACATTCGGTACCGCCATAGCCAATATGATTGCTGCCAATGGCCGTAATGTGGTTCTGTGGATGCGTGACAGGGAGAATGTTGAACGCTGTCGTCAAACGCGTGAAAACCACCTTTATCTTCCCGGTTACCAGTTGCATCAGAATCTGCAGGTATCGAGCGATCTCCATGAAAGCTTGCATGGTGCGGAGGTTATATTCTTTTCTATACCCAGTTCCGCATTTCGCAGTCTCGCGCAGGATGCCAGGCAGTACATAGTTCCCCGGGCAATGGTTATCAGTACTGCCAAGGGTATTGAGGCGAGCACCTTCAAGTTGATGAGCGAAATTCTTGAAGAGGAGCTTACGGATGCCAGGGTTGGGGTTATCAGTGGACCGAATCTGGCCAAGGAAATCGTCAATAGGGCCATTACGGCCACAGTGATTGCCAGCGACGATGATCGTCTGTGCAAAGCGGTTCAGGTGCTGCTGGGTTCATCCTATTTTCGCGTCTATGCCAACCGTGATCGGTTTGGTGTTGAGCTGGCGGGGGCACTAAAAAACATCTATGGGATCGCTGCTGGGATGGCAGCGGCGATGAAAATGGGCCAAAACACCACCAGTGTGCTGATTACCCGTAGTCTCGCAGAAATGAGTCGCTTTGCCGCCAAATTGGGTGCAAATCCGATGACGTTTCTTGGACTAAGTGGTGTTGGTGACTTGTTCGTGACCTGTACGTCACCTCTTAGCAGGAATTATCAGATTGGCTTTGCGCTCGGTGAGGGCTTGACACTCGATCAAGCAGTTGCAAAGGTAGGACAGGTCGCAGAGGGCGTAAACACCACCAGGATCATCAAGCAGGAAGCTGAAGAGCTCGGTATTTACATGCCGCTGGTCAGTGCGCTCTATGAGACCATGTTCAATAAAAAGCCAGTCAGTGAGGTGCTCAGTAGCCTGATGCTCGCTGAGCAAAGTACAGACGTTGAGTTTACTGCAGGGGTGAGTCATGAAAGAGACGTTTAAAGTCAATTTATTGAATATTGATACCTGGATTCGGCTGCTTTATATGATCCTCTTTGTAATATTGTTAGTGGTGGCACGTTTTGTTGTGCTGGCCATTGCCATTCTCCAGTTTTTGGTGGTGTTGGTTACCGGAGAGGACAACCGGAACCTCAGAAGATTGGGGCGGGGGACTGGCCAATGGATCTGCCAGGCGGTGCTGTTTCTCACCTACAATTCTGAGGAAAAACCTTATCCCTTTGCAGATTGGCCCGAAACCCAGACAAGTTCAGTAGATCATTGGGAAGATGCAGTGGTAGACGAAATCCCCGACACCGGCTATACCAGCACGTCTGATGAAGATGTCCCCTCTTTTGTTAGTCAGAAATCCGCGTTGGAGCCCACTGTGGCTCTGGATGCAGAAAAGGAAAAGGGCGAGCAGCAATAGCCGGTGCTGATCTACCTGCTGCGCCACGGTGATGCTCCCTACAATGCTTTAGAGGGCGGGCGGTCGTTATCCCCAGAGGGGAAGAAAGATATTCAACGTGTATTGTTGCAGCACCGGGCCGAACTATCCGAACTCGCCCTGATAGTCTGTAGTCCGGTGCTTCGTGCTAGGCAAACGATGCGTGTTTTCGTGGAATCACTGAATTATCGTGGATCACTGTTGTTTGAGGATATATTGATGCCGGAAAGCAGCGTGGTTGCCGTTGAAAATAGAGTCGATTCTCTTGCGGAGGCGCCGATCCTGTTACTGAGCCACCAGCCGCTGATTGGCAAGATTCTCGAATACCTGACTGATCGATCCGGCTTGGGATGGTCAATGACGACCAGTTCGCTGGCCTGTCTTGAGACCACAGCTTTCAGCCGAGGCTGCGCTGAACTCAAATGGTTAACCAATCCCTAGCCCCAGTGTCAGAACTGGCCATTATTTTCTTGAATGCACGGGCGGTAGGGACAAAGTCTGCGGACTAACAGTTGATCAGTGACAAGAATTCGTTCCGGGTGGCTTGATTATCCCTGAATGACCCGAGCATAGCGGACGTTTTCATTACCGAGTTTTGTTTTTCTACCCCCCTCATCATCATACACATGTGTTTGGCTTCAATAATAACCGCAACGCCATTTGCCCCGGTGACCGACTCAATGGTATTCGCGATTTGCGCAACCAGGGTCTCCTGAATTTGCAGCCGACGGGCGTACATATCCACAATGCGGGCAACCTTTGAAAGGCCAAGCACTTTTCCATCGGGAATGTAAGCGACATGACATTTACCGATAAAAGGCAGCAGGTGATGTTCACAGAGCGAGTAAAGTTCAATGTCCTTGACGATAACCATCTCGCTGGCATCAGAGGGAAATAAAGCGCCATTGATCACATCATCGAGATTTTGGCGATAGCCGCTAGTCATGAATTCAAATGCTTTTGCTGCGCGCTTGGGTGTATCCTTCAATCCTTCCCGGGATATTTTTTCTCCCGTAGACTCAATAATATGGGTGTAGCAATCGGTAGTTTTCACAAAAATTCTCAGCTGTTAGCGGTAACTTCCGTAGCATAACCCTACGTCAGCAATTGGTAAACGTAAAGCCATTTATTAATGGCAAAAGTATAATGACATCATGAAAAATGAAACTATAAATCCTGTCAGGATTGGCGATTTTATCAATTGGGGTGCAGACAGGTTTGAGGCTGAGGGGCTGTGTTTTGGACACGGCACTGACAATTCCTGGGACGAGGCTCTCAGCTTGGTGCTGTTCGGTTTGTCCATGCCCTGGGATAGTGACGTGAGTTTGCTACAACGGTCATTATCCGAAGACGAGCAATTACTCATCAAATGCCTGTTTGACCGGCGTATTAACGAGCGTATTCCGGCAGCTTATTTGATTGGCGAGGCCTGGTTCGCGGGATTCGCGTTTGCTGTCGACCCGCGAGCACTGGTGCCGCGCTCACCTATTGCCGAGTTGATTGAGTCAAGGTTCTCTCCCTGGTTGAAAGCCTCACCGGAGGCCATCCTGGATCTCTGTACCGGCAGTGGCTGTATCGGTATCGCCTGTGCCCATTATTTCCCTGAAGCTGATGTGGTGTTAAGTGATATTTCTATTGATGCGCTGGCTGTGGCCGAGCAAAATATTCAGCGTTATCAGCTGGGCAAGCGCATGAAAAAGGTAGAATCAGACCTGTTTGCCAGCCTCCATGGTCAACGTTTTGATCTGATTGTCGCGAACCCTCCCTATGTGAATGCAGGCGATCTTGCAGATATGCCAAATGAGTTTCTGCACGAACCAGCCATTGGACTGGCTTCAGGGTTTGATGGTCTGGATTTTACTCGTCGTCTGATCGGTGAAGCGCTGGATTATCTGACAGAAGAGGGCGTTCTGATTGTTGAGGTAGGTAACTCCTGGCGGGCGCTGGAGGATGCGTTCCCTGCATTATCGTTCTTATGGCTGGATTTCGAGCGTGGCGGTCATGGTGTGTTTTTGCTCACCAGGCAACAGCTGGATGCATATCACTTGTCGTTGGGGATCGACTAACCACGACAGGACAAAGCTGATCGTATAAAATTCACCAGCATTGCTGCTGAATCGCTGCTCCGTTGAGAGGTGAATTCAGTGGCGCTTTCAATTCTTGATCTGGAAAATACTATGTCCGGCAATACTATTGGCAAGCTGTTTACCGTGACCACCTTCGGTGAAAGCCATGGTGCTGCCCTTGGCTGTATTGTCGATGGCTGCCCTCCGGGGCTGTGTCTGACTGAACAGGACATGCAGCACGACCTGGATCGTCGGAAACCTGGCCAGTCACGCTACACCACACAGCGTCGGGAAGGGGATGAGGTGAAAATCCTTTCGGGTACATTTGACGGAAAAACAACGGGGACTCCGATTGGTTTGATTATTGAGAATACCGATCAGCGATCCAAGGATTATTCCAATATCAAGGATCAGTTCCGTCCAGCGCACGCTGATTACACCTATTTTCAGAAATATGGTATCCGTGACTACCGTGGTGGTGGTCGTTCATCCGCCCGTGAAACAGCCATGCGTGTTGCCGCTGGCGCGATTGCCAAAAAGTATCTGCGAGAAGTGGCCGGTATAACGATTCGTGGGTACCTTTCACAGCTGGGGCCGATCAAGGCTGAAAAAGTTCTTTTTGACGAGGTGGAAAATAACCCTTTCTTCTGCCCTGATCCCGATAAAGTTCAGGAAATGGAGTCCTACATGCAACAGCTGCTCAAGGATGGTGACTCTGTTGGCGCAAAAATTACCGTCATTGCCAGGGGTGTTCCGCCAGGTCTGGGAGAACCCGTTTTTGATCGGCTTGATGCCGAGATTGCCCATGGTTTGATGAGTATCAATGCGGTCAAGGGTGTCGAGATTGGTGCCGGATTTGATGCTGTTGCTCAACGGGGCACCCGGCATCGCGATGAAATCACCCCAGAGGGGTTTCTGTCCAACCATGCGGGAGGTGTGCTGGGAGGGATTTCCTCTGGTCAGGATATTATCGCTCACCTGGCACTCAAGCCGACCAGCAGTTTGCGCGTCCCAGGTCGCTCAGTGGATGTCAATGGCCATGCGATTGATGTTGTGACCACCGGGCGACACGACCCTTGTGTGGGTATTCGTGCTACACCGATCGCCGAGGCTATGCTTGCGATCACCCTGATGGATCATCTGTTGCGTCATCGTGCCCAGAATATGCATGTGGATAGCGGCTTGACGCCAATCCCAGCAAATGCCGGCAATTAGATAACTGTTTCTCTATGACTCACGAGACAGTTCCATATTGGCGGTTGTCTGCGTTCTACTTTTGTTTCTTCGGCTTGTTGGGCGCGCTGTTTCCCTACTGGTCTCTTTATCTGCAATCCCTTGGCTATACGGCGGCAGAAATAGGTTTCCTGCTGGCGATTCCGATGGTTACCAAAATAGTCGCGCCGAATCTCTGGGGCTGGCTCGCCGATTACACTGGTGAGCGGTTAGTCATTATTCGTTTGGGTGCATTGCTGTCCTGCCTATGTTTTGCTGGTATTTTTATTGATCAGGGTTTCTGGAGCATTGCCCTGGTAATGGTCGGGTACAGCTTTTTTTGGAATGCGCTACTGCCACAGCAAGAAGTCGTGACTACCAGTTTTTTACATCAACGACCAGAAAACTATAGTCGTGTCCGGTTGTGGGGCTCTATAGGTTTTATTGTGTTTGTATTGGGTAGCGGAGTCTGGTTCGATCAACACACTGCCTGTTATTGGTCTGTTGCTACTGGTGGGAATTTTTCTGTCCAGTCTTGTTGTGCCGACACCGGGGTATCGTCAGCGTGAGGTATCCTCCCAGACTTTCATTGCGGCGTTAAAGCAACCCGCTGTAGTGGCTTTTTTTGTGGCAGGGATGCTGATGCAGCTGTCCCATGGCATTTATTACAGTTTTTTCAGTATTTACATGGAATCCCACAATTACAGCAGGGGAGAAATCGGTGTTTTGTGGTCGGTGGGTGTCGTTGCCGAAGTGTTTTTGTTTGTCGTGATGCATCGACTTTTGCCGCGTTTCGGCGTGCGTACGATCATGATTGTCTGCCTGCTGGTTGCCACCTTGCGCTGGCTACTGATTGCCCATTTCCCCCAACAACTGCCGATACTACTAATTGCTCAGGCCTGCCATGCATTGACGTTTGGTGGCTATCATGCAGCAGGTATTGATTGCATACGCCGCCTGTTTGAGATGGGTAATCAGGGAAAAGCCCAGGCCCTTACAGTGCCTTCTGTCTCGGGTTTGGTGGGGCTGTTGGCTCCGGGGCGGGGGGGCTGATATGGGATGCCAGTCCACTGATGGCCTTCCAATTGGGGCGCTATCGTGTCTTGTGGCCAGTGTTGTGATTTGGTTCCGCTTGAAGGATACCCGACTTTGATATTTTCAGAGCTATTATACTTCTGCACGCAGCGACTCTGGAGAGGAGCCAATGAAACCTGTTATCGCAATTATTGTTCTGGTTGGTGTCTATCTGTTCTATCCCACCTATGATCTGCTGGTCAAGGACAGTCCATTTGATGAAACTTTTGCATTGTATGACAGCCAGTTTCTGACGGCTGATCGGTGTCGAGACGCGGCAATGGAGATGAAACTGCGGTATTTTCATTGTGCTGGCGGGAATATCTGGGGTGGGCTATTGAGCACTTATGGCAGCTATCAACCAGAAAACCGTTACGGCGACTCTGAGTTATCCAAGAAGGAAAAGCATGAATAGCTGCTGGTGTCGGGAAAAAAGTCCACGAAAACGTGGGCTTAATAGCTGGTCGGTGTGAGAGGATTCGAACCTCCGACCCCTTCCTCCCGAAGGAAGTGCGCTACCAGGCTGCGCTACACACCGGCGGCGCGAATTATATCATCCTCAATTGAAGAGTCTACGCCTCGCCGGTCGCGCCTTCTCAGGTTCACCAATGTGACCATTGACAGTATTTGAGTTTTCATCGGACAATCACCGTCCGCTGGCAAAGCCCCATAGAGTATCCGATGCCACGAACACCTTCTGATAGCACAGAAAAAATTCGCGCCAAGAAAAGACACTTTCTGGCGAGGGAAAAAACGATTATTGAAAAAGCATTGTTCCTGTTGATCAGAGACGGCGTTGATAAGGTGACGGTGTCAGCCATTTCCCGCGAGGCTGGTGTCGGCAAGGGCACTATTTACAAACACTTCCTTACTAAAACAGAAATTCTGATGCGGATCGTGCTTGATTATGAGCGCCACATCACTGAAAACCTTCGCCGCGGGATTGAGTCTGCTGAAGCAGGTGATCCCGGTGCTGCAGCCCGTTCCTACTTTCAGGCTCGCCTCGCTGACCCCTCACTGGATCGACTGGTTCAGTTACTGGAAGCCCGGCTTCATGACAATGACGAAGTGACTGATAAAATTGATGAGCTGCATGCGTTGCGACGCTCCAATGTGGATGCGCTGAACTCGATGTTGGCGAGGCTTATTGACAAGGGTGTGCTGGAAGATGTCCCGCCTCATTATCATTACCTGGCGTGCTGGGCTCTGGCTCAGGGTGCAGTCGAGGCGTACTTCAATGTCAGTTACGGCGCTGCGGTCGAGGACAAGAAAGATTTCCTTAATTTTATCGGTAATATCGGTATCACGATGGGTAATCGCGGTCAATTGCGCGATGAAAAAATTGCCAACTCCAGTGCCAGTGCAAATAAGACTGGAATCAATCATCCGGTATAGATGCAGCATGAATTTAATTGACCGCATTAACAATGACTGTTGATGCGGTCAATTAAAATTATAAAATCAATTAAGTTTATCTTTTAACTATTTGATTCTAAAGCTACATGTTTGGGTAATTTGGTCCATCGCCACCCTCTGGGGTAACCCATATAATATTCTGGCTGGGGTCCTTGATATCACAGGTCTTACAGTGCACACAGTTCTGTGCATTGATCTGAAAGCGCTTTTCCCCCGCAGTGTCCTCAACGACTTCATAAACTCCAGCGGGGCAATAGCGCTGTGCAGGTTCATCATAGAGAGGCAGGTTGTGGCTGATCGGTATTTCCGGATTGATTAATTTCAAGTGGCAGGGCTGCGCCTCCTCGTGATTGGTATTGGATATAAATACCGATGACAGTTTGTCGAAGCTGAGTTTATTATCCGGTTTTGGGTAGTCGATTTTTTTTGACTCTGAGACTGGCTTAAGTCTGGCATGATCCGGTCTGGGATCGGTGAGTGTCCAGGGCAGGCGGCCATTGCATATATTGATATCGATAAAAGCATAGGCAGAACCGATAATATTGCCCCATTTGTGTTGTGCAGGGCCAAAATTACGGTGTCTGTGGAGCTCCTGATAAGCCCAGCTGGACCGATAATTGCTGTTGAATGCCGTCAGCTCATCCTGTTGTCTGTTATTTGCAATGGCTTCCGCTGCACTTTCTGCAGCGATCATGCCGGTCTTCATCGCGCAATGGATACCCTTGATTTTCGCAAAATTGAGTGTGCCGGCATTATCTCCCAATAAAACCCCGCCGCTGAAGGTCATTTTTGGTAGCGATTGCATGCCGCCTTTAACCAGGGCCCGTGCGCCGTAGGAGACTCTTTCTCCACCCTCCAGATATTGTCTGATCACCGGATGTTGTTTGTAGCGCTGGAATTCATCAAAGGGGCTGAGATGTGGGTTGGAGTAGGAAAGATCGATAGTCAGGCCCACTGCTACAAGGTTGTCTTCCATGTGGTACAGAAAACCGCCACCGGAAGAACCGGTTTCACTCAGAGGCCAGCCTGCACTGTGCACCACAAGCCCCGGGTAGTACTTCTCCGGTGGAACCTGCCAGAGTTCCTTGATGCCGATTCCGTAGTGCTGTGGTTGTAGGGTGTCACTGTCGAGGGAAAACCCCTCAATCAGCTGTTTGCCCAAGTGCCCCCGGCATCCCTCGGCAAAAAAGGTATATTTGCCTCGCAACTCCATACCGGGAGTGTAGTCTGCTTTATGACTTCCGTCGGCTGCGAGGCCCATGTCGCCAGTAATGACCCCCAGCACGTTATTTTTGTCATCGTAGAGCACTTCGGCCGCAGCGAATCCGGGGAAGATTTCTACGCCGAGCTGCTCGGCCCGTTCAGCCAGCCAGCGGCAGAGATTGCCTAGGCTGATAATATAATTGCCGACATTGTGCATGGTTTTTGGCACAAACAGGGATGGGACTTTTATGCCTCGGGTTTTGCTGAATACATAGATATTGTCCTGACGAACCTCTGTGGTGAGTGGTGCACCGAGTGCTTTCCAGTCGGGAAACAGCTCATTCAGAGCGGTTGGCTCCATAACGGCACCCGAGAGAATATGGGCCCCGACCTCCGAGCCTTTTTCAAGAACCACAACAGACAGATCGGGGTTGATCTGCTTCAGGCGGCAGGCAGCAGACAGGCCCGCTGGTCCGGCCCCAACGATAACGATGTCGTAATCCATATATTCGCGTTCCACAGCATTCTCCGTAAGGTGTCGGTCTGTTGTTCGGTGTAGGGAAGGGGTGAATTTTAGCCTGTATGGTGCAGTGGTGCCATGCAGATTTGGAACCCGTCAGTCAGTACTACGAGGTCAGTAATTGATGGTCCGAAAACCGCCCTTTGCCTTGATTTGGCTTGATGGTAGCGGCATGATTAGCACCCTTCAACGCTAACCAATGAATTTCAAAGGGTATTCCATGAAAGTACTTGTCGCTATCAAGCGCGTGGTGGACTACAACGTCAAGGTGAGACCCCGAGCCGATGCAACCGACGTTGATCTCAATAATGTCAAAATGTCGATTAATCCTTTCTGCGAAATTGCCGTGGAAGAAGGGGTGCGGCTGAAGGAGCAGGGTTTTGTCAATGAAATCGTTGTGGTCTCAATAGGCCCGCAACAGGCTCAGGAACAGTTGCGTACGGCGCTGGCACTGGGCGCAGACAGAGCACTGTTAGTGGTTGCAGAGGATGTGCTCGAACCGTTGGCCATCGCCAAGTGTCTGAAAGTCTTGTGTGATCGCGAACAGCCGGATCTTGTGCTGATGGGTAAACAGTCCATTGATGGCGATAATAATCAGACCGGGCAAATGCTTGCAGGGCTGACAGGTTACCCCCAGGGCACCTTTGCTTCAAAACTGGAACTGACGGGTGACAATAAGGTTACGGTTACCCGTGAGATTGATGGCGGGTTACAGACACTGGCACTTACTTTGCCGGCAATTGTGACTGCCGATCTGCGCTTGAATGAACCGCGCTATGCCTCGCTGCCCAATATTATGAAGGCCAAAAAGAAACCTCTGGATACTTCAACTCCGGATGAGCTCGGTGTTTCCATTTCACCACGGGTCAAGCTGCTAAAGGTTGAGCTGCCTGCTCAGCGAGCGGCGGGTATCAAAGTGGCGGATGTTGAGGAATTGATGGACAAACTGAAAAATGAAGCGAAGGTAATCTGATGAGTATTCTGGTAATAGCCGAACATGACAACAGTGATTTTAGACCTTCGACACTGAATAGTATCAGTGCGGCACAGGCGATTGGTGGTGATATTGCCGTATTGGTGGCGGGTTCCGGTTGCTCTGGTGTGGCTGACAAACTGTCAAAGGTGTCCGGCATCAAAAAAGTGCTGTTGGCTGACAATCCTGTCTACAGTCATCACCTGGCCGAGAATATGGCCCCCTTGGTTGTCGAGCTTGCTGAGGGTTTCAGTCATGTTCTGGCGCCGGCCACCACCACAGGAAAAAACCTGATGCCCCGGGTGGCGGCTTTACTCGATATGCAGGCTATTTCAGATATTAGCGAGGTGGTAAGCGCAGACACCTTCAAGCGGCCAGTGTACGCGGGCAATGTTATCGCAACAGTGCAAAGCAGTGATGCGATTAAGGTGCTGACCGTGCGCTCCACGGCTTTTGAGGCGGTTGCGGCAGAGGGAGGCAATGCCCCCATTGAACAGGTTTTCAGCGTACACAACCAGGATAAATGTACTTTCATCAATCAGGAGCTGGCTGTTTCCGAGCGCCCTGAATTGACCGCTGCGCGGGTGGTTGTTGCCGGTGGACGGGGTATGGGCAGCAGTGAAGGTTTTGCCATGTTGGAAAAGCTGGCGGACAAACTGGGTGCCGCAATGGGCGCATCCCGCGCAGCAGTGGACGCAGGGTTTGTTCCAAATGATATGCAGGTCGGGCAGACAGGTAAAATTGTTGCGCCGGATCTGTATATTGCCGTTGGCATTTCAGGTGCGATTCAGCACCTGGCAGGCATGAAAGATAGCAAAATCATTGTAGCGATTAACAAGGATCCGGAGGCACCTATCTTCCAGGTGGCAGATTATGGTCTGGTGGGTGATTTGTTTGAGCTGATTCCTGCGATTGAGGCACAGCTCTGAGGTGCGGATGAGCTGCAGAAAACCGGTCTTTTGGCCGGTTTTTTAATCCTGATCGTCTTCTGAAAAGTTACCGTTCTGATCGATACGCTTGCGGAATGCTCTCTGTTCTTCAGGCGACATGTTACGCCAGCGTTCTTTTAGCGCTTCGCGTTTTTCGGCGGGCAGGTTGCGAAATTTTTCACGCGCCTGGTGGATACGCTGGCGTTCTTCCGGTGGTAGAGATTTAAAATACTCGCGTCGCTTTTTCAGTTCTTCTCTTTCCCTGGGCGTCATTGATTCGTAATGGTTTTTCCAGTCTTTTTTGTCGGATTTATAGTGATCTTTTTTTTCAGCGCAATGAGTCTGTTGACTGGCGGACACAGAGGGATTTTTGACCGAACTAAAATGGATGTCAGTCGGTAGCAAAGGTTTACTCTGATAGGTTTGTCCGGGTAGTGAAAAAAACAGATCAGAGCAAAAGTGGACACCTGTAATAAAGAGTGACTACGATAAAATATGCTTCTGAACAAGCATCAGCCTCTGAGGCGGTCAGTATCGCTGGCCAGCCAGGAATAAAACTCAATATCTTCGTAAAGATCGATTTCTTCGCTGAGCAGGAACTCTTCCTGGGATGAGCCGCGCTGTATATCCTGCGTCATTGGCGAGAATACCACTAAAACAGCTAATATCGATGCCGCTGCCGTTGCTGCCAAAGGAATAAAGAATCTTGGCAACGACCTGTTGCCCTCTGCTTTGAGAGCTGAGGCTCTTGCCTGGCAAAGGCGATAGTTTGTTGCGCTGTCAAGTTGGTCTTCTGATTGACGCAGGGCATCCTGTAGTTGTTTCTCTAGATTAGTCATACCAATGTTCTCCCAATGTGCCCCGCAACTTGGTTAATGCGCGGGAATAATGGGTTTTGACGCTGCCTTCGGTG
>NZ_CBFHYF010000047.1:0-12200 GCF_965660005.1 Porticoccus sp.
CTTCATTCGTCGCTCCTTGTGCGATCATTTTAAAAGTCTCTACTCAAAATCTCGATTACTTTTGGGGAGGATTACACCATCAGTCCTGCCAGAAAATCTGTCATAAAAAAAGCGGGGCCTCAGCCCCGCCTTTCTGGCATCACACCCAGCACACTACTGCTCTGTAGATTCCTGAGCAACCGGAGCTTCTTCTACAGGGGCCGCCTCACTGGCCACGCCCTCGTCTTCAGATGCCTCTTTCATGGACAACTTGATTCGGCCGCGGGCGTCCACATCAAGTACCTTGACACGGACTTGCTGACCTTCCTGAAGATAATCAGACACTTTTTCCACACGTTCCTTGGCAATTTGCGAGATGTGCAACAGGCCATCGGTGCCAGGCATGATGGTGACGAAAGCACCAAAATCCACGATGCGGGCGACTGTGCCCTGGTAAATGCGCCCTATTTCAGCTTCAGCAGTGATTTCCTCGATGCGATAGATAGCAGTCTTCAGGCCATCTGCATCATCACTGTAAATTCTGATGGTGCCGCTATCATCGATGTCGATGCTGGCACCGGTCTCTTCCGTCAATGCACGAATCGTGGCACCGCCCTTGCCGATCACGTCGCGAATCTTGTCGGGATCGATTTTCAGGATATGGTAGCGGGGTGCTGACTCTGCCACTTCACTGCGGCTCTTGTCGATCACCTTGTTCATTTCGCCAAGAATATGGAGTCGCGCCTGCAACGCCTGACCCAGTGCAATATTCATGATCTCTTCGGTGATCCCTTCGATTTTGATATCCATTTGCAGCGCGGTAACACCCTGAGCAGTCCCGGCCACTTTAAAGTCCATGTCGCCCAGGTGATCCTCATCGCCGAGTATATCGGTCAGCACGGCAAAGCCGTCGTCCTCTTTGACGAGGCCCATCGCGATACCGGCCACGGGTGCTTTCAGCGGCACTCCCGCATCCATCAACGCAAGGCTTGAACCACAAACCGATGCCATGGAGCTTGACCCATTGGACTCCGTAATTTCAGAAACCACTCGCATGGTGTAGGGAAACTCTTCCGGCGACGGCAGTACCGCAGCAATGCCACGGCGAGCCAGCCGGCCATGACCAATTTCGCGACGACCGGTAAAACCAATACGACCACACTCTCCCACAGAATAGGGGGGAAAGTTGTAATGCAACATGAAGGGATCTTCACGACGGCCTTCCAGCGCGTCGATATATTGAACATCGCGCATGGAACCCAGGGTCGCCACTACTAATGCCTGAGTTTCTCCACGGGTAAACAGCGCTGTGCCGTGGGCTTTGGCCAGTACCCCGACTTCTACATCGATCGCGCGGACGGTTTTGCTGTCGCGGCCATCAATCCGGGGTTCACCGCGAATAATGCGACCACGGACAATTTTCTTCTCAAGTTTTTTAAAGGCATCACGAACATCGTCCTCAGCAATACCCGCCTCGGCATTCGACAGGGCTGCGACCGCCTGATTGCGCAGGCCATCAATTTCGACAACGCGCTGCTGCTTGTCAGTAATCCGGTAGGCCGCATCCAGACTTTCACCCACCAGAGCCTTGAGGCTATCGGTCAGGGTCTCATTCACGGCAGGCGCTTGCCAATCCCAGCGGGGTTTACCGGTTTCTTTGGCCAGTTCCTCGATCACCTGAATAGCTGCCTGCATTTCCTGGTGACCGAACAGTACCGCGCCGAGCATGATGTCTTCGGGTAATTCCTTCGCCTCTGACTCAACCATCAGGACTGCATCGCGGGTACCTGCGACAACCATATCCAGCTCTGACTCCGCCAGTTCCGAGTAGGTCGGATTCAGCAAATAGCCTTTATCGCGGTGATAACCAATGCGGGCACCGCCGATAGGGCCGTTAAACGGAACACCGGAAATCGCCAGTGCAGCGGAAGTACCAAGCAGTGCAACGATATCGGGGTCCACATTTTTTTCAGAGGACATCACCGTACAGACCACCTGCACTTCATTTTTAAAACCGTTGGGAAACAGCGGACGAATGGGCCGGTCAATCAGACGGGAAGTCAGGGTTTCTTTTTCACTGGGACGGCCTTCACGCTTGAAAAATCCACCGGGGATTTTGCCAGCGGCGTAGGCTTTTTCCTGGTAGTGGACGCCGAGGGGGAAGAAGTCCATACCCTCTTTGACATCTTTTGCTGCGACAACCGTACAGAGCACTGCCGTTTTATCCATGGTGCACATCACAGCACCGGTAGCCTGGCGGGCAATGCGGCCCGTCTCGAGCGTGACGGTATGGTTGCCATACTTAAATGATTTTATTACAGGATTCACAATTATATTACCTCTCCATAAGCGTGAACGGCTCCCAGGGGAGCCGTCAGCAATTCGATTAGCGACGCAGGCCAAGCTGTCCAATCAGCGTCATATAGCGCTTCGCGTCTTTAGCTTTCAGATAGTCCAGCAATTTACGACGCTGGTTTACCATCCGGATCAAACCTCGTCTTGAGTGGTGATCCTTGTTGTGGTCACTGAAGTGACCTTGCAGTTTATTAATGTTGGCGGTGAGCAGGGCTACCTGCACTTCCGGCGAACCGGTATCACCCACGGACTGGGCATACTCTTTAACAATAGCGTCTTTTTCAGTTGCATTTAACATGGTTATTTCTCCAATATGCGAGTTAGATTCGGGGCACCCGCGCATATTTACAGGAACCCTAAGCCAGTCAGTTCGATTGCCACCGAGTGACGAATCAAATCTGCGGTTTTGCCACACAGGACAAAATTTCTTACCTCACAACAAGACGTTTCGGAGCTACCCGTCCATCTTCTGTGACTTCGCCAACACCAAGCAACAACGGCCCAGTCTGGTCAATTTCAAAGACACGCACTATATCGCCTTCTTCACTCTGACGATAGACCTGCGGCACCATCACTGCCTGGCCGCGACGAAAATAGAATGCCGCATCCGGGACCAGATCCACTGCTGCCAGATGCATCATTCCGGCGTCCATAGGCAATAAAAGCCGGTCGAGTTGATCCATACTGCCCTCTGCCCTGAGCGATTGCAGCTCAGCCAGCGTCACCGATTGATCGTCGATAAAGGGGCCGGCAGCGGTGCGCCGTAAAACCGACAGGTAAGCACCACAACCCAGTTGTTGACCAATATCTATCGCCAGCGTGCGAATGTAGGTTCCCTTGCTGCAGTGGACAACCATATCGGCCTCCGGGAACTCGCCACTGCGAAACTCAACCAATTCAAGCGAGTGGATTGTGACCGGCCGAGCCTCCCGTTCAATTTCCACCCCTTCACGGGCCAGTTTGTAGAGCGGTTGCCCCTGGTGTTTCAGTGCCGAAAACATCGGCGGTATCTGATCGATATCGCCCCTGAAACAGCCCAAGACACCCACTAACTGCGCCTCGGTGAGTCCCGGAGCGCCACTGTCAATGATAACCTCTCCATCTGCGTCACCGCTGACCGTTGCCATACCAAAGCGAAACGTCGCACGGTAACATTTGTCCGCATCCAGCAGAAACTGGGTGAACTTGGTTGCCTCACCAAGGCATATCGGCAACACCCCCGTTGCGAGCGGGTCGAGACTACCGGTATGCCCGGCTTTGGCTGCCTCAAAAAGGTGTTTAACCTTCTGCAAGGCACCATTTGAGGAAATACCCAGCGGTTTATCGATCAACAGTATGCCGTTGATCGACCGCCCCTTGCGACGGCGCGACAAGCTCAGTCCTCCCCGGAGGAGTCTGTATCCGTATGTCGCGCCTTGTCCTGACTGACCGCATACTCAATGAGTGCAGACAACTCCTGGGCACGCCTGCCACTTAGATCAAAAATAAAACGTAATTTCGGTGCAATCCGAAGCAGCATGCGTTTGGCCAGCAATGTCCGCAGAAACCCGGCTGCGCCATTCAGCACGTCGGCAGCTTCACGGCTCTCCTCGGCGGACTCGGCACCGACCAGGTTGATGAACACCTTGGCACTGGAAAGATCACGTGACACTTCCACTGCCGTAATATTGACCAACCCCAAGCGGGGATCCCTGACTTCATCGCGAATCAGTTGTGCCAGCTCACGCTGCAACGCATCTGCGACTCGATCATTGCGGGTAAATTCTCTGGGCATATCGGTTTGACGTCAGCCCAATCAGAGCTGGCGCGCCACTTCCCTGATTTCATACACCTCAATCTGGTCACCGGGTTTGATATCGTTATAGTCCTTCACACCGATACCACACTCGACACCGTTACGAACTTCATTGACATCATCCTTGAAGCGTCGTAGCGATTCCAGCTCACCTTCGTAAATGACAATATTGTCGCGCAACACCCGTATACGCTTATTGCGATGCACTGTGCCCTCAATCACCATACAGCCCGCCACCGCACCAAATTTAGGGGAGCGGAAAACATCGCGCACTTCGGCAATACCGGTAATGACCTCACTTCGCTCCGGTGCCAGTAGACCACTCAATGCCTGCTTCACATCGTCCAGCAGATTGTAAATGATACTGTAATAGCGCAGATCCACCTGCTCCTGTTCTACCAACTGACGGGCAGCCGTATCGGCACGAACGTTAAACCCGAACACTACAGCACCGGTGGTGATGGCCAGATTGATATCTGACTCATTAATACCACCCACACCGGAGGCAACGACATTCACTTCAACCTCGTCGGTACCAATATCCGCCATCGCAGAAAGAATCGCTTCCAGAGAACCGCGCACATCGACCTTCACCATCACCGGGAGAACACCCTTCTCCTGCGACTCAAAGGTGGCAAACATATTTTCCAGCTTGGCAGCCTGTTGCCGGTTCACGCGATCCTGACGGGTTTTGTCCTGACGCATTTCCGCCAGCTCGCGGGCCTTGCGCTCATCTTCAACCACCAGGAATTCTTCGCCGGCCGCTGGTGGCATATCAAGGCCGAGAATTTCCACTGGAATCGATGGTCCCGCCTCGACAATCGGCTTACCCGCCTCATCGGCCATCGCACGAATTTTACCGACACTCTCGCCGGCCAGCAGCAAATCACCCTTGCGCAAGGTACCTGACTGCACCAATGCCGTCGCCACCACACCGCGGCCTTTTTCCAGTCGCGACTCAACGATCACACCCTTGGCCGGGGCATTGCGAGGGGCCTGAAGTTCCAACAGTTCGGCCTGTAGCAACACGGCATCCAACAGGTCATCAATACCATCACCGGTATGGGCCGAGACTTTCACAAACTGCGTATCACCGCCCCACTCTTCCGGAATCACATCCTTGGCAGACAGCTCATTCGTGACCCTCTCCGGATCAGCGCCTTCTTTGTCCATCTTGTTGATAGCCACTACGATAGGCACGCCGGCAGCGCGGGCATGCTGGATGGCCTCCACGGTTTGCGGCATCACACCATCATCCGCAGCCACCACCAGAATCACCACATCGGTACTGTGTGCACCACGGGCCCGCATGGCGGTGAAAGCTGCGTGACCGGGTGTATCGAGGAAGGTGATCATGCCCTTGGGTGTATCGACGTGATAGGCACCGATATGCTGGGTAATGCCCCCTGCTTCACCGGAGGCAACACGGGTTTTTCGTATATGGTCCAACAGAGAGGTTTTGCCGTGGTCAACATGGCCCATCACCGTAACAACCGGCGCACGGGGCTCCAGTTTTTCTGTCACGCCAGTCTGCAACGCCCGGATTAACTTCTGCTCTATTTCCTGGTCTGAAACCGGCACTGGATTGTGCCCAAGCTCTTCCACCACCAATGTGGCCGTGTCCTGATCGATCGGTTGATTTATGGAGACCATGGTCCCCATCTTCATCAACTCCTTGATCACGACTGCCGCTTTGACTGACATCCGCTGAGCCAGATCACTGACTGAAATCTGCTCCGGAATCTCAACATCGTGGACGATCTTGTTCGTGGGTTTTTTGAACTTGTGCTTGTTCTCAACCTTGATGGGAACCGAAATACCTGAACGCAACCGGGGTTTTTTCTCCTCGGCAACATCCTCAACTTCTTCAACAACCGCTTTCAGAAAATCTTCTTTTTTGCGCTTTGGATCCTTGATGGCACCCCGTTTTTTCGCTTTTTTCGGTGCCTCTTCGGAATCATCCGTTTCGTCATCGTCCCTGACATGTTTTTTCGCATGCTTTGGCGCATCAACGGGTTGATCGGCAAGTTCTGGAGGCAACGGCTCCACTGGGGACGGCGACAGCTTACGCTCTTCTTCTGCCTTGCGATGGCTCCCCTGTTCCAGCTGACGGGCTTCCTCTTCAGCCTTGCGGCGTGTCTCAATAGCAGCCTGCCGCTTCATTTCCGGATCATCCGCAAGCTGCGCCATCGCCTCGACAACAGACTCAGGCACAATTGAGTCCTCCGATTCAGAGAGCGCTGCGCCTTCTTCGCTTGCCCGCTTGACATAGGTGCGGGTCTTGCGCACCTCCACATTGACTGTTTTGCGACCAGCACCCGTCTTGAGTGTGCTGACCGTCTTGCGTTTCAATGTGATCTTTTTAGGGTCGCGGGACTGCTCACCATGCAGGCCTTTCAAATAGGCCAGCAGCTTCTGCTTTTCCTCATCACTGACATTTGCGTCAGCAGAGTTGTGAGGCAAACCAGCTTCCTGCATTTGACTCAGCAGGCGGTCGACGGATGCTCCGACAACCTTGGCAAGTTCGCTAACAGTGACTTCAGCCATCAGTATTCCTCAATTCATCGCCTGTTCGTTTAACTGTCGCTCTCATCGGCGAACCAGGGGGCACGTGCAGTCATTATCAGTTTGGCTGCCCGTTCTGCATCCATGTTTTCAATGTCCAGTAAGTCTTCCACGGCCTGCTCAGCAAGATCTTCCATGCTGACAATGCCATATGCAGCCAGCGTATGCGCCAACTGATCGTCCATACCTTCCATGCCTAACAGGTCGGCTGCCGGGCCGGACATACCTTCTTCCGAGGCCAGCGCCATGGTCAACAATGCATCCTTGGCTCGAGCCCGCAATTCCTCGGCCACTTCTTCATCAAAACCCTCAATACCCGCCATCTCATCCAGAGGGACATAGGCAACTTCCTCGATGGAGGTAAACCCTTCATCGACCAGCACCATGGCAACGTCTTCATCAATATCCAAGCGACTCATGAAAATTTCCACCAACGAGCTGGATTCTTCCTGTTGCTTGACTTCCGCCTCTTCAACAGACATCACGTTGATTTTCCAGCCAGTGAGCTCAGAGGCAAGACGAACATTCTGTCCGTTTCGTCCAATGGCCATCGCCAATGTTTCTCCGGCCACCGCCACATCCATCGAGTGAGTCTCCTCATCAACAATGATCGACTCCACTTCTGCGGGAGCCATGGCATTGATCGCCAGCTGGGCGGGATTATCGTCCCACAATACAATATCGATACGTTCGCCATCCAGTTCATTGGAGACAGCCTGTACACGCGCTCCACGCATACCAACACAGGCACCGATCGGGTCGATTCGACCATCATTGGTTTTCACAGCTATTTTCGCGCGCGAGCCGGGGTCTCTGGCCGCACCACGGATTTCAATCACTTCCTCGGCTATTTCCGGCACTTCAATACGGAACAGCTCAACCAGCATTTCATTGCATTTACGACTCAGAAACAATTGAGGGCCGCGGCTTTCCGTATTAATTTGTTGAAGGACGGCCCGCACCCGGTCATTGATTCGAAAAACTTCACGGCCCACCAGCTCTTCCCTTGGCATGACGGCTTCAGCATTGTTACCCAAATCAACAATAATACTTTCCCGGGTCACTTTTTTGACGGTGCCACTGACCAGTTCGCCGAGCTGATCACGGTATTGCTCCACCACCAATGCGCGCTCTGCGTCCCGGACTTTCTGGACAATAACCTGCTTGGCCGTTTGAGCGGCAATACGGCCAAAACCGATATTTTCCACCGGCTCCTCAAAAGTATCGCCAGCTTTAAGGCTTGCGTCCTTGTCATGTGCCTCTTCAAGCGTGAACTGTGTTCCCAGTTCCGCCAGCACATCATCGGCTACCACTTCCCACCAGCGGGACGTTTCATAGTCACCAGTGGCGCGATTAATGGTTACCCGGATGTTGGAATCCTCGTCATAGCGCCTCTTGGTTGCCGTGGCCAGTGCCTGCTCAATGGCCTCGAAAATCACCTCTTTGGACACGCCCTTTTCATTGGAAACGGCTTCCACCACCATCAAGATTTCTTTATTCATTCATTCAGCCTCGCAATCGCCCTCAGAATCGGGGAACGACATTCGCCTTTTCAATGCTATCGAGGGGAAAGAGATATTCATGGTCGTCAACAATCAACAACACATCCTCGCCCTCCACGCCATTCAGACGGCCCTTGAATTTCCGTCTGCCTTCATGGGGAAACCTCAGCCGCAAGGCCACATCTTCCCCAATATACTTTTCAAACTGACCCAGGGTATATAAAGGCCGATCCATACCCGGCGAAGAAACCTCCAGAGTATATTCCCCGGTAATCGGATCCTCGACATCCAGCTGACTGCTGACCTGGCGACTGACTTTTTCACAGTCCTCCACCGTCACACCATCATTTTCACGCTCGATGTAAATACGTAGCATCCCATTGCGGCCTGATGACAAATACTCGAGCCCCCAGAATTCACAACCCATTGCATGCACTATGGGTGCAATCATTGCAATGAGGGCCTCTTCTTTTGTCGCCACGGTAATCTCTCGGCTTCCCAATCAAAAAATGGGCACAGGGCCCACTTCATCTACACCACTTAGCAAAAAGCCCCTAAAAAGGGGCCCTTCGACTGCGCCTTGTAATGACGCATGGTACCAGCTGTACCGATACCAGAATTTGGTAGCGGGGGCAGGATTTGAACCTACGACCTTCGGGTTATGAGCCCGACGAGCTACCAGGCTGCTCCACCCCGCATCAAAAAACGCTGGCCTTACGGCCGGGAGACTGAGCATGTCTCCTTACCTTTGCCAGCTCATAACCTCTGGCAAGCCCCCAAGCTGTCATCTGACTGCTTCAAGGGCCGAGGATTATAGGTCTGACACCTTATAGGGTCAAGGGGAAACATCGCTTTGTTGTGCTCCCGCTGATAGCCCTTACAAGGCCCGGAGAGAAAACCGGCTCAGGCTTGAAACGACTGGCGGGCGGGCATTACCGAATGTCCGGGTAGCGGCACCACACAACAGCCACAGATTTCTTGCTTCAAGGAAAGGTGTTAACCATTCAGGGTTTTCAGTAAATTTTCGCCTCAAATTAAGCTTCACTTAATATTGGAACGGTATCGTGGCATCGATGCTTCAACAAGGTTGCCGATACATGACTGATTTCCCTAAAAAACATCCGTTGCTATGGGCCTATCTTTTTGCAGCGTATTTTTCGCTGTGCTATCACATCCCCATTTATGCAACAGGCATGTCCGGGTTCATAGGATTGCGCGAAACCATTTTGATGAGCCTGATGTGGCTGGTGCCGATACTTCTGGCGCCGGATATACCCGGCAATTATTGGCACTGAGCGGTTTGATCATGTGGCCGGCAGCGGTCATCTCGGTGTTCTATTTTATTATCTATGGTCAGGAGTTTTCCCAGAGCACGATTTTCATCGTGTTTGAATCAAACATCGCCGAAGGCAGCGAGTTTGTTTCCTCCTACTGGCAATGGTGGTTTGTACCGGTACTTCTGGTGTTCAGTGCAATCCCTGTATGGATGTGGCGACAGGCTCGGCCCGTGGTGATTGGGCAGCGTAAACGTTTCGCCTATGCCGCCCTTTTTACACTGATTCCCTTCTTCCCCTTTATCAGCACCGCGCTGCTCAAGGAAAACACCACCATTGATGATGCGGTCTACCACCAGATGAAACGAATGGAACCCGCAGCACCCTGGAATCTGGTTGTTGGCTACGCAAAATACCGACAACAGATGGCAGGCATGACCGCACTGCTGGAAAAGAATCGTCAGGTAAAACCGCTGCAAAATCTTGAGGCGAAAGTCGCGACCCTGCCCAATACAGTGGTGCTGGTGCTCGGCGAGTCAACCAATCGTCAGCGCATGAGCCTGTACGGCTATCACCGGCCGACAACACCCCATCTCGATGCCATGCAGGCAAACAATGAACTCATGGTTTTCAGGGACGTGGTCACACCCCGGCCCTATACGATCGAGGCACTGCAACAGATTCTGTCATTTGCCGACCCCAAAAATCCGGAGCTGTTTTTTACCAAACCAAACCTATTAAACATGATGCAACAGGCCGGTTATGAGATCACCTGGATCACCAACCAGCAAACCCAGACTCGCCGCAATACCATGCTGACCACCTTTTCCCAACTGGCGGATCACCAGATTTACCTGAACAACAACCGGGCACAGAATGCCAATCAATACGACGAAGTTGTATTGCCGCCGTTTGCAGAAGCGCTTGAGTCAGACTCAACCCGGAAATTGATTATTGTCCACCTGCTGGGCACACACCGCGCCTATGAGCACCGTTTCCCTGAAATCTACCGCCAGTTCAATGACAACAGTGGTGTTCCGGAGTGGGTGACAGCCGACCTGCTGGAGGATTACAACAACTACGACAACGCTGTTCTCTACAACGATAAAATCGTGTCAGCCCTGATTAAGACTGCGCAAAGTCAAGAAGATAACAGTCTGCTGGTGTACTTTGCCGATCACGGCGAGGAGGTCTACGACTATCCGGACAACCTGTTTGCCGGACGCAACGAAGCCAACCCCACATCTGCGATGTACACGGTGCCATTCATCGTCTGGGCATCTCCGGCGTTCAGGCAAAGCCGCGATATCGATCACTGGCGCACCGCCACAGACCGGCCGTACTCGATCGCCCACTTTATTCACACGTTTGCCGATATGGTCGGACTGGATTTTTCCGGAATGAATGAGCAGGCAAGTCTGATTTCCAAGAGTTTTCAACCTCTTCCCCGCTGGATAGGCGATCCACTCAATGACGAGTCGCTCAAACGTTACAGTGAGGTTATACAGGATGCGAAGCCACCCACTCAAACGGCCAAGCACAACGTTTCGAAAGATATTAAAAAAGCGTTCTAGCCATGTTGGTAATCAGACTTTCCGATGTAGCCCTCGACCTCAATAGTCGAGCCTGACCGGGCCAGAACAACATGGGTCTTTTTCTTTAACTTTTGCACCAACATAGCGCTGCCAAAAAAGTGATGAAAGGCTTAATATCTGTACCCCATCCCACCTACAGATGGAGAGTTCCTTGACACCCGCCACAAAAACCCTGGCTATCGCCCTGTTCATTACAGCTTCCTTCACGTTCACGAACGCTTGCACCTGGGTAAAAATATCACCGGAGGCAGAACAGGTAGTCCTGCTGCCCGCAGAGCGGGTCAACCCATGCAACCGTGTTGGCCAGATCAACAGCAGCGTGAGAGCAAATTTGATCGGCTCCATTGCCCGTAATGCGGTCAAAGTGCGCGACGAACTGGACAACCTCGCCCGCCAGCAAGCCCACCAAATGGGAGCCAACACCATCGTTCGCCAATCAATCGTCAATGGCAAAGGCACCTATATGGCCTATAACTGTCCTTGATAAATTAAAAGACAACAAACCATCAAACAATCCCGAAACCTCAAGCACTGCTCAGGACAGTATCCACAATGACCAGCCACCGAGTGCGTCTTCCAGCCGAATGGGAGCCTCAGGATGCCATTCAGCTAACCTGGCCCCATGCCGGAACAGACTGGGAGCCTATCCTGAATGAAATTATTCCTGTGTATGAAGCGCTGATATCTCTGCTCACTGGCGTTGGCGAAGTAGTCATCGCAACCCTGCCGACAAACCTCAACGCGCTGTCAAAGCGCATGACTCAACTCGGTGTCTCAGCAGATAAACTGCATATATTCCCGGTTGAATCCGATGACACCTGGGTACGCGACTACGGCCCCATCACTGTCGAGACAGGCCAGGGTCTCTGCCTACTGGATTATCAGTTCAATGCCTGGGGCAATAAACACCCCTGTCAGCTGGATAATGCCATTACCTCAGCCCTTTTTGAGCTGGGTGCCTATCCGGGGGCAGCCATCAGGGAGCGCAAGCTGGTGCTCGAAGGTGGCTCGATTGAAACCGATGGTATGGGTACCCTGCTGACAACAGCACAATGCCTGTGTAATCCTCCCCAAAAGTAATCGAGATTTTGAGTAGAGACTTTTAAAATGATCGCACAAGGAGCGACGAATGAAG
>NZ_CBFHYF010000048.1:0-10878 GCF_965660005.1 Porticoccus sp.
CGGGATTGCGGCGAACCGCATTATCACCAATGGCTACGGTGAGACCCGTCCAATTGCTGACAACAACACTGACGAAGGGCGTGCTCGCAACCGTCGTGTGGTCGGCGAAATGACCTACACTGAAGTGGTTAAATAAACCGGGTTTGACGGTTTGTTGCACGATACTAATGGCGTCCTAGGGCGCCGTTTTTCGTTGAAGAGTGTGTGGGAATTGCGGACGCTGGCGTGAATACACTTTACTGGCACGATTATGAAACCTTTGGTGTTGATCCCGCCCGTGACTGTCCCTCGCAGTTTGCCGGAATTCGCACCAACGAGTCACTGGATGTTGTCGGTGAGCCGCTGCGACTGTATTGCCGCCCACCACTTGATCGCCTTCCTTCCCCGGTCGCCTCGCTGGTAACTGGTATCACCCCTCAGGATGCCCTCCAAGCAGGTGTGCCGGAACGAACGTTTATTGAGCAGATCCATCGCGAATTATCAGTTCCGGGTACCTGTGGTGTCGGTTATAACAGTATCCGGTTTGATGATGAGGTGACCCGCCATACCCTGTACCGGAACTTTTATGACCCCTATGAGCGGGAATGGAAGCAGGGCAATTCACGCTGGGATATTATCGATATGCTGCGGCTTGCCAGAGCGCTGCGTCCGGATGGCATCGAGTGGCCGAACTACGACGACGGTTCATCCTGTTTCAGACTGGAGCAGCTCACCGCAGCCAATGGCATCAGCCACGAGTCGGCCCATGACGCGCTGTCAGATGTTATGGCGACCATTGCCATGGCAAGACTGGTCCGGGACAGGCAGCCACAGCTCTACCACTATGTCTATGAGCATCGCTTGAAGCACAAGGTGGCTGAGGTGATTGATCTCAATCACCGCAAACCTTTTTTGCATGTCTCCGGCAAGCTGCCCAGGGAAAACGGCTATACAGCACTCATGATGCCGTTGGTGCGACACCCTGTGAACAAGAATTCGATCATCTGTTTTAATCTGATGGGGGATGCACAGGCACTGATTGACCTGTCGCCGGAACAGATTTTTGACCGGCTTTTTACCCGCACAGATGCGTTACCCGAGGACGTGGCCCGAATAGCCTTGAAAGGGGTGCAGTTGAACCGCTGCCCGGTGGTGACGACACCGCGGCTGATGGACAGCGCTGTCGCCCGGGGGTTGGGTATTGATCTTGAAAAGTGCGAAAAACAATGGCAATTGCTGCTTCATCAGGATTTAACTGCCAAGCTGGCCGCGGTTTTTTCAAACCAGCAGTATTCCTCTCACGAGAATGCCGAGCAGGCTCTTTACGACGGTTTCCCCAGCGATGCTGACAAGGCTCTGTTTGCCGCAGTGAGATCCGCCAGTGCCAGTGAGCTGGCAAGTGGCAGCCTGTATTTCCAGGATCCGCGATACCGCGAGTTACTGTTTCTGTATCGAGCGAAAAATTTCCCCGAGACCCTCAGTGATGAGGAGCGACAGCAGTGGCAGGAGCATCGCTTTCAACAGATCACGGATGGTCGGGGCGGTTATCTCTCACTAAACGATTTTCACGAACAGATTGAGGCGTTGCATACCCGGGAGAGTTTGTCCGAGCGGGACAAGCGTATTCTGCACGACCTGCGCGAGTGGGGCAATCAGATTTTATAGTGGGTGGGGCTGCTGGTTCACACCTGACAAAGCCGCTAAAATGCAGCGGCTTTGTTATTCATTGAGGAACAGTGTGTGGAATTCAAGGGCGCCAGTATTCTTTCCATCAGTCAGTTTGAGCGCAACGATATTGACCGGATTTTCCGGGTGGCTGACCGGATGGAGCCCTATGCACAGCGACAGAAAATCACCCGCGTACTGGAAGGGGCAATCCTCGGCAATATGTTTTTTGAATCGAGCACCCGAACGCGCATCAGCTTTGGCAGTGCGTTCAATCTTCTCGGTGGTGAAGTGCGCGAGACAGCCGGTTTCGAGGCCTCGGCGCTGACCAAGGGTGAGTCGCTGCAGGATACCGCCCGGGTGTTGTCCGGTTTCAGCGACATTATCTGTCTGCGTCACCCCCAGTCCGGTTCTGCGGCGGCTTTCGCCTCTTCCAGCCGGGTGCCGGTAATCAATGGCGGTGACGGCAGCAATGAGCATCCCAGTCAGGCGCTACTGGATCTCTATACCATTGAAAAGGAATTGAAGGGTCGTGGGCGTCAGCTGGATGGTCTGCGCATTGCCATGATCGGTGACCTCAAGCACGGCCGTACGGTGCATTCCCTTTGCAGGCTGCTGATGCTGTTCGGACAGATTTCTGTGGAACTGGTTTCTCCGAGGGAGCTGGCCATGCCGAGGGAATTGGTGGAGGAGATGCTGGCGGCGGGGCTCAGGGTGGACGAGTCCGAGCGACTCGAATCCAGTATAGCGCATGTGGATATTGTCTATTCCACGCGTATTCAGGAAGAACGTTTTTCCAGTCGTGACGAAGCGGATTTATACCGTGGTCGGTTTCGACTTAATCAGGCAATTTATACGTCGAACTGTGAACCCAATACCGTCATCATGCACCCACTGCCAAGAGACTCCCGGGCGGAAGCCAATGAGCTGGATTGTGATCTGGACAGTAATCCGAATCTGGCAATTTTCCGCCAGACAGATAATGGTCTGTTGGTGAGGATGGCCTTGTTTGCGATGATTCTGGATGTCACTCATCTGGTGGAAAAATATGCCACCGAGGTCTGCTGGTATAACCCGCGTATCTCATCCTGATCCGCCTAATAGCCGTCCTCGTGGGCAGCCGACAACAAAATAATTACCGTGCAGGTTCTATGAACGCATTTGACGATATTCGTCCCTACTATGATAGTGAAGTGCCCGATGTGTTGGCCCGTCTGGCCGTAGACCGGGAGTTCATCGACACGCTGATGTCCATCAAATACCGGCGGTTGGCTCGCTGGATACCCTGGTTGATGCGGCCACTGATCAGTCGTGTGCTCAGGAAAACCTTTGCCAAAATCCATAATGTGCGGGATTTCCAGGAAGCCGTGGGTGACAGCATGGGCAATCTGTTGCGCCATATCGGTACCGAGGTCACGGTGTCGGGGCTGGATAAACTGGAGCCGGGGACGGCCTATTTGTATATCAGCAATCATCGCGATATCGCCATGGACCCCGCGTTTGTCAATTTTGTGCTTTACCGGCACGGTCGCGATACGGTGCGGATTGCTATCGGTGACAATTTGCTGAGTAAGGATTTTGCGTCTGATCTGATGCGCATCAACAAGAGTTTCATCGTCAGGCGTTCCCCGATAGGGCGACGGGAAAAACTCGATGCGCTGGTCCAGTTATCGCGCTACATCCGGTTTTCCCTGCTTGAAGAGCGAGCCTCTGTGTGGATTGCCCAGCGGGAGGGCAGGGCAAAGGACGGGGTGGATAAAACAGAAAAGGCCCTGTTGAAAATGCTCTCCCTGAGCAAGCCAAAAGAACAGGGCTTTGCCGAGGCCATTCGCGAACTGAAGGTAGTGCCGGTCGCAATTTCCTATGAGCTGGATCCGCTGGATGAGGCCAAGGCCAAAGAGCTGTATGCCAAAAAAACAGCCGGGGTTTATGAGAAGGAAGCACATGAAGACCTGTTGAGCATCTATCAGGGGATTGTGGGGCGAAAGGGTGCTGTCCACGTGGCTTTTGGCGATCCTCTGGATGTGGGAATTGATTCCCCGGAAGCTATGGCCGAGGCAGTGGACCGGCAAATTATCGGTCAATACCACCTGCAACCGACCAACCTGATTGCCTACCAGAAACTGGAGGGCAGCTCGCCACAACTGGCTGCGTGGAAAACACAACATCGTTGCAATTGGGAACGAAAAACCCGTGCCTTTGAGGAACGCATACTTGCCATACCGGAGGCCTACCGGAATATCGTGCTGGATATGTACGCCAATCCGGTGCGCAGCAAGCTGAAGCTTGGTCTGGTTTAGGCGTGCTGGAAGCGGAGCTGAGGGATACTATCCAGAGGGGCTACCGCGCCTTTCTCGACAGCAATGAGTTGCGGCCGCGATTGGGTCAGAAGCAGATGATTGCGGCGATTGCCAACAGTCTAGGTACTATTGAAAGTGATGCGGAAGGGCACCGCAAGGCGGGTAATCCAGTCTGTGTGGTAGAGGCGGGCACTGGCACCGGCAAGACGCTGGCCTATCTTTTGGCAGCGTTACCGATTGCCCGTGATCGCGGCAAACGGGTGGTGATTGCCACCGGTACGGTCGCTTTGCAGGAGCAACTGGTTAACCGCGATATTCCGACCCTGCTCAAAAGTACCGATTGGGATTATCGAATCGCCCTGGCCAAGGGGCGCGGTCGCTATCTTTGCCCGGTTCGTCTTGAACAATGCCTGGACAGTGCCACTGCGAAAGATAGTGGGTTGTTTCTTTTTGAGGACGAGATCAGTTTCAATCCTACCGGTAAATTGATTGCCAGCTACCGTGCCATGCATGATGACCTGCAGACAGACAGCTGGGCTGGTGACCGGGACAGCTGGTCGGAGTCACTGGATGACAATGACTGGCGTCCCCTGACGGTAGACCGGCGCCAGTGTGCTGGCCGTCGTTGCCGCCTGATCCGTGAATGCTGTTTTTTCAACGCCCGCGATGAGCTGGATCAGGCTGATTGTATTGTGGCCAATCACGATCTGGTCATGGCGGATCTGGCCTTGGGTGGTGGCGTTATCCTGCCACCACCGGAAGAAACTATCTACCTGTTTGATGAAGGGCATCGTATTGCCGGCACCGCGCTCAATCATTTTTCCGGCAGCTGCAGGCTGAGGACCACAGCCAATTGGTTGGGCAAACTGCAAAAGCAGGTAGAGGGTTGGCATACCCTATTGAAAGACACGCCGGAGATACAGGGTCGCCTTGAAAAGCTGGTGGCAGCTGCGGGTGATGCAGAGAAGCTGCTGGGCCTGGCCTATCCGGTGCTGGAAAAATGCCTGGCTCTTGCCGCAGATAGCGAAGACGATCCACGCTGGTGTTTTCCGAATGGTGATCCCGGTGAAGATGTTCGGGAACTGGCAGGCCATCTGGCACAAACCTTCGGTGTTCTGGCAACGCTTCTGGAGGGTCTCTCCGACCGGTTGGGTGATGCGATGGATGAGCCCCATTTTCCGGTACCCAGGGTCGATCTTGAGCAACTTTTTCAGCAGGTGGGTATCTGGCAGGGGCGCACCGACGGCGTGCTGAAACTCTGGTGCTGTTATGCCCGTGAGGATGATCTTGCCAGTAGTTCGCCCTATGCTCGCTGGCTCTCGCTGGAGCAACACGCGGGTGGTACGCTTGAAATTCAGGTGTCGGCATCCCCGACGGATGCTGGCGGTCTGTTTCGGGAGAATCTCTGGCAGCGTTGCCATGCTGCAGTGATTACCTCGGCAACCTTGCGAACCCTGGGCAAATTTGACAATTTCAGCAAGCGCTGTGGCTTGCCCGCGGATACGGTATTCACGGCTGTAGCCGGTGCGTTTGATTTTGCCCGTGCCGGATCGCTGTCAGTGCCAGATATTGGTGCCGATGGCAGTGACAGCAAGGCCCATACCGATGCGCTGGTCCGAACATTACCAGAGCTGGTGGACTGGTCCGAGGGAACTCTGGTGCTGTTTGCCTCGCGGCGACAGATGGAGCAGGTCTACGAGCAGTTGCCCGATGCCTGCCGGGAGTCCATTCTGCTTCAGGGCCAGTGGGCCAATCAGGAGATTGTTCGCCGACATCGGGCGGCGATCGATAGCGGCTCCGGCAGTGCGATTTTTGGACTGGCCAGTTTTGCCGAGGGCATGGACTTCCCCGGTGATTACTGCCGTCATGTAGTGATTGCCAAGCTGCCGTTTTCGGTGCCGGATGATCCGGTATATCAAACGCTGTCGGGTTGGCTGGAGCGTCAGGGTATGAATCCCTTTATGGAGTTGATGTTGCCCGATGCCTCGCTGCGGTTGCACCAGGCCTGCGGCAGGTTGATTCGAACGGAGCAGGATACCGGGAGAATTACCATTCTTGATCGCCGGATTGTGAGTAAACGATATGGCAGGCAAATGCTTGATGATCTCCCCCCCTTTCGTCGTGAGTTAAACCCATGATACCTCTTGTCGGGCGGACAATATGAGTGATGTTCATCGGCAGCTGGCCATACGGCTTTTTGCCGTGGAGCAGCATTTACGCGATCTTGATGTCTGGTCTGACACTGCACCGAGTGCCGTGGCACTGGCCAGTGACCAACCCTTTGCCATCGATACCCTTGAATTCAATGAATGGTTGCAGTTTATTTTTCTGCCGCGCATGCAGGCCTTGGCGCACAGTGGTGCTTACCTGCCTTCTGCCTGTGGTATTGCGCCCATGGCGGAAGAGTATTTCAGGGGGCAGTATTTCCGGGAACAGTCCACCGTTGGAGTGGAGCAGTTGATCGAAGCATTGACGGCAATTGATCAGCTGCTGTCGGGCTGACCGAACGGGTTTTATCCGTGAGGCTTTATATCTGAGGTGTTGTCCCTGTAACCCTGCTGCGAGTTATATCAGTGATGTCTTGTCATCGTCATCGGTGGACAGTAACTGTTGTATCGGCTTGATTGGACAGTGCCTGTCGCTGCTGGATGCTGTGCAGGATGCCGGCGCTATCCAGCCCGGCCGCCGCTAATTGCTGCTGGTGGCTGCCGTGATCGAGGAATTTATCCGGCAGCCCCAGATGCATTATCTGAACCAATTGGCCCATACAGGCCAGATGCTCGCTGACGGCAGCGCCGGCGCCGCCCTGTGTGGTATTTTCCTCGAGGGTGACCAGTAAGGTATGTTGAGCAGCCAGCAGGGATACCAGATCTGTATCCAGCGGTTTGACAAAACGCATGTCCACCACGGTGGCATCCAGTTGTTCAGCGGCGACCATCGCTGCGGGCAGGAGCGTGCCAAAGTTCAGTATGGCCACCCGTTGACCCTTTCGACGGACGATGCCCTTGCCAATTGGCAGTGCTGTCATTGCCTGCTCGATTGCCACACCGGGCCCGGTTCCTCTGGGATAACGGACTGCAGCCGGGCCATTGTGGATATAGCCGGTATAGAGCAGCTGTCGGGTTTCGTTTTCGTCAGAGGGTGTCATCACCAGCATATTAGGGATACAGCGCAGGTAGGTGAGATCAAAACTGCCTGCGTGGGTTGGCCCGTCTTCTCCCACAAGTCCGGCGCGGTCAATACCAAAAAGCACATCCAGATTCTGTAGGGCCACATCGTGAATCAATTGATCATAGGCGCGTTGTAGAAAGGTGGAGTAGATAGCCACGACGGGCTTGACTCCCTCGCAGGCGAGTCCTCCGGCCAGGGTGACGGCGTGTTGTTCTGCGATGGCGACATCGTGAAAACGGTCCGCAAAGCGGTGAGCGAATTCAACCATGCCCGAGCCTTCGCACATGGCCGGGGTGATGCCCACCAGCCGGGAATCTTTTTCTGCCATATCGCACAGCCAGTCGCCAAATACTTGCTGGTATTTGAGTTTGGGTGTGCTGGGCCCGACAGCGGATTTTGCCACCGCTATCTGGGGCTTGGTTTTCGGCTCAATTTTGTTCAGTGCGTGATAGCCCACCGGATCCGCTTCGGCGGGACCAAACCCCTTGCCCTTGCGGGTAATGGTATGCAGCAGAATGGGGCCATTCAGGCAGCGCAGGTTGCTCAGCGTCTGCACCAGTAGTGGCAGGTTGTGTCCATCAATGGGGCCGATGTAATTGAAGCCCAGCTCTTCAAAGACAATGCCCGGTGCCACCATGGCCTTGAGATGTTCTTCAGTTTTTCGAACAAAGGTAGCTGCAGAGGGTATTGAGCGGAGTACCTTTTTGCCCCCCTCCCGGATGGAGTTATAAAACCGGCTTGACCAGAGTCTGGAAAAATAGGTGGCCAGACCTCCCACATTGTGAGAGATGGACATGTTGTTGTCGTTCAACACCACCAGCAGGTCAGCATTGGTATGGGCGGCATGGTTGAGTGCCTCAAAGGCCATTCCTGCGGTCATGGCACCGTCGCCAATGACTGCCACTACTTTGCGTTTCTCGCCTTTGAGGGCGGACCCCAGTGCCATTCCCAGGGCCGCACTGATTGAGGTGCTGGAATGGCCGCCACCAAAGGTGTCATATTCACTCTCTGACCGCTTTGGGAATGCCGAGAGGCCGTCCATCTGTCGGATATGGGGCATCAGATCGCGTCGGCTGGTCAGAATTTTATGGGGGTAGGCTTGATGACCAACATCCCAAACCAGGCGGTCATGTGGGGTGTTGTACGCATAATGCAGAGCAATGGTCAGTTCGACAGTTCCCAGGCCTGCGCCGAAGTGGCCGCCGCTTTTTCCGACAGTGTAAAGCAGGTAAGCACGCAATTCGTTGGCGAGCGCTGGCAACTGGTCCGGTTCCAGTTCACGGAGGTGAAATGGCCGATCAATGGTGTCCAGCAACGGGGTTTGGGGACGAACCAGTGGTATGTCGTCAAAAGTCTTTGGCATGCAGGATCAGTTCTGGGTAAAAGGGTACAATCTTACACCAAAAAGGTACTTGAAATGTCTCTGGTGTGCGGCAATGGTTCTACCCGCTAATATTCCCGATTGACAATGTAGTTGGCGATTGCCCGAAGCTGGTCTGCTCGTTCGTCGAAGCCGTCCAGGGCTGCCAGGGATCTGCTCTGAAGTGCGGCTGCTTTTTCCCTGGCGGCATCAATACCCAGCAGCGACAGGTAGGTGGGTTTGTTGCGGGCCTGGTCTGATCCCTGTTGTTTCCCCAACACGGCAGTATCGGCCGTGACATCGAGAATATCATCCTGTACCTGAAATGCGAGGCCGATGGCCTCGCCATAATCATTCAGTGCGTCAAGTTGCTGCTCCGTGGCACCTGCGGTCATTGCTCCCATCAGAATACTGGCGGTAATCAGGGCACCGGTTTTGTGGCGGTGCATATGCTCCAGTTGCGGGAGCGAGAGAGTCCGGTTGACTGCGGCCATATCAATTGCCTGACCGTAAACCATACCTCCGAGGCCGGCTGCTTTGGTCAGAAAACCTATCAGACGAAGCGTTATCTCTGGTGACAGCTGTTGGCCTTCCGACAGGAGTTGTTCAAATGCGAGTGTTTGCAATCCATCTCCCGCGAGAATCGCCGTGGCTTCGTCAAAGGCAATATGACAGCTGGGTTTGCCACGGCGTAAATCGTCGTTGTCCATGGCGGGAAGGTCATCGTGAATCAGGGAATAGGCGTGAATCATTTCGATGGCCGCAGCCACCCGGTCGGTTGAGGGGTTGATCTCGCCCACTGCATGGGCCGCCGCGTAGGCTAATAGTGGACGAATGCGTTTGCCGCCGTTGAACAGGCTGTAGCGGACAGCTTCGAAAAGCGGGATCTCTGCCCGATCATCAATCGGGAGTGTCGCATTCAGGTATTGATCAATTCGCTGCTGTGATTGCTGCAGAAAGTCTGTAAAAGAGAGGGTGCTCATCAGCCGTTCTCGGGATCAAATACCTTGGGTTCGGGGGATTCATTGGTCAACATGTCGACTTTTAACTGGGCATCTTTGAGTGCCTGCTGGCACTCGCGGGTTATTCTGATACCTTCCTCAAAGGCCTTCAGTGAATCCTCAAGCGTTAAAGTGCCTTTTTCCATGTCATTGACCAGCACTTCCAGCTGGTGGAGTTTTTCCTCAAAATCCAATGGTTTTTTGCGGTTGGCCAAGTTATATGCTCCAAAAATCAAGCTGCAACACTAACTGAGCCGGGTGGTGTGGTCAATTTCTGTGAGCATGAGATTGTAATCTTTTTCCTACATAAAAAGCAGAAAAATACCAATGGTGGCGGCGTTGAAAAGGGTAGATAGTGATCCTGCATGGAAGCTGTAGCACACGGATGTGTAACGCCATGACCAAGGAAAAACACGGATGTTCGGTTATTCTGTGGTTCCAAAATGGTAACCCCAGTTTCCTGTACTGCCCCTTAAGCCCTGATACCTCCTGTGTCAGGGCTTAATTTTTGTTGGTTGACAGTGTTTCTGCCGGGGTTATTATTGCCACAGTTGTACCTCACAGGAGCAATTGGCCTTCAATTGCAACAGCGAGCCAAAGGTGCTGTGCCACCCCATAAAAACTTCCGCGACACTGCGGACAGTGTCCTTTACGCTTTTTTGTCTTGATTTCCAAGCCCCGTTCATTCTTGTCGGGGCTTTTTGCTTTGTGGAAAGACAGTCTGTCGTCCCCTCTGGAAGTTGGCAGTGGGGGTCGGTCTGATGCAACCGAGAATTTTACGGCTCAATCAGGCAGGTCAGCCAATTGAATGGCTGGATTGGCAGGAAGCCGTTTGTCTGTTCGCCCGAGAGCTTGTGGTGTGGACACTGGGTGATGTGATCAAAAGGGTTCGGGGTGGCTATCGCCGCGATACCGGGATACAGACCAGTATGGCATTGCCCAGTATCATTGCCTGTGCCGGTGAGCAGTTGGCGCGGCCACAAACCCATCATCCACTGAGTAATCCTGCCCTGTTTGCCCGCGATGGTTATTTGTGTATGTACTGTGCCCGTTCCTTTGCGACCAGCGATCTTACGCGTGATCATATTGTTCCCACTTCAAGGGGTGGGGATGACCGCTGGGAAAATGTGGTTGCCGCGTGCCGCCGCTGTAATCAGCATAAAGCTGACCGTCTGCTCAATGAACTAAATATGCAGCTGGTTGCCCTGCCGTTCAGGCCCAACAATGCAGAGTATCTGGCATTGATTAATTCCAGGCGGATATTGGGGGATCAAATGGAATTTCTCCGGGGCCAATTTTCCAGAAACTCGAGGCTGTTATAGCCATGTGTAATCCTCCCCAAAAGTAATCGAGATTTTGAGTAGAGACTTTTAAAATGATCGCACAAGGAGCGACGAATGAA
>NZ_CBFHYF010000049.1:0-10508 GCF_965660005.1 Porticoccus sp.
CCTGCCTGAACCGGTCGTGAATGAGGTCCAGGCAAACTTCCCTCTTCGTTACAGCAGATTACAGCAACTTGCTCTCCAGTTAGCACAGAACCTTTATCGGGAGAAAGCCCGGTGACAGGTTGTCGACCACTGTTTTTCAGTACGAACGGCGACTGTGCAGGGAACGCCAGCCAAAACGTACTGAGTGAATTGCATTCGGAGACGGTATGTGGCCTTTTGTCATCAAAGTGATTGGCTGTTATGAGAAAATACTGGTGTTGCGGTCCCTCCCGTCCTGTGCATAAATCACAAAATCTTTTTTATACATTGATTGAGCGATCTCAACAGACCACCTGTTTCGACCGGCTCGATGATTGCCAGGGATAACCGGACCTCGAGAAATCCCCAGGGGCATGCAGAGCCTGCTAGTCACATTGATGACGTCACTACTGGGGCAATCCGGAGTCGACTGAACACAGAGGTTGCCTTACAGAGTGGTCGGGTTACTTTTCTCGAGCGGTGAGTGTCGCTAGACTGGTCGCCCGAAACATCAGCCAACAGGATCTATTATGCCGACCTTTGATATTGTCTCAGAAGTGGACCAGGTAGAAATTCGTCATGCCACTGAAAACACACAACGGGAACTGGCCACTCGCTTTGACTTTCGCGGAGTTGAGGCCAGTGTGACGCTGAAGGATGGGGTGGTGACACTGACCGCTGAGTCAGATTTTCAATGCCGTCAATTGCTGGACATGCTGAGCAGGAATCTGGTCAAACGGAATGTAGACCCCTATGTCATCGATGTGGATGAGGAGGCCGTCCATAGGGGTAAAACCTTCTCGTTGCAGGTGCGGTTCAAACAGGGTATTGACCAGCCGATGGCGAAGAAAATTATCAAGCTGGTGAAAGAGGCCAAAATAAAGGTGCAGACCGCGATTCAGGGTGACAAATTGCGGGTTACTGGTAAAAAGCGCGATGAATTGCAGGAAACCATTGCCCTGATCAAGGGGGCAGATCTCGGCCAGCCGTTCCAGTTTGAGAATTTCAGGGATTAGAGCTGACGGTCTTGTTTTAGTGCTGCGGCAGTTTCCGGATACTCGTTTTCTCGTGATTCCGCTGATTCCAGATTGAGCTTGCCTATTGCCAGTACAGCCTTGGTTCTCGACCTTACGCCCAGCTTCCTGAAAATAGCCGTCATATGGGTCTTGATGGTGGCCTCCGTAACATCCAGCCCGTAGGCAATCTGTTTTTTCTGCAAGCCCTCGGCCAATATGGTCAGCACAAGATATTTGGTACGCTGAGCATGCCCCTGAACTTTGTGGTGGCCTTTACCGTATTGAAGCTGACCAAGGAAGCGCCGGATCATATCAGGGAACTGGTGGAAAGCCTGCGTTATCCTAAGGACGCTGGGCAGGCAAAGGATCACTAGAAAGTTTTTTTCTTCCCCCTGGGCCGCTCAAAGAGCGGCCTTATTTTATCGCTCAATAAAAAACCCCACCAGGTTGCCCCGGTGGGTGGATGTAGAACAAATCAGGACTTTACTTTTTAACGCGATCAAGCAGTGACTGAATTTCTCTACCAGCGATTTCCTTGCTGCCCAGACCAATCGAAATGGCTGCACCGACTGCTACTGCACCAAGCATCAGACCAAAGGCAATATTGATGATGTCCTGTGCGAGGCCGATCTGGCGAAGCGCCATGGCGATGGTCAGAAACATGATGGAAAGGCTGGCAAGGTTACTTGCTGCAGCGGGCATTCCCGCCTCGATAATCAACAGCCGTACTTTTTTGGTAATGAAAATACCGATAGCCAGAATCAGTGCGCCCAGCAATACCTGCACTGCGAAACCGATCATGACGGTTACAATCTGGCTGAGGGGTTCAAAATTCAGTAATTCGGTAGCACCGAGAATCGCGAACAGGATAATACCCAGCAGTACCAGGCTGCCGGCATACTGGCTCGGGGTGCGTTCCAGCCCCATCTTGAAGCCGAGCTTCTCAATTACCTGATTGAACCCGGCAGCTGTCAGTAGATCCGTTACCAGACTGGCAACCAGCTTACCCACATAGTAGGAGATACCGAGTACCAGTAGAGCAGCGACGATTCCGGGTACGGCAGAGAAAATCATATCAATCATGTTTTGTGCCGGCGTAGAAATCGCCGCGATTTTCAGAGCCTCCAGCGATTGCACAATCACCAGCAATAAAATGAAGGTGTAGATCAATGTGCCAACCAGGGCAGAACATTTCTGCTGAATACCGGATTGCTCACTCAGACGGTCAATGCCAGAGGCAGCCAGAAGACTGCTGACAATCTGTCTTACCAGCTTGGCAACAAAATGACCAATGCCGAAGATCAGCAGTGCGGAGAGGATGTTGGGCAGGTAGCTGAACAGTTTATCGAACATGCTTTGTAATGGGGCGACCTGACTTTCCATCTGCAGTGCACTCAACACCATGGGCAGGAAAAGTAGAAATACCAGCCAGTAACCAGCGGTAGCCAGAGAGTGGCTCACGGTTACCTTGTCTTCCTCATCGTGTTCGAGTTTATTGAGACGCTCGTCGAGTTTGCCGAGGTTCAATGGCTTTTTTGACCAGCGCTGCCAGTAACCAGGCGAGCAGCAGCAGACCGAGTGCTGCACCAAATTTTGGTAGATAGGTAAAAATCTCGGTCAGCAAGACATTTAACGGCTGCGTCACTGATTGAAGATCGAGTTTTTCAAAAAAGGAAATAAAGCCAAAGATCATGATGATCCAGAAAGCGGTGGTGGAGATGACCTTTTCCACCGGAAAATCAGCGTGTAAGCCGACTGTGCGGGTAAACCGGTTGTCCAGATCGGTTTTCAGCAACAATCGATGCGACAGACTTTTGACAATACGTGCTGCAATATAAAAAACGAGCAAATATAAAACGGCCACCAGAAAGAGCAAAACCGGGCCCTCATACTGGTTCCAGAAGCTGGTTATTTCATTCATAGTGAGATCCCTGCATTTTCTATTGAAAGACAAGCATAGGTGTCCCGACCGTCAATGTCCAAAAAGGGGCCGTAGGTTATTCTCGGGTTTTTAAATGATGAGGCAGAAATTTTGAGTGGAAAGATCGAAGTTTTTCGAATAGAAACAGGCTGGAGTAGCGTTTAAAAATTCAAAAAACCGGTATTCAGTAATTTAAATCGTTTACTAATCGATGACTTTTCCGCGCAGGGCTTTCGTCCTGCCCCGTTGGGTTTTATCGTCTACCCGTCTGGTCTTGGAGGCCTTTGTCGCGCGCGTGGGTATGCGTGTTTTCCTGACCGCAGTGGCGGATAGAATAACGTCCTTCAAGCGCTCCAGAGCATCCAGCCGGTTTTTTTCCTAGGTACGGAATTGCTGCGCCTTGATCACAATCACGCCCTCTTTATTAATGCGACTGTCCTTCGTGGCCAGCAATCGTTGTTTGTAGTCATCGGGCAGGGATGAGGCGTTGATGTCGAAGCGCAGGTGTATCGCCGAAGAGACCTTGTTGACGTTCTGCCCACCGGCTCCCTGGGAGCGAATGGCCGTCAGTTCAATGTCTTCATCGGGAATCGCAATACTTTTATTGATATCCAGCAACGTCCGATACTCCGATATTTGCTCAGGTTGAATTATAGGGTGGCAGGGGTTGTCAGCAAGCACACAGGCGAGATGGGCTATCGAACATTACAGGTGCCATAGCAGACATTGGATCGGTGTCACCCCGTCCCCTTGATAAAAGCCTGGCAGCACGCCATAGTATCCCTATGTCTGTCACCAAAAAACATCGGGTTCCATGGGTCGTCACCGCCTTCCTTTTGTCGGTGCTGGGGAATACCGCCCTCGCCAGTGTGAACACCGGTCCTGACATGCCGCAAGGGGCCGAGCTGTCGCACAGTGCACAGGTGCCCTGCGAGTCTGAATCCGACCATCCTGTTGAGGCGCAGCATTTCACTGATACCGATAACCACGGCTGCACATCCAATATCTGCCAATGCGCGACCCAGGGTTGCCATTTGACGCTGATAGCATTTAATTCCTCCCCTGTCTGGTCGTCTCGACCCCATCACCCCGCGTTTATACCGCTTCGGCAAAACCTGCCGGATGCCGGTCCCAAACGACTCGATCGTCCTCCCCGAAGCTGATTGTCCGCAGTTGTAAAACACCTCGTCGAGGTGCTACGAAACAATTCATCTGAGGGTTGGATAAATGCCACTATTCCCAAGACTGTTGACGGTTTTCTGGATGTCCATGATCGCCATGAATGCCGTTGCCAATATCACCGAGTACCACCTGCAGATTGCCCGCGAAACGGTCAATATCACAGGTAAACCATTACAACGTATTACCGTTAACGGCAGTATACCCGGTCCCGTGCTGGAGTTTACTGAAGGTGATACGGCCATCATTCATGTCACCAATAAAATGAAGGTGTCGAGTTCGGTCCACTGGCACGGGTTATTGTTGCCACCAGAGATGGACGGGGTACCCGGTTTCAGTGGTTATCCCGGTATTGCCCCGGGGGAAACCTTTACCTATCGATTTGAGCTCCGGCAAAACGGTACCTACTGGTATCACGCCCACAGTGGCACCCAGGAACAGGACGGCCATTACGGTGCCTTGATCGTGCACCCCAAAGACCGCGGCCTGGTTCAGGCCGATCGGGATTATGTGGTAGTGCTGTCTGATTTCCGTGAAGAAACCAGTACACAGATCATGGCGAATCTGAAGAAAGACCCTCACTACTACAATTATTCCCAGCGCACCATCGGTGACTTTCTGGCTGATGTGCGCAATCGCGGGCTGACCGATGCCTGGCAGTGGGCTACTGACTGGGGCGAGATGCGAATGTCGCCTACCGATATCGCGGATGTCAGCGGTTACACCTTTCTCGTCAATGGCCTGACCCCAGAGCAAAACTGGACCGGTTTGTTTACGCCCGGTGAAACCGTTCGGCTGCGTTTTATCAATGCTTCGGCCATGTCCATGTATGACGTTCGCATCCCCGGTCTGAAAATGGACGTGGTGCAGACAGATGGTCAATACATCGAACCCGTGTCAGTGGATGAATTTCGCTTTGCCGTGGCCGAAACTTATGACGTGCTGGTCAGACCGCCCACCGATACCGCCTTTACCATTGCGGCAGAAGCGGTTGATCGCACCGGTTTTGCCATGGGTACCCTGGCGCCCCGTCAAGGGATGCGAGGCCCGGAACCCGAATCCCGGCCACGTGCTCTGCTGAGCATGGGGGATATGGGGCACGGTGACATTCAAGACGACGCAGATACCGGAGCTGCTGCCATGACAGATCATGCCGGTCACGGTATGGCGCAACAGGACCATAAGGTTTCAGCGAGCAGTGGCTGGGCCGATGCCAGTACACCGCCCGGTCACAAGGCTCTGAGTTATGCCGACCTGCGGTCTTTGCAGCAACAGCGGGATACCCGTCCGCCGGAACGGGAAATTGTTGTCAGTCTGGGCGGTTCCATGTCGCGCTTTATCTGGACGATCAATGGTCACAAGTTTGGTGAAGAGGGTTTAAAACCCCTGCAACTGGATTACGGTGAGCGCGTCAAGCTGACGTTTGAAAATACCTCCATGATGGCCCACCCGATGCACCTGCACGGTATGTTTGTCCAGCTGGATAACGGTCAACCCGCTGAGCGATTACCCAATAAACACACCGTGAATGTGCTTCCGGGAAAGTCCTACTCGGTATTGCTGACAGCGGATGAGCCGGGCGAATGGGCATTCCACTGTCACCTCCTGTTCCACATGGCAGCGGGCATGATGACCAAACTGGTGGTGGCGGAATACGATGCGGACCAGGATGGTGCAAAGAAAGCCGCTGAGGAGAAAGCCGCTGCAATACCCGATCCGAACCCTGGGTCATCCCCCTCCATGAACCACGAAGTTCAACAGAATGGAGGCGAGCACCATGGGCATTAGTCAACGGTATTGTTCAACGATAGGGATTTTGCTGCTGATGTCCGCTAGTGTGTTGGCCGATAGTCCCCATCACTCCAGCCCCGTATTCCATGCTTTTTGGCTCGAGGCACAGCACGGCGGAGGTAGTGAAGGCGGTATCACCGATATTGAACTGGATGGCTGGATCGGTGGCGATACGCACAAACTATGGCTCAAAACGGATATCAAACAGCAAAAGGGTGCTCTACAAGAGAGTGAGTTCTGGGCGATGTACAGTCGCAATGTCAGTGAATTCTGGGATTTTCAGACCGGTATTCGCCTGGATACCCAACCCGATTCCACTGGGTATTTCACCCTGGGAGTGAATGGTCTGGCGCCTTACTTCCTGAAGACCCAGGCTCACCTGTTTGTCAGCGATTATGGTGATGTTACTGCCCGGCTGAAACAGAGCACTCATCTGCTGGTGACGCAACGTATTGGGATTGAACCCTACTATCGGCTGGAAATGGCTGCCCAGCGGGTGGCCCGACAGGCGTTGGGTCGGGGCTTGACCAGTGGTCGACTGGGTGTGCGTTTCAATTATGAAATTACCCGGGAATTGTCGCCCTATGTGGATTTCCGCTATGACTGGAAATTCGGTGGCACGTCCTCTATCGCCAACAATAACGATCAGCGCCGGGATCACTTCACTGCGTCACTGGGTGTGAGTTGGATGTTTTAACCGGACAATGCCGGTCAGTTAAGTTTGACCGCTCTCAGGCGCAGGGCATTGCCGATCACGCTGACGGATGACAGGGACATGGCGGCGGCGGCAATGATCGGAGATAACAGTAACCCTGTGAACGGGTAGAGGATGCCTGCTGCAATCGGGACCCCGGCGGCGTTGTAGGCAAAGGCAAAAAACAGGTTCTGGCGAATGTTGCACATGGTGGCGCGGGATAAACGACAGGCACCGACGATGCCTGTCAGGTCACCCCTGAGCAGTGTTACGCCAGCGCTTTCGATGGCGACATCGGTGCCGGTGCCCATGGCGATTCCCACATCCGCGCTGGCCAGTGCCGGGGCATCGTTCACACCATCGCCGACCATGGCTACAATGCGGCCCTGATCCTGCAGACGGCGAACGGCGAGGCTTTTATCCTCGGGTAAAACCTCTGCTTCCACTTCATCGATGTTTAACTGGCGCGCAATGGCCTCCGCTGACGTGCGGTTGTCACCCGTCAGCATGACCACGCGAAGGCCATCATGTTGTAATGCGCGGATGGCGGTTGCAGTGGTTTCCTTGATGGGATCTGCTATCGCAAACAAGCCTGCATATTGGCCGTTGATGGCGATGAAGATGACGGTGGCACCATCATGACGAAGCGCCTCGGCGCTATCGGTGCAGGTTGACAGATCGACAGCTTGATCAGCCATCAACAGACGATTGCCGAGGGCAACTTGAGTGCAATCAAACCTGCCGGTGACCCCCTTGCCATTGAAGGCATGGAAGTCCTCGGGTTCAGATAACGTCAGCTTCAACTCCCCAGCTTTTGCCAACATGGCCTCCGCCAGCGGGTGTTCGCTCGATCGCTCCAGGCTCGCGCCGAGTCGCAGCAAGGTCTCCTCAGCAAATCCGGAAGCAGGGTGGATGCCAGTTACCTGGGGTCTGCCTTCCGTCAGCGTGCCGGTTTTGTCGATCACCACGGTATCCACTTTTTCCAGCCGTTCCAGTGCTTCGGCATTGCGAATCAGGACGCCGGCCTGTGCCCCACGCCCGACTCCGACCATGATTGACATCGGTGTGGCCAGTCCCAATGCGCACGGGCAGGCAATAATTAGCACGCTGACGGCCGCAATGAGGGCAAACGCCATCGGTGGGGTGGGTCCCCATATCGACCAGACAATAAATGCGATGACGGCAATGAGCATCACGACCGGCACAAAAACTCCTGAAACCCTGTCAGTCAGACCCTGAATCGGCGCTCGTGTTCGCTGTGCATTGGCCACCATCTGGACGATCTGTGAAAGCATGGTATCCCGGCCGATTTTATCGGCACGCATGATGAAAGAGCCCTGTCCATTGATACTGCCGCCAATGACCCTGTCCCCCGGTTGTTTTTTGACGGCCAGTGGCTCTCCAGTCACCATCGATTCATCGATATTGGAGCGGCCTTCAAGCACTTCGCCATCCAGTGGCACCTTGTCGCCGGGTCTAACCCTGAGGCGCTCGCCCACGTTTACCTGATCGAGAGGGATATCTGCTTCACCGCCCTGGTCATCCAGCCGCCGCGCTGTAGTCGGCGCCAGATTCAAGAGTGCACGAATGCCCCCCGAGGTTTTTTCCCGGGCGCGCAATTCGAGTACCTGGCCCAGCAGCACCAGCACGATAATCACGGCAGCGGCTTCAAAATAGACGGCGACCGAACCACCCTGTTGGCGGAATGCCGGTGGAAAGAAATCCGGTGTCAGTGTGGCAAACAGGCTGTACAGCCAGGCGGCTCCGGTGCCGATGGCAATCAGGGTAAACATGTTCAGGTTGCGACTTAGAATGGAATTCCAGCCACGCTGGAAGAACGGCCATCCGGCCCATAGCACCACGGGGGTGGCGAGCAGTAACTGCACCCAGTTAGAGAGTTGTGGTGTAATCCGTTCGCCGGTATGAAAGAAATGGCTACTCATTTCGAGGATGAAAACCGGTAGTGCCAGTATCAGTCCAACCCGGAAGCGCCGGGTCATATCGAGTAATTCTGCCGAGGGTTCGCTGTCGGCGGTAATTTCTTCCGGCTCCAGTGCCATCCCGCAGATTGGGCAATCCCCCGGCCCCTGCTGTTGAATCTCGGGATGCATGGGGCAGGTAAAGAGTGCCCCCGGCAGGGTTTTTTGTTCCTCGGGTGGGCCGTCCAGATAACGTGCGGGGTCGTTCTCAAACTTTTCCCGGCAGCGGGCGGCACAGAAATACCAGATTTTGCCTCCATGATGGGCAGAATGGCTGGTGTTCTGTGGGTTGACGGTCATGCCACAGACGGGATCTTTCGCTTCGGCAGGCTCACTCATGTCAGAGATCGCTCATTCTCCCCGTCTGAGTAGCCAGCCGCATCACTTCGTGTTCCTCCATTTCGAGTAACGACTCCAGCAGACCCCGAGCTTCAGGGATTTCTGCTTTACTCGAGAGTGTCCGGTAAAGCTCGATCATCTGTTCGTGCAGGCTGAAAACTTCCTGACAGATATCATCAAAACCCAGCTTGCCAAAGGGGATATTGCAAGGCTGGGAAATTTTGATCGGTTGATGTGACAAATAATCGTAAACATAGGTTTGCATGGCTTTCTGATCTGCCTGCTGTTCAAACTGGGCAACCATCCTCTCCATTTCCGTTTCGTGATTCGACAGGTAGTCGAGTAGTAACCTGGCGCGTTCCTCCTGGTTTTCGTCGATACTCTTATTGAGGCAATGGGCCAGATGCGCATGCAGTTGGCGGGTCCAGTCGATCAATTCGGCAAAGGTTTTGATTTCCATCCTCACTCCCATTATTTTGCTTCTCAGTATTCATGATTATTTTAATCGGTCAATGAACGCGCTGATATATCGATAAACGGTTCACCACAATCGGGCCTTTTACCCGGTGCATTACAGGGCTCAGCTGAACCTGTATTTTGCGGTGCCACTTGGCTAAATGAAACAGCTTGTCACGACATCATCTCTGCTCCTATCCATCGCCAGTTGAGTACCTCCGGCATATCCTGACCGTATTCATTGATGTAGGCCTTGTGCTCGGTCAACTTGATAAGGAGTTGTCGCTTCAACTCAGCCCCCTGTTGACCGGTCTGGGGCAGATGATCAATGACTACCATGGCCAGATGAAAGCGATCCATCCTGTTTCGGACTGTCATGTCAAAGGGTGTTGTGGTGGATCCCTCTTCCCGAAATCCCCGCACATGGAGGTTTTGGTGATTATGGCGGCGATAGGTGAGCCGGTGAATCAGCAGTGGGTAGCCATGATAGGCAAAAATAACCGGTTTGTTTGTTGTGAACAGGGCATCGAAGTCGGCATCGTTTAACCCGTGAGGATGTTTGCTGTCCGGCAGCAGGCGCATCAGATCCACCACATTGATGACCCGGATTTTCACCGCCGGCAATGCTTCGCGCAGTATTGATACGGCCGCCAGGGTTTCCAGCGTGGGCACATCCCCGCAGCAGGCCATCACCACATCCGGTTCATCCTGTCCCTCACTGCCTGCCCAGGACCAGATGCCGATACCGGCAGTGCAGTGTTTGACCGCCTGGTCCATGGTCAGCCATTGGGGCGCAGACTGTTTGCCGGCCACGATGACATTCACGTAGTTGCGGCTGCGCAGGCAGTGATCGGTAACCGAGAGCAGGGTATTGGCATCCGGTGGCAGATAGACGCGGATAATTTTGGCCTGCTTGTTGGCAACCACGTCGATGAACCCCGGATCCTGATGGCTGAAGCCATTGTGGTCCTGGCGCCAGACATGGGAGGATAGTAGGTAGTTCAGCGAGGCTATCGGTGGTCGCCAGGCGATTTCACCGGCCACATCCAGCCATTTTGCATGTTGGTTGAACATGGAATCGACAATGTGAATAAAGGCCTCATAGCAGGAAAAAA
>NZ_CBFHYF010000050.1:0-10437 GCF_965660005.1 Porticoccus sp.
CATGCGGGAGATGATCAAGGTCATCCTGGCTTCTCCTCTGCCAGTCATTGGTTATGTGTCTCCCAGTGGAGCAAGGGCCGCCAGTGCTGGCACCTACCTATTGTACGCCACACATATGGCAGCCATGGCTCCCGGCACCAATCTCGGGGCAGCAACGCCAGTTCAGTTGGGCGGCGGATCACCGGGATTGCCAAGCATGCCGGGTAAAGATGATGCCAAAGATGGCAAATCCGGGGGAGAAAGCAAGGAAAACACAGAAGCTGCCCCGACAGGCGATGCCATGGAGCGAAAGGTGGTGAATGATGCCGTGGCCTATATCCGCAGTCTGGCACAACTCAGAAGCCGCAACGGTGACTGGGCGGAACGCGCAGTGCGTGAAGGGGTCAGTCTCTCGGCAAACGATGCCCTTGAACAGGGCGTTATCGAGTTGGTTGTAGACTCCATGGAAAATCTGCTGGCGCAACTGGATGGCCGTCAAGTGACGTTGGATAAGAAATCCGTGACGCTGTCCACTGCAGGGGAAACCGTCCACTACCAGTCAGTGGACTGGCGCAGCGAATTCCTGGCAGTTATCACCAACCCCAATATTGCCTACATCCTGCTTCTGGTGGGCATCTATGGCCTGATCATCGAGTTCTACAACCCCGGTATTGGCCTGCCTGGTATTGTCGGGGCCGCCAGCCTGCTGATCGCCATGTATGCCTTACAGATGCTGCCCATCAGCTATGCGGGAATGGGTTTGATCCTGCTGGGCATCGCTCTGATGACAGCAGAGGCTTTTGCCCCCAGTTTCGGACTCATGGGTATCAGTGGGGCAATCACATTTTTGACCGGCTCCATCATGTTGATGGACACCAATTTGCCCGCTTACCAGATTGCCCTGCCGATGATCATTGCGCTGACAACTTTCAGTGTCGGCCTGTTAGTGTTTGCCCTGAGCATGCTGGTAAAGGCGCGACATCGCATAGTGGTCACCGGAAAGGAACACCTGATCGGAATGACAGCAACTGTAGGACGTATTGACGGCGGAGAGGCCTGGGTATGGCTTGACGGAGAGCTCTGGCATGCCCGGACAACAGTACCTTTACAGTTAAACGAGCAAGTTCAAGTGACAGCAATAGATGGTCTGACTCTCGAAGTCAGCAAACCCACAGAAGGAGAACACTAATGTTCGAGATGCAAACCTTTTTAGGAATACTGCTGGTATTGGTGGTCGTACTACTGGCGTCCATGTTCCGTGTTCTGAGGGAATACGAACGCGGCGTAGTCTTTATGCTGGGCCGTTTCTACAGGGTGAAAGGGCCAGGCCTGATCGTCATCATCCCCGTGCTGCAACAGATGGTAAGGGTGGATCTACGCACCTTGGTGATGGATGTCCCGACCCAGGATGTCATCTCGCGTGATAACGTCTCTGTGCAGGTCAACGCGGTGATTTATTTTCGTGTGATGGATCCCGAGCGGGCCATTATCCAGGTAGAAAATTACCTTGAAGCCACCAGCCAACTGTCGCAAACCACCCTTCGCTCAGTGCTTGGCCAGCACGATCTTGATGACATGCTCGCCGAACGCGACCGCCTCAACGCCGATATTCAGGCCATTCTCGACAAACAGACCGAAGCCTGGGGTGTCAAAGTGGCCAATGTGGAAATCAAGCATGTCGACCTGAATGAATCCATGATCCGTGCCATCGCCAAGCAGGCGGAAGCGGAAAGAGAGCGACGCGCAAAAGTGATTCATGCCATCGGCGAGGCAGAAGCCGCTGAAAAACTGGCGGAGGCATCAAAAATACTGGCCACAGAGGAATCCGCCATTCAGTTGCGCTACCTGCAAACTCTGGTGGAAATAGCCGGCGACAAGAGCTCCACTATCGTGTTCCCGCTACCTGTCGATATCATGAAGAAATTTACCTCGTGAGGCCGGTAATCAGATGTCCATCTGACATCACGGACGATTCATACACCATCTGTTAGGGGATGGTTATTGCTATTCACGCCCGGAATACTCTCCGGCCAGTAACAGAGAATTCACTGTGCCAGAGCATGACATCGACGTATTGATTATCGGTGCCGGGCTGTCCGGTATCGGTATGGCCTGCCATCTGGCCCGACAATTGCCGGATAAGCGTGTCACTCTTCTGGAACGCCGCGATGTGATTGGCGGCACCTGGGATCTGTTTCGCTATCCCGGGGTGCGCTCCGACTCCGATATGTTCACCATGGGCTACGATTTCCAACCGTGGATGAGGCCAGAAATTCTCGCCGAAGGCCCCTTGATTCGCGACTATATTCGCCGGACAGCTGCACAATACGGGGTTGACCGGCACATCCACTTTGGCCTGAAAGCCACCACTGCCAACTGGTCCAGCAGCCAACGTCAGTGGACGGTCAATGCCTTCAATGAAACCACTGAAGAAACCACAACCTATCGCTGCCATTTCCTGATCAGTTGTGCCGGTTATTACAATTACGATATGGGCTACTCACCGGAATTTCCCGGTATCGAGTCCTTCAGGGGACAGTTCATTCATCCCCAGTTCTGGCCAAAATCCCTGAATTATCGCGACAAAAAAGTGGTCGTTATCGGCAGCGGTGCCACGGCGGCCACCCTTGTGCCAGCAATGGCTGGGGACGTCGCCCGGATTACCCTGTTGCAGCGATCACCGAGCTACTATCTCAGTACCCCGTGCTATGACAACCTGATCAAAGGACTTGAAAAGGTACTTCCGCGACAGTGGTTGTATAACATACTGCGCTCCGCCAACATCTTTCTCCAGCGCCTGCTGTACAAAAGTGCCATGCGCTGGCCAGCACAGATGCGTAGGTATCTGCTGTGGAAAGTCAAAAGATCACTTGGTAACAATACTGACATGCGTCATTTCACCCCGGATTATCCGCCATGGCAGGAACGACTCTGCGTGGTACCCGGCGGGGACCTTTTCAAGGCCATCAAATCCGGCAAAGCCCACATAATAACCGATCAGATAGACCACTTTACCGAGCATGGCATTCAACTCAAGTCCGGACAGGCGCTGGATGCAGATATTGTGATCACAGCCACCGGGTTACAGCTACAAACCTTTGGCGGCCTGGCTCTGAACATCGATAACACCGCAATACCGACAAACAGTCTGCTGAGCTACAAATCCGTTCTCATGCAAAATTTACCCAACATAGCTTTTATCCTCGGTTATACCAACGCCTCGTGGACACTCAAGTCGGATATCACGTCCCGCTATATCTGCCGCCTGCTTCAATACATGGATAGCAATAACATCGCCACTGTCACGCCTCGTGCACCCGACAATGAGGCGACCGACGAAAATGTCATGAACGTACTGAGTTCGGGCTATATTGAAAGAGGGAAAGCAGAACTTCCCCGGCAGGGAAGACATGCCCCATGGCGGGTGTCCCATGCACTGGAAATTGATCGAACCATGTTGCTCAGGGAACCGATTGAGGATGAATTATTGGAGATGATCACCAGGTGAACGCAAACTGTCCCGGCAAACCGGTTGAGGTGATTCCCCAATGAACCCCACTCTTGCCTTGCTGGTTGCGTTCTTTGCTGTGGTCGTGGCCTGGCTTATTTTTGACCGGACATTTCCTCGTCAGGCGGCAAGCGCCGGCTTGAAACTGGAGCGCTGGCGCTCATGTCTGAACAGCAAAACAGCCACCATCCCGGGTGCCACCATGCCCTATCTGGAGGGCGGCTGCGGTGAGCCACTGGTTCTGGTTCACGGCTTTGGCGGTGACAAGGACAACTTCACCCGTATTGCACGTTTTCTCACCCCCCATTGCCACCTGATCATCCCGGACCTGCCGGGTTTTGGCGATGCAACCCGCGATTTACAGGCCAACTATCAGATCGCTGATCAGACAAAAAGTCTGTGCGAGTTTCTGAATGTACTCGGCCTCAAACGGGTTCATCTCGGGGGCAACTCCATGGGTGGCTTTATTGTGTGTCAATTTGCCGCTGAACAGCCCGAACGGGTTGCCAGCCTGTGGCTACTGGATGCTGCGGGCACCGAACCCGCCTACCAGTCGGATTTACTGAAACACTACCTGACCACTGGCGAGCTACCCATGCTTTTGCGCTCGGCGGGGGACTTTAAAAAGCTGATGCAAACGACCACACACAAACCACCCTTTCTGCCCTATTCCCTGAGACACACACTGGCTCGGCGCAGTGTTACCGACTTCGACTTACACAGCGAAATCATGCGGCACATCACTGCGTCACCCCTGCTGGAAACCCAGTTCGAGGTTATCGATACACCTGCGCTGATTGTCTGGGGAAACGAGGATCAGGTTCTTCATCCCGCCGGAGCAGCAGCCCTGCAACTCCTGCTGCCGCAGAGTGAGCGTCGGATGATGCCCGGCATTGGTCATCTGCCCATGCTGGAGGCACCCCGTCGAACAGCCCGGGATTACATCCACTATCGCAATGGACTCACAGCCGAAAACAACCAGAAAAGGAATGGATAAAGGACAGAACGCTTAGGCCGCGAATACACCGCAAAAAAATAAGCCATACTGAAATGAATCGAAAAAAGCTGAATCGAGGGTTGCTAGAGATGACTTTCTGCTTCCATAAAGTAATTCGGGCGGCTCACAGGGTTTTGGCACAGCGGCAGGAAAATCCATTTGCAACTGACCACCCGATCTCTCAACTGTCAGCTCACCACTGCGCGTGGCAAAAGTGATCCGGTTTTTCCGGTAGTCACTATGTAAAAAAGCACATGGGCTGCGGCCAGGGTGGCATGACCACACAAATCGACTTCAGCCAGCGGAGTAAACCACCGCAGCGCAAAGCCATTTATCGAAGACACAAAAAAGGGCGTCTCGGAGAGGTTGTTTTCCTCCGCAATGGCCTGTAGCAAGCTGTCATCGGGCCAAAAAGATAGCGGCACCACCGCAGCGGGATTGCCGGCAAAGACCCGGTCAGTAAACGCATCCACCTGATACTGTCGAGGTTTCATGCCAGTCGCGCCAGAAAAATTACAGGTGCTCAGCCGCTAGTCATCACAGATCGCAGGGCAGTTCTTGCCACCTTTATTGGCCGGATTGTAGGGACCGCCTTTTCCTGCATAGCAGGCACCGCCGAAGCCTTTATAGGCCGGACCACCCAAGCCATCATATCTGGCATCGCCATAACCTTTGTAGGCAGAACCGCCGGGGCCCTCGTAGCGAGCCCCACCTTTGCCGGTGTAACAGGGGCCGCCCGGTTTTTTGGAACCTTTGCAATCACAGATATCATTGGCCAGTGCGCTGTAAGGTGCGAGCGCTACAACGAGGAATAGAATTGCCCATTTCATCATGATGCTTCTCTGGATAGGGTCATTGGCGATATTGTCTTCCGGTGAACGGAGCTTATCATTAAAGCCGCTGGTCGTTTACTCCCAGCCGTTTGATCAGTCGATTAAATTGGCATGATTCAGACCCAACATCCGCGCAGCACGGCTGATAAAGTACTCCAGCTCTCCCCTCATTGCACGACCAGTGATAATTCCTGTCTACAGCTATTCAGGGAAGGTTCCATCGCTAATGCCGCGGTAAAGGGCAGCCGTAGCGACGCACAAGCTGCACCACCCAGGCCGCACTTTTTTTGCGGCTGAAGTGAATTTGACCAGCTTGTTATGCGCTGATACCATACGTACATATTTTTGTACATGTACAGGTAAATAAAAATGGAAAGCATAAGCTATACTGCTGCCCGCAGCAACCTTGCCAGGACCATGGAGCAGGTATGTAATGATCACGCCCCAATAGCTATTACCCGTAAAGGTGAAGGCGCCGTAGTGATGATATCAATGGATGACTACCAGGCGCTTGAAGAAACCGCCTACCTGCTTCGTAGCCCGAAAAATACAAGGCGCTTGATTGAGGCCATCGCAGAACTGGAAGATGGCAAGGGGCAAGCGAAGGAACTGATTGAGTGACATTAATTTTTGCAGAGAAGGCATGGGAAGACTACCTATACTGGCAAAAGACGGATAAGCAGATACTTAAACGAATTAATACGCTGATCAAGGATATTCAGAGGGAGCCGTTCGAAGGTATTGGCAAACCCGAACCATTGAAGCATGCCATTTCTGGGTACTGGTCTCGTCGAATTAACGACGAGCATCGAATTGTTTATAAAATTCACGAAGACTCAACTCTCATCGCCGCACAGCTACGTTATCACTACTGAGCCAAGCACATAAGGTCGCCAGCACCGGCCAAAAAACCACGGCAAAGCGATGTTCTTTGGTTACTCCACATAAAGGCATAAAGGGGTCGGTGACAACTGCAAATTATTCTCAATTGTCACCGACCCCTTTTGTGCCGACCCCTTTTGTGGTAGTACCAGAGGCCGGACTCGAACCGGCACGCTTTTAAGGGCGGGGGATTTTGAATAAAACCTGATCGATCATTTCCAGTCGAATGACTTTAAGTTGCCTTATTCCTTTGACTGAAAAGGAGCACTTTTATTATTTTTTCCGCCTACTCTTTGCCTACACAAAAATTTTAGATGATTTTATTTTCACCAAAAAACCAAGTAAATATAACTTAACTTATTGATTTTAATGGTGCCCGGAGCCGGGGTCGAACCGGCACGGAGGTTACCCTCCGAGGGATTTTAAGTCCCTTGCGTCTACCAATTTCGCCATCCGGGCATTTTCGAGGATGGGCTTTATATCGATGTTGTCTGAAGGTTGCCAGCACGTTGTGCTGGTCCTTGCGGTCGCTACCGGCTCCTGCCTGTCGCGACACTTGAGCATCCTGCTCATCGTCTACCAATTTCGCCATCCGGGCATTTTCGAGGATGGGCTTTTTCTGGCTGTTACTGCTTTCGCTATCGCAACTGACAATTGATGGCCTGGAAATTTATCGGGCTGGACGATCAAACTTGAGTATTGCAGATAGTCGTTGAAAATGGAGGCGCGGGTCGGAATCGAACCGGCGTTAACGGAGTTGCAGTCCGCTGCATGACCACTCTGCCACCGCGCCTTTAGGATGCGGGATTGTACCCGACGGGATTTTCAAAGAACAGTAAAGAAGGCGGCTATTCTATGGATTGATAGGCGATAAGCAACCTCTTATTTCACGGTGGATAAAATAACCCTGAAGAACGCCGCCACTCGCCCTCAGGAGACTCTGGACAACTCCGGCCAGGCCGCTTTCAGGTAAATCAGCATGGACCAAAGCGTGAGCAGTGCGGCCACGTATAGCAGGCCGATGCCCATCAGATCCAGCACCGGGTACACCACCGGATCTATCGCCAGCAATACAGCAATAGCAATCATCTGCAAAGTGGTTTTCACTTTACCCAGATAGGACACAGCCACGCTGGCGCGGTTGCCCAGTTCCGCCATCCACTCCCGCAGTGCAGAAATAACGATTTCACGACCGATGATCACTAGTGTCGGCAGCGCAAACAGCACATTGGCATGGGATTCCAGCAGCATGATCAGGGCCGAGGCCACAATCAACTTGTCGGCCACGGGATCGAGAAACGCGCCGAAGGGGGTGAACTGATCGAGTTTTCGAGCCAGGTAACCATCAAGCCAGTCGGTGCCGGCCGCGATACCAAAAATGGCGGCACTGGCAAGATGTCTGCCTTCCCATGGCAGGTAGAAAACACCAATAAAAATAGGGATAAGCGCGATACGCAACAGGGTGAGGATATTAGGGAGATTCCACATGATAGGTTTTACTGCACAGTCCAATTGCTTAAGACCCGCTCAAGTTACTCATTGTGGAGGGTGCTGTAAATAGTTTCGGCCACTTTCCTGCTGATACCTGGCACACGCATCAATTCAGCGACACTGGCCCGCTCAACCTCCTGGGAGCCGCCGAAAAATCGCAGTAATTCCTTGCGCCGTTTTGGGCCTACCCCGTCGATGCCTTCCAGAGTGGACGTGCGACGCTTGCGATCGCGGCGCTGGCGGTGACCGGTAATGGCAAAGCGGTGGGCTTCATCGCGGATTTGCTGGATAAGCAACAGGACCGAGGACTGTGCTTCCAGTTCCTGTTCGAGGCCATCACGCGACAGCAACAGGGTTTCAAAGCCCGCTTTGCGGGTGGGTCCCTTGGCAACGCCCACCACCTGCACCCCCATCACGCCCAGTTCAGCCAGCACGGCGACCGCCCTGCGCATCTGCCCCTTGCCGCCGTCGATCAACAGAATATCGGGCGGTTTGCCTTCTTCTTTCTGAATGCGGGTATAGCGGCGCATTAGCGCCTGTTCCATCGCAGCGTAATCATCCCCGGCGGCGACATTTTTGATATTCATTCGCCGATAATCCGATTTCAGCGCCCCGCCACTATCAAATACCACGCAGGAAGCGACCGTATCCTCCCCACTGCTATGGCTGATATCAAAACATTCAATCCGTTCGGGCGGCGCATCCAGTTCGAGGAGTTGCTGCAAGTCTTCCAGACGCTGCTGGGTGTTCTTGCGTGAGGCAATGCGACCGCTCAGGTTCTGGCTGGCGGTACGCTCGGCCAGTTCCAGCCATTGTGCCCGGGTGCTGCGCCCCCGGTGCTTGAGAACCACCCTATGGCCGGCCACCTCGGAAATTGCCGAGGCCAGCAGCACACTGTCGGGCAGTGCGTGATTGACAACAATCTCGCGTGGGAAATCACCCCGGCCGCTGTCGCGCAGATAGAACTGCGGCAGAAAATCTGTCAACACTTCGGCGGCATCCGCTGCCAGTGGCACCTTCGGGTAATAGCTTCGGCTGCCGAGGATTCGCCCCTGACGGATAAAGAGCACATGCACACAGCACTGGTCTCCCACCAGCATGGCGGCCAATACGTCGATGTGGCTGCTGCCGGATTCCACCACCTGTTCGGCCTGAATAGTCCGCAGCGCCACCATCTGATCGCGCAGCAATGCGGCCCGCTCAAATGCCAGCGCCTCTGCGGCCACGTCCATGTCGGCCTCCAGCTCACGGATCAGGTTGTCGTTTTTGCCCTCGAGAAACATTTGGGTGTGTCGCACATCGCGCTGGTAATCCTCCGCAGAAATCAAATCCACGCAGGGGGCAGTGCAGCGATTGATCTGGTATTGCAGGCAGGGTCGGGAGCGATTGCGAAAGAAATTATCGTCGCATTGGCGCACCCGAAAGGTTTTCTGCAAGAAATTCAGACTGTCGCGAACAGCCTGAACACCGGGGAATGGCCCGAAATAACTGCCGGTCTGTCGTTTGCTGCCGCGGTGAAATACCAACCGGGGGTACTCGTCGCGGTCGGACAAAAATATGTAGGGGTAGGATTTATCATCCCGCAGCAGAATGTTGAAAGGCGGCCGATTTTGTTTTATGAGGTTCTGCTCCAGCAGCAGCGCCTCAATCTCCGTCTGGGTAATGGTGACATCGATGCTGGCGATACGGCTCACCAGAGCGGCGGTTTTCGATGTCAGCCCGGTGGTTCTGAAATAGCTGGTCAGTCGTTTTCGCAGGTTTTTTGCCTTGCCAACGTAGAGCACAGCCCCATCTTCACCCATCATCTGATAGATGCCGGGACGCTGGGTCAGTTGCTTGAGGAACGGTTGATGGTCAAAGGACATGGCGTCATTGTACAGCGGATCAGATCAGTTCGGAGGGATCCACCAACCCGTATTTGACTGCTGCGAGAGTAAGTTCGACATCGTTACTGACACCGAGCTTTTCATAAATGCGATATTTGTAGGTATTGATGGTCTTGGGGCTGACATAGAGGGTTTTTGCCACATCCCTGGCGCGAATACCGCTGGTAATCAACGTCGCAATCTGAAATTCACGTTGCGACAGCCGCGAGAGTGGCGAGGTTTTGCTACCGGATTTCATGCCGTTGGCTACCATTATCTGGGCCAACTCCGGATTGACATAGATGCCGCCACTCAGGGCAGTTTCCACCGCTGCCTTGATCTGGTCACTGTCAGCTTTCTTGGTGATATAGCCGCAGGCACCGGCCTTTAACAGCGAGACCGGGTAAAAATCATCATTGAAAGCACTGACAACGATCACCCGGGTTTTCGGGTACTGGGACAGAATGCGCTCGGTAGCTTCGAGTCCGCCGATACCCGGCATCCGCACGTCCATGAAAACAATATCAGGGGATAGCTCGCGAACCTGGGTGATCGCCTCTTCACCACTAGCGGCCTGACCAACCACGGTGATACCCGGCACTTCTGCCAGCAACTTGCAGATACCCATACGAATGAGATCGTGATCGTCGACTACCAGGACGGTCTTGAATGCCTCGTTAGCGGTCATGGCAAAAATCCTGAAATTCTATCTAGCCTACCACCGGGTTTGCCGATTGGCCACGAACCACGCTGCGGAAAGTCACATTAATTCGCGGCCCCACAGCAGTGGCGACTTTCGGCAGTCGGTGCCGCCAATGGTGCTGTAATGCCCCGCCCATCAACAGCAATGAACCATGTTCCAGCTCAAACGTTCGCATCGGC
>NZ_CBFHYF010000051.1:0-10224 GCF_965660005.1 Porticoccus sp.
GGACTTCTGACGATGCTCTTCAGAATCGGGACCATACTGTTTAATCCATGCATAAAGGCTGTGGGTGGTTGTGCCCAGCCGGGCTGCCACATCAGCGACACTGTGGCCAGCAAGGGTGACCTGTTTGACGGCTTCGATCTTGAATGCTTCGGGGTAGCGTTTACTGCTCATGTACACCTCTCTTTTTGCTAGTTTATCTAGCTGAAAGGTGTCTAAGAAATTAGTGGCGATTCACTTCTTGGGCCTGAAACTACCTTTCCAGTCCAGTTTGAAAGCTCAACCGTGCGCAACCTCTTCGGATCACCATACGCAAGAAACATCTTCAGGGTAGCTGTTGGCACAGAATCTCCTTACACATCGACAAAAGAGTCGTAACGATTATTTTTTGGGCCATCAGCCATCGCAGAGCCGCTGAGCCTCGGCCACATCCAAAGTGCCTTCGTAGATGGCGCGGCCGGTGATGGCACCGAGAATGCCCTGGTGGGCCACCTGGTTGAGGGCGATGATGTCGTCCATGTTGGTGATACCTCCGGAGGCAATCACAGGAATGGTTGATGCCTGAGCCATCGCTACGGTAGCTTTCACATTGACGCCCTGCATCATGCCGTCTCGGTCGATATCGGTGTAAACGATGGCGCTGACACCGTCCGCCTCAAAGCGTTTGGCCAGATCAGCGGCCAGTATTTCGCTGACTTCCGCCCAACCATCGGTTGCCACGCGACCATTTTTGGCGTCGAGGCCAACAATAATATGGCCGGGGAACTGTTTGCACATGTCGGTAACGAATTCCGGCTCTTTCACGGCCTTGGTGCCGATAATGACGTACTGAACCCCGGCTTTGAGATAGGCCTCGACAGTCTCGGCATTGCGGATACCGCCGCCAATCTGAATCGGCAGGTTGGGGTAGGCTTTGGCAATGGCGGTGACGACTTCGCCATTGACCGGCTCGCCGGCAAACGCGCCATTCAGGTCCACCAGATGCAAGCGCCGGGCGCCGGCATCCACCCACCTGGCTGCGGTTTCCAGCGGGCTGCCGGAAAATACGGTGGACTCGTTCATACGGCCCTGGCGCAATCGCACACACTCACCGTCTTTCAAATCAATCGCGGGGATTATCAGCACAATGTATTCCTGTTATTTCTCAATGGATTTCTGACTTGACGACCAGCCGGCATTGCAGAGCCGAAAAAATTCTGACCCGATTATTCACCGCGCCAGGAGACAAAGTTGCTCAGCAGTTTCAAGCCAGCGGTGTGGCTTTTTTCCGGGTGAAACTGCACAGCAAACAGGTTCTCGTGAACCAGCGCAGCCGCGAATTTGACTGAGTAATCACAAGTGGCGGCCACCAGCTCGGGGTGGCTTTCGTCCACGTAGTAGCTGTGCACGAAATAAAACCGGCAATCCTGTTCAATGCCATGCCACATCGGGTGGTCGATGGTCTGGTGAACCCGGTCCCAACCCATGTGGGGAACTTTCAGTTTTTCACCGCTGTCATCCCGCAGATGATGACCAAAGAAGCGCACTTCTCCCGGTAGAATGTTCAGGCAATCGACACCCTTATTTTCTTCGCTGTGTTCCAGCAGTGCCTGCATACCCACACAGATACCGAGTACCGGCTTTTCCTTCACGGCTTTTTCGACAAACCGATCAAAACCCAGTCGCCGGATTTCCGCCATGCAGTCGCGAATGGCGCCGACACCGGGAAAAACGATGCGGTCAGCATCCTCAGCTTCTTCAACGTCCGAGGTGATAATCACCTCGGCCCTCGGCGCAACTGATTCGAGGGCTTTGGAGACCGAATGAAGGTTGCCCATGCCGTAATCCAGTACAGCGATACGGGTACGAAAATCTGTCATATAAGGCTCTTTATTAAAGTGTGCCCTTGGTCGAAGGCGTGACTCCGGCCATTCTGGGGTCCATCTCAACCGCCATACGCACAGCGCGGCCGAAGGCCTTGAAGATGGTTTCAATTTGATGATGGGCATTGTGACCACGAAGGTTGTCAATATGCAGGGTCACTCCGGCATGGTTTACAAAGCCCTGGAAGAATTCGTAACTGAGATCCACATCGAAATCACCCACCCGGGAGCGGACAAAATCGACGAACATCTCCAGACCCGGGCGACCGGAGAAATCCACCACGACCCGTGATAATGCTTCATCGAGTGGCACATAGGCATGGCCGTAGCGGCGAATACCTTTCTTGTCGCCCAGCGCCTGCTGGAATGCCTGCCCCAGGGTGATACCGATGTCCTCTACCGTGTGGTGGTCATCGATATGGGTATCGCCTTCGGCGCGGACGCTGATATCGATCAAACCGTGACGGGCAATCTGGTCCAGCATATGCTCGAGAAACGGGATGCCGGTGGCAAAGTTGACCTGCCCGGTTCCATCGATGTTTACCTCAACGCTAATCTGGGTCTCCAGCGTATCGCGTTTGACTGTTGCTTTCCGTTCCGCCATCTGCGTCTCCAACGTGCGGCCCGTTATCGGGCCGTCCCATTATAGAGCCCTCACCGCCACCCTTCCATAAGCAGGAGGAAGTCATTATACTCAACGGCTGTTTATTACGCTTGTCTGCCTGACTTTTTATATATGCTCTTGCGAAGCCCCAACATTGTTCTCGTCTGCCTGTTGGCTATCACTACCCTGTGGCTGAGCGAGACGGCGGCCGCCCATGTGCATCTGGACAATCACACGGTCAGTTGTGAACTTCTCCACAGCGCCAACGGTGGACTGGGCACCCTGCAAAGCCAGTCGCAGGACTTTCTGTTACAGCGGGTCAGCGCCGGTACTACCGCCGCACCGGTTTTAACTCATCGCCTCCAGCCCAGCGCACCGCGCAACAGTCGCGCCCCTCCCACCTATCACTAAACACACAATTCAACCTCTGAATTTACCTGTTTAAGTGATAGGAGTTACACCCATGAAAACGCCTTTTATGGTGGCGCTGGCCATGTCCAGCCTGCCCTGTGCGGTTATGGCACAGAATCAGCACCACAACGAAATCAATGAAGTGATCATCTCCGCTTCACCCCTGCAGGAAAGTTCTGCCGGGGTAAAGCAGTCTGTCAGTGTTCTGTCGGGCGAAAACTTGCGCGACAAGGCCGCTGCGACTATCGGCGAATCCCTCAAGGATGAACCCGGCGTCACCAGCTCAGGGTTTGGTCCCGGCGTCGGCAAACCCGTGATTCGCGGTCAGGGCGATAACCGTGTTCGCGTCCTGCAGGATGGCCTCGGCACTATGGATGCCTCCACTGTCAGCGGTGATCACGCGATCACGACCGAGGCCTTGCTGGCAGAGCGTATCGAAATCCTGCGAGGCCCGGCCACGCTGCGCTATGGCAGTGGTGCCATCGGTGGGGTGGTCAATGTCATCGACAACCGGATTCCCGACAAGGTGCCAGAGAAACTCGAAGGTGCCGTGGAGTACCGCCATAACACAGCCAGCGATCAGAACAGCACGGTTTTCAAACTGGATGGCGGTGCTGGAAGCTGGGCCTGGCACCTGGATGGTATTTATCGGGACAGCAATGACCTCAAAGTACAGGGTTATGCCCAGGAACCGGAAGTCGGCGAAGACCCTGAAAGCAGCCGTGGCTACATCGCAAATACCGATACCCAGGCCGACGCTTTCAGTGCGGGGCTCTCCTGGATAGGCGATGAAGGTTTTATCGGCATGTCTTTCAGCCAGATCAACAATGAATACGGCATACCACCAGGGTCCCACGAGCACCATGAGGAAGAGGGCCATGAAGAAGAGGAGGAAGAAGCAGAATTGATTCGGATTGATATGGACCAAACCCGAATCGACCTGAAAGGCGAATGGGCCAACATCCTGCCCGGTATCGAGCTGGGCCGGTTCCGTCTCGGCTATAACGACTATGAGCACATCGAACTTGAGAGTGGCGAAAAGGGCACCCGATTTTTCAATGAAGCGTTTGAATTCAGGGGAGAACTGGTACATCGGGAAATTGCCGGCTGGACAGGCGCTTTCGGCACGCAGCTTGAGGATCGTCGCTTCGGTGCGATCGGCGATGAAGCCTTTGTGCCCAAATCCGATATCCGTCAGGGCGGGCTGTTCTGGGTGGGCGAAACCACCCACGACCAATTCAGTCATGAACTCGGTGCGCGCTTTGACCGACAAACGGTGGATCCTGACAGCGGCTCAAAAATCAGTCATAACATTTACAGCCTGTCCGCAGGCAGCCTCTGGCAGGTAACGGATGAGCAGTCGTTGAGCCTGTCACTGACCCGTGCACAACGCGCGCCCGTTGTGGAAGAACTGTTATCCAATGGTCCCCATTTCGCCAGCCAGAGTTTTGATCTGGGCGATAAGGACCTCGACGAAGAAACCAGCCAGAATATTGAGCTGGGTTATCGTTACCAGGGGCCGGTTGATCTGAAACTGAGCGTCTTCTACAACAAAATTGATGACTTTATTTTCAAGAAAAATACCGGTGTGGAAAACGAGGAAGAGAAACTGGACATCTACCAATTCCAGCAACAGGATGCCACCTTCAGGGGTGCCGAAGCATCGCTGGTCATTCCCTTCAGGGACAACTGGCAGGTGGAACTATTCGGCGATTATGTCCGTGCCAAGCTCGATAAAGGCGGTGATGTGCCACGAATCCCGCCACTGCGTTATGGCATAGCGCTGGATTATCAGGCCTATAACTGGCACACCGGCTTCCGGCTCACCGATGTCAAGAAACAGAACCACGCCGGTGAATTTGAAGAGGATACCGACAGCTACACCCGTCTGGATGCCCACTTCAACTACCATGTGGATACCGCTGCCGGAGACTGGCTGTTTTTTGCCAAAGCCAACAACCTGCTGGATGAGGAGATCCGTAATTCCACGTCCTACCTGCGGGATGCCGCTCCCGAAGCACGTCTGGGTGTGGAGCTAGGAGTGCGCTACAGCTTCTGACCAAAAGCGACATCAACCCGTCGCTTATCGGTAAACAATCACGGTCATTGCGAGTAACATGGTTGCCTGCAATGGCCGTTTTGCCTTTTTTGGACAGGGAGCAATATCCATGAAACTGCTAAAAATTATATTGGTGATGTTACTGGTGTTGGTATTAGTGGTGGCTGGAGGCGTCACCTTTCTACTGTTCGGCGTCGATCCCAACACCTACAAGCCCGAGCTGGAAAAACTGGCCCTGCAGAATGATCTCGAACTGAAAATAGAGGGCGATCTGAGCTGGTCATTCTTCCCCAACCTGGCAGTTCGCGCCGGTAGTTCATCGCTCACCGCTGCAACAGAAGGTACCGGGATACCCGATGTAAAATTTCGTGAAGCCAACCTGATCCTCGACTGGCGGGCGCTGCTGACACGTACTGTTCGCCTGGAAGCAATCACTCTGGATGGTGTGGATATCCGGACCAAAACCGCAGCGGAAGCGGCCAATGTAGCCGCCATGCCAGGAGCCGCTGCCGCCACCCAGGAAACGGGCACTGGCGATTTACCCTTTGAGCTGGCCATCGATGAAATCTCCCTGACCGATAGCCGGATCACTCTGACATCACCAGACGGACCCGACCAGGTATTTGAACAACTCAACTTTACCAGCAGGAAGCTGAACCTCGATGGCGAACCCTTTGCCACCAGCCTCGATTTTTCGACCACACTTCCCGACCAACCGACCCTGCACGTTGAATTGCAATCCTTTGTCGCGGTAGAGATGAAGCCACAAAAACTGACCCTTTCCGATGCCAGACTATCGGTTGAGGGGCTGGATAAGCTGCCGCTAACCCTGAATTTCAATGCCAGTTATGACGGATCCACAGACGGCGTCGCCATCACCAACATCCTTGGCAAGCTGGGATCGGCAAAAATCAGTGGCACAATCAATGGTGCAGAACTGCAAACCTCACCGGCTCTGCAGGGTGAATTGTCGCTGCAAAACCTGATCCTGGCAGAACTGCCAATGGAGCCACCGGAAGGCTTCAAAAAGGTAGATATCAGCAGTACGTTTGCCGCATCGGAAAAAGCCGTCTCCCTGACCAATCTGAAACTGGCACTGGACAAATTCAATGCCAGCGGTGATCTGGTCATGCAACTCCAGGGAACTCGCCAACTATCCATGAAAATACAGGGCGATCACCTTATTTTACCCGCTACCAGTGAAGCAGAATCCACGGAACAACAGGCCGCCCTGCTCACACCACTGCTGGCGCCACTGGCACTGCTCGAAGGCGGCAAGGGCCAAGTGGAGCTCAGCCTGGCAAGCCTGACAGCAGATAATATCCGGGTTGACAACCTCTTACTCAAACTCCAGGCCAATGGCAAAGTGGTGCAGATCACCGAGCTCTCCGGCGGCGTTTTTGATGGCACCTTCAAAACCACCGCCAGGGCCGACCTGGGCAAGACTAGCCCAACCGTCAGTTTCACCCAGAACGTAGCCACTCTAGACCTGCATCAGGCACTGGTGACACTGGCCGATCAGAGCGATATTCACGGCAAACTGACTATGGACTTTACCGGTAGCAGCGCCGGCGACAGCAGTGATGCCCTGCTGGACAACATGAATGGCAACGGCAATTTCAGCTTCTCGGAGCTACAGGTCGACAACATCAATGTGGAAAAAAGTTATTGTGAAATGGCCTCGTTGGTTGAGGGCAGAACATTGACTGGCAGGACCTGGCCAAACCACACCACCCTGCAGGATATGCAGGGCACCATCAAATGGCAGGACCAGCAGATTACCCTGCCCGGCTTTACCACCGGCGTTGGCAATCTGCTGGTTTCCGGCAACGGCTCCGCCCATCTCGGCAAGGAAACCTACGACATGCTGATCAGGGCCAATCTGCGTGGTGACACCACCTCAGAGACCGGCTGTACGATCAAAAGTAAATCCATCCAGAATCGGGATATCCCATTCCGCTGCACCGGCTCTTTTGCCGAAAACGGCAAGGGCAGCTGCCTGCCGGACAAGCAGTTCATCAATCAGCTGATTCAGGGCAAGGTCCAGGACGTCCTCAAGGAAAAGCTGTTTGATAAATACCTGAAACAGCCATCTACAACAACAGAAGAGCCGTCAGCGATTGAAGAGCCTTCAGCTGATAAAGAGCCCTCAGCCGAAAAAGAGCAAGACCCAAAAAAACAACTCATCGATGAGGTGCTCAGGGGTATATTCCAATAGTGTCTGCAACATTTTCCGAACAACTGCTGTGCTGGTTTGACCAGCACGGCCGCAAGGATTTGCCCTGGCAGCAGAACAAAGACCCCTATCGGGTATGGGTATCAGAAATCATGTTGCAGCAAACCCAGGTCAGCACCGTTATCCCCTACTTTCAGCAGTTCATGGCGCGTTTCCCCGACATTTCATCACTGGCAAAAGCCCCGCTCGATGACGTGTTGCAACAGTGGACCGGTCTCGGTTACTACGCCCGGGCCCGCAACCTGCATCGCTCGGCACAGCTGGTTTGCACAGAACATGGCGGTGTTTTACCGGATACCCAGGAACAATTAATGGCACTGCCCGGCATGGGCCGCTCCACCGCTGGTGCCATCTGTGCCATTGCCCTCGACAAGCGGGCCGCCATCCTCGACGGCAATGTAAAACGGGTGCTCGCCCGCTACCATGGCATCGACGGTTGGCCCGGCCAGACATCAGTCGCCAGACAACTCTGGGAACTGGCCGAGCAACATACCCCGGCACAGCGCTTTGCCGATTACACCCAGGCCATCATGGATCTCGGTGCCACCCTCTGCACCCGCAGCAAACCGGCCTGCAGCCTATGTCCGCTGTCAGAGGGATGCAAAGCACTGGCAGAGGGTAGCCCCACCCGCTACCCCGGCAAAAAACCCCGTCGACAACAACCGGTTCGCCAGTGCCTGTTCCTGGTCATTCAAAACCCGGCGGGGGAAGTGCTATTACAACAACGCCCCGCCAGTGGTTTGTGGGGCGGACTCTGGGTGTTTCCCCAATGTGACGATGAAAACGAAATAGAACAGACCTGTAACAGCCTCGGCTACCGCGCAACAGACTGGGAATTACTGCCGGGCCGACGCCACAGCTTCAGTCATTACCATCTGGACTACCAACCGGTGCTGATCTCCGTTCAGCCACAGCAGCAGGTCATGGATACCAGCGCGCTGGTCTGGTATAACCCCCAGTCAACACTGGCGATGGGCACCGCCCAGCCGGTAAAACGACTCTTGCAACAACTGCATCTGTTGCAACAACCCAACCAATCAACAGGGTAATTTCATGGCACGTATAGTTCACTGCAAAAAGCTCAACCGGGAACTGGAAGGACTCGATGCACCACCCTTCCCCGGCCCCAAAGGACAGGAGATCTTCGAACACGTCTCCAAACAGGCCTGGCTGGAATGGCTAGAACACCAGACCCGTCTGATCAACGAGAAACACCTCAACATGATGGACATGACTGCCCGCACCTACCTCAACGAACAGCGCGACAGGTTTCTCTCCGGCCAGGATATTGACCAGGCGGAAGGCTACATACCGCCTGCGGAATAATTTCCGCGCCCGCCCTTGACGCTGGAAATATGAGAAGGTTTAATACGCGCCTTCGCCAGTCACCACTGGTAGAAATATGCCCAGATAGCTCAGTTGGTAGAGCAGAGGATTGAAAATCCTCGTGTCGGCGGTTCGATTCCGTCTCTGGGCACCACTCATACTAAAATGCGGCTGAAACGCCTTAATTTCGTTAGGTTTTTTGGCGCATTCATTCAAAAGTAATCTAAAAAGTAATCTAAATCTTAGCTAGTTTCAGCTATCCCCCCCGGGGGGCTATTCCATCCTCCTTACTCCAGTAGTACCACCCCAGATACAAAAAAGAGTCAATAGCGAAGCTCTGAATCCCATTCAAAGACATTCTCGCAGACTTTGGGATTGAGTGGTGGGGTTATCAATCAAGGTTGGTATCGGGGAGATCAGAAGCTGGTGCAGCTTACTTTCCCAGTGTTTCCTCTTTGCCTACAAGTGGTATGAACTGGGTTGTTCTGCTGTTGTGCTGCATTTGCCTTGGCAGCTTGAGCTGCTGCTGCATTAGCTTGAGCTGCTGCTGCATTTGCCGCAGCACGGGCTGCATCAGACGCCATTCTCGCTGCGATGGAGTTGCTAACCGTTAGCACGCAGGTTTGAAATTCTGGAGACAATTGATTTGAATGGATCTTTTCGCATTCATAAGAGGCGAGAGTTCTTGCGTCGCAAGCCTGTAAGCCACGTCTGTCCATCTCAAGACGAACTTCCTTGAGACCATCTTCTTTTTGTCTCTCAACAATTTCTGAGAAACCGAAAGTTCCAAACCCAAAAAACACACGATCAAACGTAGAGAGCGGACTCAGGGCATCAAGTTGTCTGCAGAGAGAATAGTTATCACGCTTGCTGTGGTTGCTAGGTGTGCCGACGCAGCAGAAGATGGGATGCGTCTGATTCGAGACGTTGATGCCTTTGTTTCAAGGAAAATAAAACTATCGCCGTAACTACTCGGTGGCGTTCTTGAGAAATTGACATTTAGTCAATTTTTTATGTACGAAAGCCACCGCTTACTTGCCTGCGCTTGACAAACTTGATAGTGGTGTCAAGATTATACTTTAATTCTACTGCCTGCTATCATTATCACAGAATGCTGCTCAATGTCTGGTCCAATCACAGGGGTGCTACCCTATTTGCACGGACGGTTTAAAAACGACGTAAATTGCTGATCTGCTCTAGCCACTCTACGTTGCATCCTTGGATTATGGAATCGTTCGATGTAGCTAAAGACGTCAGCTCGTATCTCAGCTCTGGTCCGGTATTTCTGATGACGGGTTCGTTCTCGTTTTAAAAGACCGAAGAAGCCTTCGCAGGCTGCGTTATCACCACAGTGACCGACTCGACTCATGCTGCTCACCAGGCCATGACGCTTCAGCAACTTCTGATAATCATCACTGGTAAATTGCGTGCCGCGATCCGAGTGCAGAATCACAGGTGCCGTGCCCTCGCGTTGCCCTAAAGCCATCTCAACCGCACGCATCACCATAAAACGATCCTGGCGAATCTGCATCGACCAACCCACGACAATCTTGGCGTACAAGTCCAAGACAACGCAGAGATAGAGCTTGCCTTCGCTAGACGACAGCTCGGTGATGTCCGTGACCCACTTGGTCTCAGGCTCAAGCGCCGTGAAGTCGCGTTGCAGATGATCCTCAACACCCTGAGGTCTGCTTGAACCACGTTTGCTGCCACGACCTTTTTTGCGAGG
>NZ_CBFHYF010000052.1:0-9963 GCF_965660005.1 Porticoccus sp.
ACCCGGGGGGTTTCCGTTCACCGCAAGGATTGCGGGAAAATCCTTCGCTTGCAAAATGTCGAGCCGGAAAGAGTGATTGAGGTCAGCTGGGGCGGTGAGCCGAAAAAAGTATACCCAGTAAAAGTTGCCCTGGAATCCTACGACAGAAGCGGTTTATTACGTGACATCAGCGCAGTCCTGGATAAAGCGGGGCTGAATATTTTGGCCATGTCTTCACGAAGTGACCAAGGCCGGAAAGGGGTTTCTGTGCGAATGGAAGTCACCCTTGAAGTCACAAACATTCATGAACTCAGTAACGTCATGAGCAAATTGAGACAAATCCCGAATATCACCGGCGTACAACTTATTGATGAAGGTTAGTGTATGGCAGACTCTTATACCATAGACAATCTATGCTACTTGATGGCACGGTTGCGCAAGCGGGAAACGGGCTGCCCCTGGGATCTAAAGCAGACGTTTAAAACGCTTGCTCCCTGCACACTGGAAGAAGCCTACGAGGTCGCAGATGCCATTGAGAATGAAGATTACAACCAGCTCAAAGAAGAATCGGGTGATTTGTTATTCCAGGTCATTTTTTACGCACAGTTGGGGAAGGAACAAAATCTGTTTGATCTTGAGCAGGTCATCTCACTGTTGGTAGAAAAACTTATTGCCCGCCACCCCCATGTTTTTCCGGACGGTACTCTCTATAGCGAACGCTCCCCAGGGCTGCCCCTCAATGAGCAGTCCATTAAAGATAATTGGGAATTCATCAAACAAAGCGAAAGAAAGGAAAAGGGGCGGGAATCAATCCTTGATGATATACCCGCCGGTTTACCCGCATTGACTCGTGCAATGAAACTGCAAAAGAGAGCCGCCAATCACGGTTTTGACTGGCCGGATGTACAAGGTGTTCTGGAAAAAATCAATGAAGAGAGCCAGGAGCTGAAAGAAGCAATTGCGGAGGGCGAAGTAGAAGCCATTGAAGACGAGCTTGGTGATTTACTGTTTACAGTGGTCAACCTCTGTCGTCACCTTAAAGTGGACGCCGAAACCGCCTTGCGAAGATCATCGAAAAAATTCGAACAGCGTATTAATCATATCGAAGAAACCTTGTGTCATCAGAGGATGAAAGTGATCGATGTGTCAGCTGAACAGCTCAATGATTTGTGGGTAGAAGCCAAGCTGGCCACTCTCCAGAAGTAAGGCTGAGAGTCCCGTCTGACTTGTGGTTGTGGTCATTTCTGTGTAATGTTTGCGACCTCAATTGCGAGTTTGGGTAATTGACTAATCACTCTAATTCAACCCCAGATAATCGGAGATCACGAATGCGAATTATTTTGTTGGGCCCACCGGGCGCCGGGAAGGGTACTCAGGCCAAATACATCACTGAAAAATTTGGCATCCCCCAAATATCCACTGGTGACATGTTGCGGGCAGCAGTAAAAGCGGGAACAGAACTGGGGCTGAAGGCCAAAGGTATCATGGCTTCTGGTGGGTTGGTCTCCGATGACCTTATCATTGCACTGGTAAAAGAGCGTATTCAGGAACCTGATTGTGTAAATGGTTTCCTGTTTGACGGCTTTCCCAGAACCATTCCGCAGGCTGAGGCTCTGTTAAACGAAGGCGTGGCTATCGATAAAGTCATCGAAATCCATGTTGAAGACGAAGAAATTGTTTCACGCTTGAGTGGCCGGCGGGTTCATGATGGCTCTGGTCGCGTCTATCACGTAACACATAATCCACCGCAAAAAGAAGGGCTGGACGATATCACTGGTGAACCTCTGGTGCAGCGTGATGATGATAAGGAAGATACTGTTCGCAACCGTCTTTCTGTCTACCACGAGCAAACTCAGCCTTTGGTCGGTTTTTATAAGGACCTGGCCAGAACGCAGCCGGACAAAGCACCTTCCTATGCTTGCGTCAATGGCATTGGAAAACTCCCGGAAGTTGAATCACGGCTAGAAGAAGCTCTGGTCTGAGCACAGCAACTGATGCAGACTGGGCGCTTTATGAGCCCATTTTTTTGCCAACTATAAAGCCTGAGATACGATGCATAAAACATCTGTCATTCTGGTCAATCTGGGCACCCCGGAAGAACCGACACCTGCCGCAATAGCGCGTTTCCTGACAGCGTTTCTCTCGGACGTCCGCGTGGTTGAAGTGCCCAGGCTGATCTGGTGGTTTTTGCTAAGACTGGTCATTATCCCCCTTCGCGCTAAGCGGGTGGCACATGCATACCATGAAATATGGTGGGAAGAGGGCTCACCATTGCGTGTTGTCAGCGGTCGACAGGTGGCGGGCTTGCAGAATGTGTTGTCGGAGCGCTACGGTCAAAACGCGCCTGTTGTTGCGGAGGCCATGACCTACGGTAAACCATCTTTAAAGGAAACAATCAGTTGTCTGGAAGAAAAAGGTATCGAGAAGTTTTTGATAATCCCCATGTATCCCCAATACTCGGGATCGACCACAGGTGCAATCTACGATCAGGTAGCTAGCATCATTCAGGAAAGCCGCAATATCCCCGATATGACCGTTATAAAATCATTTTATGATCATGCCGGTTACATTCAATCAATTGCTGAAGTGATAAAAAATCATTGGGCTGAGAATGGACGCAATGAAAAACTTTTGATGTCCTTTCATGGAATTCCTCAGGATTATGTGGATAAGGGTGATCCGTATGGTGAACATTGTCGCGCAACAGCCGATGCCGTTGCCAAGGCTCTGGGGCTCGGATCCTCCGAATGGTCAATGAGCTTTCAATCGAGATTTGGTCCAAAAAAGTGGCTTCAGCCCTATACCGATGATCAGCTCATGGCATGGTTAAAGGCGGGAGTCAAATCTGTCGATATCGTTAGTCCTGCATTTACTGCAGACTGTCTAGAAACGCTTGAAGAACTAAACATGGCTTACCGTGAAATATTTCTCGAACAGGGAGGAGAGAAATATCATTACATTCCATGCGTCAATGATACGCCATCATTTATCGATGCGCTGGCTGAAATGACTGCGAATAAACTGACACTGAATCAATAAATTTCACAATAAATGCCAGATTGGGCAACACAAAAAATAATTCCCTATGCTAAAATGGAAATATTGTCTATTTTGAATAAACTTTAATCATCTTTTTTAATCAAAAAATCTGTATTTCTTCCAGTAGCAAGGAGAAACATCATGGCCAACGCTCCAAAAAAGCGTGTAACAAAATCTGCCGGAAAAAAAACTGCAGCGTTATCTACAAAAAAAGCTGCTACTTCATCAGTTAACAAGATAGCTGTGGCTTTTCAGCGTATCGAGAAGGAAGTGGATATACAGAAGAAAAAAGTTGCCGATGCCAAACAAAAGTTGTCTGCTGCAAAAAACAGGGTTACTGAAAATGCGACCAAAGCATCTCAGGCGTTACTTAAAAAGCGCATTCAGGAAGTCACAACAAATGTCCGTAAGCTGAATAACCTGGTCTCAAAGAATACGCTGGTAAAAGCTGAACTCAGAGCAGAAAAGATTCTGTCTCAGCTTGCAGATGCAGAAGAGAAAGCCAGAAACAGAATTCTTATAACAGAAAAAAAGTTGGAGCAAAAAACGGCCTCAGATCTTGATAAAGCAATGGCCCGCTATAAAAAATCCTGGCTGAAAAAACGTACTACCGACATCGCCAAAAAGGTCAGGACTGTCGAAAGAAATACTCTGGCCAAAGTCAAAACCATTGAAAAACGTTTACACAAGAAGGCCTCAGCTGTCATCAGGAGTGCTGAACAAAAAATTAACGGGCAATCGCAAGCTCCTTCCAAGACAATTTCCTTGCGTGGCCCCGGTCGGCCACCGGCAGTGACAACGACAGCTGCAAAATCCTCCAAGACCAGAGCTACAGCAAAACAGCCGGTAGCGAAAGCAGCGGGTAAGGCAAATACTGCCCGGAAAACGCCAGCAACAAAAAAATCAGCAGTTGCTCGACCTAAACGTTGGAGTCCATCGGCAACCAACAAGAAATCGGCAACACGTAAAACCCCAACTGCCGGGAAGAGTGCAGTGTCATAAGCCAATCCGGCAGCAAATAGCAAGCTGGAGACACCGATAGAATAGGTGGTGTTTTACATTCTGTGTATCGGGAAATACACCCAATCAAACTCCGTTCTTTACCACAAACAGGGTACAATCCCCCGCCTTAACGGGGGATTTTTTTGTTGTGAAAAAAGTCTTGGCAATTGATACAACAACGCAGGCATGCTCGGTCGCCCTGGCGCTCGGGCAAACTGTCATCAATCGTTATCAGCTTGCCAGTCGAGAGCATACCCGCCTGTTATTGCCAATGGTGAATGACCTGCTTTCAGAGGCTGGGATGAAATTAACCCAACTTGATGCGCTCGCTTTTACGCTGGGTCCGGGCTCTTTCACAGGCATTCGGATTGGCTTTAGTGCTATACAGGGGCTAGCTCTTGGGGCCGCCCTTCCTGTGTTGCCTGTATCCAGCCTTGAAACCCTGGCTCACACTGCGCTCAGACAACTATCCCTGCAGGATAATTGTCGTCTTTTGCCGATGTTTGATGCCCGAATGGATGAAATTTATTGGTCCGCATTCGAATGGAATGGTATTGAGTTGATTCGTCTGTTGCCAGACAGTCTTTCTTCGCCTGAAAGGGTCACACTCCCGGAAAGTCAATTACCTCTGACGGCGATTGGTGATGGGTGGCAGTACGCCGAGCGCATTGGCTTGCAACCAGCGGAAATGACTTCGGCATTATTGCCAGATGCCCGGGATGTGCTGACTATTGCGATGCCACAGATTGTCAATGGTAACTCAATGGCGATAGATGATGTACAGCCGCTATACCTCAGAGATAAAGTGTCCTGGCAAAAACGGAAACGGCTGCGCGAGGGCACCAATTCTGGCGGAACAGGAATCTGGAAATAGTGGATACTCTGCAGATTTTTTTTCTGGCTATTATTCAGGGCCTCACCGAATTCTTGCCGATTTCAAGCTCTGCTCATCTTATTTTGCCATCAGCTGTACTCGGCTGGACAGACCAGGGACTGGCCTTTGATGTCGCAGTCCATGTTGGCTCCCTGATAGCTGTACTCTGGTATTTTCGCCACGATGTTCAGCAGGTGATAGTGCACTGGTGCCGCAGTCTAACTGCCGATGGTAAACCTACCGCTGAAAGCCGCCTGGGCTGGCAACTTATTCTCGCGACTATTCCCGCTGGTCTGGCAGGTTTGCTGTTGGGTGATTTTATCGAAAGCCAGCTGCGTTCAATTGCCGTCATTGCTGCAACAACCATCCTGTTTGGCTTGCTCTTGGGAATATGTGACTTGTGGGGACACCGCGTCAAAACGCTTCATCAGATCACTTGGCGCTCGGCACTTTTTATCGGGGTAGCCCAGGCGCTGGCTCTGATTCCGGGTACATCAAGATCAAGTATTACCATGACGGCAGCATTGGCGCTGGGTTTTACACGGGAATCGGCTGCTCGCTTTTCTTTCCTGATGTCGATTCCTGTCATCATTCTCAGTGGTGGTTACAAATGTGTTCAACTCCTTCAACTACCCCGGATTCCATGGAGTGATATTCTCCTCGGCACAGGACTTTCCTGTATTGCTGCCTACCTCTGTATCCGTGTCTTCCTTACCTGGATCAATCGAATTGGTATGATACCTTTTGTCATTTATCGACTTCTATTGGGCGCTGTATTGATCGTCATCCTGGTGAATAATTAAGTTGATATTTGGAGGGGATCGTTCATGAAAAAAATTGCTTTCATTGGCCTTGGTGTCATGGGTTTCCCGTTAGCTGGCCATTTGAGCAGGGCCGGGTTTTCAGTCTGCGTTTATAACCGCACTCAACGAAAAGTTGCACAATGGCTGGAGCAATACCAGGGGATTGCGGCAACAACCCCAGCAGAGGCAGCCAAAAATGCACAGATTATTTTTACCTGCGTAGGTAATGAGGAGTCTTTACAGGAAGTTCTCCTGGGTGATTTTGGTGCTTTCAGCGGGGCAGACCGGGGAGCGTTCTTCGTCGATCACACTACTGTGTCGGCCAGAGTCACCCGGGACCTTGCAAAAGAAGCAGAAAAACATGGCATGGTTTATCTCGATGCTCCGGTATCCGGTGGTCAGCAAGGTGCTGAGCACGGCTCTCTGACAGTTATGGTTGGTGGTGAGGAAGCACAATTTTGTCAAGTAAGCCCCATTATCAAACATTATGCCAACAGGGTTTCCCTGATGGGCCCGGTCGGGTCTGGGCAACTGTGTAAAATGGCGAATCAGGTCTGTGTGGCGGGCGTTATTGAATCACTTGCCGAGGGGTTGTTTTTTGCTCGTCAGGTGGGGCTTGATCCAGAACAGGTCATAGAGGTCATCGCCAAGGGGGCCGCACAATCCTGGCAAATGGAAAATCGCTATCAAACTATGCTGGCGGGTGAGTACAATCACGGTTTTGCCGTGGACTGGATGTGTAAGGATTTGGCCATTGTGCTCGATGAAGCCCAGCGCCACGGCAGTAAGCTTCCTGCAACAGAGCTGATCAGTAAATTTTATCGGGAAATCCAGTTGATGGGCGGCGGACGTTGGGATACATCGAGCCTGCTGGAAAGACTTGAAGTGACGAACAATGAGGTCGGCAGTTAGTCCAATATGAATAAACAGCGTTACAACCAGCAGTTGCTGGATTTTATTTATCAATCCCCCACACCATTCCATGCCGTCAGAAGTATGCGCGAAATATTGGGGTCCTCTGGATTTATCTGGCTGCCGGAAGATGCTGAATGGGATATAAAGCCGGGTGGTCGTTATTACACTGTCCGCAACGGTTCGTCCATTATCGCTTTTATTGCAGGGCATCAGCCCGGCATTGAGACTGGAGTACGTATGGTGGGAGCTCATACGGACAGCCCCTGCCTCAAAGTGAAGCCAAAACCGGAACTGAATCGTCAGGGCTATTTTCAGCTAGGTGTCGAAGTTTACGGAGGGGCACTTCTGAACCCCTGGTTTGACCGCGACCTCAGTATAGCTGGTCGCCTGGTGTTCGATGATGGAGAGGGCTTGTTGGACCAGATACTGGTTGATCTGAAAAGACCGGTGGCTGTGATTCCCAGCTTGGCTATTCACCTGGACAGGGATGCAAATAATGAACGCAAGGTGAATCCACAAACCGATATTCCCCCCCTGTTATTCATAGATCCCGATAAATCGGTGACAGATTTTCGCGAATTCCTGGTAAAGGAATTGTTCTCCTCTGGTGATTTGCCGGAAAAAGCCAGAATCCTGGATTACGAACTGTACTTCTATGATTGCCAAAAACCGGCTATGACTGGCATGCATAAAGAATTTATTTCCGGTGCCAGGCTGGACAATTTGCTCAGCTGCTTCACGGGTATGCAGGCTCTCCTGGAAGCTGGCGATCAGATTAGCACCATGCTGGTTTGTAACGATCATGAAGAAGTTGGCAGTATTTCTGCTTGTGGGGCAAACGGACCGATGTTGCAATCAGTGCTGCAACGCCTTTACCCGGATCCGGCCCTGTTAACCAGGGTGATGCGACGTTCTTTGATGGTATCCGCAGATAATGCTCACGGAATTCATCCGAATTTTGCTGATCGGCACGATAATAATCATGGACCACGTTTAAATGAAGGACCGGTTATTAAAATAAATGCCAATCAGCGCTATGCCACCAATAGCATCAGCTCCGCTTTGTTTCGTCATCTGTGTGAAAAGGAAAAGATCGCCGTCCAGACATTTGTAAACCGTACAGACTTGAGTTGCGGGAGCACAATCGGGCCAATTACCGCGGCGATGGTTGGTGTTCAAACATTGGATATCGGCGTGCCCACGTTTGCCATGCATTCTATTCGTGAAATGGCTGGCGCGGATGATGCCTTTAATTTATACCGGGCGTTAAAGACATTTTATAATTACCCCTCAATGTTGATGATTCAGGAGGCCTGAATACAGGCTTTATTCAAATCCTGAAATCCGTATGATGTGGGCCACCAAGATCAGATCAAAGAATTTAATCATGAGTCAGTATTCATCTAAAGCCGTTGTGACTGATACCGTTTTAACGGGGATTACAACCACTGGCACACCGCATCTCGGTAATTACGTGGGTGCTATTCGTCCCGCGATTGACGCCAGTCAGAAGACTGGTATCAATGCTTACTATTTTCTCGCAGATTACCATGCGTTGATCAAATGTCAGGATCCAGGCATGGTGCATCAATCAAGCATGGAAATTGCCGCCACCTGGTTGGCACTGGGCCTCAATACTGACAATGTTGTATTTTATCGGCAGTCGGATATCCCCGAAATCACTCAGCTGATGTGGTTTCTGAACTGTGTTGCCGCTAAGGGGTTAATGAACCGAGCTCATGCTTACAAGGATTCCGTTCAAAAAAACCAGGATTCGGGTGAAGATCAGGATTTTGGTATTACTATGGGGCTTTTCTCTTATCCAGTACTGATGGCAGCCGATATCCTGATGTTCAACGCTACCAAAGTGCCGGTGGGAAGAGACCAGATTCAGCATATAGAAATGGCCAGGGACATTGCGCAACGTTTTAACCATGTTTACGGCGAGCATTTCGCCTTGCCAGAAGCCATAGTCGATGACTATGTTGCCGTATTACAAGGTCTCGATGGTCGTAAAATGAGTAAAAGTTACGGTAATACTATCCCCCTGTTTTCCCCTGAAAAACAACTAAAAAAACACATCAATAAAATTAAAACCAACCTGCTGGAGCCCGGGGAGCCGAAGGACCCGGACACGTCAACTGTATTCCAGATTTGGCGGGCATTCGCCAGCGAGGAGCAAACTTTAGCCATGCGCCGTGAATTTGAAAATGGCATAGCCTGGGGTGAAGCCAAAAAACAATTGTTTGAACTGATTGAAACTGAGCTGCGTGAGCCGCGAGAACGCTACAACGAATTACTCAAAAATCCTTCTCACATAGAAAATCTGCTTAATGAAGGGGCTGAGAGGGCGAGGGCGGCAAGCACCCCTTTTATGGCAAAACTCAACCGGGCCGTCGGTCTCTATTCATTGTCCTGAGTAGTTTTATAGTGTAAAAGCCCTGTGCTCATTGAGGGGAATCCCTCACAACTTCAACCATCGCACTGGTTAATACGGCTAAATCCGCTTTGCTGATAATGAAGGGTGGCATGACATACACAAGTTTTCCGAACGGCCTTACCCACACACCTTTATCGACAAACTGTTTTTGAATAACTGGCAAGTCGACCGGATTCTTCATCTCGATGACACCAATGCTTCCGAGCACACGTACGTCTTCAACATGATCGAAATCTCTGGCTGGTGCCAGTTCCACAAACAATTGCTGTTCGATATCCTTGACCCGCGTCATCCAATCTGAGCTAAGCAGCAGTTCTATACTTGCATTGGCCACAGCGCAGGCGAGGGGATTCCCCATAAATGTTGGACCGTGCATGAAAACACCCGCTTCACCTAGACAGATACCATTACTGACCTTCTCAGTACAGAGCGTCGCCGCCAGCGTCATATAGCCGCCGGTTAGCGCCTTGCCAAGACACATAATATCCGGTGTTATCCCCGCCCACTCACTGGCGAAAAGCCTTCCGGTGCGACCAAAACCCGTGGCAATCTCATCCACAATTAACAGGACATCATACTGGTCACACAAGTCGCGGACACGCTTCAGAAACATCGGCGAATAAAAGCGCATACCCCCGGCCCCCTGAACAACCGGCTCGAGTATTACTGCAGCAATCTCACCTGCATGAGTCGAGATTATTTGCTTAAATTCATTGATATAGTCTTCGTCCCAGGCAGCATCAAAATCACATTTTGGCGAGTCTGAAAAAAATTGGTCTGCCAGCACGTCCCGGAACAGATGATGCATGCCTGTGATAGGATCACAAACCGACATGGCGCCAAAAGTATCACCGTGATAACCGCATTTCAGGCTCAAAAATCGCGATTTCCGCTTCTCTCCCAGAGAATGC
>NZ_CBFHYF010000053.1:0-9462 GCF_965660005.1 Porticoccus sp.
CAGCGGTGATGGGCAGGCCCCCGGCAATCAATTCATTGACTGTCCGCCCCGGATAACGAAAGGAAGGGCCGAATTCCCCCTGGGCCAGATCCCCCAGATAACTCAGGTATTGTTGCCAGATGGGCTGGTCGAGCCGGTACTGTGCCTCCAGTGCCCTGACCACTTCCGGTGGTACCGCTTTTTCTGCGCTGAACGGGCCGCCCGGCGCGCACCTTACCAACAGAAACGTGGCAGTGATAACCACCAGCAATACCGGAATGGCCTGTAATAACCGACTCAGAATAAAGCGTAACATCAGTCTGGCAGCGCTTCAGTGGGGTCAAGAGACAGGTTTTTGTACAGGGTGTAGTTGAGCAAATTCGGCTCAAGCCCTTTAACGGCGGGGTTTACCAGGCTTTTGCTGGTATAGATGTGAATTGGAATAATTGGCATAGCCTCCAGCAACAGCGCTTCGGCCTCCCGTATCAGGCGGTAGCGCTGCTCGCGCGTCTCTGCCCTGGGGGCTTCCTCCAGGATCAGCTGGTCGAAGCGGGCGCTGGACCAGCCGGTGCGATTATTGCCGCCACCGGTTGTCCACATATCGAGAAAGGTATTGGGGTCCACGTAATCGCCAATCCAGCCGGCCCGGGCAATGCCATAGTTTCCACCGTTAACCGAATTCAGAAACACTTTCCAGTCCTGGTTGTGGAGACTCACCTTGATGCCCAGCTCCTTGTACCACATCTGTTGGATAGCCACGGCAATTTTATGGTGCCCCTCTGAGGTGTTGAACAGCAACTCGTTGACCGGAAAACCCTCGCCACCGGGATAACCCGCTTCCGCCAGCAGTGTCCGGGCTTGGTCGGGATCATAGGCAAAGCCATCGGGAGCGGTATAACCCAGCGTATCCGGCGGCGTAAAGGTATAGGCCGGCAGCTCATCGCCCTTTGTGACCTGCCGGACAATCGCAGCCCTGTCGATGCTCATGGCCAGCGCCCGGCGGACCCGTTGGTCGCTGAGGTGTGGCACTTCGGTATTGATGCGATAGAAATAATTGCCGAGATACGGATGAGTGTGCAGCAGCTCGGGATGATCCCGCCGATAGACCGCCAGTTTATCGATCGGCACGGTGGCGGTGCGGTGCAGTTGCCCGGAGCGAAACATCCGCTCCTCAGTGGTGATGTTTTCCGTGGGATAGAAGTGGATGGCATTGAGCGACACGTTTTCAGCATCCCAATAGTGGGGATTCTTTTCCACCACCACACGCTTGAATAGTTGCCATCCGGTCAGGGAGAAGGGGCCATTGCCGACAAAATTGCCGGGCCTGGTCCAGAGGCTGCCGCGTTGGTCGAGCGGGCCAAATTTCTCAATGGTGGCGCGATGCAGTGGAAAGTAACTGTAGTGATCGAGCAATTGCAGGAAGTAGGGTGTTGGGTTGGCAAGCTCAACCTCCAGTGTATGGTTGTCTATAACATTGATACCCACGGCGGAAAAATCACTTACCTCCTGTCTGAAATACGCCTCCGCATTTTTGATGGCAAACAGCATATAGGCGTATTGGTTGCCGAGCGAGGGCTGCAGTGCCCGCCACCAGGACCAGGCAAAATCCCCGGCTGTCACAGGGTCACCGTTTGACCAGCGCGCGTCATCGCGCAGGTGAAACGTATAACGCTTGCCATCGGGGCTTATGTCCCAATGGGTCGCCACACCGGGAATCGGTTGCAGTGTTGAGGGATCTTTCAGCACAAGCCCTTCGAGGAGGGCCGTAAGGATATTGTGCTCGGGAACCCCCGTGACAATATGCGGGTCCAGCTCCTGGGGATCAGTGCCATTGCCGAGGTGGAGTATTCCCTGCCGGTTGCCACTGGCGGTGTTGCTTTCCCCCTGACCGCAGGCCGTGATCAGGAGGCTGAGCAGGAGGCTGACAAGGGGCACTTTCAGGAACGGCATAGATTGCTCAATAGCGTGTTAGGAGACAGGCTATGTTAGGCAAGGACGGCATTGAGTACCAGCCCCCGACCGTGGTTGAAATAGCGGTTCTGAAGGACCATAATGCCCACCCTTCGCGAGTTCTGTACAAGACTCCGATTCTTTATGGTGACCTCTGCCGGTCCCCTCGCAATGATCAGCTGTGAACCCCGCTAGGCCCGGAAGGGAGCAACGGTAGCGGTGACATCGTGTGCTGTGGTGTGGCTGGCAGGGGAAGCCACCAGTTTATTCTCAATTACCGGTTAACCAGAAAGCTCGGCGCAGACTCGCGAACCGGGCCTGTCTTTTGCCGAAAAAATAAATCCCCGACTACCACCCGAGCATCTGGAGAAGCGACCATGCTCAGATTGTAGCCGGGGACCAGTCGTGTCATAGGTACTTTGCCCTGTTATCTATGCGGCATCGACATTCAGGGTCTCGTTGATCAGTTTGTTAAGCTCCGGTATGCAGGAGCCACAGTTGGTACCGCAGTTAAGTTGTTCTCCCAGTGCTTTTGTGGAATTTGCCCCATCGACAATGGCTGCCAGAATCTGTTTTTCGCCGACTTCAAAACAGGCGCATATCAATTTGCCCCGGTCGGGCTGGTTCATGTCGATCCCCGCCAGCAATTGCCATGGAGAAGATGTTATCTCCCTGCTGAGTAATCCCTGTAACCAGCTTGTTGCCGGCATCAGTGACAGACTGTGATGACTGAAGATGGCCATTTGTACCAATGCGCCTTCGTAGCAGATAAAACGCTCGTCACTTTGTTCGGTGTCGGCGTATTGGGCGCAGTTGCCGGTATACCCCTGCTGTCTGATAAAGGCTTGCCAGTCAAAGCCCTCCGCGGCAGCAAACCGGTAACAATAGCCCTTGTTATCCGTCAGTGGCGTCATTGACCAATCGATGAATTCGTCGCATTCCAGGGGCTCCCTGCTGACCACCATTGCCCAAACCGGGGTTGCGACTTTTTTCAGTGCGGCGGGGGTAAATTTGAATTCGGGTTGCCCGGATACGGGATCGGTCAATGGGGCAATCACCGAGCAAACACGAGCCTGACGGGCGAACTGGTCATTCCAGTGAATCGGCATAAACAGCTGATTTTTCCCCATGCCTTCATCCAGCATCACGCCGACCCGGACGGCCCCATACGCGGTGCGTACCTCTGCCAGATCTCCATCGTAAAGTTCATTTGTACGGGCTGTTTCGGGGTGCACCAGGACAAAGGGTGCATCGATATGATTGAGCAATCGTTGGGCGCGGGCGGTGCGCGTCATGGTGTGCCACTGGTCGCGGATTCTTCCGGTATTGAGCGCGTACGGGTAGGAGGCATTGAGGGACTGAACCGGCAGGCGGGGCGCAATGGCAATAAACCGGGCTTTGCCGGATGCCGTCACGAACCCACCCTCACTGAACAGGCGCGTTGTTCCCGCGGGAGATTCTGCCGTAATGGGCCATTGGATGGGTGAGAGATCATTGTATTGTTGTTCAGACAGTTCGCTGAGGCCGCTGATGTTGAAAATGCGCTTGCCGTTGTTTCTGAAGCCACTCAGTGCCGCATGTTCAACAAACACATCCCGCGGCGACCGGTAGGAAAACGCCTCAGAAAAGCCCAGTCTTTGTGCGACCTGGGACATGATCCACCAGTCGTCCTTTGCTTCACCTGCGGGTTTTATCAGTGCTCGCTGTCTTGAGATGCGGCGCTCGGAATTTGTGACGGTGCCGTTTTTCTCACCCCAACCGGTAGCTGGCAGCAAAATATCGGCGGTGGCGGTCGTGTCTGTGGCTCCCACGCAGTCGGAGACAATCACGGTTTCTCAGCGCTGCAGGGCCTCCCTGACATAATTGGCATCCGGCATGCTGACCACCGGATTGGTCGCCATAATCCAGATTGCCTTAATCCTGCCATCGGCGACTGCATCAAACAGATCTACCGCTTTCATGCCCGGCTGCTGACAGAGTTGGTCGGTGGCCCAGAAGTCGGCCACGGTCCGCAAATCCTCGGGGTTGTAGTCCATATGGGCTGCCAGCTGGTTGGCCAGACCGCCCACTTCCCGGCCACCCATGGCATTGGGCTGCCCGGTAATCGAGAAGGGGCCTGCGCCGACCTTGCCGATTCGTCCGGTGGCAAGGTGACAATTTATAATGGCATTGCCCTTGTCAGTGCCGGAGGAGGATTGGTTGATCCCCTGTGAGTAGAAGGTAATGGTTTTATCCGTTTCGGCGAACCACTGGTAAAAGGTTTCCAGTACGTCCGTTTCAAGCCCGACCAGTCGGGCCGTCTCTGCAAAAGAGATGGCATTGGCTGCTGCCAGCGCCTCCCGGTAGCCTTCGGTGTGCTGCGCTATATACTCAGAACAGCTGGCCTCCTTTTGCTGCAACCATGCCAGTAAACCGACAAACAGATAGCCATCGGCACCGGGGCTAATTGGCAAATGGAGATCGGCGAGATCACAGCTGGCCGTGCGGCGTGGGTCGATAACCACCACCCGCATGGCGGGGTTTCGTTTTTTGGCGGCAGCCATCCGGCGGTAGAGTACCGGGTGGGTCCAGGCGGCATTGGAGCCAACCAGAATCAGCAGATCGCAGTGATCCAGGTCTTCGTAACTGCAGGGCAGCGCATCGGCACCAAAAGCCCGCTTGTAACTGGCGACAGCGGAGGACATGCAGAGCCGGGAGTTGGTGTCCACATTGCCGGTACCCAGAAAGCCCTACGGCGGATGGTGCGCACGGGCTTCGTTACCCGGTAGGATTTAGTATGAAAAGTACAGTTAATTTACAAGCATAACTCGTGCCAGAGATTGAATAACCGGTGTTTTTATTGTTTTAGAGGTTCACAAGGGCTATATCAACGCCGTTTTTGTTTGACATTGGTGCGATAAAAAAGGCACAGGGAGTAATTTGGGGCAAAAATTGGCATTTGTCCTGTATCAGCAACAATGGGTTTGATCTGGCTAGCAGGTGAACACCCCGGCCAGGAAATGGCCGGGGTGGCTCGTTTGATGTGTCAGCTATCAGCCTGATTACAATGGGTGCGATGCTTTTCTTTCCACTCGGCTTTCATTCGCATTTTGGCTTCCATCGCCTCGGTTTTGTTCACCGAGCCGTTGTTGTCGCCATCCATCATGTTAAAGTGAGTCATTCCTTTTTCGAGTCTTTTCTGCAGGCTGGCCTCGTATTCCTGTTTGGATATATTGCCGTCCTGGTCAGTATCCATTTTTTCGAACATAGACTCGGTATAGTCTTTTCTGTGGTCAGATTTATTCGGTTCTGCGGTTGACCCGGCCAAACTGGGTGTGGCGAGAGCAATGCCCGCTAGTAATAGAAGTATTCGCATGGTAGTTCCTCATTAAACGTTTAGAGACGTGATGTTCTAAACGCTGTCATGAGGATTTGGTTGACCAGGACTGCTAAAACATTCAGGAAAAGGCTTTTTCCGGGAAGCAGTGTGCTCTTCAGGTGGACTTAGTCTGCATTCTGCTTGTCGAGAATATGCTCCACCTGGTCCATCAGCCGACCCATTCGTTGAATGACCGGGCGATAGGCAGCCGGATCCGCCAGATCCACGCCCGATTTTCTGAGTATCTCGTAGGGGTAATCAGCGCCACCGGCCTGGAGAATAGCAAGGTAGTTTTGCCGGGCATCTTCGTCTCCACCCGTGATTTGATCGACCACGTAGTAGGCCGCAGCAATGGACGTCGCATACTGGAACACTTGGAAATTGCGGTAGAAGTGGGGGGTTGATGCCCACTCCACGGTGTAGTCATCATCGATTTCCATGATGCCCATGGCGTGTCCTGCATGGCGTTTCTAGATATTCCCATATAACGTATTCAGCTTGTCTCCCGACAGATTGCCGCCACTTTCAATCTGTTCATGAATCGCCAGCTCGAATTCCGCAAATTGCGTCTGCCGAAAAAAAGCACTCCGCAAAAGATTCAGTTCGCGAAACAGATAAAACAATGTTTCATCGTCACTGGATGCGTTGTCGCGCAGGTAATCAAAAAGCAGCAGTTCATTTACCGTCGAGGGTATTTCCGACATAAAGCTGGAGTAGGCTGACTTACTAAAGGGTTGATGACTGTTTGCCATCAGAGAGTGCATGGCATGCCCCCATTCGTGTGCAAAGGTAGTGACAGAATCAAAGCTGCCATCAAAGTTCAGCATCAGGAAAGGGTGTACGTCGTAGGCGGCGTCCATAACATAGGCCCCTTGACGCTTTTCAGGTGCGGGATAGGCGTGCAACCAGTATTGGTTAAATGCATCGTTGAGCTGGTTGCGGTAGTCATTTCCCAAAGGGGCGACCGCGGCAAGTGTCAGCTCGGCGGCTTCCGCCAGTGTGTACTCCGTTTGCAGTGAGATGACCGGTGTATAGAGATCGTAATAGCGGGATTCCCCGAGGCCGAGTATCCGTTGCCGGAGCCCCAGCAGACGGTGTAGTGATGGAAGGTGATCGTTGGTGGTGGATAGCAGTGTACGGTATACCGCTTCAGGGATATTGTCCTGCGACAGAGACCGATGCAGCGATGAGTCGAAGCCACGCAATCTGGCAATCATGACCTCTTTTTTTACCTGCCCCTCCAGAGTGATGGCCAGACTCTGGCGAAAATGCTGGTAGGTGCCCCAAAAACTCTCGAATACCCGCTTTCTGTCCTGACGGTTTGCCATTGTTCGATGGTTTTCGTAGGCCCTTGGGCCGAGAATGACTGTCTGGCGGTCCGACAGGGATATCTCAGGCCAGGGGATGTCAGTATTGACAAGTACGCTGTACGTACTTGAAGCCGATTGCAGGGCATCCGAAACTGCGGCAAGGACACGTTCCCCTTCTTCACCGAGAATATGCTCTGATTGCCGCAGAGTGTTGCGGATGAAAAAATCGTGTTTCTCAAGTTGTGTGGATTCGTTCAGATAGCGGTTTAGTGTTTCTTCTCCGATATAACTCAGTTCTGTCTTCGCGAAGCGTGTGGCTTCTACAAACTCGGTAAGCAGCGCCTGGGCAAGCATTGCTCTTTCCTGATAATGGACATTACCCTGATCCGTGTCTTTGTTCAGAAAGGCGTAGACATAAAGTCTGAGCAGTGTTTTGTAGGTGTCGCTAATCCGGTCTAGACAATCAGCCAACGCCTCTGCGCTTTTACCCAAAGTGCCTTCGCACTCACCAATGCGGCTGATTTGTGCAGCGGCGTCACTGTGTGCGGCATCCCAACTGGCAATGTCGGGATAAAGGCCCGACAGATCCCAGGCAGTGGTTGGGGATAACGCCACGGATTCCGGCTGGTTTTCCGGCAATAGCTCCGGCAAGTGTTCCGGGGTTGATTCAGCCGATACCTGCATTGCAATCACGAGCAGGCAGGGACCAAAAAATCGTTTCATGACTGTGAATCCGGGAAAATTTTATCGACCTTGCATGCCAAGGAGCCATTTGCCAGCCGTGTAGTGACTTTGTCGCCGACACGTACTGTTGTGACACCCCGCAAGATGTTGTCTTGCTGGTCTGTAACAATAGCATAGCCGCGCTCCAGGGTGTTCAGCGGGCTCACAGCATTGAGCAGTTGCAATGTGTTGTTCCATCGTATTTTTTTTTGCTCGAGCAGCGTGTTAATAGCCCGTTTCAAGCGGTGGGTCAGCAAATCCCTGTGGTCACTCAGGCGGTCAATTTGATAACCGGGGCCCGCTTGTTCGAGACGTGTACGCAAGTGGAGTAAACCCGTATTCAGATATTGAAGTTGTCCGCAGGCTGTCCGGGACAGCCTTGCCTGCAGGGTCTGAAGTTGCTGTTCCTGATGCTTGAGCCGTTCTGCAGGATTCCGCAGTTGACGGGTCAGGCTGTCGAGGCGCTGGGAAGCTGACTGCAATCGCCGCAAAGCCGTTTCACAGAGTAACCGTTCATAACCGCGGAACTGGTCACGCAACTTGTTGCCGTCGGGACTCAACACCTCAGCGGCGGCAGAGGGGGTGGGCGCACGGTAGTCAGCGACAAAATCACTGATGGTGAAATCGATTTCATGGCCCACTGCACTGACGATCGGGATTTGGCTTAGGTATATCGCCCTGGCAACAATTTCTTCATTAAATGGCCACAGATCTTCGATTGAGCCGCCGCCACGTCCCACAATCAGCACATCACAGTGGTTGTCTTTGTTGGCCGCTGCAATTGCCGCAGCAATTTGGCGGGCAGCTTCTTTTCCCTGCACCTGAGCAGGGTATATCCTCACCGAAATTGTCGGGAAACGGCGTTTCAACACCGAAAGAATATCTTTCAGGGCCGCTCCCGTGGGGGATGTGACGATGCCAAGCCGCTGTGGGTGAGTCGGTATTGGTCGCTTGTGACTGTCACTGAAAAGCCCTTCGGCATACAGGCGCTGTTTCAGTGCGTCAAATTGGCGCTGTAATGCCCCGTAGCCTGCCTCTTCCAGGTGTTCGATAATTAACTGGAAATCCCCCCGGCCCTCATACAGACTGACCCTGCAACGTGCCAGTACATGGTTGCCATTTTCAGGGTGGAATCCGGTCAATGCATTGCGATTGGCAAACATGGCACAGCGAACCTGGGCTTTTTCGTCTTTGAGCGTGAAATACCAGTGTCCGGAGCCGGGTCGAGAGAAATTGGAAACTTCTCCCTCGACCCAGAGCAGCGGGAAGTGGGTTTCAAGCAGCTGTCTAATACGGCGGTTCAGCTGGGTAACAGTCAGTGTGGTTGGGGTATCAGGCATAGCGTATTGTCCACCACGGGCAGAGGGAGTCAATTTAAATAATGACCCTTTGCCATCAACGATGCTCCTGCAAGTCCAATGAAAAAAGTATTTTTTAGCCCGCCGTCCCTCTATAATACAGCGCTTACTTTTATTGCTGAGCTATGGCACCGTATTGGTACCGTTGTCTGAAGATCAGGCTCTAAAACCCACTCCCCTGACGAGGTAAGCCACCCTGATGTTGCGAATCGCAGAAGAAGCTCTCACCTTCGATGATGTACTGCTGGTACCCGGTTATTCCGAGATTACCGCCAAAGATGTTTCACTCAAAAGCCGATTGACGCGGAACATAGATCTGAATATTCCGCTGGTATCTGCTGCCATGGATACTGTCACCGAAGCGCGATTGTCCATTGCGCTCGCTCAGGAAGGTGGTGTCGGCATCATCCACAAGAGTATGTCGATTGAAAAACAGGCCATGGAAGTGCGTGCCGTCAAGAAGTATGAAAGCGGGGTGGTCAAAGACCCGATTACCATAGATGCCTCCGCTCCGGTCAGCGCCCTGCTGTCACTGACACGCGAAAATAATATCTCCGGAGTGCCCGTGCTGGACAACGGCAATCTGGTGGGTATCGTCACCCGCCGCGATGTTCGCTTTGAACCGAGTCTCGATTTGCCGGTCTCGGCCATCATGACCCCCAAGAATCGGCTGGTAACCGTCAGGGAGGGGGCGGGCGCAGACGAAATCAAGGCATTGCTGCATAAACACCGGATTGAAAAAGTGTTGGTGGTAAACGCCGATTTCGAGCTGCGCGGGTTGATT
>NZ_CBFHYF010000054.1:0-9457 GCF_965660005.1 Porticoccus sp.
GAAATGGTGGTCTGTCCCCGATTTCCTGGGCCAAGGTTTACATAATGGCATTATATGTGTCAATATGCGACCCCGACGTGTTGATGGCAGGCATAACCGCGATAAGGAAACTTATTATGGCGTCACAAGAACCGATTCGGCTGGTTGGTGGTACAGCGTCACCGTACACGCAGAAGATGGTGTCTCTGCTGCGCTACCGGCACGTACCCTATGCGATCAGTTGGGGGCAGCCGGACCAGGCCTGCGATGCCCTCGGGGTTGAAAAACCGAAACCTATTTTCATGCCTACCTTCTTCTTCGAGGAGGGCGGCGAGACCCGGGCCGAATGTGACTCCACGCCCATTATTCGCAAACTCGAATCAATGTACCCCGGCCGATCTGTGCTGCCGCAGAACCCTGCGCTGGCGTTTATCGACTACCTGATTGAGGATTTCGCCGACGAGTGGTGTACCAAGTACATGTTCCACTATCGCTGGTATCCGGAGATAGATGCGGACAATGCCGGTACCCTGTTGCCTCTGGGTATGGATGTAAGCTTAGCCAACGATGCCCTCCAGCATTTCAAGAATTTCTTCGCAGAACGCCAGATCGGCCGCCTGTATGTGGTGGGTTCCAATGACACTACCGCCCCGGTGATCGATGCCAGCTATCGCCGTTTCCTGGCAGCGATGGAAAATCACCTGACCAACCAGAAATTCATGCTCGGCGGCCGCCCGGGCGCCGGTGACTTCGGCCTCTACGGTCAGCTCACCCAGTTGGTCGGTTTCGACCCGACTCCCCGGGCAATTACCCACGAGTTGTCGCCGCGCACAGTGGCCTGGGTGGATCTAATGGACGACCAAAGCGGCCTTCAGCCGCAGGATTCGGACTGGATCAGCCTTGCTGATCAGCCCGACAGCCTGCGTGGCCTGATGGAGGAGGTCGGGCGTGTTTACGCACCAGCCCAGCTTGCCAATGCCCGGGCAGTCCAGGCCGGCGAGAAAACCTGGGAGGCGGAAATCGATGGTAGCGCCTGGACCCAACAGACTTTCCCCTACCAGGCCAAGTGCCTGAAGTGGACAAACGAGCGCTATCAGGCACTCAGCGAAGATGACCGCGCTAGTGTAGACGCGCTGCTGCAGGGTACTGGTGTTGAGACCATGCTGACCGCATCGTGAGCGCAGCCAATTAAAGAACAGGAATTACCCATGGCCGAAAAACCAATCCAAAACCGTGTTACCGCAATGACGGGCACCGATTACCCCATCATCCAGGCCCCCATGGGCTGGATAGCCCGGGCCCAGCTGGCGGCCGCCGTCAGTAATGCCGGCGGGCTTGGCGTTATCGAAACAGCGTCGGGCGAGTTCGACAATATCCGTGCCGAGGTCGCGAAAATGCGCGACCTGACCGACAAGCCCTTTGGCATGAATGTGGCCCTGTCTTACGTCAAGGGCACCAATATTATTGATTTCGTGATCGATCAGGGCATCAAGTTCGTCACCACTTCTTCCGGCAGCCCGAATGTGTGCACCCAAACCTTCCAGGAAGCGGGAATCAAGGTTTTCCACGTGGTGCCGACCCTGGATATGGCCCTCAAGGCGATCGACTGCGGTGTCGATGGCCTGGTGGTGGAAGGTGGGGAGGGCGGTGGCTTCAAGAACCCCAGCCCGGTCTCCAGCATGGTGTTGCTGCCGTTGATCCGCTCCCGGGTTGATGTGCCGATTATTGCCGCGGGTGGTATTTGCGACGGCTTGTCCATGGCGGGCGCCTTTGCCATGGGTGCCGAAGGGGTGCAGATGGGCACCCGCATGCTCAGCTGCGCCGATTCACCGGTTCACGACAACTGGAAGCAGGCAGTGATGGATGCCAAGGAAACCGATACGGTATTCCTCAACCAGGCCTCGCGCCCGGCACTGCGCGCCCTGCGCACCGAGCGCACCGAAAAGTTGCTGCCCAAAGGGGCAATCAATGTGATGGAGAACCTGGCGGGAATCCCCCAACTGTACTTCGGTGGCGACATGGAGGCGGCGATACCGCTCTCCGGCCAGGTAGTAGGGCGTATAGACGCGGTGAAGAGCGCCGAGGATATCCTGCAGGGCACCATGTCCGGGTTCTATACAGCCATGGACAGCCTGGCGTCGGCCTATACCGGCTAAAGGCGCGCCATGCCCGGCACCAATTTGAAGAGAGGAGAACTGACTATGAATATTGGAGCTTTACTTGCATGCGCTGCGTTGCTCATGGCGCCCCTCGCCATGGCGGAAGACATCGCCGGTTTCTGGAAGCACGCCGAGGAGCCAGGCTGGATCGAAATCACCACCACCGGAGAGCTGGGTAAGGGTGTCGTGGTTCGCAATGACGTATACGCCGAGCGCGTCGGCCGGGAAATACTCAAGGACCTGCGTGCCGACGACAAACAACAGGGCCTCTGGCGCGGCCAGATCTACGCCGAGAAGTTGGGCGAGTACAAGGATGCACAGATCAATTTATCCGGGTCAGGCGAAATGGAGATCAAAATCAAAGTGGGCTTTATAAGCCGTACAGTCGACTGGGTTCGTGTCGATGAGGTGCCTGAAAATCCCGGTAATTAAGCTCGCAGGCCAGTCCAGGCTCCGCGAGAGACCTAAAGGAGAAAACACATGAAAGACGCAGTAATCGTATCGACCGCCCGCACACCAATCGCCAAAGCCTACCGCGGCGGCTTCAACAACCTCGGTGGCGCTTCACTGCGCGCGGCCTCAGTGACCACTTCCGGTATGACCATTGATCGCCAGTGCTCCTCCAGCCTGATGGCCGTGGCCACAGCCGCCAAGCAGGTGATGCACGACGGTATGGATGTGGTTGTCGGCGGTGGGCTCGATTCCATCTCCCTGGTGCAAAACGAGCACATGAACCTGCACCGCATGGTTGACGAGGAATTGATGGCCATGCACCCGAATATCCACATGCCGATGTTACAGACGGCGGAAGTCGTGGCGCAGCGTTACAACATCTCTCGTGATGCGATGGATGAATATGGACTGCAGTCGCAGCAGCGTACAGCAGCTGCTTATGAAGCCGGCAAATACGAAGATGAACTGGTACCAGTCACCTGTAAGCGCACGGTCTGGGACAAGGAAACCGGCGAGGCCTCTGAAGTGGAAGCTACAGTGGAGCGCGATGAGGGGCTGCGCGCCACTACTGCAGAGGGCCTGGCGGGTCTGAAAACAGTGGTCGACGGAGGCACTATCACCGCGGGTAACGCCTCTCAGTTGTCGGATGGTTCCTCCGCCCAAGTGGTCATGGATGCAAAACTGGCCGAGCAGAGAGGTCTCGAGCCCCTGGGTATCTACCGCGGTATTGCCGTGGCCGGGCTGGAGCCTGACGAAATGGGTATCGGTCCGGTTTACGCGGTTCCCAAACTGCTCAAGCAGAACGGCCTGTCAGTTAACGACATCGGCCTGTGGGAGTTGAACGAGGCATTCGCCGTACAGGTGCTTTACTGCCGTGACCAACTTGGCATCGATAACGACAAGCTCAACGTCAATGGTGGCGCGATTTCCATTGGCCACCCCTACGGTATGAGCGGCTCGCGCATGATCGGCCACGCCCTGATTGAGGGCAAGCGCCGCGGTGTGAAGTACGTGGTGATCACCATGTGCGTGGGCGGCGGTATGGGAGCAGCCGGCCTGTTTGAGGTTGCCTGATTTAAAATAGGAGAACGACTATGGCTATTGGCCTACTTGCAACAATTACGATACAGGAAGGTAAGAACGCGGAGTTTGAGCAGGTGTTTCTGGACCTGACCGAACAGGTGCGGGCGAATGAACCCGGCAATATTTTCTATGCCTTACATCGCAGCAAGACAGATCCGCAGGTGTACAAGGTAATGGAGCAGTACGACAGCGCCGAGGCCCTGGACGCGCACGGCAAGGCCGCGTACTTCCGCGAGGCCAACAAAGCCCTGGGAGCCCTCGTGGCAGCTCCCCCTGAAATAGAAATTCTCGACGCTGTAGAGCGGTGATGTAAATGATAGACCTGTACACCGCACCGACCCCGAACGGCCATAAGGCCTCCTGTACCCTTGAGGCTCTGGAAATACCCTACGAGACGCAGTTCGTGAACATCTCCGAGGGCGAGCAGCACAAGCCTGAGTTCCGGGCGATCAACCCGAATGGGCGGATACCAGCCATCGTGGACCGGGAAATGGGTGACTTCGCGGTGTTCGAATCTGGTGCCATCATGATCTACCTGGCGGAAAAGGCCGGCCGGCTGCTGCCGACCGATGCCAGGGGCCGGTCGCGGGTTATCCAGTGGCTGATGTTCCAGATGGGTGGAGTGGGCCCGATGATGGGGCAGGCCAACGTGTTCTATCGCTATTTCCCGGAGAAGATCCAGCCGGCTATCGACCGCTACCAGAACGAGTGTCGCCGCCTGTTCGAGGTGCTCGATGGCCACCTGGCGGACAACGAGTGGTTGGCCGATGATTATTCCATCGCCGATATTGCCAACTGGTGCTGGGTGCGCACCTATAAGTGGTCCGGTGTATCCATAGAAGGGCTGGAGCATCTCCAGCGTTGGTTGCGAGTTATGCGTGAGCAGTCTGGAATGACAGCGGGGATTGAGGTGCCCTTCAGTCTTGGAAACTTGTTGGAAGACGAGAAGGAAGCGGCAGACTTTGCAAAGAACGCACAGAAAACGCTGCAAACCTGAAGTTAACAGGCCTGGGGAGCGCGCTGTGGAATCGTGAACGGGCTTTCAGCGGGAAACGCCTCTGACTCTGGCGATAGACTGTGAGGGCGTTTCTCCAAACCAACGCTTGAAACTACGCCGAAAGCTGGATACTGAATTAGTGGCGATTCATACTGCCGATAGCGGCAATGCTCAACCAATTGATATCATTGATAAATTAGTAATTCGCCAGGCACACCTTCTTGCGGAAATAACTGCGGGGTTTTGCTGTGTAGTAGGAAGCGTAAGAGCCATATAGGGTGTAATGAGATGTCATAGACGCTCCAATCGACTATCGGCCGTTTCTCTAAACTGCTTGGTCTAAATTACGTGCGCTCAATAAATGCCAGGAGTTCTTCTGCCAGAACTTAGGGCGCTTCCTCCTGGGAAAAGTGACCGACATTTTTTAGCATTTTGTGCTCCTGACCCTGGCAACCCGGCACATGATTTTGCAAATCTTTTTCCATTCCACGAGACACGGGGTCCTTATCGCCAAGAAGGGTAAGCATGGGCTTATCAAACTTGCCGAGCAGATCCCAGGCTTCCAGGTTAGATGCGATCTCGGGATGATCAGGGTAAAGAGTAATCAACAAGGGGAATTTCACGATACCAGCCTCAAACTTTCGCCGTGGGAATGGTGCACGGTAAGCTGCGAATTCGGCGTCGGAAGGCTGCACTTTGCCGCGAAAGCCACCTCGAAACGCCCACTTCCACGGAAAACCCGGTGCAAACTTCATGACTTTTAGCCACAGGCGGAGAAAGGAACTCCGCTCTGCACCAACCCCGGTGGGAATATTGGAGTTACTAACGACAACCCGATTAAAGCGCTCAGGATTACGGGCGACGAGATCAAGGCCCAATGTACCGCCCCAATCCTGGCAGAATAGCGTTATGTTGGTGAGATCATTCGCCAGTAGCCGCTTGCTCATCCACTGTTTGTGACGCTCAAGCGCGTAGTCTTTTCGTCTGGCAGGCTTGTCTGACCGTCCACACCCAACCAAATCTACCGCAATAATCCGACGACCACTCTCCTCCAGCAGTGGAATCATATGGCGATAAAGATAGACCCACGTAGGATTACCATACATTAACAAAATGGGGTCCGAATCCGGTGGACCCACGTCAATGCTATGCACGCGCAGTTCTGTACCGTCATCGTCAGTGATGGCCGTGTAGGTTGGCAAAAAATCGTAGTCAGGTAAGTTTTCGAACTGTTCGTCTGGAGTACGCAGTACCTTCATCTCTTTCGTCCGAATCAATCAGCCCGCAGGGACACCATAATGCCCTGCCTGCCTGAGATCTTATTGTCGAGCATGTCGCGCCAGACCTGGGCACAAGCCTCAGCACCATCATGCCGCTCCATTTTCAGTAATTCCTTCAACTCCATCGCCAACGCAGCGCTGGCAATCCCGCCCTTCTGTGCGAGCACTCCAACCCCCCAATCTGCATTGCGTTTATCAATTTGTGCCGGTGCAAAAAAGAATTCAGGCCGGGCTCCTGGTAGTTCACCCTCCACTGATCCAGCTTCCCAGTGCGTCATGCCAACGAATTGGCTGTTCTTCATATTATCTTTGAGATAGTGATGCAGTCTTGCACGCAATGGCTGGTCACCCGCCATATCAACATCCACTGAGGGCACATTAGAGAGGCCCTCCACACTGTCATATTCAACAACCTCATTATAGAGCCCAAGGTCATTCACGAAGCCCATGTTCGGCCCAGAGGTTAAACCCACCACCTTGCCGCCAAAGTTGTTTTCCCTGATAAATTTGGCCAGGCCATAACCAGTCGTCGAAGAAGCTGAGCCAACAATCACTTGCTCAGCACCGAACCAATTGTTGTCCTCAAGAAAGTCAGCGATTACATAGCCCGTGATAAAAAGCGGGAAGAATACGCAGCGTTCGTCTTCAATGGCCTGCATCTCAGGAGGTTCTGCTCGCGTGCGAGAATACTGGTTATAAAGCGCGGGCAACTCCTTTCGATGACTCGCCACGTCCATGAAATTTTCATCCCTAACACGGCCCGGCCTCAAAATAAGCTCCGTACTCATTGGAAGAAATCCGTAGAGGCGCTCACCGACTTCGATTTCCGCGCTATTACTCTCTACCACATCCGCCATGCCCCACACCGTAACCTTACCCCAGGGTTCCTCGCCCGTTGGAAAGAAGTTCCAGTAGCCGATCATGTCACCGGATGCAGCATAACTGACGTTGTTTGCGGTGAGCGCAAACTTGTCGATAGCCACGCGAATCTGGCCATCCTCCAGCACGGCTTGATCCTGCTGAATCACCCGCGTGTTTCGGTAGTCGTTTCTATCAATCCAGAGTTCGGTCATGCTCATAGCGAAATTCCTCTAATTATGGCGCGGCTACTGGCCGCTTCTATTTACCCATCACATAAAGAATAGCCTGCACACATTGTTCCGGCTGGTCCTGCTGTAAAAAGTGTCCTGCCGGAGAGATGGTACGGTGTTCAACACCCTCGCACCCGGTCAGTTCCCGGTGCTTCCTGCGACCTGCGGAACAGCTGACGTTTTTCCCAACCCTATCAATAATTCTTACAGGTCAGATAGCGTACAAACTCTGCGCATTCGGGCAATCTCTCTTAGGCCAGTACTCTCACCTGTACCCGAGAATAGGCCAAGGTCAACATTCCAAACCAGCTCGTCTACACCGTCTTCAGCGATTTCCAGTCGCCGTATAACCGGCGTCAACCCTGCCGTATTGAATTGCAGTTCGTTGGCCTCGTAGATCAGAGCAACGGCGATTGGCGCAGTGCAGTTGCTGCCGGCCCTGAAGTCATTGACCCCGTCGCTAACCCGCCCAGTGGCATAGCCACCATGAATGTAGTTAAAACCGCTGATGATCACGAGGTCGCCGCATTGTTCCACCCGCTCCGAATGTCCTGGGCTACTCCAGAGTCCGCGCATATCCGGCACACCTTCCGCCAGCGGTTCGGTACATGTCGAAAGTACTGGCTCTTGCCACTCACTCTGACAGATGCCCTCTGGCGATAAACTACCAAACGTGCCTCGAAAGCTTTCAGCCAGGCGCGCTGGTTCCTGCGGCCCCGGCAACTCTGGTTCACACCCGGCTTCAAAGGCGGCATTCGGTGTGGGGCCTTCGCGAGGGGTTAGGGAGGAGTCATCACCTTCACCAGAACATCCCGCCAAGCAGGTGACAAAGCCCGTGCAGATTATGACGAGCAGGCTTGCCCTGACTCTTCCGATAACTGCGCCTAACCGTGAATCGTGGATGTCACGTATTTTGGTCATAGACCTCTTCGCTCCTGGCTTGAATGCGTATTCATTTCGTCTCGTTCTAAATTGGTGCTATCGCAGATTCTGATAAGCGCATTTAGAATGCGACTTGTGCTGGCACTACCTAGCAACTAGGTCGGTGAACCAGGTCTATGTTTAACCACCCAATTCTGTACAAGTGACGCGAGCAAGATCAATACTAACAACACTGTCACTGGTGGGCGCAAAGACATGCTAAATGAAATACTTGTAGGGTACGATATCGTTCTTTCAATGGCTGCTAGCTTATAGACATGCCCGTCCGAAAACGCAGGGTCGACAATTAGTTCGACCAAATCACGACGACTTCTATAGCGCATCATCGCGGCCATACCGAAGCTTAGGTTGTTTTTGGCGTTCCAACTATCGATGTTGCCCCCAACTCTGTGAGCCTGAAAGACCGGGTGACCGCCCCGTTTTAACAAGGCTAGAGTAAAAGGCTCTATATATCCGCTAAGCAGTTGTGATGCACTCATCTTCTCGCGAGAAACCGGATGTTCAACCTCACCAGAGCGAAGCTGGACCAGGTTAAGCATCACAAACTCTCCTCCATCATCCTCCTCGAGAAAGGTTCGAAACGTTTTCGCATCTGTGTGTTTTTTACCTTCCGCATTTTCGAATGTGGTCATGAAGGCTTCTATCTCGTCGGCCGTAATCGGGCCACTCCAGTTGAAGTACCAAAGTGAAAAAAGGCCATAGAGTATCGGCACCAGAATCCAAATTCTCCACAACACGCTAGAAGCTCCTCAGTTGTTCATCGATATCTGCGAAAAATTCCGCGCCTTGGCTTTCTACTGGATCAATAGAATTCTTGTAGTACATGTTCTTCCTCACTTGAAGGGACCGGATTTCACAACCGTTCGTTGATTTTCTCTAGTTCGACCAGCGGATGTATTCATCATCAGGCTCGTCTGGCTGCGTAAGGTCTTTGTCTATATTCACAGCTGACACGCCGGTTGCCGGCCAGGACGATGGGAGTTGCTCGGAATTGTGCTTGGCCAACTCTGACAATAGCACTTTAACTTTTTCGGGATTTTCCGAAGAAAGGTCATTCTGCTCTGTTGGATCATTTGTCAGGTCGAATAGCCATGTGCGGCCCGGCGGGTCGCTGACGTTGAGTTTCCATCCATCCACTAACGCGGACTGCGAAGCCCCGCTGCGCCAAAAAAGCCTTCGATGTGGAACACCATCCCGCGTGCCATTGACAAACGGTAAGAGGTCAGCACCGTCAATAGTTCGGTCTGCTGGCAGTTCGGCTCCAGCTGCGGCCGCGATCGTTGCGAAGAGATCGAAGTGGTGAACCGGGTCAGTAAATGTTGCGCCAGCTGGAATTCGCCCCGGCCATTTGACAAAGAAGGGCACGTGTATACCACCTTCAAAAAACGTCAACTTCCAGCCACGATATGGCTTGTTTACGTCAGGTAAACCAATATAAGGGGCTCCCCCGTTGTCAGAAGTGAAGAGAACTAA
>NZ_CBFHYF010000055.1:0-8793 GCF_965660005.1 Porticoccus sp.
GTGAAAAGGTAACAAGCCGCTATGTAACACACATACTCAAGTTGGCTTTTCTATCGCCGGCGATTATAAAATCAATTATTCAAGGCTCACTGCCCGCCTCTTTCAACATGGAAGTATTTAAAAAAATGGATCTCAAATATTTCTGGGACGATCAAGAAGATAAGCTGTTAGTTTGGTAATGACCGTTACCCGCCAATAGCGGGCATATGAATGAGACTGACAGTGACGACTTTGATACCGTTACACAATTCTTATATAAAAACCTCTCTTTAGTCCCGTCGGTTCTTTCAACCCAAAAACACTTGGTTACATTGACTTGCCCCGCCCACAAAAAACATTAATCCCAGAACCAATTTTTTCGTGTGCCTCGGTGTGTTTTTCTAAAGTATGTGCCAAAGAACAAACACCCGCTTTGGGTCCGCTGCAGACAATATCGTTTTGACTAAAGGCAAGGCAAAGGCAAAAGCGAAGCGAATTTTTCCACTTTGAGAAAACACAGGTATTTTGGATAATTAGCTGTCTCTACAGTGACCTTTGAGACAGATTTCAGAGGGGAATAGCGTGCTATCTAATTGATTTTTAAAGAGTACTGCCGAGTCTCTACAAGACTGTAAAAACTCGGCAGACTGTATGGCGGTGAGAGAGGGATTCGAACCCTCGATACGCTATTAACGTATACACGCTTTCCAGGCGTGCTCCTTCAACCACTCGGACACCTCACCAAATTTTGTCATCTGAGCTTTAAAAAGCTTAACTTAACTCCGAAACCGCACGCCTGCGTGCTCGTTGTCAACCAATCGGATACCGATGCAATGCTCTCATTTCAGCTTGAAAAAACTTTGTTTTCAAACCCGGAACTGAGGGCCTCTGCCCGTCTGCGGATCAGTTGACGCAATATTTTGAGGAGCGGAACTGTACACAAGCAACCCGGAAAAAGCAATTGTCAGGGCCAGCTCTGAAAGTAATCATCAATAGCTGTTTCAGGGGCCTCGGGAGGGGCAATCTGGACAGTTCCCAGATACAGGAAGCCGATGATACGTTCGGCATCGCTGAGCCCCAGCCCTGCCATGACATTGGGGTCATAGGCGTAGTCGCCAGTTCGCCAGACCGCACCGACACCCTGTGCATAAGCGGCAGTGATCATATTTTGCGCAGCCGCACCGGCGGATAGCCACTGTTCTATTTCCGGGACCTTGGGGTTTTCTTTCGGGCTGGCGATCACGACCATGACCATTGGCGCGCGCAGGGGACGCTCGGCAATACGCTGCCGCGCTTTGTCACTGAGTTCGGCACCCTGCTGCTCTTCTGAACGAACAAACAGTTCCCCGAGCGCCTGCCGCCCCTCTCCCTCAATGATAAGAAAACGCCAGGGGCGCATTCTTGCGTGATCGGCAGCACGAAACGCCGCTCGCTGAATATTGGCCAGAATGTCACCTTTCGGCGCAGGTTCGGACAATCTGGGTACTGATACGCGCTGGTGAAGGGCCTGCAATGCATCCATTTTTTTTCCTTACTGCTGTATCCACTTTGCTGGGTCATGGACATTTTCGATGAGACATCGTGTAATGACGCGCACTGACTCACTGTACCGGGAACATTATCTTACAGGATGACGCCAAACAGTCTTAAAGAGACAAACCGCATTTTACATTACCAGAGCCTGTTCCGCCTTCTGGTAGGTTTTGCCGGTATTTTATCGCTACTCACGTTCCATCGTGGACTGGAGCATGAGCTGATTGTCACGTTGCCTCTGTTGGTGACCATTGGCTATATTCTTTCTTCCCATTTTGTATTACAGCGCGTCCCGCCCTCATCACGGCCCGGTGTCGGGACGGTTTTATCCTTTATTGATGCGCTGCTGCTCGGTGGCCTGATCTGCCTGATCGACCTGAGCCTTTTGCCTGTTCTGCTGCTGATTATTACGCTGCAGTTTAACGGAATCATTGGTGGCGGTTTCAGGAAATTGCGCAATGATAACCTGGCTCTGTTGCTTGGCATTGCAATAACCGCACTCCTGAGATTTCCCCAGTGGACACTTTCGGCAGACATCCTGACCAGCCTGCCGCCACTGTTGGCACTGGGGATATATATCTTTATTTACGGCGCCAGCAGTTCCAGGGAAATCGCAACCCTGGGAGAAAAACAGAAAGAGCTGGAAAAAACACAGGTTCAACTGAAACTGAGAAATTACCGCCTGTCAAAATATCTCTCCCCAACCTTGCTGAAGGCCATCCAGTCGGGCAAAGACGTCAAGCTGGAAACCCACCGCAAAAAACTGACCGTATTTTTTTCAGACATCAAGGGTTTCAGCGAACTGGCCGAAGAACTTGAGGGCGATGTGCTGACCAGCCTGCTGAACAGCTACCTGTCCGAAATGTCGCAAATTGCCCTGCAGCACGGCGGCACCATCGACAAGTTTATTGGCGACGCCATTATGGTCTTCTTTGGCGACCCCACCAGTAATGGCGTAAAGGCCGACTGTACGGCCGCAGTCTCAATGGCCATTGCCATGAAAAAACACATGAAGGAATTGCAACGTCGCTGGGCCAGTCAGGGTATAGAAACACCCATGGAAATACGCATGGGCCTGAATACCGGCTACTGTGCCGTGGGCAACTTTGGCACGGAGAACCGGCTGGACTACACCCTGCTCGGCACCGAAGTGAATCTGGCCAGCCGGCTGGAGTCTGCCGCAGAACCCGGCGAGATTCTGGTTTCACACGAGACCTACTCACTGGTGAAAGACCAGATCATGTGCCGCGACAAGGGCGATATTCAGGTCAAGGGCTATCAACAACCGGTGCGGATTTATTCTGTGGTGGACTTCCGAAAAAATATGGGCAGTGACCAGAGCTACTTTGAGCACATGACCGATGGTTTTTCTTTCTATATGGATATGGACAGAATCCGCCATTACGACCGGGATCGAATCATGAAGTCCCTGATCGAAGCCGCCGCCCAACTGAAAAACAAGAAAAACTACTAATTCTCGCTGCTCGCCCTCACTGCCTCGACAGGCGTACCCTGGGCGGATCGGATTGCACACTGCTGCGATAGGGATTGATCTCCAGCCCACCGCGACGGGTGTAGCGGGCGTAGACCTCCAGTGTGTCCGGCTGACACAACTCCCTGATTTCGGTAAAGATGCGTTCCACGCACTGCTCGTGAAAATCCTGATGATTGCGAAATGAAACCAGATAGCGCAACAACCCTTCGCGGTCGATTGCAGGACCACTGTAACGAATCAGAATACTGGCCCAATCGGGCTGCCCGGTGACCGGGCAATTGGTTTTCAACAAATGGCTGTAGAGCGATTCGCTGACCACTGTGTGTCCGTCTGCCAGGCCGAGCAGCGAGGGATCGGGGGCATAGGCGTCCACCTCCACCGGCAGGTCATCCAGGCAAATACCGGGCAGTGAGCCGAGTCCCATGTGACGATAACTGTCACCGGGGTGGATCCCTACCAGTATCGGCCCCACCACACAGGCACTGACGTCGCGCTCGATGGTCCGGGCCACCTCTTCCACGGAGCGATAGCGCTCCTGATTTAGCGAGTTGAGATAGAGTTTCAGGGATTTTGATTCAACCAGATTGAGCGTACTGCCCGGTATTGATAGCTCTGCCACCGCCACCACCGGTTTGCCCCGCATATCCAGCCAGGAGAGCTCATAGGCGGTCCAGAGATCCACGCCAAAAAAAGGCTCGGCGCCCAAAATACCCAGTGCCTGCCTGCCCTCTTGCCGGGGAATCGGGTGCAATAACTGCGGACTGTAGCTGGCGGGATAGTCAGTGTCGGCCCCCAGCAATAATTTTTTCTCAGTCACGGCTCACCTCAACTGCGCAATCGTTTGCCCCGCTCCAGCAGGAACAGCGAGAAGAAAAACAGCAGGGCGCAGAAACCCGTCACCATGACAAAGGCCCATGCCACATTAATATCCGAGACGCCCAACAGACCGTACCGGAAGGTGTTGACCATATAGAGCACCGGATTGGCCAGCGACACCGCCTGCCAGAAAGGCGGCAACATGCTGATGGAGTAAAACACACCGCCCAGGTAGGTGAGCGGCGTCAACACAAAGGTTGGAATAATGGAAATATCATCAAAACTGTTGGCGAAAACCGCGTTGATAAACCCCGCCAGCGCGAACAGGACTGCGGTCAAGAAGACAATGGCGACCGTTACGCCCAGATGGCTGACCTGCAGATCGGTAAAAAACAGGGACAGCAGTGTCACAATCACCCCCACAGCCAGACCACGGGCCACACCACCGATGACATAACCCAACAAAATAATGTAGTTGGGCACCGGCGACACCAGTAATTCTTCAATACTACGCTGGAACTTGGTGCCAAAAAAAGAAGACACCACATTGCCATAGGCATTGGTGATCACCGACATCATGATCAGCCCCGGCACCACAAACTCGATATAGGTGAAACCGGACATCTCACCGATCCGCGGCCCGATCAATTTGCCAAAGATTACAAAATACAGGGCGATCGTAATGGCAGGCGGCAGCAGGGTCTGCTGCCAGATGCGCATAAAACGGCGGACTTCCTTCACCAGGATAGTGGTAAACGCCACCCATTGCTGACCGGCATTCATAACTGCGCCTCCGCCGTTTCATTCCTGTGGGGCTCCACCAGGGAAACAAACAGCTCTTCCAGCCGGTTCGCCTTGTTGCGCATGCTGGTCACATGAATGTCCCGCTCGCTGAGACTAGCAAACAATTTGTTCAGTGATTTCCCCTTCACCACTTCAACCTCAAAACTGTGTTCATCGATCAGCTGCCCCGGATAACCCTCAATGGTCGGCATTTCTGTCAGGGACTCGCGGGTATCCAGCACAAACACCTCCTTGTTGAGCTGCCGCAACAACTGCTTGATGGAGGTATTGTGGATGATTTTACCCTGATCGATGATCGCCACGTTGCGGCAGAGACTCTCTGCCTCCTCCAGGTAGTGGGTGGTCAATATGATCGTGGTGCCGCTGGCATTAATCCCTTTTAGGAACTGCCACATAGAGCGGCGCAGCTCGATATCCACACCGGCCGTGGGCTCGTCCAGCACCAACAGCCGCGGTTCGTGAACCAGTGCCCTGGCAATCATCAGTCTTCGCTTCATACCACCGGAGAGCATCCGGGAGCGCTGATGGCGTTTTTCCCAGAGGCCCAGCTGCCTCAGATATTTCTCGGTGCGCTCCGCGGCAAGCTTTGGCGGCAATCCGAAATAGCCCGCCTGGGTTTTGACAATATCAATGACCTTTTCAAACTGGTTGAAGTTGAATTCCTGTGGAACCACGCCGATATACTGCTTGGCCAGGGAGAAGTTCCTGTCGATATCCGTCCCGAAAATAGCTATCTCACCAGCCGTTTTTCTCACCAGAGAACAGATGATGCCGATGGTGGTGGACTTACCGGCGCCGTTAGGCCCGAGCAGCGCAAAAAAATCGCCGGGTTGAACGTCAAGGTCGATGCCCTTGAGCGCCTCAAAGCCATTGTCATACTGTTTGTGCAAATTGCGAATCGATAATGCAGCGGTCATAGCGTCCCAACAGTTACAAAAATAAAAGCAGTTACAGAATAAAAGTGCCCGCGCGTCAACCAAAGAACATGGCCGGCTCAGTGGGGGTGATAGTCTAAATGACTTTGCCCGGCGTTTGTCGGTTAACACCAAAAAATCCGGCGCATTGGGCTGACATCAGGGGGCGGCGATACTGCAACTCGAACACAGCGACGAGCGAGTCCACTATCATTAAGGCAAGGATTGACCCACCAACCACTCTGGGCCTATTCTGCAGTGGTCATACTTATAAAAACAGCCCGCAATGACTGTCCATGCGTTAAATTGGTATTGCAGACTTGTGATAAGGAACCGCCACACTGACAGGAAGGACGGCCATGTTGCCCGGCTTGACTGCACTATCAAATAACCGGGAAATACCGAGAGTCGGAACCAATCCAATTTCCGGGGTTGCCCCATGAGCACCAACAGGCCCGACGACGAACCTGGTCAAAATACGGCTCTCCCACCCTCCTACGAACCGGGAGGAAAATGGTCACTGCGTTGCCGAGCACTGCTGATCACCGCCGTCTATGCCATTGTGGCCAGTTTGTGGATCTATGCCTCTGACCACGCACTGATGGCATTGGCAGCCGATACCGAAACATTCAGTCGCTGGAGCGTGTACAAGGGGATCGGATTTGTCCTGGTCACCTCCCTGTTATTACTGCTACTGATCTGGTGGGCTTTCGGTGCTCTGGAGAAAGCCTATGCCGACCTCAAAGCACTGAACCTGAACCTGGAAAAAAAAGTCAGGACTCGCACCAATGAACTGGAATTGGTCGCTAACCGCGCTGAAACTGCCGATCAATTAAAGTCATCATTTCTGGCCACCATGTCCCACGAGTTGCGAACCCCACTCAACTCAATCATCGGCTTTACCGGCATTATCCTGCAGGGAATGGCTGGGCCCATTACCCTGGAACAGAAAAAACAACTGGGCATGGTCCGCAGCAGTGCCCGCCACTTGCTGGATCTGATCAACGACGTGCTGGATATCTCCAAGATCGAAGCCGGGCAGTTACAGGTCCGACGTGAGCCTTTTGACCTGACCGACGCAATCGACCAGGTGATCGGGAGTGTCCAGCCATTGGCAGAGAAGAAAGGTCTGTCTCTTCACAGGGATATCGCAGAGGGTTTATCCACCATGTGCAGTGATCGTCGACGGGTTGAACAAATTTTGCTGAATCTGCTGAACAACGCCATTAAGTTCACCGATCAGGGCAGTGTCGCGCTGTATGTGGAGTTGGAACCGGCATGGATTCCTACCACTGCGGACGATGATGCAAATAACGGCGCTTCACCTCGCATCGAGCAGCCGGCACCCGCTGTTCGATTCCGGGTCACCGATACTGGCATTGGTATCCGACCGGAAGATATAGAGCAGTTATTCAAACCTTTCAACCAGGTCGACAGTGGCCTCACCCGTCAACATGACGGCACCGGATTGGGATTGGCCATCTGCAGCCGCCTGACCAACCTGCTCGGCGGCACGATCAAGGTGGACAGCCAGTGGTCACAGGGCAGTGAATTTACCGTGATATTGCCACTGGAGCTATCATGAAAGAACCCCGCCTCGATATTCTGGTCATTGAAGACAATGAGCTCAATCGCTACCTGCTGACTTTTTTACTGGAACACCGGGGTCACCGCGTCAGATCGGCCACCGACGGACCGGCAGGCATTGCACTGGCCAAGGCGCTGTTGCCCGACTTGATTCTGCTGGATATACAATTACCGACCATGCATGGGTATGACGTGGCGGCAACCCTGCGCGAGGTCGAGTCAGTGGGCAATATCCCCATTATCGCAGTGACCTCCCACGCCATGACGGGTGATCGCGAGAAAGCACTGGCAGCAGGCTGTAGTGGTTATATCGAAAAGCCCATCGACCCCGATACTTTTGTTGATGAGGTGGAAAGTGTCTGCTGGCAGTCTCCGGATATGGAAAGCAGCTGATGTCGCGAATCCTCATCGTTGATGACCGGGAAGAAAACCTCTATTACCTGGAGACGCTGCTCATCAGCCACGGTTATCAAGTCGATACCGCCGGCCAGGGCAACGAAGCACTGGATAAGGCGCGCAACACCCCTCCAGACATGATTGTCTCTGATCTGTTGATGCCCATCATGGACGGTTACACGCTGCTCCAGCAATGGAAGTCCGACTCCCGCCTCTCGCGTATCCCATTCATCATCTACACCGCCACCTACACCGAGGAAAGTGACCGTGAGCTGGCCCTGGATCTGGGTGCCGATGCGTTTATCCTCAAGTCCACCGAGCCTGAAGCTTTTCTCAAAGTCCTGTGGCAGATACAGGATCAACCCCATATCGCCAAACCTATTGCGACCAATCCCGTCGGCCTCGATGAAAACACAATTCTGAAGACCTATAACCAGACACTGGTTCGCACACTGGAAGAAAAATCCCGTCAATTGGAAATCGCCAACCGGGCCTTACAGAAGGACATTGCCCGCCGGGAAGCCACGGAAGCGGCACTTCGGGTCAGCGTGGAGCGATTCCGGTTATTGGCCCAGGCCACCAGTGATGCTGCCTGGGACTGGGATATGCTCAGTGACAATCGCTGGTGGAATGATGGTTTCACACAGCTCTTTGGCCACCGTCGCGCCGACTCACAACCCGACGACGACGCCTGGGCTGCGCTGATTCACCCCGATGATCGGGATGAGGTGCTGGCCGGACGCCGACTGGCCATTTCCCAAAATCGCAACAATCATTGGTCCGCCAGCTATCGTTTCAGATGTGCAGATGGTCATTGGGCGCAGGTGGAGGATCGCGGCCATCTGATTCGCGATGACCACGGCACCGTCATCCGGATGGTCGGAGGCATGACAGATATCACAAACCGCATCACAATGGAAAAACAACTTCACCGGGCACAGCGGCTGGAGGCTCTGGGTATGCTGACCGGTGGGGTCGCCCATGATTTCAACAACCTGCTCACTGTGGTCATGGGCAACGCGCAAATTCTGGAAGACACGCTGCACGACCACCCCGACCATCAAAGGCTGGCAAGAATGATCACAGAAGCAGCTGAACGCGGAGCGGATCTGACCCACCGCCTGCTGGCATTTGCCCGGCAACAGAGCCTCACCCCGAGGGCCGTAAACCTGAATCAACTGGTACTCGGCATCGAGCCGCTACTGCAGCGAACACTGGGCAGCAATATTGTAATCACCCTGGAACTCGATTCCCGGCTACCGACAGTCT
>NZ_CBFHYF010000056.1:0-8530 GCF_965660005.1 Porticoccus sp.
TTACCTGGTGATTCCAGCAAGCTGATGGCAGAAATGCCCAAGGTGGCGATTATTGCGCTGACATTTTCGCTGCTGGAGTCCTTCCTGATTTTGCCGGCTCACCTGCGCCATCTGAAACCCGAGAAAGAGGCCACATCGCTGTTTGCAAAATGGTTGCAGAGGGCGAGAAACGGGGCTTCCCGGTGGATGAAGCAGTTTGCGGATCATCAGTTCCGGCCGGCGCTGGAAAGTTGCCTGCGTCACAGCGGTATTACCATGGCGCTGTTTCTGGCGGTACTGATTGTCATACTGGGGGTTTTCTTTACCGGTTGGTTGCGCGTCGCTTTTTTCCCGGTGGTTGAGGGGGAGTACTTGCGGGCATCAGCCGAGCTGCGGGAAGGTATCAGTTTCGATCGCTCTCTGGCCGTTATGCGACAGATAGAAGAGGGCGTAGAGGGGTTAAAGCAGGAGCCTCTGTTGATTGGCGAGGATGGGCGCTCGGTCATTGAAAATCACTATGCCGAAAGCCGGGAAAACATCGTCTCGGTTGTTCTGGAGTTATCCAGTAACGAAACCCGCTCGGTCTCGTCAAGGGCCGTGGCTGAACTCTGGCGAAAACATATCGGGGTCGTGGAAAATGTCGAGGACTTTGGCGTCGAATATACGCTGATGGGACGGCCCAAGGAGATTAATTTACTTCTCAAGGGGGATAACATTGATGATTTGCGTTTGGCCTCCGTGGACATTGAAGCTTTGCTACTGGACTACCCCCGGGTCTTCAATGTTTCCAGTTCATTTCGCACCGCAAGCAAAGAGATCGAAATCAGTCTCAAGGACAATGCAGACACGCTCGGGGTTGGTTTGAGTGATATTGCCGGGCAGTTGCGCAACGCGTTTTATGGTGCCGAGGCACAGCGTATTCCGCGGGATCGGGAGGATGTCAAAGTCATAGTTCGCTATCCTGAGGCGGAGCGAGCCCGAACCTCATCGCTGGATGAATTGCGTATCCGGACGGATGATGGTCGTGAGTTGCCCTTCGGTGCTGTGGCAGATATCGCCTTTGTGCCGGGGTATACAGAGATCAAGCGCCGCGATCGCAAGCGGATGGTCGAGATAGAAAGTGAGCTGGTGAGTGGTGCCGCGTCTGCCGGTGAGATCGTGGCAGTGCTGATGCGGGATCACTGGCCCGATCTAGTGAAGAAATTCCCGGGTTTGACGTTGGAAATTGACGGTGCACAGAAAGATCAAAAGGCGTTTGAAGTGGGATTTTTACAAATGATGGCGCTGGCACTATTGGCTATTTATACCCTGCTCGCCGTGGAGTTCCGCTCATACTGGCAGCCGATTATTGTGCTCAGCGCCGTGCCGTTTGGGATTGCCGGGGCAATTATCGGCCACATGTTGTTTGGCAAGGAAATCAGTATGCCCTCAATGATGGGGGTGCTGGCAACGGCCGGCGTAGTGGTCAACGATAATCTGGTGCTGATTGATCGCATCAATCAGTTGAAAAAAGAGGGGTGGCATGCAGTGGATGCAGCTTTGCAGGGGGCCAGAGACCGTTTTCGGCCAATTGTGCTGACATCGCTGACCACGTTCTTTGGTCTGACGCCGATATTGTTTGAGCGCAGTGCTCAGGCCCAATTTCTGATACCCATGGTCATTTCATTGGCATTTGGCGTTTTGTTGGCTACTTTTGTCACCCTGTTACTGGTGCCTTCGATCTATATTAGTGGTGAGCGCATCAGGGCATATTTCAGGGCGGGCCAGCCGTTGGCCGCCGGGGAGCAGATTCAAAGATGAACTCGATGATTGAAGTAACGGATCTGGCATTGATTATTCAGCTGGCGGTTGCGCCGGTATTTCTGCTGGCGGGCATAGCGGGGTTTCTCAATGTCATATCAGGTAGGCTGGGGCGTATTGTTGATCGCGCCAGGGTGGTGGGTCAGCGGGAGTTTCGTCTGAGTGATCGGGAGCAGAAAGCAATTTGTCAGCAGGAGCTGCAGTTTCTGTGGCGCAGGACTAAAGTGACGAATTGGTCCATAGGGCTTTGCACAGCTGCCGGCTTATTGGTTTGTATTCTGATCGTCAGCCTGTTTGTGGGTGGCTTCTGGCAGTTGCACATAGGCAGCTTGATTGTGGGGTTCTTTGTATTGGCACTGGTGCTGTTGATTGTTGCGTTGATGTTGTTTCTCAAGGAGGTTCACCTGGCTACCCGCACATTAAGGGTAGCCAGAGAGTTTTCCTTTGAGGATGTGCGGGGTGAGTAGACCGTATTGTTAACAATACGCCTTCTTTTTCGTTAGCTTGCTGGCGAGCCAAAATCATCAATTGGATGACGGTGGAGCGTGTTCAGGTACGCCCGATATTGTATTTCTTCAATTTTATGTACAGGGTGCTCTTCGCAATATTCAATTGCTTGGCTACCTTCGTCAGATTGCCGCCCTCTTCGCGAATGGAGCGGATAATCACTTCTTTCTCGGCAAAATCCAACGGGTTGACGACCGCATCACTTTCATGACCGGCAAGATTGGCGGCAAGGAAGTCCTTGGGAAGATCTTCCGGTCCCAGTTCTTCGCGGTCGGAGAGAAAGAAAGCGGCGGTAATCAGGTTGCCCAGTTCACGAATATTGCCTGGCCAGCTATGTTTTTCGAGCAGATCGAGCAGCGGCTTGCTGAGTCGTTTCTGATCCCCGGAATGCTGCTCCAGCAGGTGGGCGAATATATTGTGAGCCAGCAGGGATACATCCCCGGTTCGCTCCCGCAGTGGTGGTACTGTCAATGTCATTGAGGAGATTCGGTAATAGAGGTCCATCCTGAAGCGACCTTCTGCCACTTCCTGAGCTAGATCCCGGTTGGTGGCGGCGATCAGCCTGAAGTTGACCTTGCGTGGGCGTGTATCACCTACGGGGCAGATTTCTGACTCTTGAAGCACCCGAAGAAACATTGGTTGGAGGTCGAAGGGCATTTCGCCAATCTCATCCAGAAACAGTGTGCCGCCGTTTGCAGCTTCTATTTTGCCAATCATGCCGCCCCGACGTGCCCCTGTGAAGGCGCCTTCAATGTGCCCAAACAATTCGCTTGCTAGTAGATCCCTGGAAAGCCCGCCACAGTTGAGCGCGACAAACTCACCGGTGTTGGGTGGCCCCTCTTCGTGCATTGCTCTGGCAAAGAGCTCTTTGCCAACCCCCGTTTCTCCCTGCAGCAGCACGGGTATGGGTGCCTTGGCAACTCGTTTGGCTTGCTGCACAGCTTTCAGGAAAGGAGTGCTTTGTCCGACCAGTCGAAAAAAACCGGTGGATTTTGAGGGAGGGGGTATCGTCGTCGGGCTGCCCGATACTCTCTGGGATGAGCGAGCAGGGAGTGGAATAATCGCCAGGTAGCCGATTTGTTCCCCTTGGTGGATGACAGGTTGAATCCATTGCTGGTCTATCTGATTAAATGCCGAATCCTGTCCGGGTGTATAAACACCCTCACTGTTGAGTGTCAGAATAGGGTTATATGGGGTTAGATTGATTCTTATGCCCCTGGCCGCCAGCACCTTGTCTGCCATAGTATTGGTGCGGACCAACTTGCCGTCCATGTCAAATAGCAGTACACCGTCATTCCCCGAAGAGGCGAAATGATCAATGGTGGTGCCAAGAAGAAGATCTCTTTTCGCCAGCTTCAGTTGTGCAAATTGACCCTCAATTCTGCGGGCACCGGAAATAGCCAGTGCCAGACAATAATCATGTAAGGTGTTTTTTAAACCTGAAATATTCAATGCACCAAGAAGGCGTTTCTCGAAGGGGTCCCGAATCACGGCGGCCGAGCAAGTCCAGCGGCTGATGTTTTCACAGAAATGCTCAAAGGCGTGAACCTGAACGGGAGCCCCGATATTCAGTGCGGTACCAATGGCGTTTGTTCCTGCCGCCTGCTCATTCCAGTTGGCACCGGGGATCAGGCTGTAATTATTGGCCAGTTCCAGTGTGTCGGGATCTCCCTCGTAATCCAGTATCATTCCGGAAGGTGTCACGAGGTGCATGATGGTGCCGGACTCGGCCAGTAATTCTTTGGCTTCGCGCATAATAACTTCGGATGCCGACAGCAGCTCTCTGTGTTGCCGTCTGATGCCTGTCAGTTCTTCACCGCTGAGTTCCAGAACCCGTTTTGCGACAAGCGGATCAACCTGGCTGGTCACGCAACGCTGCCACGAGGCTTCAATCACAGATCGTACAGTATTGTCGGGCAGATTTCCGTCTGTCAGCAGCTTCTCGCGTGCGGAAGCAACTCGTGTCGGGTGCGAGACAGCAGCCGATCCTTTAAGGGAGGATTCATAACTCATGGCACTCTTAACTCACCGGTTTATTATAATAAAAATCGTTATTGTACGATTATAGGACGTTTCTTATTTTTGGGCCTCACTGCGTATAATCACGTTCAACCCATTCAATTACAAGTATTTTGCAGTGATGGGCCAGTGTACCGCAGCGCGTTGCCTTTTATTGTTTTGGGCAGCCATAGGTAAGGACGATATCGTAGACATAGGCTGTAACCCGTGTTTTAATCAGTTCGATTAATGCTCGGCCTGCGGCTGATATTCGAACGATTATAACAGGTTCTTGCCAAGCGTTAGTTTGATATTTCTTATAACATAATAAAATTTAACAATAAATTTTTATTGGCACGACTATTGCTATAGTCGTATGCGAGGGCACCTCAGTCCCCGAATGATTTGTAGCATGAATTATAAAAAGCAAATCAGGCGGGAGTGCAGGGGTGGAAGTAATCAACAGTAAGAGGATATACACTTGAATGATTTAACCAATCCCGTTGAAGTTCTGGGTATCGATGCCGGCGGCACGATGACCGATACTTTTTTTGTGCGTGCAGACGGCACTTTTGTTGTCGGTAAAGCGCAAAGTGACGTCGATGAAGCCAAGGCGGTGCTGACATCTAGTGTTGATGGACTGGCTCACTGGGGCACAACCCCTGAAGAGGTTTTCCCGCAAATGGTCACCTGCGTGTTCTCTGGTACTGCGATGCTTAACCGCGTTGTTGGCCGCAAGGGTCTGCGTACTGGTCTGATCGTAAGTAAAGGCTTTGAAGACTTCCACCGCATGGGTCGTGCTATCCAGTGTTACCTGGGTTATGCGTTTGAAGACCGTCTTCACCTTAACACTCACCGCTATGATGAGCCCCTGGCTCACATCCACGATACTCGCGGTGTTACCGAGCGTGTCGACTCCAAAGGCGGCGTGGTAATTCCAGTTCGTTTGCACGAAGCCCGTGAAGCTGCCCGTGAGTTGATCGAGCAAGGTTGTAAAGCCATTGTGATCAGCTTCCTGAGTTCCTATCTGAATAGTACTCATGAGCGCGCTGTTCGCGATGTTTGTCTTGAAGTTGCAAAAGAAATGGGCTCCAAGATCCCGGTATTTGCTTCCGTCGATTACTACCCGGTTCGTAAAGAAACTCACCGTACCAACACAACGTTGTTGGAAGCCTACGCTGCTGAGCCTTCTCGGGCTATTCTGTCCAACCTCAGCGATCGTATGAAAAACATCGGCGCGAAGTTTGACCTTCGCGTAATGGCTAGCCATGGCGGTACTATCAGCTGGAAAGCGAAAGAGCTGGCGCGTACGCTGGTATCCGGTCCTATCGGTGGTGTGATGGGTTCACGTTATCTGGCCGAGCAGCTCGGATACGAAAACGTTGCCTGTTCCGATATTGGTGGTACCAGTTTCGATATGTCGCTGATTGTCAAGGGCAAAGTGTCCATGCATCAGGACGGTGACTGTGCTCGATTGGTACTGTCTCTGCCGCTGGTATCCATGGATACCATTGGTGCAGGTGCCGGTAGCTTCGTACGTATCGATCCCTACAGTAACTCCCTGAAACTCGGTCCTGATAGTGCCGGTTACCGCGTTGGTACCTGTTGGCCAGCTGGTGGTGTTGATACAGTGTCTGTAACCGACTGTCACATCATTCTTGGTTACCTGAACCCCGATAACTTCCTCGGCGGTATTCTGGAGCTGGATGTTCCTCGTGCACGTCAGTGCGTGAAAGACCAGATCGCTGATCCGCTTGGTATGTCTCTGGAAGATGCGGCGGCTGGTGTTATTGAGTTGCTTGACCTTTCCTTGCGTCAGCATTTGCGCGCCATGATCAGTGCCAAAGGCTACAGCCCCAGTGATTTTGTATGCTTCTCCTACGGTGGTGGTGGTCCGGTTCACGCCTATGGCTACACCATGGGTCTCGGCTTTAAAGAAACCATCGTTCCAGCCTGGGCTGCCGGTTTCTCTGCATTTGGTTGTGCGACCGCAGACTTTGAATACCGTTATGATAAGAGTACGGATATCGGTATCACCAAAGAGTCAACGGCTGCGGATAAACAGGCAGCCGTCAACACCTTGGGCGCTTGCTGGAAAGAGTTGACTGAGAAAGTGATGGAAGAGTTCAGAATCAACGGATTTACCGAAGATGATGTCACTCTCACCCCTGGTTACCGCATGCAGTATCTGGGTCAGTTGAACGATCTGGAAATGTCTTCTCCACTGAGCAAAATCGGTAGTCCGGAAGACTGGGATAAACTGGTTGCCTGTTTTGATGAGACCTATGGCCGCGTATACGCCGATGCCGCTCGCTCTCCTGAGCTTGGGTTTGGTGTAACTGCTGCCATCATGCGTGGGTCTGTTGAAACCAAGAAACCAAGCATTCCTTCTGAGCCGGATGCTGGCCCCAACCCTCCAGCCGAAGCAGTAACCGGATCACGTCCGTTCTACTACGGTGGCAAGTGGGTTGATGCGAAGCTCTACAAAATGGAAAGCCTGTTGCCTGGCAACAGAATAACCGGACCAGCAGTTGTTGAGTCTGATGCAACCACATATGTAATCCCGACTGGCTTTGAAACTTGGTTGGATGGACACCGTCTGTTCCACCTGGTCGAAGTTGAATAAATAGCGAACATCTATTAAAGATAACTGCTAACGTCGATTACATAGACGAAAAAGATACAGAGGAATAATTATGACTATTATGAAAAATGCGTTGGGTAACACCCCGGGTGTACTGCTCCAAAGCGGCTTGACTCTCAACGACCACCGTAATGCCATCATGGAACGTACAGCCAAAACTGGTTTCTATAACGGTCTTGAAACCCTCGAATTCAAGGACAAAGATCCTATCGGTTACGAGCGTATCTTCTCCAAAGTTCGTGCGGGTTTGGTGAACTCTCGTGAAGTGGCCAAGAAAATTGCTGCATCGCCCATTGTTGAGCAGGAAGGTGAGCTTTGCTTTACCCTGTACAACCCCGCTGGTGACTGTGTTGCTACCTCTACAGGTATCATCATTCACGTGGGTACCATGGGTGCAGCGATCAAATACATGATCCAGAATGACTGGGAAAGCAATCCCGGTATCGCCGATGGCGACATGTTCACCAACAACGATTGTCAAGTTGGTAACGTTCACCCCTGCGATATCGCAACTATCGTACCTATCTTCTATGATGGGTTGTTGAGAGGTTGGGTCGGCGGTATGACTCACGTAATTGATACTGGTGCGGTGGGTCCTGGTTCCATGTCCAATGGCCAAATCCAGCGTTTTGGTGATGGCATCCAGATTAGCTGTCGCAAAACAGGTATCAACGATACCCCTCTGCGCGACTATCTGCATGAAAGTCAACGTAATATTCGTACGACCAAATACTGGATTCTCGATGAGAAAACCCGTATTGCCGGTTGTCACATGATCCGCAACATGCTTACTGAGGTTATCGAAGAAGAAGGCGTGGATGCCGTTGAAAAATTCATGTACGAAGTGGTTGAAGATGGTCGTCGTGGTCTGATCAAACGTATCAAGGCAATGTGTGTGCCTGGTACAGTGAAGACCGTTGCTTTTGTTGATGTTCCTTACAGCCATCCGGATGTCCATGTACCGTCCACTTTTGCAAAAATGGACTCCATCATGCATGCCCCTTGTGAAATTACCGTGAAACCCAATGGTACCTGGCGTCTTGATTTCGAAGGCTGCAGCCGCTGGGGCTGGCACACCTATAACACCAACCCCACTGCGTTTACCTCCGGTATCTGGGTAATGATGACCCAGTCTCTGGTTCCTACCGAACGTATCAATGATGGTCCTCGTTACGCGACTGAGTTCCGTTGCCCTGCAGGTACCTGGACTAACCCGAAAGACCGCCGTACAGCACACGCTGACGCGTGGCACTTCCTGGTGTCATCCTGGAGCTCCTTGTGGCGTGGCATAAGCCGTACGTACTTCGCCCGCGGTTATCTGGAAGAAGTTAACGCCGGTAACTCCAACCCCTGTAACTGGTTGCAAGGCGGTGGTGTAAACCAAGACGGCGAAGTTCACGCGGTTAACAGCTTCGAAACTGCGGCTTGTGGTACTGGTGCCTGTGCTATGAAAGACGGCCTGAACCACGCTGCTGCGATTTGGAACCCTGAAGGTGACATGGGTGATATCGAGATCTGGGAACTGGCTGAACCGCTGTTGTACATGGGTCGTCGTATCAAAACCAATACTGGCGGTTACGGTAAGTACCGCGGTGGTCTGGG
>NZ_CBFHYF010000057.1:0-8443 GCF_965660005.1 Porticoccus sp.
AGGAAGTCGGCAATAACGAAGCCGGTCATAAACAAGGGGAAGAAGACGCAGCGTTCGTCCTCTATAGCCTGCAGTTCCGCCGGCTCTGCACGGGTGCGCGAATACTGGTTGTACAGGGCCGGAAGGTCCTTGCGATGAGGCGCTACATCCATAAAGTGCGCATCTGTGACCCGGCCAGGCGTCATCACCAGATGGCTGCTCATGGGGAAGAAACCGTACAGCCGCTCACCCACTTCGATATCCGGTGAATTACTTTCCACCACGTCGGCCATACCCCATACGGTCACCTTGCCCCAGGGCTCCTCGCCCGTGGGGAAAAACTTCCAGTAGCCGATCATATCGCCGGAAACGGCATAACTCACGTTATTGGAGGTGAGCGCAAACTTGTCTATGGCGACGCGGATTTGGCCCTCTCCCAGTTGCGGCTGGCTGGCCTCAACCGTGCGTGTATTCCTGAAATTACTCTTGTCTACCCAAATTTCGGTGATACCCATACTCTCTTCTCCTAAATGACAAAGCCCTTCTCGTAGCGCTGCAGGATTTCCCTGAGGGTGCGGTTGATCCGGGTTTGCTGCCGGATCATTTCCAGTTTGGGCCAGGTACAGCGTTCGCCGGAGGCAATCAGTTTCAGCACCTGCTTCTCGCCCGGGAATCCCAGCAGGTTAGCGGGATTGATCAGCCGATAATCCGGGCGAATATTAATATCACCTACATAATCCTGGTTGATGATCGATCGCATCAGACTGGTCGCCTGGGTAATTGCCCCGTTACGCTTGTCCGCCCGGTCAATCATCAGGGTGATGGCGTTGAACCATTCGCGAATGGCGCGGAGACCGGCATTCTGCAGCAACCCGAGTGAGGTTTGCTTGCGGTGCCCATCAGTGACAAAAGGCAATACATGAGGATTAGTCTGGCTGACGATGTAGTGGTTGACGCCGTAGAGGCGCGCCAACCGTTTGGCCGGCATATCGTCGCTCACGGAGCCATCCACCCAGCGCCGCGACGGCAGGTAACTCTTGCGCTGGCCACCGCTGTCGATCGCCTGCAGGGTTACCGGTGGAAAAATCCCGGGGACGGCGGCTGAGGCCATGACCGCGCTGCGCATCAATACGCTGGGAGATGCAGTGGCGTTGAGCAGGCGCGAGGTCTGATGCGTTTCTGCCGGGGCGATGGAGACATTCATGGCCCGACCGGTTTTCTCAAATGCTTTCTGGAAGGTCATGTCATCGGGAAGAAAATCTCTCAGGCTCTCCTCCATTTCCACCGGGTCGGCAACCCCCCTGCCTTTTGAGGATTCGGGCAGTGCATCGAGAAAATTCTGCGGTTGCATCAGCTCGCGCAACTCTTCATCGGTGTGGCTACAGACAATACTGCCGACAATGGAGCCGCCGCTGGAGCCAGACATCACGGTGGGTAGCAGGTCGGCCTCCAGCAGCACACGGGCGACGCCCATGTGAAAATATAACAGGGAACCGGAACCGCTCATCATAAACGCGGAATGACCGAAGCAGTGACTGCCCCGGCGGAAGAAGTCGAGCTTCTCTTTTTCGCTGATATCCCCGCTGTCTTCACTGGCCAGATGCTCCAGAGTGTGGACGATTTCCTCGATGTACTCCTCTATCAGGTGCTTAGTACCTGAGAGCGCGTGCGCATACAGGCCGGCCCGTCCCATGCCGCCCATATTGCCGTGAATACCCTCGTTCAGGGCGTATAGTAATCCACGGTTGTCCTGCCTGACTTTCAGGCTACGCAGTCGATCGAGGCGGCTGCGGATGGAAACATAATCATATTGTTGGCTGTGGTCTTGCCGGCGCCAGCGATCCAGGTCCTTCTCGCCGTCCCATTCCTCCGCCGCCGCACGCCACGCCTGGTAGCTTTGCGCACTTTTCAGTGCCCGTCTTATTTGCCTTTGAGTAGCCATGCCCATTTCTAGGTCCCCTGTGTCAGGCAATCACATCGAGCGCCATAGTGGCCAGCGGCTCTACCATATCCCCAACCTCCAGGGCCGATGCATTGGACGCATTACCCTGTGTTGCCCGCTTGGCTACGCCCTGGGCGATCGCAGCCAGACGGAAGAAACTGAAGGCCAGGAAGAAATTCCAGTTTTCTATACGGTCGATACCCATGTATCGACAATAACTCGCGACGTATTCCTCTTCACTGGGCAGACCCAGTCCTTGTAGATCGAGCCCGACAAGGCCGGCAGGTGCCATCTGCGGCTTATCGCTGGCCGGCAGGCGCATGGCCATGCATTGATAGGCCAGATCCGCGCAGGGATGACCCAGGGTAGACAGCTCCCAGTCCAGCACCGCGATCACCCTGCTGTTATCCGCTGAGTACATCAGGTTGTCCAGCCGGAAGTCGCCATGCACCAGTGCCACCCGGCCATCGTCGGCGGGCAGGTTGGCCTCCAGCCAACTGATTAATTGATCCATTGGCTCGATCTTCGACAGTTCCGAGGCGCGGTACTGTCCGGTCCAGCGCCCCACCTGACGCTGGAAATAGTTTCCGGGTCGGCCGTAATCCGCTAACCCGGCGGCTTCGAGGTCGACACTGTGTATGGCGGCGAGAGTTTGCGCCATCTGGTCGTACATGGCGGTGCGGGTCTCGCGATCATCTATCTCCCCTAGTGCGGGGTTCCAGTAGACATGGCCGTCGCAAAACTCCATCAGGTAGAACATAGAGCCGATCACCGCGGGATCCTCACACAGGTGATAGACTCCGGCGACCGGCACTTCCGTGTCCCGTAGAGCGGCCAGTACACGAAACTCCCGGTCGACAGCGTGGGCAGACTTGAGCAGTTTGCCTGGGGGCTGTCGGCGCAAGACGTAAGTACTGGAGTCCGCGTCGATCAGGAAGGTGGGGTTAGACTGGCCGCCGGAAAATTTACTGGCCTGGAGCGGACCCTTGAACCCCGGCACATGGGCTTCTAGGTAAGCGGCCAATTTCGCTTCATCAAGCGTATCTACAGATGACATCAGAACACCTTTTTTTATCGGGGGCAGACCACGCGTGGTCTGTCCCCCATTAAAACAATGAGTATCGCTTGCCCCGGGGCGTGGGCACTTTATATTCTTCGGGCAGGGTACAAAGCCTGTCCATGTGGGTTGTACTGCCGTCGGCGTACTCCCACACCAGTTGCTCGCCCTCCATATAGCGTTTCACGACGACCGGCCCCCAGCCAAAAACATGGAAGTTGAGCACGCCCTGCTCCCAGGTCATTGAGGCGGAGGTGCGCATGCAGAACTCTTCGTCGCCGGCTGTGAACAGCACCGATCCCTCGGTATCGTCGGTATTCAAACCCGCTGTGCTGTTGGGGCCGTAATCATGAATGATTCCCGCTGCGGTCACTACGGTACGACTGCCGCACTGTTCAACTCGCTCCACATGACCCACGTGGCCGCCCTCCACACCAATCCATAATCCGCGGATATCGTCTGCGCCCTCGGGTAAGGGCTCGGCGCACTGGGCCAGGATCGGCAGGGGAAAGTGTGAGTAGCCGCACCCGGGCGTATTACCCTTGGGGATATCCTCGGCCATCTTGCCACTGCCATCGAGCTCCGGCAACTCACAGTAATTGAGTGCGCTGCCGTCCCCTGCCAGGGTAGCGGGGTCGGTAGTCAGCGGTGGCCGTGACGAAAAAAAAGCCAACCAGAAAAGGAAAAGGAATATGCCCAGGGGGGCCAACACCAGCGTTAGCAGTATTTTCTTCAGCACGGTTCTCACCCGGCCTCTGCAACCAAGGCGTTAGCCATGGGGCCAAACCAGGTTCGCTTCAGAGTTTTGAAAATTCCCGGCTCCTTGGTGGCCAACTGGGTTGCCAGCGCTTTCGCCTGCTCCAGCAGTTCTTCCCCAGATGCCTTGCCATCCGCGATACCCGCGGCGATCGCCTCGTCGGCGGTGTAGCGTTTGCCGGTCAGCAGCGCGTCGCGCGCCGTATTGGCGGGTAGTTTGCCCTGCAGGATACCCATCATGGGCTGGGGAATTGGCACGCCTACATCCACCTCTGAGACGCAGAACCAACCCCGATCCTCACGCATGATGCGGTAGTCGCAGGAAAGCGCCATAAACGCGCCTCCGGCGAAGGCATGGCCGTTGACGGCGGCTACCGTCGGGCATGGCAGAATCAGGAAACGCCGGTGAATCTCCGCCATACGCTGACCAAACAGGGCCATATCCTCGGGCGGGAGTGTCATCAGCTTTTCCAGGTTGAGGCCGTTGCAGAAGAATTTTTCGACACCAATAAGCACCAGCGATGTACCCTTGCCACAATCGCGCTCCACTGTATCGAGAATTCCAAGCATACGCGTTTGCCACTCAGGACAGATGGTATTGGGACCATCGTTCATGGTCACCAGGTGAAGCTCACCCTCTTTCTCGTAGTCGATCATTATCAGTCCTTTTTAAATGGGGAGTTTACCAGGGCAGAGAAGCGCTGCTGGTGATGGTCTGCATCGCCAAACAGAATGTTGGCGATCATCAGACGTTTGACATAGGAACCCACCGAGAGCTCTTCGGTCATGCCCATGCCACCGTGCATCTGGATACCTTCGCCGCCAATTTTTCGGCCGGCTTTACCTACCATGCACTTCAACGCCAGCAGGCTGCGCCGGACATCCTGGTCGCCCGCATCCAGTGCGCACACGGCCCGATAGAGCAGGGATTTGGTGTTTTCGCAGGCGGCGAACATATCCACCATGCGGTGCTGCAGGGCCTGGAAAGATCCGATATGGGTGCCGAACTGCTTGCGGGTTTTCAGGTATTCCAGAGTCTGGGCATTGAGCGATTCCATGGCCCCCAGGGCGTCGGCGGCAACAGCGAGTATTGCCTGGTCAACAACAGGGCTCATCAGGCCGTAGCCCTCGCCGAGTCCGCCAATCACGACTTCTGCAGTGACATTCTCAAGCGCAATATTTGCCACTTCTCGTCCATCGGTCATTCGGTAAGCCGTAGTGGTCACGCCTTCTGTGGCGGCGTCAATCAGAAACAGGCTCAGTCCATTTTCGCCCGGCTGTTCACCGGACGTGCGAGCGAGAACCACCAGTTTCTGCGCAGCGCCACCGTTAAGCACGACTGTCTTTTCCCCGTTGAGTACCCAGTTCACGCCATCCTGGCGGGCGCGGGTTTTAACATCACTCATGGAGTAACGGCTCTGGCGCTCGACGAAGGCGAAGGCACCCTGCAATTCACCGGCGATAATCTGCGGAATCAATTCATTCTTCACCTCATGGCTGGCGCCGGCCTGCAGCAGGCCGCCAAACAGCAGCACCGTCGGCAGGAAGGGCTCCGACACCAGGCCGCGGCCGAACTCCTGCATGATGACCATGGTATCCACCGGGCCGCCACCGAAACCGCCATATTCCTCAGCGAAGGGGATGGACAACCAGCCAAGCTCCGCAAATTGCTGCCAGTGGTCCGCACTGAAACCGTGCTCTAGGGCAACCGTGGCGTTGCGCTGCTCGAAGGCATAATAGTCCTGGACGAAACGTGCCACGCTGTTCTGGATCATGGTCTGTTCTTCAGAAAGATTAAAATTCATCGTGACTCTCCTTGTGTTCTGCCTACAGGCCCAGCACATGCTTGGCGGTTACGTTCTTCTGCACTTCATCGGAGCCGCCGTAGATTGATGAGGCGCGCCCGCGGAAATACAGCTTCTGTGCAATATCGGCAAAGTCATGCCCTAACTGCGCAACATTCAAATCACCTTGTAGGGTCTGGCTGTAGTAGCCGGCCACGTCCATGCGCAGTTCCTGTATCGTCTGCTGGATGGTTGTGCCCTGTAGTTTCAACAGCGATGATTCTGGCCCGGGCATGCCACCTTCTGCGGCGGAGGCCAGTGCGCGCAGCTCGGTAAACTCCAGTGCCATCAGGTCGATTTCAACCTCTGCCAGGCGCCTTGCGAAGAGCGGATCATCCAGCAGTGATTGCCCGCCGTTTACTTCGGCGCGGGCCAATTCGCGCAACTGCTCCAGGCTGCGTTTCGATTCTGCCACTTCAGCAATGGACAGGCGCTCGTGCACCAGCAGGGACTTGGCATAGGTCCAGCCCTTGCCCTCTTCACCGATACGGTTGTTCACCGGCACACGGGCGTTGTCGAAGTGCACCTCATTCAGGTGGTAAATACCGTCGATTGTGTCGATGGGACTTACGGTCACTCCCGGTGTGGTCATATCAATCAACAGGAAGCTGATGCCATCCTGTTTGCGACCACTCTTGTCGGTGCGCACCAGGCAGAAAATCCAGTCAGAGGCCTGGGCGAAGGAGGTCCATATTTTGCTGCCGTTAACCACGTATTCGTCGCCATCTCGTTCAGCCTTACACTGCAGTGACGCCAGGTCAGATCCAGCGCCGGGTTCAGAGTAGCCCTGGCACCACCAGTCATCGCTGTTAAGGATACGGGGCAAGAAGCGTGCCTTTTGCTCCTCGGTGCCATAGGTGTAGATAACCGGCGCCACCATGGTCACACCGAAGGGAATCGGCGCGGGCGCACCCGCCTTGCCGCGCTCGGCGTTAAAGATGAAGTGCTGGCTCGTGCTCCAGTCCTGGCCACCGTACTCGACCGGCCAGCCTGGGGCCATCCAGCCCTTGGCATTGAGGCGGCGTTGATATTCGACCATGGCTTCCTTTAGGTTAGGCGAAGCCTCCGCACCCTCCAGTTTGGCCCGTAACTCATCATCGAGGGAATCGGCAAAAAACTTGCGAACTTCCGCCTGGAAGGTGAGCTCTTCATCGGTAAATCGTGTATCCATAACTATCTCCTTATTGGGGGACAGACCACGTATTTAATCGTGGTCTACCCCCTATTAATTAACGGCCGGTGATATCCAGGATGGCCTGTACGCACTGGGCGGGTTGATCCTGTTGCGGGAAGTGGCCCGCCGGCGCGATGGTTCTATGCTCGACGCCCTGGCAACCCGGCACGGAATCCAGAAACGGCTGCGCCATACTGGCTGTCACCGGATCATCATCAGTAAATGCGAGCATGAAAGGCTTGTTGAATTCTTTGAGCACTTTCCAGGCGGCCTTGTTTTCAGCCACTTCAGGCTCGTCCGCAAAGAGCGGGACCAGCGAGGGAAAACGGCGCGCGCCCTGCGCGTAGGATTCGTCGGGGAAAGGTGCGTTGAAAGCTTCTTTTTCATCATCGGCAAGCGAAGAGGCTCCGCCGATACTGTCGATCGCATCCCCTGGTCGTAATATTTCCGCACTTTCGGCGCAGTACTTTCGCCAATAGAGAAATCCCGGAACCCCGGGTGGGCCGCCTTCATAGGCACCGCGAAAGCAGGCATCCAGGTCCACCGCTTTCACCACAGGCAAGGTCTTATAGATTTCCCGGGTCGGGCCAGCGAGCTCTTCCGGTATAGGGCCCGCCGGCAGTCCACCATTGGCGAGCACCACCGCGGCAAAGCGCTCCGGGAATGCCGCCACTAGGCGCAGGCCGATGAGACTGCCCCAGTCCTGCACAAACACGGTAATCCTGCTGAGATCCAGTTGGGTCAACCACTCACTCATCCAGGCCACGTGGCGAGCGTAGGTGTAGTCCTTGGCCAGAGAGGGCTTGTCCGAGCGGCCAAAACCGATCAGGTCGGGGGCAATCACCCTGAAGCCAGCCTCTACGAGTGATGGGATCATGTGCCGGTAGAGGTAGCTCCAAGCGGGCTGGCCGTGTAGCAGGAGTACCACTTCGCCGCCTGCAGGCCCTTCGTCAAGATAGTGGATGCGCAACTCTCCCCCCTCGGTATCATCGATCTGCAGGTAATGGGCCTGGAATGGGTAGTCGACCAGGTTGTCAAATCGCTGATCAGGTGTACGTTTGAATTCCATCGTCCGGAAGCTTTCCTCGTTCTTGTGGGTTTCCTCGCGTTGAATTTTAAGCAGTCGCGACGATTTTTATTGCCTAATCTTGCCTTTTTGCGTTTTGAGGCATAACTTATGCCACAAGGTTATGTCACTATTAGTGTCATTACAAGACAATAATTAATGAGGACGCCAAAATGTTCGCTCCAAAACCACTCGCATTGCCCCTCGCGCTAGCCATTTCTGGTACCGGCGCACTTGCCCAGATCGGTGCGCTTGAAGAAGTCATCGTTACCGCCCAGAAGCGCTCCGAGAGCCTGCAGGATGTCCCGGTTGCAGTGAACGCCTTCAGCTCAGACACCATCCAGGAAGCAGGCATCAATGACACCAGCGACCTGGCCGTTATGACACCCAGCCTGAACGCCAACGCCAATTCCAGCCCGTTCACCACCCGGCTTACTATCCGTGGCATTGGTGCGGCAAGAACGCCAATGCGGGTGCTATCAGTATCATCACCAAGCGGCCCAATCTGGAACAATTCGAAGGCTATGTTGAGCCAGCGCCGGCAACTACGGTATGGGAAAATTAACAGGGACGGCCTCAGGCCCCCTGGGTGACACGGTCGGGTACCGACTGTCGGGCAATGTCC
>NZ_CBFHYF010000058.1:0-8328 GCF_965660005.1 Porticoccus sp.
GTGACAATTGAGAGTGAGTCTCAATTGTCACCGACCCCTTTAAGGGAGTAAGGGAGAAAATGACTATTTACTCCCTTCTCCAGGTGGTGCCTTCGCGGGAATCTTCCAGCACCACGCCTTGGGCGAGCAGATCGTCACGAATCTGGTCGGCTCGGGCAAAATCGCGGTTTTTCTTGGCGGCAACGCGCTCGGCAATCAGCGTTTCGATTTGCTCGGCAGACAGACCATCACTATCGCTGCTGCCACTGCCCTGCAAAAAGGCTTCTGGGTCCACCGTGAAGATACCGAATACGCCGCCCAGCGCTTTTAATTCAGCCGCCAGTTTGGCCGCCTGCGCCGGATCGGTTTTGGCCCGGGTATTGATGTCGCGCACCAGGTCGTACATGGCAGCCAGTGCCTCGCGGGTGTTGAAGTCGTCGTCCATGGATTCGACAAAACGGCGGTAGTAATCGCTGTCTTTCAACGCATCTAGAGCGCTGGGCGGCACCTCGGCAAAAGGGCGCAGTGCAGTGTAGAAGCGCTCCAGGCCACCCTTAGCCTCAATGAGATTCTCTTCGGAATAATTGATGGGGCTGCGGTAATGGCTGGACAGTAAAAAGTAACGCACCACTTCCGGATGGTATTTTTTCAGCACTTCACGGATGGTAAAGAAGTTGCCCAGTGACTTGGACATTTTTTCGTTGTCCACCCGCACCGCACCGGCGTGCATCCAGTAGTGGACATATTTTTTACCGGTGGCGGCTTCGCTCTGGGCGATTTCGTTTTCGTGGTGGGGAAACGGCAAATCCGGCCCGCCGCCGTGGATATCGAAGGTGTCCCCCAGACAGCAGGTGGACATGGCGGAGCACTCGATATGCCAGCCGGGACGACCGGGTCCCCAGGGAGATTCCCAGCTTACTTCGCCGGGTTTGGCACTTTTCCAGAGAGCAAAATCGCGCGGATCTTCCTTGGCTTCGTCCACTTCGACCCGGGCACCGGCCAGCAGGTCTTCGGGGTTGCGACCACTGAGCTTGCCGTAGTCGGCAAACCGGCTCACCCGGTAGTAAACATCGCCATTGTCGGCGGCATAGGCATAGTGGTTGTCCACCAGAATCTGCACCATGGCGAGAATGTCGTCCATGTAGGCGGTAGCGCGGGGCTCCAGATCGGGCCGCAGCACGCCGAGGGCGTCTTCGTCCCCGTGCATGGCGTCGATCATCCGGTCGGTGAGATCGGTAAATGCTTCGCCATTGTTGTTGGCTCGGTTGAGAATCTTGTCGTCAATGTCGGTGATGTTGCGCACATAGGTGACATCCCAGCCCCGGGTTCTCAGGTAGCGGGTGATCACATCGAACGCCACCAGTACCCGGGCGTGACCGATATGACAGTAGTCGTAAACGGTGATGCCACACACATACATGCGAATCTTGCCCGCTTCGATGGGCTTGAAAACCTCTTTCTGCCGGGTCAGGGTGTTGTATAGAGTCAGTGCCATATTGCCTTGTCTTATCTTGTCAATAAGCGGGGCGTGAGCCCCGACGGTCAGCTTTTCCAGTTATCCCTGAGTTCTATGGTGCGGTTAAACACCAGTGTACTCTCGCTATCGGATTCTGTATCCCGACAGAAATAACCTTCCCGCTCGAACTGGAAGTTGTCTCCGGCGACGGCCTCTGCCAGACCGATTTCGCCCTTGCAGCCGGTCAGCACAGTCAGTGATGCCGGGTTGATAAAGTCGAGGAAGTTGCGCTCGCCCGCGTCTGGTGCCGGATCACTGAATAGCCGGTCATAGAGCCGCACTTCACAATCTGCCGAATGCGTCGCCGAAACCCAGTGAATCACGCCGCGGGGACGAATGCCCTCGGGCGGGTCTTCGCCATGGGTGCCGGGAATCATTTCCGCCAGAATTTCGACGATCTCGCCGCGGTTATCCTTCACCACTTCGTTGGCCTGAATGACACAGGCACCGCGCAGCCGCACCCACTCGCCAGGCACCAGCCGCTTGAACTTCTTGCGGGACAGGCTGCTGTCTTCATTGAAATCCTCGCGGTCGATATAGATTTCCCGGGTAAACGGCAACCGGCGTTCACCGAAGCCATTGCGATTGGGGTGGCCGGCCACTTGAAGCATCTCCACCTCGCCCTCGGGCACATTGGTGAGGGTCACTTTAAGCGGATGCAGCACGCACATGGCTCGCGGCGCGTTGTCGTTCAGGTCGTCGCGGATAAAGTGCTCGAACTGGGCCATATCCACCACCCCATCGGTCTTGGCCACCGCCAGGCTGTCGCAGAAATTGCGAATCGCCCGGGAGGTGACACCGCGACGGCGCAGGCCGGAGAGCGTTGGCATGCGCGGGTCGTTCCAACCGCTGACATGGCCTTCGTCCACCAGCTGTTTGAGCTTGCGTTTGCTGGTGATGCTGTAATTCAGGTTGAGCCGGCCAAACTCGAACTGGCGCGGTTTTGAAGGCACCGGCAGATTGTCGATAAACCACTCATAAAGGGGACGGTTGGCGGCAAACTCCAGCGTACAGATAGAATGGGTTACGCCTTCAATGGCATCTTCCTGGCCGTGAGCGAAGTCGTAGGAAGGATAGATATTCCAGGTGTCGCCGGTGCGGTGATGGGCTTTTTTCTTGATCCGGTACAACACCGGGTCGCGCAGGTTGATATTCGGTGAGGCCATGTCGATTTTGGCCCGCAGGGTCATGCGGCCCTCGTCAATGGCACCGGTTTTCATCTGTTCCAGCAGCAGCAGATTGTCCTCGACGGAACGATCCCGCCAGGGGCTGTTTTTGCCCGGCTCGGTGAGGGTGCCGCGGTATTCGCGCATCTGCTCGCCATTCAGCTCACAGACAAAGGCCTTGCCTTCGCGAATCAGATACTGGGCCCACAGGTACAACTGCTCGAAATAATCGGAGGCATAGCGCACCTCGCCAGCCCACTGGAAACCAAGCCAGCGCACGTCGTCGATAATCGCCTTGACGTACTCGTCCTCTTCCTTTTCCGGATTGGTATCATCAAAACGCAGGTTGCAGGCGCCACCGAACTGCTCGGCCAGGCCAAAATTCAGGCAGATGGACTTGGCGTGCCCAAGGTGCAGGTACCCGTTGGGCTCCGGTGGAAAACGGGTGATCACCCTCGTCACCGAGCCGTCGGCCAGCTCCCGGGAAATTAACTGCTGAATAAAATTGAGCGGTTTATTGTCGTCTGCCATACTGCAGCCCCGCCGGGCCATCCTCCGCAAAAAAGAGCCGGATTATAGCCTCCGGGGGAGTCGGTATAAACAACTGATCACCAGCAGCGGGGGATTCTTCCGCTTCCGCCCTGTATTAGTCCTCTGCGAAACGTCAGAATCGAGCCGTGAGTTAACCCTATCGCCGCCATGCACCCGAACCTCCGAGCCATTCTCTACCTGCAACTCTGCCTGATATTTTTTCTGGTGGGTGACTCGGTGGCCAAGCGTCTGCTGGAGACGATCCCCCTCGGCCAGCTGATCTGCCTTCGCACCGCCGCCTCACTGCTGGTACTGACGGTGTTTATTCTGGCCACCGGCCGCCTGCAAACACTGCGTGTCAGCAAGCCCATGCATCAACTTTTGCGCAGCCTGTTCTTTACTGTGATCAGCCTCGGCTACTATGTAGCCATCAAGTATTTTCCGATCAGCGCAGTGAGTGCCGCCACTGCCGGGGCACCCATTCTGATTTCGGCCATCTCGCCACTGATACTCAAGGAGCGGGCCAATGCCATTCAGTGGCTGGCCACCATCACCGGTTTTATCGGTGTCTGTCTGGTGCTGAAGCCGGATGTCAGCAACTCCGGCTGGCACTATCTGGCGCTGACGGTCCTGCCCCTCGCCTTTGCCATCATGATTCTCTGGTCGCGCTACCTGTCCCGCACCGAATCGGACTGGTCGATGAACTATTACATCTACATCCCGCTTTTGCTGGCGGCATTTTTCTGGCAGCAGGAGGCCTGGATAGAGCTGGACAGCAAAACGCTGCTGATGGTGCTGGTCTCCGGCAGCGGCGGTGCATTTGGTTTTATCATGATGGTGGCGGCCTACCGGGTGGGCAAACCGGTGATCGTGGCACCGTTCCAGTACACGGCCATCATCATGGCCCTCGGCGTGGATATGATTTTCTGGCAGTTCTATCCCAATATGGGCCTGTGGATCGGTATTGCCCTGATTCTGCTGTGCGCTGTGATACAGGGCTGGCAGGCACGCATCGACGCGCCGGCAATCACCCCACATCTGCGTCCGGAGGATACCCACACGCCCTGAATGTGTGCCAAACATCCGGCAGCAGTCGTCAGTCCGGTTGCAAAGCAGTTTAAATTCACCCCTGAAAAACGTACCATACGCCCCTCTTTTGACAGTCACAGGATTCACTACAGATGATTACACTGCACACGAATTACGGCGATGTCAGCCTTGAGCTGGATTTCGATAAAGCCCCGGTTTCCTCGGCTAATTTTTTGCAGTACTGCCGCGACGGCTTCTATGAAGGAACCATCTTCCATCGCGTCATTGACGGATTCATGATTCAGGGCGGCGGCATGACGGCCGACATGCAGAACAAACCCACCCGCGACCCGATCCAGAATGAAGCCGATAACGGCCTGGCCAATGAGACCGGCACCCTGGCGATGGCGCGGACCAATGATCCCCACTCTGCCAGTTCGCAGTTCTTCATCAACGTTGCGGACAATACCTTCCTCAACCACAGCGGCAAGAACCCCCAGGGTTGGGGCTATGCGGTATTTGCCCGGGTTACCGATGGCATGGATGTGGTCAACAAAATCAAGAATGTACCCACTGGCCGCCACGGCATGCATCAGGATGTACCCAAGGATCCCGTGGAAATCCAGAAGGTCACCGTCAGCGATGCCTACGCCGATAAATAAGGTCTCTCCCGGACACGGCAGGTGGCGCTGATGACCACACTGCTGATTTCCGATCTGCACCTTTCCCCAGAACGCCCGGCAGTAACCCGGGCGTTTTTTGCTTTTCTGGAAAATCAGGCCGCCGACGTCGAGGCGCTGTACATCCTCGGCGACCTGTTTGAGGCCTGGATCGGGGACGATGATCCCTCGCCACTGGCCCGTCAGGTGATTGCCGGGCTGAAAAAACACTCCGACAACGGTATCAAGCTGTTTTTTACCCACGGCAACCGGGATTTCATGATCGGCAGGCAGTTCGCCCGGGAAACCGGCGCCACTCTGCTGCCCGACCACCATTTGACGGAGCTGGGGGGCCAGCAAGTGCTGCTGCTGCATGGCGATACCCTGTGTACCGGCGATGCCGACTATCAGAAATTTCGCCGCAAGTACCGCCACCCACTGATGAAATTCCTGTTGCGCCACCTACCCCTGAAAAAACGCCAGAACATGGCGGTGCAGTGGCGACAGAAAAGCACGCAGGCCAACACCAACAAGTCAGACAATATCATGGATGTGTCGGAGGAAGCCGTCGAACAACTGATGGCGCAGTATCAGGTGAAACTGATGATCCACGGTCACACCCACCGCCCCTTTCACCACCACATGGCCTATGGTGAGCGGCTGGTACTGGGGGACTGGCATCAGCGGGGCTGGTATATCCGCATCAGGGACCGGCAGCCTCCTGAACTGGTGTCCTTTCCGATCGAAGACTGATCGGTGATTATTCACTGCGCAGCGCGTCGATAGGACTGAGCCGGGTCGCACCCATCGCGGGTCGAACACCGGCCACTAATCCGGTCAGCATGGAAATACCCAGCGCGACAGCAACAATTTCCGGTTTGAATGCCACCGGCAGTGCCGGTACCCACAGTGCCAGTAACAGAACCAGCAACGCAATCACCAACACCCCCGTCAGACCACCCACCAGGCCGAGCAACACGGCTTCGCCGAGAAACAGGTTTCGCACCTGACTTCGGCCAGACCCCAGAGCCCTGAGCAGGCCTACTTCAGCAGTTCGCTCCACCACGGTGATGGTCAGAATAGTGGTAATGCCCACGGCACCCACCAGCAGCGAAATTGCCCCCAGTCCTCCACCCGCATATTTGAGAATCCGCAGGATGTTATCCATGGTGGCCATCATCTGGTCCTGGGTGACGATGGTGAAATCCTCGCCGCCGTGTCGTGCGATAAGCCTGTCCCTGATGCGCTTGACCAACGTCTCTGTGGTCACAGACGAACTGTAGAAAATATCAATTTCCATCAGGCTGTCCCGGTTGAAAATCTGCAACCCCTTGTTGGCGGGGATATAAATCATGTCGTCCAGATCCGTGCCAAGAAACTGCCCCTTCGGTGCCAAGACGCCGATTACCCGAAAGCGGTTGCCACCAATATGAACAAACTCACCCAGTGGATTGCTGTTGCCAAACAGCTCCTGTTTCAGCTTGCTGCCCATTACCGCAAAGGGCCGGGCGCGGCCAGCATCCTCCTGCGGCAAAAATGACCCCAGCGCAATATCAAGTTTCCAGGCCTTGTGAGCCAGTGCGCCCACGCCAGCCACATCGGTATAGCGGCTGCGCCCGCCAACCTTGATTTGCGCATTGCCCATGACCACCGGCACAACTTCCTGCACACCGGGCAGTGTCATCAACGCTTCGGCATCTTCCAGCGACAGTGGTCGGGTGGTATTGAGGATGCCGCCAAGACCAAAGGTTTCGGTTTTGCCCGGCGTGATCGCCACGATATGACTGCCAAACTGGGTAAATTCATGGATCACAAACTGACGCAGTCCCTCGCCCAGAGCGCTCAGTAAAACCATGGCGGCAATACCGATCGCAAAACCGGTTATGGTGAGGGCTGTGCGTAGGCGTTGCATCCACAGGGAGCGAAAAATCCAGTGCAGGTAGTCCAAAAACCTCATTGATCCTGCCCCCGCAGCGCCAGTACCGGGTCCAGTGCCGCCGCGCGACGGGCCGGCAACAGCGAGAACAGCAGTCCAGCCAACAGCGCAGTACCCACCGCGGCCGGCATCGACCACCAGGGTGGCGTAAGAGGGAAGACCGGCCACAGACGCCCCAGTAGCAGCACTGCCAGCCAGGCCGCGGCAATCCCCGCCAAAGATCCCAGACTGACCAACAATAACGATTCACCGAGAAACAGCTGGCGCACCTGACGACTGCTGCCACCCAGGGCTTTCAGCAAGCCGATTTCCCGACGCCGCTGGCTGACGGAGACCAGACTGATATTCATGATCAGAATGCCTGCCACCAGCAGGCTGATGGCCGCGATAGCAGCAATGGCGAGTGTAAGGGTGGTAAAAATATTGTCAAAAGCAGCCAGAATGGCATCTTCACTGATCAGGGTGACATCATCATCGCCTTCATGGCGCTCGATGATAATTGCCCGAATCCGCTGCTCCACTTTGCTAAAGTCGGCGTTGTCATCCAGTTCCATCAGGATCCGAAACAGGCCGGGGGAATTAAACATCTGTTCGGCGGTGCGCACCGGCACAATAATCATGTCTCGCAGATCCAGCCCCAGCGACTCGCCGCGGGACTCCAGAACGCCGATGACCCGCATACGGCGATCGCCCACCCGCACCCATTCGCCGATAGCCCGCCGGTTGCCAAATAGCTCCTGCTTCAATTTGGCACCCAGCACACAAACCGCCATCGCTGCCGCCCGACTGCGCTCCGGCAGTATATTGCCCTGCGCCACTAGCATCCGGCGCACCTGAAAGATGGCCGGAGTACTGCCAAGCACAATGACTTCCCTCGAGCGACTGGCCAGGGAAACCTGTGCCGTTCCGGCAATGACCGGCGCCACCGCCCGAACCGAAGGAATGCGTTCCAGCGCCCAGGCATCTTCAAGGGTGAGATCCCGAGGGGCAGCGCCATACATAGGTGGTGCGCCACCTGTGGTTTCCTTGCGCCCCGGCAGCACAACCAGTAGTTGGTTGCCCAGCGCCGCAAATTCCCGGTCCACATAACGGCGGGCTCCCTCACCGAGGCTGGTGAGAAGAATCACCGAGGCCACACCGAGGCCCACCGCCAGCAATAACAGGCCGGTGCGCACCCGATGGCGGAGAAAAATCTGCCCGTTAAATCCTATCTGGTCCCACAGCAACATGGTCAGGTCCTGTATCTAGGGCAATCGCGCCATCGACCATCTTGATCAGGCGCTTCGCCCGCTGGCCGAGACTGGCATCATGGGTGACAACGATCAAGGTAATGCCCTCACGGTTCAGGTTTTCCAGCACGTCAATAACCTCGTGACCGGCGGACTGATCCAGATTGCCGGTGGGCTCGTCTGCCAGCAGGATACGGGGCTTCATGACAATCGCACGAGCAATCGCCACCCGCTGCAACTGCCCGCCGGAGAGCTGATTCGGCCGCTGGCCACTGCGATCCGC
>NZ_CBFHYF010000059.1:0-8297 GCF_965660005.1 Porticoccus sp.
TGTTCTTCCTGGCGATGCCGATCTGGACCAGAATGGAGAAAACCCAGCCTGAGCCGAAGCGGGTGACTACTGATGGTGGCTTTGGTTTCTGGAAGTCCATGGGTGGGTTGTTGCTAGTCATTCTGCTGGCCTGGCTGCCACTGAAAGCGGTCGGTGCCGAGTCGGAATACCATTGCGGCACCATCCCCTGTGATGAATTCGAAGCCGACCCCTCAGACAAGGTGTCCTTGCAGCGAGGCGCCAAGCTGTTTGTAAACTATTGCATGGGTTGTCACTCAGCTGAGTATTCACGTTGGGGCCGGGTCGCCTCAGACCTGAAAATGCCCGCAGGTCTGGTGATGGACAATCTGGTGTTTGCCGATCAGAAGATCGGGGACTTGATGAAAATTGCCATGACCAAGAAAAAAGGTAAACAGTGGTTTGGTGCCCCGCCGCCAGACCTCACCATGATTACCCGCGCCCGTACATCCGAATGGGTGTATACTTACCTGCGACACTTCTACGCCGATCCGAACCGTCCGATGGGCGTCAATAACAAGGTGTTCAAGGATGTGGGCATGCCGCATGCCTTGCTCGATCTTCAGGGACTTCAGGAGTGCGCGCCGGGACCCGTGGTCGCCGCCAATGGTGGTGTGAAGCGAGATCCCTTGACCCGCGAGGAAATCCTCGAAGACAATTGCGGGCGTTATACACTCATTCAGGAAGGGGCTCTGTCTCCGGAGGAATACGACCAAGCGGCATATGACTTGGTAAACTTTCTTTCCTACACCGCAGAACCAATGGTCGAGGATCGCAAGAGAATCGGCACCTACGTTTTGCTCTTTCTTGCCTTCCTCTTCATCTGGGTTTGGTTGCTGAACAGGGAATACTGGAAAGAGATTCACTGATTTCAATGGGGATGGCTACCATATGGTATGGTCGCCATCCAACTGCCAATAACAACACAACTGAGGTTTTATTATGGGGGTTGTTGCAAAACGATCTTCGATGACGTTTTTTTCTGACCCTACATGCCACTACAGCCATCGTGTACGTATTGTTTTGGCAGAAAAAGGGGTCACGGTAGACATCGAAAATGTCGACGGCAAAAATTTGCCCGAAGATGTACTTGAACTGAATCCCTACGCATCCCTCCCTACCCTGGTAGATCGGGATCTGGCACTCTATGAAACCAAAGTGATGATGGAGTATCTCGACGAGCGATTCCCTCACCCGCCATTACTGCCTGTCTATCCCGTGGCCAGAGCGTTGAGCCGCCAGTTCATGCACCGTATTGAGCGGGATTGCTGTAGTCAACTGGATTTTATTATTGGCAGCAATGACAACAAGGCAGTTGAAATAGCCCGCAAGGAGCTTTGTGACAGCTTGACAAGCATTGCACCGATCTTTGCCGATCTGCCATTTTTTATGAGCGAAGAGTTCACGCTGGTCGACTGCTGCCTGGCACCTATTTTGTGGCGATTAAAGCACCTTGAGATTAAACTGCCATCAAATCGTCAGACAAAGCCTTTACAGGACTATATGAAACGATTGTTTGACCGGCCGTCCTTTGCAGAAAGTCTGTCAGAGTTTGAAAGGGATATGTGAAAACCCTCTGTGGCCGGAAAGGATCTTGAAAAGGGGGCATGATATGTCCCTTTTTTCGTAAACTGCAGCACAGAGATATTGGGCCGAAATTACTGTCATGAGCATGACGTCAAATAAAGCTTATCTGGTTCGGGCATTCTATGACTGGATTGTGGATAACGACTGCACTCCCTACATAGTCGCCGATGCCTTTTATCCAGGGGTTGCTGTTCCCCAGCAACATGTCAGTGACGGACAGATTGTGTTGAATCTGGCACCGCGAGCAATAACCTCGTTGGTGATGGACAACCGGATCATTTCCTTTACTACCCGATTTGGGGGGGTGCCGAGTACGATAGAGTTACCTGTGCAGTCTATATTGGGCATTTATGCTCGTGAAAACGGTCAGGGTATGATGTTCGAACCAGAGACTGGCCACGATCCTCAACCACCTGCCGGGCCGGGTCCTGTGAAATCTGTACCATCGAAAGAGAAACCTTCTGGAGGGATTGCTGGAGACAATGGCAAAAAACCCTCTCTCAGAATTGTAAAATAGAGGTCTCAATTATGTCAGATCCAATTGTCATTGCCGGTATGGCAAGAACGCCTATCGGTAGCATGCAAGGGCAGTTTACCGGTGTTCCCACAACAGAGCTCGGTGCCGTGGCCATCAGGGCTGCCATTGAACGGGCAGGGGTTGCCGGAGAGCTGATTGACTCCGTGGATATGGGTTGTTGCCTCACGGCTGGCCTCCGGCAGGCACCGGCTCGCCAGGCTGCCATTGGTGCGGGATTGCCGCCGAGTGTGGGTGCCACTACCCTCAATAAGGTATGTGGCTCCGGTATGAAAGCGGTGATGAATGCCTGTGACAGCCTGACACTGGGTAATGTGGATGTGGCTGTAGCCGGTGGAATGGAGAGCATGACTAACGCCCCATACCTGATGACCCAAGGTCGCAGCGGTTACCGGTTTGGGCATGCGCAGATTTTTGACCACATGACAATGGATGGCCTTGAGGATGCCTACAATGGCGAAGCGATGGGTATTTTCGCCGAAAAATGTGTCAGTAAATTCGGTTTTACCAGAGAGGAGCAGGATGCATTTGCCGTGACCTCACTGGAGCGGGCTCAACGGGCGATCAAGGACGGCAGTTTTGAGCATGAAATAACGCCTGTAACCGTTAAAACCCGCAAGGGTGAGGTAGTCTGCTCAATCGATGAGCAGCCTAGCAAATCGGTTGCCGATAAAATCTCGCAAATGCGCCCGGCGTTTATCAAAGACGGCACTGTGACAGCGGCCAATGCCAGTTCTATCAGTGATGGCGCTGCTGCCCTGGTGTTGACCCGTCTTTCTGTTGCAGAAAAACTGGGCATGAAACCCCTGGCAACCATTCACGCCCACAGTACCCATTCTCAGGAACCTGAGTGGTTTACAACCGCTCCGGTAGGTGCCATCAATAAGCTGCTCGCGAAAGTGGCCTGGAGCAAGGACGATGTGGACCTGTTTGAAATTAACGAAGCCTTTGCCTGTGTCACTATGGCGGCCATGAAAGAATTGGGTTTGCCCCATGAAAAAGTCAATATTCACGGTGGAGCCTGTGCACTGGGTCACCCCATTGGCGCCTCGGGTGCCCGGATTATTGTGACTCTTCTGGGTGCTTTGCAAACCTATGGGAAGCGCAAGGGTGTGGCGGCTATCTGTATTGGTGGCGGAGAAGCCACTGCGATTGCCGTCGAACTGATTTAGTCATTCCCGAGTAATAAAAAAACCGGCCCGGTGATCAGCCGGGCCGGTTTTTTTATAGATAGCGTTGTTAATCGATATATTCAAAAACCTTCACCACCCGCTGAGCACCGCGGGTTTTGCTGGCAATGAGGGCTGCCTGATCGGCGGTACTATGCGTCACGAGCCCCATCAGATAGATCACGCTGTTTTCAGTGGTCACTTTAATGGTCGACGATTTCAGGTTTTTTTCAGCAATTAGCTTGGCCTTTACCTTGGTGGTTAGCCAGGTGTCATTGCTTCTCGAGATCAGGGATGTTGGGGTGCGTATCTGCAGTTCATTATGTACTTGACGGACGCCGCGAAACTTTCTTGCTGTATCACCCGCCAGTGTACGAAGCTCGCCGGTAGCCACTTCACCGGTCAGCAGAATCACGCCATTGTATGCTGTAATGTTGACGTGAGCTCTCTCAAGGTCTGTGTGGGCTTTCTTGATATTGACACCGATCAGCGTTTCCATCTGCCAGTCATCAATATCGGTGCCCAGCGAGGTGGACGAGGGGTCGGGCTTGATTGGCTCGTCGGTGGTTGCATGGATAATACTGGTGCAGCCCGAGAGAGCGAGCATACCCGCGAGTAACAGAGGTGCCAGACGTGGCAACATCAAGAATTTCCTCCAAACAATTGTTGATCAATAAGCTCACAAAGACAGAACAGGCTCAATAAATGAATTTCGCTGATGCGATGTCGGTCATGATGATCAACGCGAATCTCAATATCGTCGCCACTCAGCAATGCCGACAGGTCGACATCGCCTGCACCAGTAAAACCAATGACAGAAATGTCGCGGTCATGGGCGGTGTGAATTGCCTGGACCAGATTGCTTGGGTTGGTCCCGAGGCTAAAGATAACCAGTACATCCTCTGCCTGGCCCAAGGTTTTTAGTTGTCTGCTGAAAATTTCACTGACACTGTGATAATGGCCGATAGCAGTAATTGTAGAGCTATTGCTGTTCAGGCAGATTACCGGTAGACCCGGCCTTTCCAGTTTATATTGCAGTAACAGGGATTGGGAAAAAATATTTGATAGTGAAGCGGAGAGGCCATTGCCACAACAGAGTATCTTCTGTCCCTGGAGTAACCGTTGAACCGCCACTGTGCTGGCTTCGACAATCAATGGTGCCAGTGTCTCGCCACAAGCCATTTTCGCTTCAATGCTCTCGTGAAATAGCTCAATAACACTGGATTCCATAGGTTTTCTTTGGTTTTCTGGGGTTAGTGGTCAAAGGCGTTTGGCAGCCATTCTACCTGATAAGATGGGTCATTAGTGATGTCTTTGCTGAGGCACACCGCATCAAAACGGCAGGCTACCTTGTCCCACGTCCGAGTGGCTTGTAAAAAATGCCGGGCCGCAGCAACGATTCGCCGTTGTTTCCTGTGATCAATACTATAGATCGCACCACCGAAGGCGGCATGATTGCGCAGTCGAACTTCGACAAAGACCACGGTCTGACCCTCCTGCATTATCAGGTCGATTTCTCCCTGTGGGGTCCGGTAATTCCGATGCAGGGTCACCAGACCCTGTCTTTCCAAAAATGTTCTGGCCCACTGTTCGGCAATAGCACCGCTCTGGTTCGAGCGGGCCGGTGGTTTCCCTTTCGTCATTTGAAAATTCCTTTTTTCTGATACTTTCCCCCGTATGTATTTCCCGATAACTGGAACAGTTATTCGCTGGTATCAAGGGGTTTGATGTGAAGAAGCCGCTTGGTGCTCGGCTTTAAGGATTTTTTTCTGCAATTGTATGGCGGGAACCACCCTGCCATTTTTAAAAACACCCCAGGGCTGTTCCCGTTCAATGGTGTCCGGTGGTGTCAGATATAGCATGCCGGTGTTCCCGGGCAGCCGGATATTGGGAAACAACAGCATTTGCCCCAGCCATTGGTGCAAATGGTAGGTATCAATGCCCAGCGCAAACATATGCCGGTAAATAGGTTCAAGATCTTCTGCTGGTCCCATAGAGTCGGCACTGTAGCCGGGGAGTGTCCAGGGCATGGCGCTGAAACGAACCCCGTCCAGATCGCGATTGCGTGCCGGATCCTGTATGCCGCTAAAAAGTTGGGAAGTGCCATAAACCTGGAGATCACTGGCGAAAAGAAAACCCAGTGTGGGTTTGATCTGTCGTGCCTGATTGGGTGAGGCTATCAGAAAAACCATGTCCAGATCCTGGCGCCGCCTGGGCGTATGAGCCAGTTGTTTACCGAGTAAACGCTGTAAGCGGTTGTTGCGCTCAATGCTCTGTGCAATTTGAAGTTCGGGCTTTAGCAGCGCGATGAAATCGCTCTGGGATGCTCCGTAGGCGGGAACTTCGACCAGCGTGCCGCCTCGCTCTTGCCAGCGCTCCCTGAATGCTGCCAATGCACGTCTTCCCGAGTTGGAGTCTGGTGTGATGGCTAGTGCGAACCGGCGTCCCTCGAGCCATGCCCGGTCGGCGACCTGACGCGCTTCAGCGGTGGAGGAAAGGCCAAATTGAAAAAAATTCTGGTGGGGCTCAGTGCGGGGCGTATCCAGATAATTGAGCGCCACAGTCGGTACCGGCAAGTCCGGAAGGGCGAGTAACTGGCCAACTTTTTCCCGTTGTACCGGGCCTATGATCAGCTCGGCCCCTTCGCTGATAGCCTGCTGGTAGAGAGGGCCGATGTCATTGCTCGAGGAAGTGTCGTAAAAACGTATTAATGGTGTCTTGCCGCGAGCTCCCCTGACGTCATACCAGGCGGAGAGTATGCCGCCGCGAATGGCTTTGCCTGCCTCTGCAAGGGAACCCTGCAGTGGCAGCAGCACTGCAATCTGTTCAGGGAGATTATTCGCGACTTCCTGTAATGCCGTGAGTGATGGTGGCGGATGCAGGGCAGCAGGATGGTCTGGCCACTTAATTTGCCAATCTGTTATCTCGCGGAGCTGTTTGTCCATATCGCCCTGGTTTTTCCGAACCCTGCTGGCAAGTGTGTACCAGCCCTGTAGCAGTGGATCGGATTCCGTTGCCTGCAATGCCGCCAGGTGCTTCTGTGAAATGTGGGTCAGCAATCGCCATATCGCTTCGGAAATGGCTGTCTGTTCCCCGGTTGATTTGACCAGGCTGGAAAGTTCCGCGTAAGCGCGAATGCTTTGCTCATCTTCCCCCAATAGTGAAAACAGCTCCCCGCGCAGTTTTTGCCACTTAATCCGAAGGCTGGTAGACAGTTGACCAGCATTGGCTGTGAATTCCGGGTCTGTGAGTAAGTCTCTTGCGAGAAAAAACCGTTCCTGGCCCATGGCCACTTCGGCGAACAGCAAGCGGAAGTCCACAAGGCGCTGACCGGAAAGCGCATTCTGATCAAGTGATGACAATACCTTTAGGGCCTGCTGGTTGTCTCCCGCGAGTACCAGAAACTCGGCAGCATCCAGTTGGTGGAGTTGTCGGTGCGGTGCTATGCTGTTCGCGGCCAGTGAGAGCGCCTGTTCGGCGCGCTCTGCGGGACTCAAGGGTGTCGACGGACCGGTTTTCGGTGTGTCGCGGCCCGTCTGAGTGCAGCCGCCGAGCACTAAAACCAGTCCCAGCAGCACCATCGCTGTTATTCTAAATTTGAACATAGGTGTCATTTCTTATGCCGGGTCAATTGTATGTGGTGGCCACGCCCATTGGTAATCTGGGTGATATGGTACCCCGAGCCGTTGAGGTTCTCCATGCGGTTGATCTCATTGCTGCAGAGGATACCCGTCACAGTGGTCGATTGCTGAAACATCTCGGCATCGATACACCGCTGGCTGCCTATCACGATCACAGCGATGAGCAACAGATGGGCCGGGTTCTCGATATGCTGGTACAGGGCCAGACGGTGGCGCTTATCTCGGATGCGGGAACGCCGTTGATCTCTGATCCAGGCTACCGTCTGGTCAGAGAGGCCCGGTTGCGGGACATCAGGGTCACGCCGATTCCCGGTGCCTGCGCCGCTATTGCAGCCCTGAGCGCTTCTGGCTTGCCCAGTGACCGGTTCAGTTTTGAGGGGTTCCCGCCGCCAAAAACTGCCGCCAGACTGAAAAGATTTGAAACCCTTGCCGGATCAGCCCAGACAATGATTTTTTATGAGTCCCCTCACCGGATACTCGACACACTGAGGGATATGATTGCCACCTTCGGCTCCGACCGTGAAGCGGTGCTGGCCAGAGAAATCACCAAGACCTTCGAGACATTCCTGACCGGTACCCTGACGACAATATTGCAGCAGGTTTTCGCGGACAGCAACCAGCAAAAAGGCGAAATGGTGGTGATGGTGAAAGGGAACGTTGACGCTGTCAGCGCGTCCGAGGCAGAGCAATTGAGAATCCTGAAAACGCTACTGGATGATCTGCCCGTCAAACAGGCTGCCGCTCTGGCGGCCAGAATTACCGGCGGTCAGAAAAACGCGCTTTACCAGCTGGCGCTTTCATTGCGCCCCGACTGAAGCCGGTCCGGGTATGGCAGGTCAGGCACTGCAGGCCAGTGCAATGGTTTCCGGGCTGATTTGCCTGAATTGCCGGACAGGTTTGTCCGATGTTTTGCCAGCACACCATTCGGCAATGCGCGCGATATCTTTTTGATCACCCTTGTAGTGGGCTCCGTGCATTTCGACCATGCCGAGGCCCTGGCTGGCGGCGTTGAGGTAATTGCACGAATTGCGCAAGCTGCCGATGACCGGAAGTTGAAACTGTTTGGCCAACGCCTCTGTCTGTCTGGCGGTGGTGACAGTTCGTGGCACACGATTCAAGACCATGGCGATAGTCTGTTTGGACGGCAGCATCCGCTGCAGTTGCTGGACGGTAGTGGCAATGGCGTGCAAATCAAATTCGGCCGTTAACACCGGCAAAAGTATGGCGGTCGCCTCACGCAGCAATGGGCTGAGATTGTTCAGGTCCGGTCTGGCGGGCGTGTCGAGGACCAGCACTTCCGTATTGCGGGGCGGCTGAATTGCCCAGCTACGAGTGACATTTTGTGGT
>NZ_CBFHYF010000060.1:0-8144 GCF_965660005.1 Porticoccus sp.
TGGCGGCAATCGATCAGATTTTTGTAGATACCAAGTTTGAATTTGGCTACGTCAAAGACAAAACCGGCAATGAAAAATTGATTTACATGGATGAAGTAGGCACCCCGGACTCATCACGAATCTGGGATGGTCAAAGCTATCGGAATGGCGAAGTGATCGAAAATTCAAAAGAAAGTTTCCGACAACTGTTACTCAACCACTTCCCTGACCCCGATATTCTCCTCAACAAGGATCGAATGACCGAGCGCCAGGCATTGGCCAGAGACAATGAGCTGCCCGCCTCTGTTTTGCTCGAGGTTTCCAGAACATATGTTTCGATTGCCGAAAAAATTACCGGTGGAAAACTGCACCTGCCCGACAGGCCAAAAGCGGAAATCATGGATGTTCTCAACAGCCGCTACCATCTCATTGCCTGACTGGTCACACCATTCAGTCTGCCGGGTGCGTTGAGCACCCTTTGGCCGTGGCTTCCGATAGCAACACATCCGGTTCAGCCCGGGATGGCTGGCTATCCAGCATGCCCAAATCCAGCACCGGCGAGGCATCAATTTTTTCAGCATCCATCATCTGGGCGACCCGCTGCAATGCAGAGACAATCATCGCCTGTTCCCAGTCACTGAGGTTGGCATACTGACGCGAAAAATGTTGTTGTAATGGCGTGGGGGCATTTTTCAATACATCAATTGCGTTCTCGGTCAAGAAAGCATGAACCTTGCGTTTATCTGCTGTTGATCGAACACGGTAGACCAACTGCCTCTTCTCAAGCCGATCGATAATGGTTGTTACCGTCGCCTGACTCAGGCTGATATCAGCGGCCAACTCACCAATCGTCACTTGCCCCCTATCACGAATCGCCTGTAGTAACAGGATTTGCGGCACGGTCAGGCCGGATGTCTTAGCCAAACGTTTAGAGTAAAGATCCGTTGCCCTGATAACCCGCCGCAACGCAATCAAGACATGCTCAATAGACTCCAATGATCACCTCTGACAGTCAATTCATACCCGTTTGTAATGTAACACGGCCATTCCGGAATAAGCTCCCAGGCTGTGGTCAACTGGACAATTTCCTGCTTTCGAGTATAATATTTAGAGCTCTAATTATATAGTTTAATTATTTTTAGACATAAGGGATTCTTTGCAAGAATCCCAGCAGAAAAAAAGATTTTCAAAAGAAAAATATTATTTGAGCTGTATATTTTTATTTCACCAAACAGGAATATTGTTACTTCTTATGGACCGCAAAATCACACTTCGTCCACCAACGCCGGAGGACGGCGTGCGGGTACACCAACTGGTTGCCCAGTGTCATCCCCTCGACCCGAACTCCGTCTATTGCAATCTGCTGCAATGCACGCATTTTTCATGCACATCCGTGGCCGCAGAAATTAATGGCGAACTGGTCGGCTTTATCTCGGGTTATCGCTCACCAGAAAAAACCAACACGCTGTTTATCTGGCAGGTCGCCGTCGGCGAAAGCGCCCGTGGTCAAGGTCTAGCCTCGCGGATGCTGACCAGCATTCTCGCCCGCCAGAAGTGCAGAGACATCAATCACATTGAAACCACGATTACTGAAAACAATCCGGCTTCCTGGGCTTTATTCCAGGGACTGGCCGACAAGTTACACGCCAATCTGGCCAGGTCTCCGCTGTTTGACCGTGAAATACACTTCGCCGGTCAACACGACACCGAAATACTGGTCAGAATCGGGCCCTTTAACCAGCCTGTGGCCACTGAAGCCTAATCTCCGAAAAGGACTAATTGAGGAAATCATGAAAATTTTTGATGAAATTGAATCTGAAGTACGCAGCTATGCCAGAGCCTTCCCACGTTTATTCAACAAGGCTCAGGGTGAATTTATCTATGATGAGGAAGGGAACCAATATCTGGACTTTCTGGCCGGAGCAGGCTCCCTGAATTATGGCCACAACCACCCCGTCTTCAAGGAAAAACTCCTGGAATATATTGAGCGTGATGGCATCACCCAGGGCCTTGATTTACACACTCGTGCCAAGGGCGAGTTTCTGGAAAGCTTTAGCGATAACATCCTGAAACCGCGGGGTTTCAACTACATTGTCATGTTCACCGGCCCGACCGGTACCAACGCAGTGGAAGCCTCACTCAAGATTGCGCGCAAATATACCGGCCGGGAAAACATTATCTCGTTCACCAATGGCTGGCATGGTCAGAGCTTGGGCTCTTTATCCATCACTGGCAATTCAACCCACCGTGGGGGAGCAGGCATTGCCTTGCCAGGTGCCACAAGAATGCCCTATGACGGCTACCTCGGTGATGATTTTGATACCACCAACCTACTGGATAAAGTTTTGTCAGACTCCAGCAGCGGGGTCGACAAACCCGCTGCCGTTATCGTCGAAACAGTTCAGGGTGAAGGCGGCATTAATGCTGCATCAATGACCTGGCTTAGAAGCCTGTCGGAAATCTGCAAACGCCATGAGGTATTGCTGATTATCGATGATATCCAGGCTGGTTGTGGTCGAACCGGAACCTTTTTCAGTTTTGAAGAGGCCGGTATTTACCCTGACATCGTCACTCTATCCAAGTCACTGAGTGGTTATGGCCTGCCATTTTCCGTGGTTCTGATGAAACCGGAAATTGATGAATGGAAACCGGGAGAACACAATGGCACTTTCAGGGGTAATAACCATGCATTTGTCACTGCCAAGGCAGCAATCGACCACTTTTGGAAAGATGACACTTTCGCAAAAGAAATTCAGCAAAAAGGGCATTACATTGCCGATCGGGTAGACAAGATCGTCAGTGAGTACGGCGAGGGAAATTTCAACCCTCACGGCCGGGGCATGTTCAGGGGCATCAACTGTGTCAGCGGTGAACTGGCCGAACAGATCACCCGCCGGTGTTTCCAGAAAGGATTGATTATTGAGACCAGCGGTGCCGATGACCATGTGGTCAAGTTTCTCTGCCCGCTGACCATCCGCCAGGATAATCTGCAAAGAGGCATCGATATTCTGGAGGAGGCCATCAAGGAAGTTTGCGCCAAGGCGGACTCCATCCCGGAGGAAAAGGATTTTTTCGAAGGCGACTACTCGGTCAGCGATGAAGTTGACAAAGGTACGCCTAAAAGAACCGGACCCAGCCCGATTTCGGCCTGACAAATACTGGTGATCAGTACCCGGCTAACGACCGGGTACTGATTGATTTCGCAGGGCTCTACCTAACCGATTTTTCACAAACAACCGAGGTCATGATGATAGTCAGACAACTTCAGGAAGCAGAAAAAACTTCACGCAGAATCGTCTCTCCCGACGGCAACTGGGAAAGCACGCGAATGCTGCTCAAAGATGATCAAATGGGGTTTTCCTTTCACATCACCACCATTTATGCAGGGGCCGATTTTCGTATGCATTATCAGAATCATCTGGAATCTGTTTATTGCATTTCCGGGGAAGGTGAAGTGGAAACGCTTGATGATGGCAAGAAATATCCGATCAGCCCAGGCATCCTTTACATTCTTGATAAACACGACCGCCATGTTCTGCGATCCTTTAAAGAGATGAAAATGGCCTGCGTCTTCAACCCCGCACTCAATGGCAAGGAAGTACACAACGCCGAAGGTGCCTACGAGCTGGATGCAGACTCGGTCAGCCAATGAGCAGTGAGAACCTGTCCAGCTCGAAAAAATGGAAAAAGACGCAACAGGAGACAGTCCTTTAATGAGTTTTCACAGTGTGGAAAAAATCGGCGGCACCTCCATGAGCAATTATGCCGCTGTAAGAGACAATATTATTCTTAAACCCACAGGCGATACGCTATATCAACGTGTCTTCGTCGTGTCCGCCTATGGTGGCATCACAGATCAATTGCTGGAACATAAAAAAACGGGTAAAGCCGGTGTTTTTGCCTCATTTGCCAATGGGGTAAACGATGACAGCTGGCTGGACATTCTTAATGATTTAAGAACCCGCATTATCGAAATCAACAGCAACCTGTTTGACGATCCGAAAATGCTTGCCGACGCCAACCGGTTTATTGGTGATCGGCTCGACGAGGCCGAGCATTGCCTGAGCGATCTGAAAAAGCTTTGCCAGCACGGTCACTTTGCGCTGGAAGTTCACCTGGCAACAGTCCGCGAGATGCTGGCCAGCATCGGCGAAGCACACAGTGCCTGGAATACTGCCAGGCTGTTACAAAGAGACGGCATCAATGCCTGTTTTGTGGATTTGACCGGCTGGAAAACCACCCGGCACATGTCGCTGGATGAACGCATCAAAGCCACTTTTGAAGACATCGATCTAGACAGCCAATTACCTATCGTCACTGGTTATGCCCACACTGAGGATGGGCTGATGTCCAGTTTTGACCGGGGCTATAGTGAAATGACCTTCAGTCGTTTGACGGTCATCACGGACGCCTGCGAAGCCGTCATCCACAAGGAATTTCATCTCAGCAGTGCCGACCCGAGGTTGGTGGGCGACGACAACGCCGTGCCCATCGGTCGGACCAATTACGATGTGGCTGATCAGCTGGCCAATCTCGGTATGGAAGCGATTCACCCCAAGGCTGCCAAGGGCCTGCGACAGAACAATATCCCCCTGCGCGTCAAGAACACCTTTGAACCAGAACACGCGGGCACATTAATCACCAGCGATTATATTAGTGAAAAACCCCGCGTCGAGATCATTGCCGGATGCAGAGGGGTTCATGCCATTGAACTGTTTGACCAGGATATGGCGGGGAATTTCAGCCGTTATGACACCACTATCCTCCGGTGTATCAACCGCTTCAAGGCGCATGTTGTTTCAAAGGACATTAATGCAAATACGATTACCCACTACCTGTCCACCAATCTGAAAACAGTGAAGCGCATTTGTCGTGCACTGGAAGAACAATTTCCCGATGCGGAAATCAATCATCAGGAAGTCGCTATCGTATCGGCTATCGGCAGTGACATGCAGGTGCCCGGCCTGTTGGCCAAAACGGTAGGTGCACTGGCAGAAAAGGACATAAGTGTACTGGCCATGCACCAGTGCATGCGTCAGGTCGACATGCAGTTTGTTATCAACAAGGACCACTGGGAGGATGCCGTGCGGAGTTTGCACAGTTGCCTGGTGGAAGTGCACGATCACGGACGCGCCATATGCCTCGCATCCTGACCTGTAAACCAGCAACATTCATCCAGGCCGACACACCGTACCCGTGGACCGCCTGACTACGCCATGATTCTCTCCTTCCTGTGCTTCCTGCTGATGTTCACCCTTGTAGGGGTTCTGTCTGCAAAGAAAAGCCGGGGAACAAAGCAGGACTATTACCTGGCCAGCAATACCGTCCAGCCATGGCTGGTCGGGTTGTCCGCTGTTGCCACAAACAACAGCGGCTACATGTTTATCGGCGTGATTGGCTACACCTACGTCGCTGGATTGTCGGCCTTCTGGCTGATGCTGGGCTGGATCAGCGGCGACTACCTCGCATCGCGATTTGTCCACGCCAGACTGAGGGATGCGGCATCACGAACCGGCGAAGTGAGCTATGCCGGTGCCATCAGCAATTGGTATGGCGAACGAAATTCCACCCTACAGAAGACCATGGGCCTTATTTCGCTGTCATTTTTACTGGTATACGCCAGTGCCCAGCTGGTCGCCGGCAGCAAGGCACTGCATGTGCTGTTCGACTGGCCCACGTGGGCTGGCGCGACACTCTCCGCTTTTCTGGTAACCCTGTATTGCATTGCCGGTGGCATTCGCGCATCAATCTGGACAGATGCAGCACAATCTACAGTCATGGTTTTGGCTATGGGGTTGCTGCTGGTTATCGCAACCAGCTCCCTGGGCGGCATTGATCGGGCGCTGATCGAAATGAGCACTATCGATGGCTTTATGAACTGGTTCCCGAGTGACCTGCCTTTTCCTGGTATGGCGGGGGCACTGCTGTTCGCCGCCAGTTGGTTGTTCGCCGGTCTCTCAATTATCGGCCAGCCCCATATCATGGTGCGCTTCATGGCACTGAACGATAATCGCAAAATGACCCAGGCGCGGCGCTGGTATTATGCGTGGTACGTATTGTTTTATTTCATGGCGACCGCCGTTGGCATGCTGGCGCGGGTATATCTGTCCGATGCCGCAAGTTTTGATGCCGAACTCGCACTGCCGCTCATGGCCGAGATGCTGTTCCCCCCCGTGCTGGTGGGACTGGTGCTGGCAGGCATATTTGCTGCCACCATGTCGACAGCAGACTCACTGGTTCTCGGCTGCTCGGCAGCCATCTCCCACGATCTGTTACCCCATAATGTTGAACGTACCAGCGTGATGAAGGGTATTACTGTGCTCGTTACCGCCTTGGCATTGCTCTGGGCCTTGCTCAACAGTCAGAGTGTCTTCAGCCTGGTCGTGATGGCGTGGTCCGGCCTTGCCAGTGCTTTTGCCCCGCTGCTAATCGTGCTTTGTCTTGGAGGAAGACCGGGAGCTGGCGCTAGCATCGTAGCAGTCTGTTCGGGGCTTCTGGTCGCACTGGGCTGGCGCATGATCGGGTGGCATGATTTTGCCTATGAGGGCATGCCGGGCATTCTGTCGGGTTTGGCGATTCTCTGCGGCGCCCTTTTTCTATCCAGAAGAGAGAAAACCAAACTCACTCAATCAATCAATATAGACCCGAGGAACCCTGCGGGGCATTCGGGTTAACAGCTCGTAACTGATCGTACCCGCGCAACTCGCCACCTCATTGACCGAGAGGTCCTTTCCCCAGAGGATGGCCTCATCCCCCAACATCACTGCCGGCAAGCCAGTGACATCTACCGTTATCATGTCCATGGATACCCGGCCTACCAAGGGGCAGCGTTGGTTGTTGACCAGCACCGGTGTGCCATCCGGCGCATGTACCGGATAACCATCACCATAGCCGATGGCAACCGTGGCAATCCTGCTGGGCCTTTGTGCTGTCCAGCGGGCACCGTAGCCTACCGAATCCCCCACAGGAACATCCCGCAGGGCAATGATGGAAGAGCGCAACGTCATGACAGGCTCCAATCTGTCAGCCTGCACATGAGGGACAGAAAAGGGGGAACTGCCATAAAGCATGATCCCGGGCCTGTTCCAGTCAGCATGGGTCTCGGGCCAAGCGAGCAATCCGGCAGAGTTATCAAAACTCAACGGTACGGTATCGGCATTTGACAAACTGGCTATACCTGCCCTGAACTGCTGAATTTGCCGGCGGGTAATCTCACTTGCCAATTGATCGGCACAGGCAAAGTGCGTCGCAACTACAATTTCATCGGCGACATTGCGACTGGCGGCCAATGCCCGGTAGGTGGAGGCAATATCCTCAACAGCAATACCCAGTCGGTGCATACCGCTATCCACACAAACCCAGATTGTTACAGGAGTATTCAGCGATGCCGCCAGGATTGCCTGCTGTTGTTGCTTATTGACCACTGAGAGCCAAAAACCCAGCTCGGCAGCCAGGGGAATCTCGTCGTCGGAGAAAGTCCCTTCCAAAAGGCAGACAGGCTTATTGATGCCACCCTCCCGGAGTTCAAGCGCCTCTTCCATGCAGGCAACACCAAAGGCCGGAACCAGTGGCTCAAGGGCGCGGGCAACAGGTAACACGCCGTGCCCGTAGGCATTGGCTTTGACGATGGCCATCGTTTTGGAATTGGGCGCCAGACTGTTTGCCAGCTCGCAATTGTGTCTGAGGGCACGGAGATCAATATAGGCTTTTGTTGGTCTTGACATGGCGCGTTTACCAAAAAGTACACTACAGGGGCTGGCGATAAAAAGGATCAGTAATCAAATTTACCCGTTGAATAAATGTGCTGAGCAGCCAGCCAGACATCACCCACCTCTCCGTTTCCGACGGGCTTGCCATCAATTTCAATGACGGGCACGACTTCCTTTGAAGAACTCGTCAGCCAGACCTCGTCGGCATCCAGCACCTCACTCATTGATACAGGCCGCTTCTGGACAGATATAGAAACCTCTTTACGCAGCAACTCCAGCAGAATATAACGGGTAATGCCCGGTAATTTCTGGTTATCCAGCAGCGGTGTAATCACTTCGCCGTTTTTGACAATGTAAGCATTACAGGCACTGGCCTCCGTAAGCTCACCATGCTCATTGAATAACAGAACTTCATCGACACCCCGCTGAAAGCCCTGCTGAAAATGCATGACGTTA
>NZ_CBFHYF010000061.1:0-7960 GCF_965660005.1 Porticoccus sp.
GCACTGCGAGCGGTATCGACGACCAGAATGATTCCGATGACTGGAATCTCCAAGGCAAGCTGCTATGGGATGCCACCGATCGGCTGAGCATCCTGCTCAGCGCTGCCCACGTTGATCGCGATACCACCTGCTGCACTGCTGACTCTGCCCAGGGCGATGCAGTACAGCAGGAACTGATCGATCAGGGCCTGTCGCCCGACAAAAATAATCCGTACGACTATGAAATTGCCACCACCTATCAGGACGCCTTCAGCATGGAATCTGACCTGGTCTCGCTGCATATCGACTACACACCGCACTGGGGTTCCATCACCTCTATCACCGCCTGGAACGACTACGAGTATCAAAGCAATTATGATGCCGACCGATCACAGCTGGATCAGTTTACGCTGGATGAACACAATGAGGGCGACAGTTTCTCCCAGGAACTGCGCCTGGACTCTTCCCTGGGAGACAATATTGACTACCAGCTAGGGCTTTTCTACTACGAGCAAACCACCCAGCGCGGCGACAAAACTCCCACTGCCATCCTCGGTGAGGACTTCATCACCATCGCCGACCAACAGGCTTTGCCACTGCCAGTACCCTCCGTGGCATTGATTGCACAACCCGGTGACTACGCCGCCTATCAAGACATCTGGGATAACGAGACCCTGGCAATATTTGGCCAGGCCACCTGGCACATCGGCGAGCGTTGGCACCTGACCGGGGGCCTGCGCTGGACGGACCAGGAACGCGAAGCTGAGCTGTTCAGTGAGACCTTTTCCAGCGCACCATTGGCTGCTTTGGGTAGTTTCATGGATATCGTCAGCACTCCCATCGACGTCACCCTTGATCGCAGCAGCGACAACGTGGACTGGCTGGCCAAGTTGGCCTATGACATCGGTGACAGCACCATGGTTTACGGCAGTGCCTCAACAGGCAGCAAATCCTGGAATTTCTCCGGGCAAACGGGCGCCCCCGAGACTCGCGAGTTCGACGATGAAAAAACCACCAGCTATGAATTGGGATTCAAATCCACCCTGCTTGATTCCACCCTGCGCCTCAACGCGGCGGCCTTCTATTCCGAAATTGAGGAATACCAGTACCAACAGCAGGCAGATGCAGGCATCGGCACCTTTGTCAGCAACGATGGCGAGGTAGGGGTGTCCGGCTTAGACATTCAACTGGATGCCGTACCACTGCCCAACCTGACGCTGACAGCCGGGCTACTGTACATGCACAATTACGAGATTACCGCAGGCCCAAGAGAGGGCCAGGCCCTGCCTTTTACAGCTGGGTACAGCGGCAACCTCGGCGCAACACTGGTATTTCCTCTCGCCGACGGCGGCATTTATCTACGCGCCGACTACATCTTCATGGATGACCATGTCACCAATGGCGCCAGCGCCGATCAGTTGGAAGACAAAGACTTTGACGACCGTGAGCTGCTCAATGCCAAGATCGGCTGGCGCAACGACAACTGGAACCTGTCGCTTTGGGGCAAGAACCTGACCGACGATGAATACGCTGCCCAGACTCTGATCACACAACTATTCAGCGGTCAGGACAGCTACTACCTCGCTCCCCCACGTACCTACGGCGCGACTTTGCGCTACGACTTCTAGACAGCGAGGGAAATAGGGGACAGACCACGATTTCGCCTTTTGGAAATCGTGGTCTGTCCCCTATTTATTTAGCCGGCCAGTTCGCGGATAGTGAGTTTGGCCAGCTGGGACATATGTACTTCGTCCGGGCCATCGGCGATTCGGCAGAAGCGCGCGTGGGTGAATAAATCCGGGATCATGGTGTCCTGGCAGACACCCATACCGCCAAATACCTGCATGGCGCGATCCGCCACATTCTGCGCCATATTTGGGCCCACAATTTTGACCATGGAGATATAGGGCATGGCAGCTTTGACGCCGTACCTGTCCATCATCTCAGCGGCTTGCAATACCAACAGGCGCGCCTGCTCGATATCGCAGCGACAGCGGGCGATTTCATGCTGGACGCTGGTTTTTTTGCTCAGTTTCTCGCCGAAGGCGACCCGATCCTCTGCGCGAGCGCACATCAGTTCCAGGCACCGCTGGGCTGCGCCCACCAACGTCATGGCGTACTGGAAACGGCCCGGGCCGAGGCGGCCCTGGGCAATTTCAAAGCCGCATCCCTCTCCCTTGATCATATTGCTCACGGGCACGCGCACATCTTCAAACAAGAATTCCGCTTCACCACCTGGTGAATGAAAATTATCGAACACCCGCAGGGGGCGCACCAGCTTTATTCCCGGCGTATCTCGCGGCACCAGGATGGTGGAGTGCTGACGATGACGGGGCGCGTCGGGATTCGACAGACCCATCACGAGCATGATCTTGCAACGTTCCTGAACCGCGTTGGTAGTCCACCACTTGCGCCCGTTGAGTACGTACTCGTCTCCATCGCGTTTTATTTCGAGCTCCATATTGGTGGCATCGGAAGAGGCCACCTGGGGTTCGGTCATCGCGTAGGCAGAGCGGATCTCACCCGCGAGCAGCGGCTCCAGCCATTGCTCCTGCTGCTCAGGCGTACCGTACTTGGCCAGTACCTCCATATTGCCGCGGTCGGGGGCATTACAATTGAACACCGCCTGGGCCCACATGACCTTGCTCATGGTTTCAAACAATGGGGCGATTTCAACGTTTGTCAGACCGGGACTCCAGGGCTGGTACTCGTGAGGCAGGAACAGGTTCCACAGCCCTTCAGCCTTGGCCTTTTCACGTAGATCATCAAACCAATCCGGAACCTGCCACAGGTTATCCTGGTTCAGTGTGAATTCATTCCAGTCGTGCTCACGAGGATAGATGTGCTCCTCCATAAACGCTTCCAGCCGGGCATTTATCTCCCTGACTTTTTCACTTACTTCAAATCCCATGATGTTTCTCCTAGTTCAAAATTGGAGAAATAGGGGACAGACCACTATTTCCCTATTCCCAGACCTCGAGGTTGTCCGAGCGGGTGATGCGCCGGTCCAGGGTGGTGCCGAGGATGGCGGACATACCGCAGGCATCGAGCATTTCTTCCACCGCGGCGCGGCCCATGCTGTCCAGGTCCGTATATATAGACTGCACCCGCTGCAACAGGTAAAACCGGTAGGGCTGGGCGAGCGCAGTGATCGTTTCGCCGCGCAATGTAAACTCGGCGGTTCCCATCGCCTGGGCGAGGCGCCCCACCGCGGGCTCGCCAGCCTGCGGCTGGTTTTGCGCCAACCAGGCGTTAATAAACTCTGCCGCCGCCCGTGTTTCCGGCACGAAATCCTGTGCAAGCACACGCAACACCGCCAGCAGGGTTTCCGGCACTTCGTCATCTGGCAGGAAATCGGTCGCGGCATGGAAATATTCAGGAGCATCCTGGTCGGCGCGGTTCATCCGCTCCACCCAGCGATAAACGCGGGTGGCGCGCTGCTGCATCAAGCGCGCGGGATGGGGATCGCGGCCCAGGTGCGCGTACATCGGCGCCAGCAGCCCGAAGTCACCAACACTGGGTCGCCACCCCAACAAGTAAGGGTACTGCTCAAAGTGTGCGTTCAGGGCGTCGAGATACTCGAGATACAGGCTCTCAACCAGATCGCGGGTCTGGTCGGTGACACCGAAAATCATGCCAGCGTGGCGCATGCGATTCATCATGGCCTCGGTTTTTTCCTCCCGCTGGGGCGTATCCCGCTGGGAGTGAAGGAAGTGGTAGCGCACAAATTCGAGGTTGTCTTCTGGGAAATTCCAGCGATAGTGCATGGCCGGCCGCAGCAGACCGTCGTTGCCGATCACATCGAACAGGGCACTGATAATTTGCTGTCGTGGCCCCGCCGGGCGACAGGGCCTGCCGTTGGCCGCCTCGAAGTGCTCGATTATCGCCGCACCGTCGCGAATCACCTCGCCCTCCGGTGTCACCAGGGTGGGAATGGTCGCCAGCTTACCTTTAGGAAGCACTTCCGCCTTGAAGCCCTCGTGGCCTGTGGACAGTTCCTGGAAGGCAATACCCTGCTTGATCAGGTAGGAGCGAGCACGTCCGGAATACAGGGAGTGGGTAATGGCGTAGAGCTTGTGATTTTCAGTCATCGTCGGCTATTCCTTCTCATTCGGTAGGCCACGTAAAATGGGGTGAGCAACAGCAGGGTTAACAGAAATAACAGTAACTCTTCGCGGTATTGCTGTTGCAGGGTATTGGCCACCAACTGGCGTATCTGCGTGTAACCGGCAGGCAACGGCAGTACTCCATTCTCACGCGCATAGCGCTGGTAGCGGGCGAGCATGCGCTGGAACACTACCGGCTGCTCGGCGGCCAGGTCGACGACCTCCCCCGGATCCTCGGCGATGTTGTAGAGGCGCCACTGCCCGTCACCGAGAGGCGGCTGGTTCACCACCAGTTTGTAATCCCCCTGGAACAGAGCGGCGTGACCGGTCAGTTCATAGCCCACCACATCCTCCTTGCCATACACGCGGTCAGCACTGCCATCGAGAAGCGGGCTGAGATCTCGGCCGATCATCGGCAGTACCGGCCTGCCGGCGTAGCGAGAGCCCGGCGCATCGACACCTGTCAGTGCCAGAATAGTCGGCGTGATATCCGTGGCCCAGGCTAAGGCAGGGCTCAACACCTGCTTGCGCGGCAGGCGTTCACCGGCAATGATCAGGGGCACGCGCATACCGCCCTCCCCGGTGTAGAACTTGTAGAACGACAGCGGACTCGCAGCAGCGCTGGCAAAGCTGGGGCTGATGGTGTTGTAACTGCCCTTCAGGCCCAGGCGCTCGTAGTCATTGTGATAGCCAAGCCGTCCAGGACCGAGGCTTGCAGGGAAAGCCATCGGGTCGGCGGGGCCACTGCCCTCGCTGCCGTTGTCCGAGGTGAAAACAAAAATCGTGTTCTCGTACTGCCCGGTGGACTTGAGGTAATCAACCAGGCGGCCGATGTGATAATCCATAGCCTCAATCATGGCACCGTAAACCGCCATGCGCTTGGCCTCGTAGCGCTTGCGCTCGTCATCCAGGGCATCCCAATCAGCGGTTGTCGACATGCGGGTCATGGCGGTGTCCGCCGGCACCAACCCCAAGCCGACCGCGCGCTGCAGGCGTTGCTCTCGCAATACGTCCCAACCGGCGTCGTACACCCCCATGTAGCGGTCGATGAACTCCTGGGGCGCCTGCACGGGCATATGCACCGCCATAAACGGCACGTAGGCGAAGAATGGCCGGCCGTCGCCAATATTGCTGTCGATAAATTCAATGGTCTTGTCGATCAGGAAGCGGGAGGAGTAAAAATCTTCCGGCAGGGTGAAGCGCTCGCCATCGGCAAACCAGTTGGCCTCATCGTACATGGGCAGATAGGGACGCTGTTCCCAGTTATCAGCACCGGAATCCATCATCGCCACCGTGCGCTGGAAACCTCGCCTGCTGGGCAGTTTGTCCGGGGTAGAACCCAGGTGCCACTTACCGGCCATATAAGTGTGATAACCAGCGCCCTCGAGCAATGTTGCCACGGTAACCACGTTGTCGCCCAGCACGCCCTGGTAGTGTGCGTGTGAACGCTGCTCCGGCGCCAGCATCTCAGGAATATTGGGCACACCCGCCAGGTGATTGTCCACGCCAGTCAGCAACATGGCCCGCGCCGGGGCGCAGTTGGCAGCAGTGTGATAATTGCTGAAGCGCACACCCTGCTCCGCCAGCGCTGAAAGCGTCGGGGTATTAACCTCGCTGCCGTAGGGCGCGATATCGGTAAAGCCCAGATCGTCGGCAAGAATGAAGACGATATTCGACCGTGTTACGGCCTCAGGTGGAACCTCCTCTGGCGGGTCCAACACCTGTGCAAATCCGGATCCTGCCAATAGCAGGACACCGACCAGCACCAAGCACCTGACAACAGCGAAGCCCACTGGCTCAGTCCGCTTCAGGCAGGCGCCGGGATGCCACCAGCAGAATGATGGCAACAACCACTTCAGGGCCAATCAAGCCCAGGGCCAGGGTCGCATCGTGACTCATCCAGGCGACGATGCGGCCAACTGCGGTGATCGCCAGCAACATGATAGCCGGGTAATACCAGCTACGGCGGCCGGTGATCAAGGCTATCAGCATACAACTACCCAGGGTCAGGAAGAAACCGGCCATATCTCCCACCTGGGAACTCAGGGCCACGCCCTCCCCCAGGGTCAGGCCGAACATGGGGGCCACGCCCGCGGGCGCTACCAGCCAGCGCACACCGGTCACCAAGAACAGTAGGGCCGGCAACACCACGAGTACTTTCAAGATTTTGTTCATCACTATCACTCCCGTTCTGCTAGTACTTGCATCATACGATGCGAGGTTTCGAGGCCCGAGTTCTGGTTCTGTCCGGTGACAAAGCGCTTTTCGTCATCCACCACCACATGGGTGGCAAAAAAATCCCTAAATGCGGTCTGGCTTTCGTATACAACGCCCGCTTCACGCAATGCCGCCTCCGGGTGCAGCGGTGTTAACTCAATACCGAGTTCCTTGATCTGCTTGTCAGTCACCCCGGTCATACGGCGCCCGGCAATCAGTAGCGAGCCATCGCGGGCGCGCGCGGTCACCAAGCCCAGTACGCCATGGCAGACACCACCGATTACCGCAGCCTTGTCACCGTAGTAGGACTCGCTCACCTTCGCCGCCAGCATGGGGGATTGCGCCAGGTCGTAGGCTGCGCCCCAGCCACCTGATATGAACACGATGTCGTACTGGTCGATATCCACATCGGCAATGGGAATGGAATTCTTCACCTTGGCCTGGGCAATGGCATCATCGAGGTAGCGATCGTCTTCCGGAGATCTGATCATGTATTGCAATGTCTGGGGGTCAATGGGGATTTCACCGCCCTGGACGCTGGCAATGTCCACCTCCATGCCACCGTCGAGGAACGTATAGTAGGGGTGGGTAAACTCAGAGGCCATCACCCCGGTGGCCGGGCCCTCGGTTTCCCCAGGCGCCGCCAGCACGCCGTGGCTGGTAGTGATGATCAGGGCACGCATGCCGGGCAGTGTTGTGGTTGGCCCTGAGTACTCGGGATGCAGGCCGGCCTTGTGCAGGATTGTCGGCAATGCGGCCAGAAACACCCCCCCAATGACCACCACGACCACCAGTACAGGCAAGAGCTTTTTCATCGTTGACCTCGTTTCTTGGCAGCAGGACGTGCTAGATATAATATATCGACAGTATTTGTGTCAATATATATGATAATTTTTCAAATTGCTACACTGACCAGATCCCAACAGGAGAACTCTATGAAAAAGCTAGTTACCATCGGTGCAATCGCCCTAGCTATCGCGGTGTTGGCCTACAGCCAGCGTGCAAATATCGCCAGCCGTTTGATGGCAAAAGGCCTGGAATCCCGCATGGGAGCAGATGCGGTCGCGGAACTGGAAGACGGCCTGCATCTGGCTTTGTGCGGCGCGGGCGGCCCACTGCCCGCTCCCAACGCCTCCGGCCCCTGCGTTGCGGTGGTGGCAGGCAAACAGCTCTTCATGGTGGATGCGGGTACCGACGGTCCGCGTAACCTGGGCCGCATGGGTTGCCAGCCAGGCAGCGTCAAAGGTGTGTTCCTTACTCACTTCCACTCGGATCATATCGATGGCCTGCGCGAAATCAGCACCATACGCTGGGCAGGGGGCGACAATGACGCCCCCTACCTGTCTATGGCCCGCGCGGGGTAGAGCGGGTAATGGACGGCTTCAACGCCGCCTATGCCCAAGACTTTACGTATCGCCACGAGCACCACGGCGACCTGGTGGCTCCCATGAGTGCAGCTGGCATGCAGGCAGTGCCCTTTGACAAGCCGCCCATGGGTGAACTGACCCTGGTTTACGAGGGTGAGGGATTAAAGGTAGAAATGCTCGCGGTGGACCACTCCCCGGTGGAACCCGCAGTGGGGTACCGCTTCAGCTACAAGGGTCGCTCACTGCTGATCACCGGCGACACCACCAAGCAGGCCAACATCCAGAAGTTCT
>NZ_CBFHYF010000062.1:0-7703 GCF_965660005.1 Porticoccus sp.
CTTGATAGTGGACGGGTACTCCGGCAGTGGACAGTGTCACGGATTGTTTTTCCAGCATCACCTGTTGGCCATCCAGTTCCGTCAGCAGGTTTTCCATAGAGTCAGCAACCAACTCGATAACGCCCTGTTCAAGGGCATCATTTGCCGACAGACTCAGCCCCTCGCGCACGGCGCGCTCCGCCCAGTCGCCGTTGCGTCCTCTCAATTGTGCCAGACTGCGGATATACGCCACCGCATCATTCACTACCTTTCGCTCCATGGCGTCACCTTGGGGAACGGCTTTTTCTTCTTTGTCATCCTTGCCTTTTTTGGGATCATCGCTACCCGGCATGCTGGGTAACCCCGGTGATCCGCCGCCCAGCTGCACAGGCGTTGCCGCACCGAGGTTAGTCCCCCGGGCCATAGCGGCCAGATGTGTGGCGTAGAGCAGATAAGTACCGGCGCTGGCGGCTCTCGCCCCACTCGGGGATACATAACCAATCACTGGCAGGGGGGAAGCGAGGATGACTTTAACCATGTCCCGCATGGCCATATCCAAACCGCCGGGGGTGTCTATGCGCAGGATCGCCATACTGGCCCCGGCAGAAACAGCTTTATCTAGGGACCGCTCCATATGGTCAGCCGTTGCGGGGCCAATAGCGCCCTCAATATCGATGACCCATATTTCTGCCCGGAGAGTGGCAGAAAGAAAAAAAAGTGAAACCAGCAGGCAACTGCGAAGTAGAAGGTGGTTGGCGCAACGCGACAAGAGTTTCATGCTGCCAGTATAGAACAGACAATCGGTACTGTTCATTTTTATCGGCGCACCTGGCTCCGACTGAACCGGAAGAGGTAATCAGTGTTGTTGTCGACAGTGCTGCCAATTGTGCTGGCCAACAGATAGACTTCGGTAAACGGACGTAACCCGATAAAATATGCTCGGATGATGTCGTCGACTCCTTCGGGGTTGGATGTAAAAACACCACAGGAGGATATGTTGATGAAGTCTTTTACCAAAAAAGTCGTGATTGTCACAGGAGCCACTTCTGGGTTGGGCGAAGCCGCAGCCCTGAAGTTTGCCAGTGAGGGGGCAAACGTAGTGGTGGCTGCCCGTCGCGAAGATAAAGGCCAAGCCGTGTTGCGGAAGATTGAGGCGCTTGGTGCAGAAGGGATGTTTATCAAAACCGATGTGACTCGTGGCGCGGATATTGAAGCGATGGTGGAAAAAACCCTTGCCAGATTTGGTAAGTTGGACTGCGCGGTGAACAGTGCCGGCATTTCCGGTCCGGTATTGGTGCCGGTTGCGGAGATTGAAGAAGCCGATTGGGATGCTCTGATGGATACCAACCTGAAAGCGGTATGGATGTGCATGAAATATCAGATCCGCGCCATGCTCAAGCAGGGTGCTGGTTCTATCGTCAACATTTCGTCGATTTATGGTTATAAACCCAGTGATGTGGGGCATGCGCCCTATTGTGCCAGCAAGTATGCGTTGATTGGCCTGTCGAAATCCGCAGCCATTGACTATGGTCAGCAGGGCATTCGGGTCAATGTGGTTTCGCCGGGTTATACCCATTCGGAGATGATCGATCCGGTTGCCGAGGCGCAGCCCGAGTTCATCAATGCGGTGGTGAACCGTTATTCGGCCATGAACCGGCTCGGTCGCGCGGAAGAGACGGCAGAGGCTACCGCTTGGCTGTGTTCCGATGCTGCAAGTTTTGTGAACGGTGCTGTATTGCCTGTGGATGGTGGTGATACCAGGCGGCTATATTAGGTGGAAAAGATTCTTCTGTAGTCGTTAACGGTGGCTGTAAAGTTGTTATCACACGCGCAACAGGTTGTGTTATGAAAACGGTGTTTCGGAAAATTTTCTGGCCTATTCTGCGTTTTTTCGAGCGCAATGCATCTGCACAGGGCTATCGTCCTTTGAATAGGAAAATTCTGCTTTCTGTCGGCATTCTTTTTTGGATTCTTACCGGAATCTCACTTTATTTTGTGATTTCGGCAGCAGTGATTGGTGGCCTGATTCCTGTAATCGGTTTTTTCATTGCTGGCACAATCTGTCTGGTGGTTGCCCTGCTGGGCAGTGATGGGGCAGTGGTGAAAATATGGGGAAACCGATAGAGCCATTGAGCAGTGACGCGTATGAAAAAAGGGGCTGTGTGCCCCTTTTTTCATGGTGTCTGAATCAATCTCTGATTAAATTTTCTGGCCTTCCGGGAGGTTTTCATAGACCTCTTCTTCGGGTGCGGCATTCAGTATTGCCTTAAAGTAACTGCTGGGCAGTTTGATTTCGTAGGTACGATTACCGCTGATCGTCAAATCCATGCCCATATTGGCGCTGTCAAAGAAGCGGATAAATGACAGTGGAAGAGCGACGCGCTCTTCATAGCGGCAATTGGCCGCCTTGCACACATACTCGTCTTTGGACATCGGGACAAGGCGCATTTCGCCATCTTTGGTTTTTGCCTTGGTGTAGGAGCGCCAGCCTTCGTCATTGTACTGGGCCGTGATGTAGAGAACGTACTGGTCTTCTCCCTCCAGATCTACAGCGCGCACCAGATAAATCTCGGAAAAATTATCAGACAGGTTTTTTTCCGAGAGGGCAAAGTTTGGTCCGTAGGTGATTTCACCATTCACTGGATCCATTTTGTATTCAATCAGGGTACTGATTTCCTCTGGGGACTGCCAGTTGATCTGAGCTTCTTTGGAGCTTTCCTGGGAAGCAGGCTCATTATTTGTATCGGCGTGGACTTGCAGGGAAGTCAGTGCCACGAGGGCGAGTATCTGTGGGATTAATTTCATTTGTGACTCCGTGGTATTGATGAGTGCTTGACTCGTTCATTTTTATTGGTCGCTATGCTTGCGTTTTTGCCTGTGCATTTCAACCTGTTTATTGCTTAATAACGTTCCAGCATCACCTCATAGCCGTTCCGTAAATCGTGCTGTTGAATACGGGTGTTAAGGATATGTCGGCAACTATGAGTCTTCCAGTTATCGATGGTTCCTGAATAAATCAATTTTTGCAGCTAAAGCACAAATTTGTTAGCAGTCACTTCTACGGGAGTGGCCTGTGTATGGATTAGCGTGAATCTATGATAAGGGGTGATGCCTTGCCTGATTCACCGTTGTCTCAATGAATGGCGGCACTATGCTAAGATGCACGATTTGTGATCCTTGAGCCCAGTTTTTTGCCGTGAGCCAGATGACACCCTATATCGTGCGAACTTTTCCAGTGGGGCCTTTGCAGTGTAATTGTACCATTGTAGGCGACCCCGTCTCCCGTCGGGCACTCGTAATTGATCCCGGTGGCAATGCTGCAGACATTCAGGCACTTCTGGCAGAATTACAGTTAAGTGTTGTGGCGATTATTCATACCCATGCACACCTGGATCATATTCTCGCTGCCGGGGAGATCAAAAAAACCACCGGGGCACCAATTTACCTCCATCGGCAGGATATGTTTCTGTGGCGTGGTGTAGCCGAACAATGTGCCATGTTTGGCGTGCCGTTGGTGACTTTGCCAGATCCGGATCATTACCTCCAGGATGGTCATGACCTGGGTTGTTGTGGCGGTATTGCATTGCACACACCAGGGCACACACCGGGATCAACCAGCTTCTGGTTTGAGCCAGTCAATCTGTTGATTGCCGGAGATACCCTGTTCCGTGGTGGTATCGGTCGGACCGACTTTCCTGGTGGCAATCATGACCAGATCGTCAAATCCATTCGTGAACGGCTTTATACACTGAATGATAATGTGGCTGTGGTCACCGGGCATGGTCCGGCCACCACGATCGGTGATGAAAAACACCACAATATGTTCGTGCGGGCCTGATGCCTGCTTTCCCCCAATAAAAATGGAGTCCCCATGAAGCAACAGATGCTGGCAATGCTGGAGTTGCAGAATGCGATGAACAGCAGGGTGAATGAGAACTGGGCCGAGCAGCATTTTGCGTGGTATCGGGCGATATGGGTGGAGTGTGCTGAATTACTTGATCACTATGGTTGGAAGTGGTGGAAAAAACAGACGCCGGATGCCAATCAGGTAAAACTGGAATTGGTCGATATCTGGCATTTCGGGCTCAGCATTTTGTTGCTGGAATCACCGGATCATGAGGCCATTGCCCAGCTGGTAGACCAGCAATTGGCCGATGCAAAACCTTCCGGGGATTTCCGTGAAGACCTCGAGGCATTTACGCTGAGTACCCTGCAAACCAAAAAATTTGATGTCGCCAGGTTTGGTGCCTTGATGGCAGGTGTGGGATTGGGTTTTGATGAGCTCTATACCCGCTATGTGGGCAAAAATGTACTGAATTTTTTTCGTCAGGATCACGGCTATCAGGATGGCAGTTACCGAAAGCAATGGGGGAGCAAGGAAGATAATGAGCACCTGGTGGAGGCGGTTGCGGAACTGGATCACCGCCGCCCGGAATTCAAGGACGATCTCTATCAGGCCTTGCAGCATCGCTATGCGGACAGCGCCTGAGCTGTTTGGGAGTCTGCGCTGAAAACCTATAGAATGGTCTCTTTTCGGGCCTCCCCAATAACCCCAAAACTGTCACGAAACCACCATGATCGATTTTGATACTCGCAAACAGCGACTGGAATTCAATAAGCTGCAAAAACGTCTGCGCCGCAATGTGGGCAAGGCCATTGCCGACTTCAACATGATTGAAGAGGGTGACAAGGTAATGGTCTGCCTCTCGGGCGGGAAAGATTCCTATGGCATGCTGGATATTTTGCTGGGCTTGCAAAAAACCTCACCGGTCAGTTTTGAGCTGGTCGCCGTCAATCTGGACCAGAAACAACCTGGCTTTCCGCCGGAGGTATTGCCCCGCTATTTGACCGAGCTGGGGGTTCCCTTCCATATCCTGGAGAAAGACACCTACAGTGTTGTCACCGAGTTGATTCCGGAAGGCAAAACCTACTGCAGTCTCTGTTCGCGATTGCGGCGCGGGACTCTGTACGGCTTTGCCGAGCAGATTGGTGCCACCAGAATTGCCCTTGGTCACCATCGCGATGACATGATCGAAACGTTGTTTCTCAATATGTTCTACGGCGGAAAACTGAAATCCATGCCGCCAAAACTGCTCAGCGATGACAAGCAGAATATGGTGATACGCCCACTTGCCTACTGCAAGGAAAGTGATCTGGAGCGCTATGCTGTAGCCAAGCAGTTTCCGATTATCCCCTGTAACCTGTGTGGCTCTCAGGATGGTTTGCAGCGCAAGGTCATCAAGGACATGTTGCAAACCTGGGAAAAACAACATCCCGGACGGCTGGAGACAATTTTTAGTGCGATGCAGTCCGTTGAGCCATCCCAGCTGGCCGATACGTCCCTGTTTGATTTTGCAGATCTGAAACTGGAACGTGCACCACGTATTGGGGCGGTCAATCTCTGGGACAACGACAGCAACAAAGTTCGCGAGTCTGCCTGATGCGCTGCGGCTTTCGATGCCGGAGTGATCACCCTATAATCATTCCTTTTGGCAAGGTGGATATTGCCCCATGAGTTATCAGGTTCTGGCCCGCAAGTGGCGTCCTCGCAACTTCAGCGAGATGGTAGGACAGGAACATGTGTTGCGAGCCCTGATCAATGCCCTCGATAACAACCGGCTGCACCATGCGTATCTCTTTACCGGCACCCGGGGTGTAGGGAAAACCACCATTGCCCGGATTCTGGCCAAGTGTCTCAATTGTGATACGGGCATAAGCTCCAATCCCTGCGGCACATGCAGTGCCTGTGTCTCGATCGCGGAAGGACGATTTGTCGATCTGATTGAAGTGGATGCGGCTTCCCGTACCAAAGTCGAGGATACACGGGATCTGCTGGATAATGTTCAGTATGCCCCGACGGCGGGACGCTTCAAGGTCTACCTGATCGATGAGGTGCACATGCTCTCCGGTCACAGCTTCAATGCACTGCTGAAGACTCTGGAAGAACCGCCACCTCATGTGAAATTTCTGCTGGCCACCACCGATCCGCAGAAATTGCCGGTGACCATTCTGTCGCGTTGCCTGCAATTCAACCTCAAGCACCTGAGTCCCGAGCGGATTGTTGCGCATCTGAAATTCGTGCTGGATGAAGAAAAAGTCCCCTGCGAGGAAGCGGGCCTGTGGGCTCTGGCCCGGTCTGCCGACGGCAGTATGCGCGATGCCCTGAGTCTCACCGATCAGGCCATTGCCCACGGCGGTGGCAAAATCACCGAGGCGGACGTTCATGAGATGTTGGGTACCGTTGACCTTGGCGCTATTGCCAATATTGCCCGGGCACTGGCAAACCGTGATGCCGTGGATGTTTTGGCCGTTGTCGAGCATATGGCCGAACATGCTCCCGATTTTGGTGCTGCCCTGGCTGACCTGCTGTCGGTCTGGCACCGGGTTGCCATCGCACAGACTGTTCCCGATGCATTGGACAACCGCCATGGTGATGACCAGCTGGTGCGCGAGTTGGCAAAAGCGCTCAGCTCGGAAGATGTCCAGTTGTTTTATCAGATAGCACTATTGGGGCGGCGTGATCTTCCACTGGCACCGGATCCCCGAATCGGTTTTGAAATGGCCCTGCTGAGAATATTGGCATTTCAGCCGGTGGCAGAAAGTGCTTTACAGCCACTCCCGGCAACAGGTGGGGCGTCTACTGCGCCTGTCCATTCACCCGCAGAGGAGGCGGAGGAGTCGCCAAAAAAGCCCGCGTCTAGTGCTTGTGACAGGGTGTCAGGCGCTGTGGAGGCTGCCCATGTGGACGGATTGCAACGGGTTCCGGACCGGCCAGTGGCTGAAACTGTTCCGGATATTGCGATGACTGATCCGAAGGCACCCGAGTTGTCGGCAACGTTGCCTGACCCATCCACCACGGAGGTACAGTCTCCATCGGTGCCGTGGGTTGATCCGGAGATGTTGGTCTCATTTTCCCGTCAGGCCCGTTATCAGAATCCCGTTGTGACCAAGACAGAGCTTGAGTTTAGCCAACAGCAGTCGGAGATAACGCCTGCCTTGACGCCAAAGGTGCAGGTAGTTAATGAGAATTCTGGGATTACTGAAAGCGCGACCCTTTCCCTCGTGGGGACTGCGGTGCCGTTGGCTGAAGCTGGGCCGGATCGCTGGATTGAAATTTACCAGGGACTTCAGGTAGGGGGCTTGCTGCAGAATATTGCTGCCAATCTGATTCTGGTGGATGTCGATGGCCAAATGTTGCACTTTGTACTGGACATCTCCAGCAGCTCGCTATACGAGGAATCTCATCAGCAACGCCTCGCCGATGTGCTGACAGAATACTTTGCCGAGCCGGTATACGTTCAAATTGAAGTAGGTGCGGTTGCCACGGAAACACCTTTGGCCCGTATTGAAAGAATACGCCGTGAGCGCCAGGAATTGGCTGTAGACCAGTTTCGGCAGGATCCGAATGTTCGGCGAATTACCGACCTTTTTAATGGCGTTTTGCTGGAAAAAACTATTAAACCAATAGATTAATATATTATGGTAACTCTATGAATATAAGTGAATTTATTAAACAAGCTCAGGATATGCAGCAAAAAATGCAACAACTGCAGGCAGAGGCGGTAAAAACAGAGGTCATCGGTGAATCAGGCGCGGGTCTGGTTCAGGTGGTAATGAACGGTCGCCACGATGTGCGCAAGGTGAATCTGGATCCATCGCTGCTCAGTGAAGAAAAAGGGTTTCTGGAAGATTTGCTGGCCGCAGCTGTCAACGATGCGGTCAGA
>NZ_CBFHYF010000063.1:0-6838 GCF_965660005.1 Porticoccus sp.
CCATGGTGCCTGTTTCCCTGCGCCAGCCCGGGGACGTGGATTCCGGCAATGCGGTTGCAGGCATCTCCGCCGACCTGGCAACCACGGTGGCCGACCCCGCCGAGCGATTTCGGCGGATACAATCGTCGGTGCAAACCGGCAAAGACTACTACAGCGAAATGTCGCCCAGTGAGCGGGAACTGTTTTTCATGATCATGCAGGCACCGTCGATGCTGCTGATGCCCATGGGCCTGATCTCCCGGGTGCCCGCTTACAACGTGGCCATCTCAAACGTTCCGGGAATTAGACAGCCCATGTACTGGAACGGCGCCCGCATGGACGGCTCCTACCCACTGTCTATCGTCATGGACGGCATGGCCTTGAACATCACCTTGGTCACCTACGACAAGAATGTAGATTTCGGCATCATCGCCTGTCGCCGCTCCCTGCCGTTGGTACAACGCCTGATCGACTACATGGAAGAGGCGTTACAGGCGTTGGAGGATGCCGCTGGAATCAAGGCGAAAGTGGCGAAGAAGCGTCCCTGCGCCAGCCCAAAGGCAAAGGCCAAAACCAAAGCAAAGGCCAAAACCAAGGCCAGGCCGAAACGCTAGAAAACTACCAGGCAGTGAACCAGAGGGCGGCTCGGGAATACACGCAGCATACGCGGGGCGCCTGACCCACCGCGCGCAACACCCCGGTTGCTCAGCTTCCGCTGAAGCTCGCCGGGCGCTTCTCAATAAAGGCCTGCATGGCCTCTTTCAGGTCGTTGGATTTCAGCGAACTGACCATGGTCCACAGGCCATTGAGCAACAGGCTCTGCTCGGTACTCATACCCTCGCTCTGCTGCAGCACAAACTTGGTGCCGCGCACGGCCAGCGGCGCGTTGGCCGCTATCTCGCCCGCCAGGGCCAGGGCGGCCTCATAGACCGCTTCCGCATCCTCGTACACATCGTTGACCAGGCCGATTTTCTCGGCCCGTGCTGCAGAAATATCCTTGCCGGTGTATGCCAGCTCGGCAACCTGTCCGGCGCTGACCACACCGGGCAAACGCTGTAGCGTACCCACATCGGCCACGATGCCAATTTTCGTTTCGCGTACGCCGAACTGGGCATCTTTTGCGGCGATTCGGATATCACAGGCGGTCGCCAGGTCGACCCCAGCGCCCAGGCAATGGGAGTGAATCGCCGCAATCACCGGAACCGGGCACCTGGCAATCGCGGTGATTCCGTCCTGGCATAGCTGGGTATGCTTCAACTGCTCCAGGCAGCCGCTGGTGGTAGACAGATCCGGCGTGCTGCCCAGGCTGGCGAGGTCGATGCCCACGCAAAAGCTTTTTCCCCGCCCAGCGATAACCACGGCACGGATTTCCTCATTGGCGGTGACCGCATCCATGGCGCGAATGAAGTCGCCCCACATATCGAAAGAAATCGCGTTGAGCTTGTCCGGACGGTCAAGCCAGAGGGTGGCCACGTGGCCGGAAACATCGAGAGAGAGTGTGGAACAATCGAATTCCATGGTGGTAGTCCTGCATCACTATTTATCGACACAGACTATGCCATTACAATTTGAATTGCAAGCGCCGGGACGTCTCGGTCAGCGCTTGTCCAGTTGCCGTTGAATTTCGCGGGCAAACAACCAGAGTCGGTCCTGCCCCCAGAGCGCCAGCAACTGCTCGCCGTTCTCATCCAGCAGCCGGAAACTTGGCACGCCCCACAGCCCCGCCTCATACATGGCCAGGCGGTTCTGTTCCGGCATGTCTTCCCAGCCCGGGTTTCCGAGGTGCGTTTGCGCCTCGTCCCAGCTGAGGCCAGCCGCTTCGACAACCTTGCGCAGTCCCCGATCGTTGTTGGTATTAACGCCCCGGGCAAATGCGTGGCTGAGAAAACTGGACAGCAACTCGGTACTCCTGCCCTGCTCTACCGCCCAGGGATACAGGGAGTAACAGCGCCGTACGGGGTCACCGATGGGATCGTAGAAATTGCCGTAAGGGACACCGGCCTCGCGGGCTTCCCGGGCGGTGTCCATGAAGATATACATGCCCTTTTCACGGGTGGCGGGTACGCCGCGCATCACCATGGGAAGCACCGGCCGCACCGACAGATTCACCCCCGTATCCCGGGCCAGTTTCACGGCCCGGTCGAAGGAGATAGCGGTATAGGGGCTGCGCAAAGATGGATAGACTTCAAGGGTCAGGGTACCGGTGTCCTTGGGTCCGTCGAACGCCACATCAGGCCGCGGGGCTATCATCGGCTGTCCCGACTGGCGGTCGACACCCAGTGCGGCGAGGCGCTTCTCGAGATGGTAGAGCCGGTCGACGCCCCAGTACCACTCGCCGCCGACGCCAGCGACTGTAGAGCGGACTCGTCGCCGGCCCACAGGGCTGTTCCGACCTCAGCGGCACAGGCGATAAAATCACCCGTTCCCTGCGCGACCAGGATCTCTGACGCCAATTGCACCAGTGCTGGATCGGGCGTCACGGGATGATCGGGAAACTCCAGGCCGTATTCGGGAGCGACATGAAACGCATCGTAGCGGGACAACTGCGACAGTAACTCCGGCTCCGCGACATTTTTGCCCCGGGGCCCCCCAACCAGGTGGCACTCCAATTCGATGTCGTAACGCTCGGCCAGGCGCTGTAACCCCTGGACGGCAAGGTGGCTGTAGCCGTCGTCTACCTGGTGAAAATACTCCACGCGATGGGGAGCACCCTGCTTGATGCGTTGTTTTTCGGCCGCCGCGCGCCGCTTGTCCACGCCGGCAGGCGCGAACAAGCGAGTCATCAGCGCAGAAGTCAGCCACCGGACCAGCGGACGGGGGTCCATGCTTGCTAAACCACCCTGATCCTGAAATTGTTCTGACATGTCAGTTGGCCGCTCAGTCGTCCCCAATCAGGCTCTTCAGCATGCCTTTAAGGATATTGATACTGCTCTTCTTGCTCAGCCCCTGGTGGTACCGTAGCCGGTGCCACATTTCAAAGGAGGTGATGGCGTCAATGGCTTCACGTATTTCACGGGGTGCAGATTTGAGTTCGGGTAACCAGTCGTCCAGATCCTTGCGCAAGCCGCGCTGGTTGCGGGCGTAATTCTTGCGCAATGTCTCATAACGCCAGAGCTGGGCCTGGGTACCCTGGACAATATTACTGACGCTTTCATAGGCGTCGGCGTGACGCTCCACCGCGTGATCAATCCGCTCCTCCATCGTTCCGTCCCGATCCCCGCCGAGAAATAGCATTTCATAGGAGTCACGAATGTGATCGTCGGCCACTTCGAAAAGCGTCTCCATATCCTCGAAATGGCGAAAGAAAGAGCGAATACCGACACCTGCGCGATCAGATATCTGCTGGGCAGTGGGTACCAGTATGCCCTCTTCCTGCAGGGCCAACGCCGCTTCGACAATCGCAAGTCGACTGCGCTCTCTGCGCAAGCGTCGCCCGTCTACTGCCTCTGCTTCTTGTTTTTTTGACATAATGATCTCGAAATAAATCGCGAAAAACCCGATATAATGGCATTAATTGTGCAATATTTACTCAGGGTTTACCAGTTATGGCTAATATAACATTCTGGGGCCTGACAGCATCGCCCTATCAGCTGAAAATGCAAGCACTGGCGGACTATGCCGGAGTACCCTGGCGGCGATTCCCGGACCAGGCGAACTCACCCCGCGCCCTCGCATTATTCACTCGACTGAGACTGGCGCGTATGCGCGGCGCAGTAAAGCGCTTCCCAAACTATGTGCCGATCTGGACGAATACCCCGAGGTGCCCTACTACAGCCTGGACGGCAAGCAGTTCTATTACGATTCCACGGGATGGGCGCTGCACCTTGATTCGATGCAGGCATCCGCGCTTCCTCTGCTACCTTCCGAAGAGTCCACCCGGTTCCTGTGCCGACTGATCGACGACGCCTTTGACGAGTTCGGGCTGTACATGGTGCACCACAATCGCTGGATTACCTCGGCGCAAACGAATGTGTTGGCAAAGACAACTGCAAAGGAAATGCACTCAATGCTGCCACGCTTCCTGCGCAAGCGTATGCAGTACAATCTAGCCCGGCGCCAGGTAAGGCGCTGCCCCTACCTGTTCAGCGTGGCGCCAGCCCGTTACAGCTGCGATATGCCAACCGAGCTGACGCCTTCGTCCCGAAACGGCTTTCCAGCCACCCATCAATTGCTCGACCGGGCCTGGCGGCGCTACCTCGCCGCGATGGAGCACATATTGACGCAGCGGCCATACCTGCTGGGAGAGTGCTTCACCCTGGCCGATGCTAGCGCCTGCGGGCAGTTGGGCATAAACCTGGTGGACGGCCGGGCCGCAGATATCATGGAGGAAGTGGCGCCACATACCTATCGATGGTTGCACATGATTAAAAGCGGCGAGCACCGCGGACGCGAGGGCAAGCTAATCCCCGCGGCCACGCTGACGCCACTTCTGAAAATTATCGCAGAAACCCACCTCCCACTGATGCGGCAGAATGAAGTCGCATATGAGAACGCGGTGTCCCAGGGTCAGCGCCTGTTTAATGAAGCGGCATTTGATCGGGACGAAGCCCTCTATAACGGCAGCCTGATGGGCCTGCCATTCCGGTCCGTCAGCAAGAGTTTCCAGGTGTCCAGCTGGCGAGAGTTGTGCGAACAGTGGCAGGCGCTGGGAGACAGCGCCCGCAAACAGATAAACAGCGAATTCCCGTTCCTGGACAACCCGGTGTTCACTACAGAAAGCACCTATCCCGAGATAGGTACGGCAAGCGATCAGGCAGCGCTGGACTGACCCGCCGGAACATCGGAAACGATCGAGGCAAGCCGGTCAGTGATAATCTGCTCGGCATCGGCAACAATATTCTTCACCAGGTCCTCACAGCTGGGAATATCGTTGATCAGGCCGCCACACATACCAACGGTGACCATTCCCGCATCGATATCCCCGGTACTCCAGGCCTTCTCCTGGTTGGCACCTGAAACCAGGTGGTGTACCTGCCCGAAATCACCACCGGCGGCCTCAACTGCCGCGACCTCATCGGCCACGGAATTGCGGTAAACCCTGGCGGTATTTTTAAAGCTGCGGAAGATCAGGCGCGTCTGGTTCTCGTCCATCTCAACCACTTTCTGCTTGATGCCCTCGTGAATAGGCGCTTCTTTGGTCACCAGGAAACGGGTACCCATATTGATGCCCTCACAACCCAGGGACAGGGCGGCAGCGAGGCCCCGACCATCGGCAATACCTCCGGATGCAAGTACAGGAATTTTCAATGCCTGGGTAGCAGCCGGGAACAGCACCAGCCCACCCACATCCTGCTCGCCAGGGTGGCCGGCGCATTCAAAGCCGTCAATACTCACCACGTCAACACCGATGCGCTCTGCCTTCAGGGCGTGACGCACCGCCACACACTTGTGGATCACCTTGATACCCGCTTCCTTGAACCTATCCATAAAGGGCTCAGGGCTGCGACCGGCGGTTTCCACAATCTTCACACCGCTTTTAATAATCACATCAACGTAATCGTCGTAATTGATCTCACTGGCCACGACACCCACAGTCAGGTTCACGCCAAAAGGCTTGTCCGTCATGGAACGGCAGCGGGCGATCTCGGCCGCCAGGCCCTCGACCGTGGGCTGGGACAGCGCAGTCATCACGCCAAGCGCACCGGCATTGGATGCCGCCGCTGCGAGATCTGCCGTGCCAACACGCATCATTCCGCCACAAACAATGGGAGTCTCGATGCCCAACAGTTCCGTTAATCTTGTTTTCATCACACAAGCTCCTTACCTAAATAGCCGTAAAAACGCGAGGTTATCATTATGGCACTTTTTGTGTCAATTTAATCCGGATATGTCAACTGAGTTGGTGAGAATCCATGGGTTGTTGATTTGTACGGAACTTTGCCCCACTGTTTGCACTGAAAATTGAACCGGCGGTTACGTCCTATCTACCTGACCGACCTGCAGATTTTCACCTCTGAACGGGTCAAGCCCTCATGCAAATGACAGTCGAAAATGGCTCAATATTCGGCGCAAATCAACAGATGCCTCTTTGCTATTAAACATCTGTTGTCGAAAACGAGCCTCCATCGTGCTGGCTTGCCATTGCATCTCTTCTCTAGCCAGAATCCCTCTCTCCCAGGGCTCAACGGACTGGCATCCAGTCAGCGCAATTATTGACAAAACAAAAAGACTGTTTTTCACGTCAATTCTCCTCAATTAGTTTCAAGATTTGGTCACGCAGAACTAGCCCGTCGCTTTTTTTGAACCCGGTATGGACCCACCGGACAGTCCCAGACCTGTGTATTAAATAGCCAGTGGGCATGCCCAACACACCGAAGTCACGGGGGCTTGAAGCTTGATCATCGTGTAAGACCGTATATGAGACAGGCATCTCTTCGAGAAACCTTCGTGCATCAGCTATTTCCCTGTCTACCGAAATGGCAAAAACCTCAAAACCACGCGTATTGAATTCTCGATGCAAGGCTTCCAACTGGGGGAACGACAAACGGCAAGGACCACACCAAGACGCCCAAAAATCGACATAAACGACCTTGCCGCGAAGGGAGGACAGACTTACCTCATTCGCTCCCATTATGTTTGACAGCGAAACTGAAGGCACTTCTTCGCCTATTCTCACTGCGCCTGTTGCCGCCGAGGCGACAACAAGCGACAGAGGCAACACAACAAAAACACGAATAAGGAAGCGCAGAACTATCAAGGGTCTCAATGGCAACTGCCACAAAGCAAGCTGTCTAACGTCTTGCACAGCTATCGCCCACATGCCTGCGACAGTGAATCTGTCTCAGGGCCGCAGTTCTGCTCCAAGCAACTCTCACTGCCCAAAGCACAACCAAAGGACTGCGCGCAGCTGGTTAATGCC
>NZ_CBFHYF010000064.1:0-6611 GCF_965660005.1 Porticoccus sp.
GTGATGATGGCCCGGCGATAATGCCGCAATGGGCAGATAATGGTTCAATAGCCAACTGTAGGCCGCCAGCGAGAGCAAAGTGACAGACCAGGTGTAACGCAGGGGTAAAGTGGTTGCCGCTATGCTGATGGGAACCAGATAATAGGAAATAAACGGGTTTGAGGCACCGCCACTGAAAAACAGCAGGGCGGTAAAAAACAGGATATCCACCAGCAGATGGCAGAAGAACTCCAGTGGGGTGATCGGCGGCTGACGAAAGGTCCGCCACCAGGTTGCCGCAATCACCACGGCGTAAAGCGAAAGCACAATCGCCAGCATCAGCACGGGCAGACCGATATCCTGCACCAGGCTGAAATAGAGCAGTGCCAGTAACTGGCCACCCAGGGCGATGTTGCGAATGACACTCAGCTGGCGCAGGTTCTGCCGCGCTGCCGAGTGTATGAATGAATCAAGGGTGGCCATGTCCGGATATTACCAGAAGGGTCGGGTTACCAGTGCAGGGTAGCAGCCAGATAAATATTTCTGCCAGCACCCGGCAGTCGATCTCCCACTGCTATATCGCTGTCGCCATTGCGATTGTAGGCCGACAGGTGGTCGTCGTATCGGTGGTCGAACAAATTCTCGATACCCCCGGAGAAGCTCAGCTGGTTGCTAAAGCGATAGCTGCCGGATAAGTTGAAAATGCCGTAGCCAGAGGTTTTTTCTTCCTCATTGAAGCTCGATACCAGGTTCTGTGGTGCGTAGAGAACGGATTCGCCTGCCAGCGTCAGCCGGGCATTTTCATAGATCAATGCCAGACGGTTGTTAAGGGGGGCAACCCGGTAGAGGTTGTCATCTGCATCGCGGCGTTTACCCCGGACATAACTCAGGTTGCCTTCCAGTTTCAGTCGGTCGGAGATCCGATAGCCATAACCGGTATCCATACCATACATTTTGGCGTCCACATTATCGAACATCAGTGCCGCCTTGCCACTCATCATGGTACTGATCATGTTGGCCACTGCATTGCTGGTGGGTACGCCCTGAATATAATCGTTGATACGGCGATAGAACAGTTGTGGGGATATCCAGGCGTTGTCTGACTGCCAGTCGATACCTGCTGTCATTTCATAGGCCGTTTCACTGTCGAGATTTAGGTTGCCAATGTAGTTGCGCCCATCGGCCAGGCCGCCGGTGGCATTCAGTGGCAACCACAGGTAGCGCTCCTGATAGGATGGCGCACGATTCTTCCGGCCCAGTCCGAGATTCAGCCGGGTATGGTCTGTCAGTGAACGGCTGAGGTTCAGGACGGCATCGAGGTTGTAGTCATTTTTTTCGAGATCAGCCGTATTGAAAGCCTCTGCCAGGGTCGCCACATTGGCGGCCATCATTCCCATCATGCCATTGGCGCTGACCGTATCGCTGTCCATCCTGACCTGGTTGTAGCGCAGACCGGTTTCCACCTGCCACTGACCCAGATGACCGGTCCACTCCGAAAACATACCGTAGGTATCGCGCTCCACATCGCTGAAGTTGATCAGCTCGAACAGGGCATTGTTGGGATTGGTAATCGCCCCTGAATGAATTGTCTGGTTGCCATCGGTGCCCAGTGTCAGAAAACCGTTTCGCAGTGGCCACCGGGCCGCCAGTGACCAGGCTGTATTGTGTGAGCTGACTTTATTGGCGCGATACTGATCGAGGGCAGGCGCTTCCCGTTGCGAAAAGTTGTCCATCAGGTGCGCGACATGGTTATAGGAGATATGCCCAATCAGCGTCACATCGCCGAGCATGGTGGTGAAGTTGGTGCCCACCAGATCGCTGTCGATATAGTTGATATCCATCGGCAGGGCCGGTGTCCCGGTGTCCCGGGTATCCAGTTCGCCGGCGTAAATTTCGATAGTGCTGAGGTCGCTGCGCCAGGCATAGCTCAGGTCGTGGCGACTACGACGGTACTGGCTGCCACCGATTTCATCATCATCGCCGATACGGGTTTCATTGCCTTCATCGTGGCTGGTCAGCAGAGTGAATTTGTGGCTCTGGTTGGCCAGTGTCGATCGCAGCGCGCTGCTGGAGCCGTCGCTGTTATCGTTGAAGCGTCCGGACAGGGCCCCGGAAAATTTGAAGGCTTCGTCATCGCTGAAATCGCCGCGGTCGAGTCCCGCACTGATATGTCCCCCCAGGCTTTCCTGTGCCGCGCTGACCGGGGCAATGCCACGGTGTACGGCAATGGATTTCAGTAGCATCGGAGGAGTATAGGTGAGCGGGCTGTCCATGGCATTGGGGCCACCCGAAGGGGCCGGGCCATGGTCGAGCACAACACTGACACGGTCACCGTAGAGCCCTCGGTACTGCACGATCTCGGTCACGGGACCATTGCTGTTGACATTGGCGCCGGGAATTTTTTTCAACAGCCCGGCACTGTCCAGCACGGGTATTTCCGCGGGGCTGACAGTCAGTATCGGAAAGCTGGTGGATTGCACGCCAACGATATTGATTTCTTCCGGTTGCGGGTGCTCGGCAAGGGTGGTGATGGGGATCGTCAAAACCAGTAATGATGCCAGTACGGACAGATCGTGCTTCATGGACCACTTCTCCAGGGACAGTCAGAATGGCCGGCATGTTACTGTTCTTGCGCGCAGATGGGGATGCGACAAAATGTCGCACCACTAATGGCGTTGCTATTAAAGAGTGGGGATCAGCGCAGCAGCAACAGTGGAATGTTTGAATTAATCAGCATCCGTTGGGTCAGGCTGCCAAACAATAATTCCCGCAGACGACTCTGGCCAAAGGCGCCCATGACAATCAGTTCAATACGGTTTTCCCGGCAATATTGCTCGAGTTGTGGCTGGACATTGCCCTGGAGACTGGTGGAGACGACTTCCAGCCCGGCATTTTGCAAGGTGGCGGCAGCTTCTTCCAGTTGAGCGGAGGGAATATCGGCCGAATCGCTGACATGCACGATGTGACAGACCAGACCCCGGTAAAGGGGGCTGAGGCTCATCATATCGAGGGCCTTACGGGAGGCTTCGTTGCCGTTATAGGCAATCATGATGCGCTGCGGCGGCTGTTCGAATGGCCGGTTGACCACCAGTACGGGACGATGCATGGCCCGAATCAGGCTTTCCAGGTGTGCCCCGAGTTGTTTTTCCTGATGCTGGTGCTCCTCGCCCCGAACACCCACCACCAGCACCCGGATTTCCTCTTCCATCTCAGCCAGAGTTTCCTCCAGCCCACCATGACGTTGCAGAATTTCCGGTGCAGTACTGCCCGTAGCCATTGCTCGCCGGTATGCCTCCTGAAGCATCAGCTTGCCCTGTTCCAGTAGAATCTTGCTGCGACGCTCTTCCATGCTGGTCAGTTCCTCGAGTAATTCCTCGCGACCGCCAAGCCCGATGTTGCCACTGAGATCCATGAATAATGGCGTCTCGCGGTGTTCGATATTGTGCAGTAGCTTCAGCGGTGCCTGGAGTTTCTGTGCCACCCAACTGGCGTAATCCGTGACAGATTCCCGGTAAGTTGAACCGTCAATGCATGCCAGAATCGTACTTCTCTGATGATTGTTATTCATTAATGTCCCCCGAGTACTTTTTCTATTTCCTCTGGCTTGTCAAAAACACCAAAGCGGTCGACGATCGTGGCTGTGGCGTCATTGATACCAATCAATTCTACTTCGGCACCGTCACGACGGAACTTGATCACCACCTTGTCCAGTGCAGATACGGCTGAAATATCCCAGAAATGGGCGCGACTGAGATCTATAACTACTTTATCCAGTGCTTCCCTGAAATCAAAGTGAGTAAGCAGCCTGTCGGCGGAATTGAAAAACACCTGGCCCACAACCCGATAGGTACGCGTCATGTGCTCGCTGCCCAGTTCTGACGTAACGTACATGAAATGGCTGACTTTGTTGGCAAAAAACAGCGACGCCAGCAACACCCCGACCAGCACACCGTAGGCGAGATTATGGGTGGCCACAACCACCACGACGGTTGCCACCATCACAGCATTGGTGGAGACGGGGTGTTTTTTCAGGTTGGTGATGGAGCCCCAACTAAAAGTGCCGATGGATACCATGATCATCACGGCCACCAGCGCAGCCATCGGAATCAGTGACAGCCAGGGGCCGAGAAACACCACCATAACAATCAGAAATACCCCGGCAGCCAGCGAAGAAAGACGGCCCCGACCACCTGATTTTATATTGATCACCGACTGGCCGATCATCGCACAACCGGCCATCCCGCCCAACAATCCGGCTCCGATATTGGCAATACCCTGGCCCTTGCACTCGCGGTTTTTGTCGCTGGTGGTGTCGGTGAGGTCGTCCACAATGGTGGCAGTCATCATCGATTCCAGCAGACCCACCACCGCCAACGATATGGCGTAGGGCAGGATAATCATCAGGGTATCCAGTGTCAGTGGCACTTCCGGCCAGAGAAAAATCGGCAGGGTATCCGGCAATTGACCCATATCGCCCACCGTGCGGATATCCAGGCCGACCAGTAATGCAACGCCGGTAAGCACCACAATACAGACCAGTGGTGATGGGATGGATTTTCCGATCACCGGTAGCAGCGGGAACAGGTAAATAATACCCAGACCGGCGGCAGTCATGGCATAGACATGCCAGGTGACGTTGGTCAGCTCTGGCAATTGCGCCATAAAAATCAGAATGGCCAGCGCATTCACGAATCCCGTCACTACCGAACGCGAGACAAAACTCATCAGGTTGCCGAGTTTCAGGTAACCGGCTGCAATTTGCAGCACCCCGGTCAACAGCGTCGCCGCCAAAAGATATTGCAGGCCGTGTTCCTTTACCAGCGTCACCATTAACAGTGCCATGGCCCCCGTGGCAGCTGAGATCATGCCGGGCCGACCGCCGACAATCGAAATAATCACAGCGATACAGAACGAGGCATAGAGTCCCACCTTGGGATCAACCCCGGCAATAATGGAAAAGGCAATGGCCTCGGGAATCAGAGCCAGAGCAACAACAATACCAGCCAGTAAGTCAGCACGGATATTTCCCAGCCATTGCTGGCGGGTGGAGTGAAATAACATAAAAAGCGTTCCTGATGTTTTTTCGGGATAGTTTTTTCCTGAGCGAGTCACAGTGACTCTGCCCACTAATCGGAATGGAAATGTTCAATAAACAGCGATGCGGATGGTCTTTTGCCAACCATCTGAAAAAAAGGAGTGCTCGGCGATTGTTCCGATGAGACGAGCTTATGTCGTCCCGGGCGCACCCTTTTTTGGTGGTTGAGCGTGTTGTGTCAGGGCGGAGAAGGGGGCTGATTGATAAAACGCATTGTCTGGCCTGGTTCTGATCGGGCGCCCATTGTAGCCTGCTGTACGGCATTGGCAATGTCTGTGTTGTTTGATTGCTGAATAGAGGCGTTTTGCATTGCTGTGCGGAAAAAACACAAAGAAAGTTACGCTGATCCACAGGGCCAATATCATGAAGTCTGTATCGGGACTGTTTTAAGGAATGGCTCGGAAATTATGCAGTGAGGGCGTATTTGCCATGTAGCCCAATGAACTACAAGACAGGCAGTTTATGGCTGTTTTCCCGTCGGCGAGGCGTCACAGGGTGTCTTTTTACAATCCGTTTCAGCGCGCCGAACCATCCAATAGGATCTACGTTGCAAGTTTGGCAGACGGTTAAACTGAATATCGGGGTGCTGTTGAGCCTCCTTTGATGCTGCAATCTGTTGCGAGAAGGATATTTGATTTTCTTCTGCCACGCCTCAAGACTGGCACGTGAACAGTGCCGTTTGGGTGGGCTGGCCGTAGTCCGGGTGATGGTCGCCAATGCCGCCAAATCGTACCCGATAGTGGTTGCGCCGGGCGACACCGCTGGCCCATTGGCGAAACTTTGTTCGGCACCATTCAAATTTATGATCGATCTCGCGAAATTCCCCTGGGGAAAGGCCGAGCAGTGGATTGAATTCACAGTTTGGGGTTGTCATGAACAAAAAGGTTGGGCGGTACTGACCAAAAACCGCCAGCTCGACGCTGGAAAGGGCGCTCGGTTCAACATGTTCGATGGTTTCGACCATGGCGGCGGCATCATAGCCAATTAACTGACTGTTCTTTTCAGTGTAACTGGCGTGCATCAGTTTCAGCTTTGGCGAGGCGGTGTTCAGATACTGGCTGAGCGAAAATCGAGCGTGGGCCAGGCAGGTGGCGGATTTTTCAATGCCGACCACCTGATCAAATTGTGGCTCCGCTGCGAGCTGGTAGAGCAACATGCCAGACCCGCAACCCAGGTCCAGTATTCGTCTGGCTCCCGTGGCCTTGAGAACCTCCATGGTATGGTCGAGTCTCTCCTCGTGAAGTCCGGTCATTGGTTGTTTTCGCAGCAATGTTTGTCCAAAAAATTCCAGTTTTTGCCGGTCATCCCATGACATGAAAACTGTCGGCGTTCAGCCATATATGGGTGGCAATACTGGCGGCGTAACCGAGCAGAATTACCGGTGCCCATTTCAGGTGACCCATGAAGGTGTAGTAGCCACGGGCCTGGCCCATCAGTGCTACTCCGGCTGCCGAACCAATCGACATGACACTGCCCCCGACGCCGGCGGTGAGCGTGATCAGCAGCCAGTGCCCATGACTCATTTCAGGTTCCATGG
>NZ_CBFHYF010000065.1:0-6356 GCF_965660005.1 Porticoccus sp.
GTTGCTGCTGCTGCCGGAGTTGATGCAATAGGTCTGGTGTTTTATGCAAAAAGCCCCAGATTTGTGGGCCTATCCGATGCCGCAGTCATCTCAGCCGAAGTGGGTCCCTTTGTCACAACGGTCGGTTTGTTTGTCAATGCTCCGCAGCAACAGGTGGCAGAGACACTTGAGAGAGTGGGGCTGCAACTTCTGCAGTTCCACGGTGATGAGGACGATGAGTACTGCCGGCAGTTTGGCAGACCGTTTATCAAAGCTATAAGAATGGCGCCGGACCTGAATCTGTCAAAGGAGCTGGCGCAGTTCCCCAGCGCGAGCGGATTTCTGTTTGATGCCTGGCATAAAGACAAGTATGGCGGTACCGGAGAAACGTTTGCGTGGCGGCGTCTACCATCGGGTTCAGATTTCCCGCTGATTCTGGCGGGGGGGTTGAACCCCGGGAATGTGGCCGATGCCATTTCCCAGACCCGACCCTACGCAGTAGATGTGAGTGGCGGTGTGGAGACGGCTCCGGGCATTAAATCCGCTCGACTCATAGAACAGTTTATTGCCCGCGCTTCAGCCGGGTAACACGTCGGAGAACACAGTGAACAAGAAAGCCTCGATTGATTTTAACCAAATGCCGGATGCTCATGGCCATTTCGGCCCCTACGGTGGACGCTTTGTTTCTGAAACCCTGATATATGCACTGGATGAGCTGGAGAGTATCTATCGCAGCTTAAAGGATGACCCCGAATTTCAGGCCCAGTTTGATTATGACCTGGCCCATTATGTGGGACGGCCATCGCCGCTGTATTTTGCGGAACGCTGGACCAGGGAAACCGGTGGTGCAAAGCTGTTTCTCAAGCGTGAGGACCTGAATCATACCGGTGCACACAAAATCAACAATACTATCGGGCAGGCGTTGCTGGCCAAGCATACTGGCAAGCAACGAGTAATTGCTGAAACCGGTGCTGGTCAACACGGTGTGGCCACGGCCACTGTAGCTGCCCGTCTTGGTCTGGAATGCCATGTGTTCATGGGTGAGGAAGACATCCAGCGCCAGTCCCTTAATGTCTACCGTATGAAGCTGCTCGGCGCGACGGTCGTGCCCGTCACCTCCGGTTCCAGAACGCTCAAGGATGCCATGAACGAAGCGCTGCGCGACTGGGTGACCAATGTGGATGACACGTTTTATATCATTGGTACCTGTGCAGGTCCCCATCCCTATCCGGAGTTGGTGAGAAACTTTCAATCTGTGATTGGCCGGGAGGCCCGTCAACAGTCATTGGCCCAAACGGGTAAATTGCCGGATGCGTTAGTTGCCTGTGTGGGCGGAGGGTCAAACGCCATCGGTTTGTTTCACCCGTTTCTGGCAGACGAATCGGTCGCGATGTACGGTGTGGAAGCTGGCGGGTTTGGCCTCGGCACAGGTAAACATGCTGCACCACTGAACGACGGCATTCCCGGCGTTCTCCATGGTAATCGTACTTATCTGATGGAAGATGAAAACGGGCAGATTATTGAAACCCACTCTATCTCAGCTGGACTGGATTACCCTGGAGTTGGCCCGGAGCATTCCTGGTTGAAAGATATCGGTCGTGTCAAATACGTGGCTATTGACGACGATGAGGCAATGGATGCCTTTCGTCATCTCACCAGAATCGAAGGTATCATGCCGGCGCTGGAGTCCAGTCATGCGATTGCCTATGCTGAAAAACTGGCTCGCAAGATGGATCCAGATCAGACCATCGTAGTGAATCTTTCCGGGCGCGGTGACAAAGATATTCTGACAGTTGCAGAAATCGATGGCATCACTTTGTAATCATGCATCAGTAAAAAAGAAGTTGGAAATTGTCTGTGAACAGGATTAAACAACGTTTTGAAGTTCTTAAACAGCAGGGCCGCAAGGCCCTGATTCCTTATATAGTATTAGGTGACCCCGCCGCCGATGTGACGCTGCCGGTGATGCATGCCCTGGTCGAACAGGGTGCTGATATTCTCGAGCTCGGTGTCCCTTTTTCAGATCCGACTGCCGAGGGGCCGGTGATTCAGAAGGCCCATGAGCGGGCCTTGGCCCATGGCAGCAGCCTGCGTGATGCATTGACACTGGTGAAACAATTCAGGGAGACCGATTTCACCACTCCGGTCATTCTGATGGGGTACGCCAATCCCATAGAGCGGCTGGGCTATCAGCATTTTATTGAGCTTGCTCTCGATGCCGGGATTGATGGGGTCCTGACAGTCGATCTTCCCCCTGAGGAAGCGGGAGAATTCAATCAACAGCTCGGTGAAGCCGGTATTGAAAATATTTTTCTGTTGGCGCCCACCAGCAGTGACAAGCGACAGAAGATGGTTGCAGAAATGGCCGGTGGCTTTATTTATCATGTCTCGCTGAAAGGTGTGACCGGTGCGGGTAATCTCGATGTGGTGTCAGTGAAACAGCATGTGGACCATATCCGTACATTGACTGACCTGCCAGTCTGTGTAGGATTCGGGATTAAAGATGGTGCCTCAGCGCGCGCTGTTGCCGACCTCTCCGATGGCGTGGTGGTTGGTAGTGTGCTGGTGAGTAAAATGGCTGAGCTGGCTGCGCGCGCTGAAACATCACCACGGGCTTTTTCACAGGCAGTTTCAAGCCTGGTCGCAGAAATGCGAGATGCACTGGATAACTGACGGAATAAACTATGAGCTGGTTGGAAAAAATCCGCCCCAAGGGTCCGGCGACCCAGAAAAAAGATCGCACCCAGAGTGTTCCCGAAGGGTTGTGGAAAAAATGCCCGAAATGTAGTGCACCACTTTATCGTCCAGAGCTCGAAAAGAATCTCGAAGTCTGCCCAAAATGCGATCACCACCTCCGTATAGGTGCCCGCCGTCGACTGGACTTCTTTCTTGATCGGGAGGGTCGTGAGGAGCTTGCCACAGAGGTCAAGCCTGTTGATCGTCTCAAATTCAAGGATGTACGGCGATACAAAGACCGGTTGAATGATGCCCAGAAACTGACCGGTGAAGACGACGCGCTGGTGGCGATGAAAGGCACATTAAAAGGCATGCCTGTTGTTGCGGTGGCATTTGAGTTTGCCTTTCACGGTGGCTCCATGGGCTATGTGGTTGGTGAGCGCTTTACCCGTGCAGCCCAGGTTTCGCTGCAGGAAAATATCCCGTTGATCTGCTTCTCCGCCACGGGTGGTGCGCGTATGCAGGAGGCACTGATATCCCTCATGCAGATGGCCAAAACCAGCGCAATTATCGAAAGGCTTAAAAGTCAGGGCACACCCTATATCTCGGTAATGACAGACCCCGTTTATGGCGGTGTCTCTGCCAGTCTTGCACTGTTGGGCGATATCAATGCCGCTGAACCTGCAGCAAGAGCAGGTTTTGCCGGGCCCAATATCATTGAGCAGACCATCCGTCAGCGCCTGCCCAAGGGGTTTCAGCGCGCAGAATTTCTGCTGGAGCACGGAGCGATCGATTTAATCATTCCGCGCCCTGAGCTTCGGGATACGCTGGCGTCCCTAATTTCAAAGTTTACCCATTGTCCAGAACCTGATCATATCGATGCCCCAGCGCTCACTGAGTGAATGGCTGACCCTGTTACAAAACAGGCATCCCAAAGAAATTGAGCTTGGCCTGGAGCGCATTCGCCTAGTTGCCAGGGAGTTGGGGCTGGTGGATGTGCCGGATAGACGTTCGCCCGCAAAAACCATCGTCACTATTGCCGGCACCAACGGCAAAGGCTCTTGCGTCGCTGCACTTCAAGCGCTGTTGACAGCTGCGGGTTATCGCGTGGCCTGCTATACATCGCCTCATCTGATCAACTACCGCGAGCGGATAGTAATTGATGGGCATTGCGTCAGTGATGAGGCAATTTGTGAAGCATTTGAACAAATAGAACAGTCCAGGGGACAGACGAGCCTGACGTACTTCGAATTTGGTACGCTGGCTGCCTTGATACTGATGGCCAGGGAGCAACTGGATGTTGTGCTTCTCGAGGTCGGTTTGGGGGGGCGGCTCGACGCAGTCAATATCCTTGATGCCGATATAGCGATTGTCACCGGTGTGGCTCTGGATCATCAGGAATGGCTCGGCGACGATCTCAACCAGATAGCTGCTGAAAAAGCGGCCATTGCTCGTGCGGGTAAGCCGCTGATCTGTGGTGACCCGAACCCGGTCGCAGGGTTAATCAGCACCGCAGAGAAAGTTGCTGCAAAGCTGATGGTCAATGGCAGGGATTTTTCGGCAAGACAGTTTGCGCCGTTGCCTGAGACTTCACTGCCGTCTGCCAGTATTGCCTGTGCCCTGCAAGCCACCAGTCTGATCACAAGGCTGTCACCTTCTGAAGTAGATACCAGCGCAATCGGTGCTGTTGCGGTACCAGGCCGGTTTCAAAAAGTGACTATCAATGGTGTATCCGTGGTGCTGGATGTGGCCCACAACCCTCAGGCATCGGCATTGCTGGCAGATCGGCTCAATAGTTTCTCGGGCCACTTGATTGCGGTTGTCGGTCTCATGGCGGATAAAGATATTCCAAATATTCTTGCACCGTTGGGACCGCTGGTTAAAAGCTGGTACTTTTGCAATATACCAGACCAGCCGAGAGCCGCAGATGCAGGTATGTTGTCATCGATGTTGTACAATGCCAGCGAACCATTATCCGCCAGAACAAGCGTCTGTTCTTCTCCGCTGAACGCTCTTGAATTGGCCCTGTGTGAAGCCACACCCGACGATCAAGTGGTCGTTTTTGGTTCTTTCTTTACTGTCGGGCCGATACTGGACTGGTGGCAAAATCTGCCAAAAGGAAAAAAGGATGTTGAGTGAAAATATGAAACAGCGCATTGTCGGTGGCTTTGTATTGCTGGCGTTGGCTCTGATTCTATTCGCTTTGCTTTTTGATTTTTCCGATGCCGCCAAGGTCGATACTCGCTCGCAAATTCCCGACTCCCCGGAAATCGCTCCTGTGGTCGTCGATGAACCGGACCGTCCGGACAATATTGAAGCTGCAATAGACGATGAAAATATCTTCCAGCCCGAGGTTTCGCAAGAGGTAGAGGCAGCAATTGGGTCTTCCTCACCGCCGCCGGGTTTGACTGATGAGGGCGTTGCGGAAGCCTGGGTTTTGCAGGTGGGCAGTTTTCGCGATGCAGAAAAGGCTCAGTCATTGCTGAAACAGCTTCTGGCGGAGGGTTATAGCGCCTACGTCCGTCACCAGAAAGGCGATGCCGGAGAGCTGAACCGGGTTTTTGTGGGTCCCAAGGTGCTAAAGAGTAAGCTGATGGAAGACAAAGCGGCCATCGACAAAAAATATGGTGTCAATGCATTGATGTTGCACTTTGATCCCTGACCGTAGAACCTCGCTCTGATACACTCTCGGTCATTCTAAAAAATGATGAAAGCATGAACTGGGCAGACTGGGCGATTATTGCAGTTTTAGGGTTTTCTGTGCTGATTAGCGCGGTGAGAGGCTTCATCAAAGAAGCTCTGTCGTTGGTGATCTGGCTCGCAGCGGCAATCATTGCATCCATTTTCCACGATGAGCTCGCATTATGGCTGGTTGATCTCATTTCAACGCCTTCCCTGCGTATGCTGACTGCCTGGATCACTCTGTTTATTGTTGTTTTGATCATTGGCGGTATCTGCAGTTATCTGTTGGGAAAACTGGTGGAAGCGACGGGTCTGACGGGCACCGATCGGCTCCTGGGTGTGTTGTTTGGTCTGACCCGGGGCCTGATCATTATTATGGTGGTACTGCTTGTCCTGACGGAAATACTGCCAGTGGCAGAGGATGTATGGTGGCAGGAATCACGTTTGATTTCTTTTTTTATGCAGTTTGAACATTTCGCCAGGGAGGCAGGAGCTGCGGTGTTAGGTTTTCTAAAAAATCTGCTCTAGTGAACAGGCGTCACAGCGCAGCCAGCAAGTCTTTAAAAAACGAGGTTGTTTAGTCCATGTGTGGCGTTGTCGGAATTGTCGGTAAAAGCGATGTCAAATTGCAGCTCTATGATGCATTGACGATGCTTCAACATCGGGGTCAGGATGCTGCAGGCATCATGACCTGTGTAGGTGGCCGCCTTAACCAGAGGAAAGGGGTCGGTCTGGTTCGGGATGTGTTTCATACCCGCCACATGGCCGAGCTGGAAGGCAACATGGGTATCGGCCACGTGCGTTATCCGACTGCCGGCAGTTCTGGTGCTGCCCTGGCCCAGCCGTTTTATGTGAACTCTCCCTACGGGATCTGCATGGCACATAATGGCAATCTGACCAATACCGATGAGCTGATGGAGCATCTTTTCAAATCGGACCTCCGGCATATCAACACAGATTCAGATTCCGAAGCATTGCTCAACGTTTTTGCCCATGAACTGCACTTGCATGGTAAGTTG
>NZ_CBFHYF010000066.1:0-6308 GCF_965660005.1 Porticoccus sp.
TGTCAGATCCAATTGTCATTGCCGGTATGGCAAGAACGCCTATCGGTAGCATGCAAGGGCAGTTTACCGGTGTTCCCTCGACAGAGCTGGGTGCTGTGGCTATCAAAGCCGCCATTGAGCGTGCAGGCGTTGCAGCTGAGCTGGTTGGTTCTGTTGACATGGGCTGTTGTCTGACAGCCGGCCTTAGACAGGCCCCGGCCCGCCAGGCGGCTCTCGGCGCAGGATTGCCGCCGAGTGTGGGGGCCACCACGCTCAACAAGGTTTGCGGATCCGGCATGAAAGCCGTGATGAATGCGTACGATAGTCTGACGTTGGGCAATGTAGATGTAGCCGTCGCCGGCGGTATGGAGAGCATGACCAATGCGCCATACCTGATGACCCAGGGCCGCAGTGGTTATCGCTTTGGTGATGCGAAAATATTTGACCATATGACCATGGATGGTCTTGAGGACGCCTATAACGGCGAGGCAATGGGAATTTTCGCCGAAAAATGTGTCAGCAAATTTGGTTTTACCAGAGAAGAGCAGGACACATTTGCAGTGACTTCACTGGAACGGGCTCAACAGGCCATCAAGGAAGGCAGGTTCGAGGATGAAATCGCACCTGTAACGGTTAAAACCCGCAAGGGCGAGGTGGTTTACTCGGTCGATGAGCAGCCGGGCAAATCGGTCGTCGATAAAATATCGCAAATGCGTCCGGCGTTCATCAAAGATGGTACCGTGACGGCCGCCAACGCCAGCTCGATCAGTGATGGCGCTGCGGCTCTGGTGTTGACCCGCCTTTCCGTCGCAGAAAAACTGGGTATGAAGCCGTTGGCAATCATTCATTCCCACAGCACCCACTCACAGGAACCCGAGTGGTTTACTACTGCGCCGGTCGGTGCCATCAATAAACTGCTGGCAAAAGTGGCCTGGACCAAGGACGAGGTGGACCTGTTTGAAATTAACGAAGCCTTTGCCTGTGTCACCATGGCGGCCATGAAAGAGCTGGATCTACCCCATGAAAAAGTCAATATTCACGGTGGTGCCTGTGCGCTTGGTCATCCCATAGGGGCCTCGGGTGCCCGTATTATTGTGACCCTGCTGGGTGCCCTGAAAACCTACGGCAAACGCAACGGTGTGGCCGGTATCTGTATCGGTGGTGGCGAGGCTACCGCGATAGCCGTTGAGCTGATTTAGATATTATTCTGGCAATAAAAAAACCGGCCCTGCGAATCGCAGGGCCGGTTTTTTTATTGCCAACGGCGCTATTAATCGAGATATTCAAAAACCTTGACCACCCGCTGAGCGCCGCGGGTTTTACTGGCTATGAGGGCCGCCTGGTCTGCGGTGCTGTGTGTCACCAGCCCCATCAGATAGATTACGCTGTTCTCGGTGATGACCTTTATACTCGATGATTGCAGATTTTTTTCGGCAATCAGCTTGGCTTTGACCTTGGTGGTTAGCCAGGTGTCATTACTTCTCGAGATGAGGGAGGTGGGTGTGCGCACCTGCAGTTCATTGTGCACCTGACGAGCACCACGAAATTTCCTGGCGGTATCCCCCGCCAGGGTTCGCAGGTCGCCGGAAGCCACCTCGCCAGTTAACAGAATTACGCTATTGTAGGCCGTAATATTTATGTGGGCTCTTTCAAGGTCCGCGTGGGCCTTCTTGATATTCACGCCTATCAACGTCTCCATCTGCCAGTCATCAATGTCAGTGCCCAGCGAGGTAGACGAAGGATCCGGCTTGATCGGCTCGTCGGTGGTTGCATGAATAATACTGGTGCAGCCCGACAGGATAAGCATGCCCGCAAGTAGCAGAGGTGCCAGACGTGGCAACATCAAGGGTTTCCTCCAAACAGTTGTTGATCAATAAGTTCACAAAGGCAGAACAGGCTCAATAAATGAATTTCGCTGATGCGATGTCGATCGTGGTGATCAACACGAATCTCAATATCGTCACCACTCAACAATGCCGAGAGGTCAACATCACCTGCGCCAGTAAAACCAATCACAGCTATGCCCCGGTCGTGGGCGGTGTGAATCGCCTGAATCAGATTGCTCGGATTGGTGCCGAGGCTGAAGACAACCAGTACATCATCTGCTTGCCCCAGGGTTTTCAATTGCCGGCTAAAAATTTCACTGACACTGTGATAATGGCCGATGGCGGTAATGGTGGAACTGTTGCTGTTCAGACTGATGACCGGTAAACCGGGCCGTTCAAGTTTATATTGCAGCAGTAGCGATTGGGAAAAAATATTTGACAAGGAGGCGGAAAGGCCATTGCCACAACAGAGCACTTTCTGTCCCTGGAGTAACCGCTGAACAGCCATTGTGCTGGCTTGGGCAATCAGTGGAGCCAGTGTTTCACCGCAAGCCATTTTTGCTTCAATGCTTTCGTGAAATAGCTCAATAACACTGGATTCCATCATGATCTTTGGGGTTTGTCGGGTTAGTGGTCAAAGGCATTTGGCAGCCATTCTACCTGATACGGCGTGTTATTACTGATGTCTTTCCTCAGACACACAACATCAAATCGGCAGGCTACCTTGTCCCAGTTTTGGGTGGCTTGTAAAAAGTGTCTGGCCGCAGCCATGATTCGTTGCCGCTTTCTGTGATCAATGCTGTAGGCTGCGCCACCAAAACCCGTATGATTGCGGAGGCGAACTTCGACAAAAACCAGAGTGTGACCCTCGCGCATGATCAGGTCGATCTCTCCCTTTGTGGTGCAGTAATTCTGATTGATGGTCACCAATCCCCGTGCTTCCAGAAAGGATCTGGCCCATTGTTCGGCAGCTGCACCGCTCTGATTCGGCGTTGTCGATGATCTCCTTTTCGTCATCAAAAATCCTTTTTTGCTGTGATATCCCTACTGTGCCCAATTCAGACGCTCGTTATACGCAAACTTCACAATCATCCAGCCGTTGAGCGTCAGGGTGAGACCTGCTGTTCCTCATCAACAATTTTTTTCTGCAATTGTATGGCCGGAACCACTACGCCATTTTTAAAGACCCCCCAGGGTTGGTCCCGCTCAATGGTATCCGGTGGTGTCAGATATAACATACCGGTACTGCCGGGCAGTCGGGTGTTGGATAACAACAACATCTGACCCAGCCACTGGTGCAGGTGATAGGCATCAATACCCAGTGCAAACATATGTCGATAGAGGGGTGCCAGATCTGCCGTAGGCTGCATTGAGTCAGCACTGTAACCGGGGAGAGTCCAGGGCATGGCGCTGAAACGAACCCCGTCCAGATCGCGGTTCTGCCGGGGATCCTGAATGCCGGTAAAAAGCTGGGATGTGCCATAAACTTGTAGATCACTGGCGAAGAGAAAGTCCAGTGTTGGCTTGATTTGTCTTGTATGAGCGGGTGAGGCGATCAGAAAGACCATGTCCAGATCCTGGCGACACCTTGGCGTATGGGCCAGCTTTTTTCCAAGTAAGCGCTGTAACCGGTTGTTGCGTTCAATACTTTGTTCAATATGAAGGTCGGGTTTCAGCAGGGGGATAAAATCGTTCTGTGAAGCCTTGTAAGGGGTTGACTCGACCAGTTTGCCACCCCGTTCGATCCAGCGTTCCTTGAAGGCTGCCAATGCACGTATTCCCGCGCTGGTGTCCGGTGTGATGGTAAGCGAAAATCTGTGCCCTTCGAGCCATGCCCGGTCGGCGACCTGACGGGCTTCGGCCGTGCTGGAGAGGCCAAATTGAAAAAAATTCTGGGGGCGCCGGGTCTGGGGTGTATCCAGGTAATTGAGCGCCACCGTCGGTACCGGCAGCTCGGGAAGAGCAAGCAGTTGTTCAACCTTTTCACGCTGTACTGGACCCATTACCAGTTTGGCCCCTTCATTGATGGCCTGCTGATAAAGTGGTCCGATCTCGCTGTAGGATGAAGTATCGTAAAAGCGTATTGATGGTGTCTTGCCGCGAGTTTCCCTGACGTTATACCAAACCGACAGGATGCCGTCGCGAATAGCTCTGCCCGCCTGCGCGAGTGAGCCCTCCAGTGGCAGCAGCACGGCAATCTGTTCAGGCAGGTTATCCGCAATTTCCTGCAATGCCTTGAGTGATGGCGGTGGATTCAGGGCGGCAGGGTGATCGGGCCAGTCAGCCCGCCAACGGGCTATCTGGCTGAGCTGGTTGTCCACATCGCCCTGACTTTTCCGAACCCGGCTGGCAAGTGAGTACCAGCCCTGAAGCAGCGGGTCGGATTCGCCCGCCTGCAGTGCCGCAAGGTGCTCCTGTGAAATATGAGTCAGCAGCCGCCACAAAGCGCCGGAAGTTTCCGTCTTTTCGGCCGCTGACGTCACCAGGCTGGAGAGTGCTGCATAGACGTGAATGCTCTGCTCATCTTCTCCCAATAAGGAAAACAGCTCGCCGCGCAGTTTCAGCCACCTGATCCGGTAGCTTGTCCCCAGCTGATCAATACTGGCCACGATTTTTTGATCTGTCAGCAGATCCCTGGCGAGAAAGAAGCGCTCCTCGACAATAGCCAGTTCTGCAAATAACAGACGAAAGTCAACGAAATGCTGTCCTGACAACAGCTTCTGATCAATGGATGACAGCACCTGTAGCGCCCGTTTTTTATCCCCGGCGAGCACCAGAAACTCGGCAGCATCCAGTTGGTGGAGTTGTCTTTGCGGTGCTATGCTGTCGGCCGCGAGTGAGAGCGCCTGTTCAGCCCGTTCTGCGGGACTCGGTGGAATAACCGGGCCAGTTTGCTGTGCATCGCGGCCCGATTGCGCGCAGCCGCCGAGTGCTAAAACCAGCCCCAGCAACAGAGTCGCTGTCATTCTGAATGTGAACATAGGTGTCATTTCTTATGCCGGGTCAATTGTATGTGGTGGCCACGCCCATCGGTAATCTGGGTGATATGGTACCCCGAGCCGTTGAGGTTCTCCATGCGGTTGATCTCATTGCTGCAGAGGATACCCGTCACAGTGGCAGATTGCTGAAACATCTCGGTATCGATACACCGCTGGTCGCCTATCATGACCATAGCGATGAGCGACAGATGGCGCGGCTGGTCGATATGCTGGAGCAGGGAAAGACGGTGGCGCTCATCTCGGATGCGGGGACGCCCCTGATTTCCGATCCCGGCTACCGTTTGGTCAGAGAGGTCCGCCAGCGGGGCATCAGGGTAACGCCAATTCCCGGTGCCTGCGCCGCTATTGCTGCACTGAGTGCCTCCGGCCTGCCCAGCGACCGGTTCGGTTTTGAGGGTTTCCCTCCTCCCAAAACGGCTGCCAGGCTGAAAAAGTTTGCATCCCTTGCCGGGTCAGCCCGGACATTGATCTTTTATGAGTCCCCCCACCGCATACTCGATACGCTGACCGATATGATTGCCACATTCGGCGATCAGCGTGAAGCGGTATTAGCCAGGGAGATTACCAAAACGTTTGAGACATTCCTGGCCGGTACCCTGATGGAAATATTGCAGCAGGTGAGCGCGGACAGCAACCAGCAAAAAGGTGAAATGGTGGTGATGATCAGAGGAAACAGCGATGCTGTCAGCGCGTCCGATGCCGAGCAGTTGAGAGTATTGAAAGTGTTGCTTGACGACCTGCCCCTGAAGCAGGCCGCAGCTCTGGCGGCCAGAATTACCGGTGGTCAGAAAAATACCCTGTACCAGCTGGCGCTCTCATTGCGTCCCGGCTGAAGCCCATACGCAGCATGGCATTTCAAGCACTGCAGGCCAGCGCAATGCTCTCCGGGCTAATATGCCTGAACTGTCGGACAGACTTCTCCGGTGTTTTGCCAGTACACCATTGGGCAATGCGCGCGATATCTCCTTGATCACTTTTATAGTGGGCCCCGTGCATTTCGATCATGCCAAGCCCCTGGCTGGCGGCGTTGAGGTAATTGCTGGAATTGCGCAAGCTGCCGATGACCGGAAGCTTCAGCTGACTGGCCAGGGCCTCCGCCTGTCTGGCGGTGGTCGCTGCCCTCGGTGCGCGATTCAACACGAGCGCCATGGCTTGTTTGGACGGCAGTATGCGCCGCAATTGCTGTACCATTAGTGCCAAAGTAATCTCCTACAAGCCACCCACTTCGTAATACCCATTCCTCGTTTTCATCAAGAAAACGCATCACATTCTCAAAGCATTGATTTTCCTTAGCTGCATCAAAGGCTAACGGCTTGACGTTTACAAAAAAGGCTTTTGGATTTGCTTGCCGCAAATAATTAAGTAATTGACGTGTCGCTTTTTTCACGTGCTACCTCCGTTATTTGAGCACTTCAATAGTGCCATCTTCTTTACGTCTGTAATCAGCCACAGCGTTAGTCAGACGTATTTCATCGTTCAAGTGATAGTACGTCTTTTCAATCTG
>NZ_CBFHYF010000067.1:0-6217 GCF_965660005.1 Porticoccus sp.
TGTGGGTTTTATTCTCACCGCAGCGTTAAAAGTCGGACCACTGTATCTCGATAACTCCTTTGTCAAAGCAGCGATAAACTCCCTCGCAGAGGAAAATATACATACCATGAGTGATGGCGAGGTTCGCAGAAAGCTGTCTGCCTATTTTGACATTAATAATGTACGCGATATCGACATGAAGCTGATTAAAATTGAACGTGAAAAGACGCATACACTGGTCAGTCTTAACTATGAAAAAAGAATCAATTTCATGGGTAATCTGGACGTGGTGGTGCGTTTTAATAATGTCTATGACAGCTCTAAATAATTTACTAACTCGCAGTATCAGTGGGTGAAAAACTTAAAATCACGGCTGCTTGATCGCCTCGGTTACCAGTTCACAGATTCCAGCTTGTTTGACCTGGCACTTACTCATCGCAGCCATAGCTCAGCCAATAACGAGCGACTGGAATTTCTGGGCGATGCGGCGCTGAATTTCATCATTGGTCATGCTGTATATGACCGCTTGCCCCAGGTTAAAGAGGGCGATTTGAGCCGTTATCGCGCCAACCTGGTCAAAGGTGCCACATTGACCGAAATAGCCAGGGAGCTGGAGCTCGGTCAGTATTTGTATCTGGGTGCGGGCGAACTGAAAAGCGGTGGTCACCGACGGGCATCCATCCTGGCGGATACGGTGGAAGCCATTATCGGTGCAGTCTATCTGGACGGTGGTATGACGGCCTGTGAGAAGGTTGTCATGCAATTATTCAGTGAGCGCCTTGCCAATTTGTCAGAAAATACCCTCAGAGATCCGAAAACTCAACTGCAGGAATTTATGCAGGCACGAGGCAGACCTTTGCCAAATTATGAAGTTGTGTCCGTAACCGGCGAGGCGCACAGTCAGTTTTTTACCGTGGAATGCATAGTTGATGGCTTGACATCCCCCGCTCTCGGAGAAGGAAGCAGCCGCCGTACCGCTGAAAAAAATGCCGCATCAAAAGCATTGGCTGGACTCACCAAATGACTGAAAAAGAAACGATTAAACGCTGCGGTTACGTAGCCATTGTCGGCCGGCCTAATGTTGGCAAGTCCACGTTGCTGAACCACCTACTGGGTCAAAAAATAAGCATCACATCACGTAAACCACAAACGACCCGACAAAATATGCTTGGCATAAAAACTGAAGGTGACTCACAACTGATTTTTGTCGATACGCCGGGGCTTCACGACAATATGAGCAAGGCGATCAACCGCTTCATGAATCGTGCAGCTGAAAGTGCTATTCGAGATGTGGATGTCATTGTTTTTGTTGTTGACCGTGCCGTATGGACAGAAGCCGATGAGAAGGTTGCGCAGGAGGTAATGAAAAGCAATACGCCGGTCATTATTGCCCTGAATAAGATTGACAGGCTGGAAAATAAAGCGGATCTTTTGCCTCATCTGCGTTTGTTAACGGAGCGTTTCCCTGAAGCGCGACTGATCCCGGTATCCGCTTTACACGGCCAACAACTTGTCCAGCTTGAACGAGCTATCCTGCAACATATTCCGGAAGATGTTCACTTCTTTCCGGATGATCAGATTACTGATCGCAGCCAGCGCTATATGGTGGCTGAAATCATCCGGGAAAAGATCACCCGTCAGCTGAGTGCCGAACTTCCCTATGAAGTGGCCGTAGAGGTAGAGGAGTTCAAGCAGTCTGACAGAATCTGTCATATCAGTGCGCTGATTCTTGTCGAGCGAGATGGCCAGAAGAAAATTATTATCGGTGATAAAGGTAGTAGACTGAAGAAAATCGGCCAGCAAGCGAGACTCGATATGGAGCGTTTGCTGGAGTCAAAAGTGATGCTCAACCTTTGGGTAAAGGTCCGTCGCGGATGGTCCGACGATGATCGGGCACTGCGGAGCCTGGGCTATGATGACTAATCGCCATATTCCAGCCTGGTAGCTCTCCACACTAAAAATCAGGGTTGGCAATATGTGGAATGACAATTGATACTATCCGGAAAACTGCTACGGCTTGTATTATCACAGTATGACTAACCTGCGTGTCGACTCAGAGCCGGCTTTTGTTCTCCATACACGACCCTATCGGGAAACCAGCCAACTGGTAGATCTTTTTTCCCGTCACTATGGTCGATTGCGTGTCGTGGCCCGGGGATTTCGTCGCCCCAAAAATGGCAGTCGTATACTTGCACCCTTTACGCCCTTGCTGGTGGGATGGAGTGGCAAAACAGAGCTGAAAACTTTGGTCAGTGCTGAACATACCGGGCGCTCACTGATGCTGGCGGGTGAACGGTTGTACAGCGGTTTTTACCTCAATGAACTACTGATACGGCTACTCGTAGAGCACGACCCGCACCACCATCTGTTTGATCACTATCTCAATATCATGACAAGTCTCGCTGATGGCGAGCTTATTGAGCCGGCTCTGCGACTTTTTGAGCGCAATTTGCTTGATGAAGCAGGTTACGGGTTAATGATCGATACTGATATTGTATCTGGTAATCCTGTCCTGCCAGATCAATGGTACCGGTTTGATCCCTCCATCGGGTTTTCCATGTGTCAACCCTCCGGGCAGGAAAAAACGTCTCCTTATCTGTTTTTCGGTGATCAGTTGCTGGCTATTAACAGTGGAGACTATCAAAATCTTGCCACGGCAAGAGCGGCCAAGCGACTGATGAGGCTGGCCATTCAGGAACACCTTGGCGACAAGCCACTGCGAAGTCGTGAGCTTTTCAATCTTCAAAAAGCCGATGAGAATAAAATTTCGTGATTATTGCCATAGGCACGGACATTGTTCAGGTGGCCAGGATCAGTGAGGCCCTGAATCGTCGTGGTCGTGATTTTGCCGAGCGTATACTATGCCCTCGTGAGTTAGCCTTGTTTGATAGAAAACCCAGTCCGGCTGCCTACCTCGCTAAACGCTTTGCTGCCAAAGAGGCGTTAAGTAAAGCCCTCGGTACGGGTATTGGCAAAGTATCCTGGCAAGATATTGAAACCGTAAATGATTCCTCGGGTGCACCTGCATTCTTGCTCATGGGTAATGCCAAAAAACAACTGCAAAAGTTGGGTGCCAATCACGCTCTGCTGAGTTTATCCGATGAACGTGATTTTGCTGTTGCCTTTGTGGTTCTCACTTATTCTCATCAGGTATAGACCCCTACATAAATCACCGGACATAACATTTTCACCAGCGTTTATAGGTAAAGAATCTTGATCAAACGCCTCTTCTGCCAAGACAAGCAAACGATGGATCGATAAAATAACAATCTGTTTGGTCAATTTTAAACTGTCCCTGCTGCCGGAAAGCCGATGATCTATCCAACTATTGAATCCTGTATTGGTGAAACACCCCTGGTTAAGTTGCAACGATTGCCGGGAGACACCAATAACGTCATTCTGGTGAAGCTGGAGGGCAACAATCCGGCCGGATCAGTTAAAGACCGGCCAGCCATGGGTATGATCCAACATGCGGAAGCGAGAGGCGATATAAAGCCGGGTGATACGCTTATTGAAGCGACCTCGGGCAATACCGGTATTGCGCTGGCCATGGCTGCGGCCATCAAAGGCTACCGGATGATTCTGATTATGCCGGAAAACAGCACTGAAGAGCGTAAAGCGGCCATGCAGGCTTACGGGGCAGAACTTATTCTGGTTAGTCGCGAGCAGAGCATGGAAGGTGCCAGAGACCTCGCAAAAGCCATGGAGCAAAAAGGTGAGGGTATTGTCTTGGATCAGTTCGCCAACAGCGATAATCCGCTGGCACATTATGAGCACACCGGCCCTGAAATCTGGCGACAGAGCGCGGGCAATGTCACTCACTTCATCAGCTCCATGGGCACTACCGGCACTATCATGGGAGTATCTCAAAGAAAAAAATCCCGGTATTCAAATAATTGGCTTGCAGCCTGAAGAAGGGGCCAGTATTCCCGGTATCCGGCGTTGGCCAAAAGCCTATCTGCCAACGATATTTGATAGTACGAATATTGACCGTGTAATGGATATAGGCGAACAGCAGGCGGAAGACTGTATGCGGGCACTAGCCCGGGAAGAAGGTATTTTGTGTGGTGTATCGTCAGGCGGAGCGGTGGCTGCTGCACTGCACTTATCCGATGAAGTCGAGCATTCAGTGATTGTGGCAATCATCTGTGATCGGGGTGACCGCTACCTGTCATCTGGAATTTACCAGAAAGGGCAAAAGTAGTCATTCTGGTAGGTGCCATTGCCTGAATGTCCGGAACATCGGGCACACGACGACTAATGTCCTGGTGAGTCAAAATTTACAGCTTGCAATTTTAACCCTCCACCACGAGGTAAATGGTCGAGTATACAACTAATTCAGATGAGAGCTGTTTATGGTACAGGTCAGAGATCATCACCCGGTGCAGGAACAGGGTGTGGTGCAGATAGAACCTTGGGTTGATGATCTGCTCCACAATAAAATTTTTACTGAAGCAGATGTTCGGGAAACTCTGATAGCTGCCTGTGAGCTAGCCCGTGATGCTGAAAAAAAATCCGGTAGCGAACGCTGGACGCCTACTGTCAGCAGTTTTAGAACCGGCCTCGAGATGGCCGAAATTCTCGCTGAACTCCATCTCCACGATACCGCAAGTCTGACTGCCGCCATTCTTTATTGGGTAGTTAGAGAGGGGCGACTTTCTCTCGCAGCGGTCAGAAACCGATTCGGTGATCCAGCCGCTGTTCTGATAGAAAGTGTTCTGAAAATGGCGGTTATCAGCACCATGCGAACTGATAGTGAAAATGCTGTTTTTGGTCATGCTGCGGCTCAGCAAGCATCAAAAATCCGTGAAATGCTGGTTTCTATTATCGATGATGTGCGTGTCGCTCTCATTAAAATTGCAGAGCGTACCTGTGCAATACGCGCCTTGAAAACGGCTACCAATGAAAAACGTCAGCGCGTTGCCCGTGAGATTTTTGATGTTTATGCACCCTTGGCCCACAGGCTGGGTATTGGCCAGCTAAAGTGGGAACTGGAAGACCTTGCGTTCCGCTATCTGGAGCCCGAAGAGTATAGGCACATAGCACGTTTGCTCGATGAACGTCGTATGGATCGTCAACACTACATAAACCAGGTAATAGATACGTTGCATGTGGAACTGGAGAAAGCCAGCATAGAGGCTCAGATCGCTGGCCGTGCAAAGCATATATACAGTATCTGGAAAAAAATGCAGCGCAAGGACGTTGGCTTCTCGCAAATTTATGATATTCGTGCGGTGAGAGTATTGGTTCCTGCTGTCCCGGACTGTTACACCGTGTTGGGTATTGTCCACGGACACTGGCGCAATATTCCCAACGAATTCGATGATTATATTGCCTTCCCTAAGGAAAATGGCTATCGATCCCTGCATACAGCCGTCATTGGTCCGGGTCGGAAAGTATTGGAAATTCAAATTCGAACCCATGAAATGGATGACGAAGCCGAACTGGGCGTGTGTTCTCATTGGCGCTACAAAGGAACCGACACCAAGGCCACCACCCGAAGCTACGAAGAGAAAATTGCCTGGCTCAGACAGGTTCTGGAGTGGCATGAAGAAATTGAGAACGATCATGTCAAAGAACTGATCAACCGGAATAGCATCACGGATCGGATCTATGTCTTTACACCGGAAGGCCACGTTGTCGATTTGCCCTCGGAATCCACTGCGCTGGATTTTGCTTACCGTATACATACTTCGATTGGCCACCGCTGTCGGGGCGCCAAAGTAAACGGCAGAATAGTACCGCTCAACGCACCACTGCGTACGGCCGATCAGGTAACCGTTCTTACCGGTAAGCAGGAGTCGCCCAGTCGGGATTGGTTGTCGCCAGCGTTGGGTTATATTCACTCAACCCAGGCCCGCACTAAAATCCAGCAATGGTTCAGAAAACAGGATCACGAGAAAAATACCCAAGCCGGGAAATCCATTCTGGATCGCGAACTACGTCAATTAAATATCAAACAGGTCAATCTGGAATCCGTTGCAGAAAAATTCAACAAGCATGGAGAAGATGGACTTTATGCCGCCATTGGCGTGGGTGATATCTGTGTCACCCAGGTGATGAATGCTATTCTGACAATGCTTGACCTGAACAAAAAGCCTGAAAAGCCGGTTTTTATAACGCCGACGAAGGCCAGCCGCTATCAAGAGTCAGATATTTATATTTACGGTGTGGGTAATTTGTTGACCCATATTGCTCGCTGCTGTAATCCAGTGCCAGGCGATGAGATTGTCGGCTA
>NZ_CBFHYF010000068.1:0-5104 GCF_965660005.1 Porticoccus sp.
GTTCTTATTAAAAACCCACCCAGCAACGCTGGGTGGGTTTTTTATTGGCGTAAATTTTTCATCACTACATAATTCTTGGGTCAAATACAGAAAGATATTTGGTGAGGTGATAATCGCATCTTTTTTCTTGCAGCTATTTGCTCTGGTGACGCCGCTGTTCTTTCAGGTGGTAGTGGACAAGGTGCTGGTGCATAAAGGTTTTACGACGCTCAATGTTCCGGCCTTTGGTTTTGTGGTGGTGGTTGTTTTTGGCACCTTGCTGGGTGGTTTGCGCAACTACCTGTTTAGCCATACCACAAACTGTGTAGACGTTAAGCTGGGAGCAAAGCTGTTCCATCACTTGGTTACTTTGCCCCTTGCCTGGTTCGAATCCCGCCAAGTAGGGCAGAGTGTCGCCAGAGTAAGAGAGTTGGATACCATGCCCATATTCCTCACTGATGGCAGTGACCCCATCGTGAATGCCAGTTCAAAGCAGCGGGATATCGATGTACTGAGATTTGCGGGCGATATTACCAACGAGCGGTTGCTGTTTTCCCAATCGGGTAATGATTTGGTGATTGATTTGTCCGGCACGACTGATTCGGTCAGAGTGCAAAACTGGTACACCGATGCAGCCTCGCAGGTGAAAGAAATCCATACGCAAGACACAGTGATTTACGCCAGCGATATTGATGCGCTGGTATCGGCAATGGCGTCATTTTCTGTGTCTTCTGGCACCGATGATTTCACTGACGCCCGGATTTTACCGTATGGACAAGCATTTGAAATTTTGGTGGAGGGAAATCATAAAGTTGCGGCTTGACCGTTCGATGGGGCGTGTCGGCCGTTTACTTTGCAGTTAACAGTTGTTTATCGCCTAACCAAATCAGGCATAATGCGAACCACGGAGCAATGGGAGCAACTGTGGATATTTACCTGCTTTACCTTTGCCTCGGTGCTGTCGCAGGACTGATCAGCGGCCTGTTTGGCCTGGGGGGCGGTGTTGTTATTGTCCCTATTCTTATCTTTACCTTCACTGCTCAGGGGATGTCTCAGGAGGTGCTGACGCATCTGGCCATCGGCACATCGCTGGCCACCATTGTGGTGACCTCAGTAAGTTCAATCTCTTCCCACCACAAACACGGCGCCATCCTCTGGTCGCTTGCCGGGTGGTTGACGCCCGGTATTTGTATTGGCGCTGCCCTGGGTGCTGTTTTTGCAGTCAGTATTTCTGGCACGGCGCTGCAGCTTGCCTTTGGCCTCTTTCTTTGTCTGGTGGCGCTAAAAATGGCATTCGCGCTCAATCCTTCCGGCGGTTCCAATATGCCCGGTCGAGTGGGGCAGGCTATGGTGGGTACGGTGGTCGGTTTTGTCGCTAGCCTGTTCGGGATTGGTGGCGGCTCGCTCACGGTGCCTTATTTAACCTGGGTGCGGGTGTCGATGAAAAATGCCGTCGCCACCTCTGCCGCTTGCGGTCTGCCAATTGCTATCAGTGGGGCGCTGACCTACTGGTGGCAGGGTATGGGTAAATCGGATTTGCCAGACGGTGCAGTCGGCTTTATTTATCTCCCGGCATTTTTGGGCATTATCATAGCCAGTACGATATTTGCCAGAGTCGGTGCGCGGCTTGCACACCGACTACCTGGCGATATTCTGCGCCGCAGTTTCTCTCTGTTATTGCTAATCATTGGTGTGCGGTTTGTCTGGCGCAATCTCGGAATGTGAAAGGCGTATATGAAAGGCTTGCTGACAATACTCAGTGATGGGCGTTTCCACTCGGGTGAAGAGCTCGGCAGTGTGCTGGGTATTTCAAGGACCGCAGTCTGGAAGCAAATACAAAAAATTGAGCAAACAGGCCTTGAGATAAAATCTCGGAGAGGCTGTGGCTACTGCCTTATGGCAGAGTTGGAGCTATTGGATCGAAACACGCTTATTCATAATCTTTCGGCTACTGCCAGGTCGCTGATCAGGGAGTTGCAGGTTGAGTTGTCCGTGCCCTCGACCAATGATCTGGTTAGAAATGCCGCCGAGCAGGGAGACGCTACCGGCCTGATCGTGCTTGCCGAGCAACAAACGGCAGGTCGTGGACGGCGGGGCAGGCTCTGGGTCAGCCCCTTTGGCAGGAATATCTATCTCTCCCTCGGTTGGGGCTTTGACGGTGGCGTGCAAGTGCTCGAAGGCCTGAGTCTTGCAGTTGGTGTGGCTGTAAGGTGTGCAATACAGTCTTGTGGTATCCACGGGCTGATGTTCAAGTGGCCCAATGATTTGTTCCTGGAAGATAAAAAGGTAGGCGGTATTTTGTTGGAAGTACTGGGGGACCCCTCGGGCTTCTGTCAGGTGATTATAGGCGTTGGTATCAATCTGGGTATGCCGGATAAAAGCGGTGAGTTGATTGACCAGGCATGGACAGATATTGGTTTAACGTCAGGGCGGCCGGTCAGTCGCAATAGGTTGGCCTCTGCCATTATTGAAGAAATGCTCGCCTTACTGGAAAACTTTCATGAGGTTGGTTTTGCCCCCTACCGTGAAGAATGGCTGCGATTTGATATCAATACGGACAGAAAGGTCAACCTGATATTAATGAATAAAACGGTTCAGGGTATAGCGAGAGGTGTTGATGAGAGCGGCGCATTGAAGCTTGAGATCGGCGACGAGATCAAACGGTTCAGTGGCGGCGAAATCAGTCTCAGGAGCGCAGAATGATTGTCGACATTGACGTTGGAAACAGTCGGATCAAATGTCGATTGACTGAGAAGGGAGTTTCTGTTGGTATGCCGCCGGCCACAGATATCAAAAGCCTGTTGCAATCGATTGGAGAGCGGGGACGTCCAACCCGAATTCGTCTCTCCAGTGTAGGCAGAAAGGAGGTTGCCGGGGAAGTTGCGGTGCAGGCAGCTCTGTGGGGCTGTCAAATGCAGCAGGCCAAAACCACCCGTGAGGCTGGAGATGTGCGCTGTGGTTATCTGGATCCTTCATCCATGGGAGTTGATCGTTGGTTGGCGCTGCTGGCTGCACGAAATCGATTTCGGTGTGCCTGTATCGTTGTGGATGCGGGCACTGCGACTACCGTGGATATTATTGACAAACAAGGTTGTCACCTCGGTGGTTACATCGTGCCCGGATTCGCCATGATCTACCAATCGCTTAATCTGGGAACCAGTAATATTTCGATCGAGCCTGATTCAATTACGAATTGTGCTCCGGGGAAAACAACCGGTGAGGCGATAGGCCATGGCGCGTTGTTGATGGTCAAGACAATGATTGAAGCATCGGCCGCGAGGTTGGAGGAGGAGGCTCAGCCCGTGAAAGTCATTGTCTCTGGCGGTGACGGACCGGTGCTGAAAAATGTGATCGAGAGGGATTGCGTCTATATTCGCGATTTGGTGTTGGATGGTCTTGACGTCATGTTCCCATAGGTGTTTGCCAATGCGATGGTTGTTTTTTGTTTTGGTTTTAATCAACCTGGTGGCAGCTTACTGGTTCTATAGTACGGCTGCCTTTCGTGCGGAACAGGTCGATAGCCAAAAAAATGAATTGGCGGCCCATCAAGAAAAAGAAAAATATGCTCCGCTATTGCTCGTAGAGGAGATGCCAGCGTTAACTGAAGAGGCAGATGAATCGCAATCAGTTTCGGATAATCCTCTTGCAAGTACCGCTGATAATGTTCTGTCTTCCGGGAATGGTGGAGGCCTCCGTTGCCTGCTGATTGGCCCTTTGGACGAGATTGACGCCGAAGAACTTCGCCGTCGACTGCTGTCGTATGGGTTTGGCGGGGAGCTGGTTTGGCGAACCACCAGAATAAGAGAGAATCATTGGTTGATTGTTCCGCCGCTGGCATCACGAGTCGAGGCCAGCAAAATGTTAAAGGATTTGCGCAGCAAAGAGATTGATAGCTTTCTGATAGCCGAAGGTGAATATAAAAACGGGATAACCCTCGGGGTGTTTAGTGACAGGGATAATATCGAACACTATCGGCACAAGCTGGTTACTCAGGGATACCCTGTGGTGGTCGTTCCCCGACCTGCTACGGTGGAAGAGCGCTGGCTACAGCTGCGTCAGTACACGCTCCAATCTGCACCGAAAGGACTGATGGAACTCATTGATGAAGAAGATAAAAATACTTCAAGGCGGATGACTGAGGACACCTGTGTGAGCTCAGGTTCTGCTGAATAAGCCGATTGTCAGTGCTTGATAGGGAGGTTTCCCTTCTGGTGGCAGCGATATAAAGTAGAAAACTGTCGCCTGGATTGCGGCAATGGTTGATTATAGTGCCAACTTTCACTAGAATCGCGCTCCCGATTTAATAGCGGGTCTTATAGAGCTGGCGTAGCTCAGTTGGTAGAGCAGCTGACTTGTAATCAGCCGGTCGGGGGTTCGACTCCTCTCGCCAGCTCCAATTAATACAGTTTGAGCGAGCTGTTTGACAGCCAAACTGGTGGCATGGACAATGTCCAACATTTTTCGCAGGGGTTCCCGAGCGGCCAAAGGGATCAGACTGTAAATCTGACGCGAAAGCTTCGGTGGTTCGAATCCACCCCCCTGCACCAAGTTTTAGGGCAGGCACGATAGGTCGGTGTGCTTGTATGTGTTACCCGGGAGCGAAGATGGTGCTGCATTCCGGTGGGAAAGCGGCCCTCTGTTGAGAAGCAGGCAAGGGTAGCGTGGAAGACGGATATTATTCTAAAGATTGAATGGTCTATCCTCTCGAGCAAATGTGAATAAGGTAATTGGCCCCTGACGGGGTTGGTGTCGGTTGAGTCGTCAATCGACACCTTATTATTTGACGGAGTGTTGTAAGCATAGCGGGTATAGTTCAGTGGTAGAACCTCAGCCTTCCAAGCTGATGATGCGGGTTCGATTCCCGCTACCCGCTCCAATGCCTGTTTAAGTATGTTTATGCTCATATAGCTCAGTCGGTAGAGCACTTCCTTGGTAAGGAAGAGGTCACCGGTTCAAATCCGGTTATGAGCTCCAGTATTTCCCCCGGGCATGTTCCGTGGTGTTTTTGATTCAGGTGTCAGGTTTAAAGAGGAGCGCTCGTCATGTCAAAAGCAAAGTTTGAACGTAACAAGCCCCACGTAAACGTTGGCACTATTGGTCACGTTGACCACGGCAAGACCACCCT
>NZ_CBFHYF010000069.1:0-5077 GCF_965660005.1 Porticoccus sp.
AGCCACTCACCCAGCAGTTTGCTGCCGCGGTAGTCATCACCATAACCTTCTAGCGGCTTGTCAGGCTGCATACCACCGGGGTTGAAAGGATCAAATCGGACGTTGCCTACACCGTAATAAGAACCGAAAGCGCCAAGATCGCCAGCATCATTCAGACGCAGGTTCGGGTTGATCACCGGTGCCGGGTTAAAGGTTTTCATATAGGAGAACGAGTAGCCGGCGGAACCCCAGGTGCTGTTCCAGCGGATACCGTAGGTCCAGTCGTCCCAGTCGCCCTTGTCGTGGTCTTCGTTGTAGGCATCGGTCACCTGGGTGAAGTCAACCCCGCGGTACGGGGTGGGAATCCAGCGGCCGCCCTCGATGTTGTAGTTGCTGCCCATGTCCTCGGAACGGTCCAGCCCCGGGCGGACAAAGAAGTTGACCATGGCATCCCACTCGTGGATTTCATAGACAAAGTTGAACAGGAACAGCGGCTTGCGCCACTCTTCATTGTTCTCATAGAACAGCCGCTGGCGGAAGTCGTAGCCGTGTACCACATCCATCGCCTGGAAGAAGTCGGACTCGCCCCATACCAGCTGCTGGCGGCCGATCCGGGCAAACAGCCGGTCGGTGATCTGCCAGTCGAAGTAGATTTCGCGGACCACGTCCATCAGCTCGTCGGTGGTTTCATACTGGTCCATGAAACTGCCTTTCTTGCCGTCACGACCGTAGTTACCGCGATTATCCAAATCCTGCAACGCGCCATTGAGGAAATCGTTCTGCTTTTCCATACGCTCGGACAGGTCTTCGAGGTAGTCGGTTTTGTGCTCGTGCTCGACCCGGGTGACCACCCGCCAGTTCAATGGTCCGGTTTTGATGTCCCAGTCGACGTTGACGGTGGCTCGCGCCTGACTCATGCGCCATTTGTCATCGGCGCTGGTTTCCTTGGAGTCCTGCAGCAGCACACCGACGGTGGTGCGGACGTAACCGTTATAGCTGATCTTAAAAAAACTTTCGTCCAGGCCATAGTCAAAATCGGCAGCAAATGTCGGGCTTGCGGCGGCCATCAGCCCCCCAAAGCCCAGCAGAAAGCCACCTACTTTCTTGATGCTGGTGTTGTTTTTCATCACCATTTTCTTCTCCCACTAATCATTAGATATTATTAATTGCCGCCGCACATTCCGCACAGCAATGCGAAATATAAACAGCTTCGCCCCCAACAGCAACAACAGTTTTGCCACATAAATGTGGTAAATGCGTCCGAAAAACGGTCAACAGGCTGGTCATCGAGCATCTTCCGGTCACATCTTCTTCGCTGAACGCCTTTGTTCACGGGGCTTTCACGATATTAAACGTCTTATTATCGGACGAACCCCGCAGCAAATCGTATGATTAAAGAAAAATCCTGGCAAGCCCCATTTTTTTGCGATGAGCTTTTTTTACGCCAATCGGGGTGTTTTTGTGCTGCACAGTGCACTGCGGGGGCGATTCGCGCCCGCGGCCACAGCGCCAGACAACTGTTGTCCGACTCGCACCACCGGACTGACAGGCCGTTGCACTGCGTGTTATTATCGGCCACTGCGGTGCTGCGATTATTATTCCCTGCGGGGTTCATCATAAAGCAGTGGCGGCACCGGGCTGATAATAAAGGACTGGTGGCAAGGGAAGATCAACAGGGGAGCATCAACACAGGGCACCCCCAGCCAATAAGCCGCGACGATTGATGCCATACAGCTGTGCTGCACAGCATTGCCGATTACCCGGCTGATTTACCCGGCTGATTACCCAAATAAAGGGGGAGGTGATTTACAGTGAGGGGTTCAAGCACGAAAAAGCCCGGCCTGATTCATCGGTCCGACAGCGACAAGCTGAATGCCCAGCGGGGTATTGATCGTGCGTGGGAGCAATTCCTCTGCATGGGTGGTCAGGCCAAGGACCTGCCAATCCGCGATGTGATTGCCAGCTCCTGGGAGCGCTGCCTGTCCCAGGGCGTGAACCCGGAACAGAAGGCGGCACCGCTGCTGGTGTCTGAAAACACGCTCTATCATCACCGGCTGAGAAATTCCGATCTGTTGCTGTGCGCCGAGCCGGTGCTGGAACAGGCGCGCCTGTTTCTGCAGGACCTCGAGACCATTCTCTATCTGACCGACTACCAGGGGCTTAACCTGCAGATTGTCGGCGACCCCAGAACCATTGACGATGCCCGGGATATCGGGCTGGTGGAAGGCAGCGGCTGGAACGAGGGCCACTCCGGCTCGAATGCGGTGGGCACCGCCATGGCGACCCGCAAGCCGACCCAGGTGCACGGCGAGGAACACTATATTCAGGGCTTCAAACCCTGGACCTGTACGGCAGCGGTGATCGCCGACCCCTACGACAACCAGATGATGGGGGTGATCGACCTGTCCGGCCTGTGCAGCATCTACGATAAATTCCACGTGCCGCTGGTGGTGGCCTGGGCCAGCCAGATCCAGTCCGGTCTGGCGAAGAAGACCTCGGACCTGTGGAGCCTGATCGTCGAACACAGCAACAGCCAGTTCGGCCACTATCGCAATACCGGAAAGCTGCTGCTGGACAAGCAGGGACGGCTGGTCAACTTTACCGCCAACGCCAGTGCCGCGCTGGACTCCCTCGGGATCGACTACGACCCGCAGACCAAGCGCCGCCTGTCGATGCAGCGCTTCGGCGGCGATGAAATTGTCTACCCGCACGATTCGGGACTGTGGGTATCGGAGGACTGGGTGGAGCCGGTGCTGCATAAAGGCAACATTGTCGGCTTTCAGGTACTGGTGCCGTCACCGCGCCGGTCTACCTTCAAACCCGCTGTCGAGCCACTGGCTGCCGGTCCGGCGGCCAGCCTCGATCCGTTTGATAGCATCTACGGCAAGAGCCCCTCTTTTCAGGCCAGTGCCGACAAGGCCCGCAAGGCCGCCAATACGCCGCTGCCAGTACTGATTCTGGGGGATACCGGGGTCGGCAAGGAAGTGTTTGCCAAGGCCATCCACGACAGCAGTCAATATGCCGACGGGCCATTTATCGATCTGAACTGCGGCGGTTTCACCCGGGATATTCTCAGCAGTGAACTGTTCGGCCACGTGGAAGGGGCGTTCACCGGCGCGCGCAAGGGCGGCATGATCGGCAAGATCGAGGCGGCCAATGGCGGCACCCTGTTCCTCGATGAAATTGGCGAGCTGCCGCTGGAGTTGCAGCCGGTGTTTCTGCGGGTACTGCAGGAGAAGAAAATTTACCGGGTGGGGGACATTAAACCGATTCCGGTGGATTTCCGGCTGATTGCTGCCACCAACCGCGATCTGAAGGGCGCGGTAAATGAAGGCTTGTTCCGCAAGGATCTGTATTTCCGGCTATCGACCGTGACCATCAGTCTGGATCCGCTGTCGGGCCGCAAGGAGGATATCGAAGGGATCGCGCAACTGGTCATGGCGCGCATTCAGAAAACCGACGACATCGCCGCAAAACGGTTCTCGCCGGCCCTGATGACAGTACTGAAGAACCGCGAGTGGCCGGGCAATATCCGCGAGCTGGTCAACGTGGTGGAATGCATGTGCTTTATGTCCAGCAACGAAACCCTGACGATTGACGATCTTCCCGAGGGTTATCGACCGGGGGAAACCAATCTGCAACCGGAGCACCTCAATGCCTTCATCACCCCGCCCCACGGCAACCTAGACAAGGTTGAAAAATCCACCATCGAAGCCGCCATCAAACAGGCAGAGGGCAATATGACCCGGGCGGCCAAACAGTTGGGCATCGCCAAGAGTACGCTGTATCAAAAAATGAAGAAGTACCAGCTGAAGAAGTAAAAAAGGGTTAAAAAGGGGGCGGTGACAACTGAGACTCATTCTCACTTGGTTTTCGCCGGCCTTCCCCGCCCGGCATAGCCCAATCTTCTACCGAGCACCTTTTCAATCTGTTCCCTGAAATCACTGCCACCAAGCGGCATCGAAAAGGTGGTAGCCCGCTGAATAGCCTGTAGCTTTGCTTTTTCCAGTCCACTGGAGAACAACTCACGGTAAGCGCGATAATGACTGTCCTCATCTACTCCAAGCCGCCGGTAAAGCTCGTGTGCAACGAGTTGTTTTCTCGGTTTCAGACCGGCATTGACGGCATAGCTGGACCAGCGATAGTCCGCCGGATGTGCAACCATGGATGCCCGCACAGGATTGAGTTCTATATAGCGATAACAGGCCAGCAGGTAGCTTTCTACCTCCACCAGGCTTGCCTTGTACCTTCCTTCCCAAAGGGTCCCGGTACGTTTGTGGGTATTGTTGATGTATTGCACATAACGGCGTCCAATGGATTGCATAACACCGGGAATAGCCACCTCATGTGCCGGTGTCAACAGCAGGTGGACATGGTTTGTCATCAACACGTAGGCATGGAGGGACACTTGATGTTCACTACAGGCTTCACTCAAACATTGGAGGTAGAAGCAATAATCAGCATCGGTGTAAAAACAGGCACCACGATTGTTACCGCGGCTGACCACATGACTAGGCACATCGGGCAAAAACATCCTTGCTTTGCGAGGCATTGTCGACTCCTTTCGACAGATAAACAGGCATTCGAGTATAGCCAATAGGCAAATGGCGTGCTGGGGCGGGCAACTGATGAGAATGAGTCTCAGTTGTCACCGACCCCTTTTAGAGTTGCTTTTAGCTGGTTAGTACATGTGCTGGCCGCCGTTGATGGAGAGGGTGGAGCCGGTGATGAAGCCGCTTTCGTCGGACACCAGGAACAGCACGCCGCGGGCGATGTCGTGGGCGGAGCCAAGCCGCCCCACGGGAATGCGGGCGACGATTTTTTCCAGTACGGCTGCGGGTACGGCTCTCACCATATCGGTCTCGACATAGCCGGGTGCCACGGCATTGGCCGTGATTCCCATTGCCGCGCCCTCCAGCGCCAGCGCCTTGGTAAAACCGTGAATACCGGATTTCGCAGCCGCATAGTTGACCTGACCGTACTGGCCCGCCTGACCGTTCAGTGAGCCGATGTTGACGATACGGCCAAAGCGCCGCTCACGCATGCCCTCGATCACGCAACGACTCATGTTGAAACAGGAACCCAGGTTGGTATCCAG
>NZ_CBFHYF010000070.1:0-4505 GCF_965660005.1 Porticoccus sp.
TTGGCCATCAGTTGTTGCCGCTGCGGCCGGCATTGGTGCCATTTACGTTTACCGATGGATTCAAGTTGTTGTCAGAGACACTTTCCGGTATCTCATTGCCAGTCCGGGCCAGCGCAGGTGGCCAATCGTTTCTGGAAAACCTCCTGTTTACGCATCGTGGACTGAGTGGTCCGGCGATACTTCAGGTTTCCAGTTACTGGCGCGAAGGGGAGATGCTACATGTGGATTTGTTGCCTTCCCTCGATGCCCGTCAATGGCTGTTGTCAGCAAAGCTGGAGCAGCCCCGGGCGCTGCTGCGCAATGTTTTGTCGGAGCAGTTGCCGCGCAAACTGGTGCGGGAGTTGGAGATGCTCTGGTGGCCAGAGCATGCTGAGAAACCGATGGCAGAGTGGCTGGATCGCCTGCTGATAACGGTTGCAGGCAATCTGAAGGACTGGCAGTTGAAACCCTCGGGGACGGAAGGCTACCGGACTGCGGAAGTCACACTCGGTGGCGTGGATACTCGGGAAATTTCTTCCAAGACCATGGAGAGCCATCGGCAGCCGGGTTTATTTTTTGTGGGAGAAGTGCTTGATGTAACCGGTCATTTGGGCGGCTTCAATTTCCAGTGGGCCTGGGCCTCGGGTGCGGCCGCCGGTTGGGCGGTTTAATAGGTATAAGGTATTTAATTGATGATAGAGCGCGAAGAGTTGATGCGAGAGACGGCAAAAATCCCCTGGCAGAAATTACAGCGGTTTTTTGCCAATGGCTCCACCATTTATGTGTCCCCGGAGCTGGATCTGATTGAGGTGGCCTGGGCGATTTGTCAGGATGATAAACCGCAGATTGAGGCCTGGTTGGGGGTCGGGCAGGTGGGCCAGGTAACCGATCAGCAGGCGATGACCTGGCTGGAAGGCGATGCCCGGCTCTGGTCGGTGGTGGTAAAGCCCTGGGTACTGGTGCAGCCGATTTCGGTCTGATCCGTCTGGCTAGGCAGACAGTGGCGCCTGTTGCCAGTACTTGGGGGTAATGGTCAGGGTCTGGTCGCTGTTGCCGATCCAGATGATCCCCTCCTGGATGGTTGCCTGAAGGGCCATATTGCGGTTTGCCAGCTTTGCCAGTGCGACAGTGTTTTCCGGCGAGAGGTAACAGACCGTCAGGTTGTCAAAGCGCTTCAAGTCAGTCCAGATCTGTTGCCACCACACAGGTGCTGTTCTGCCGCCATAGGCATAAATGATGATCTGTTCGGCCCGGTTGGATCCTTTGCGAATCCGTTTTTCGTCGGGAACGCCGACCTCTATCCACAGATCAATTTCCCCGTGCAGATTCTGCTGCCACAAATCCGGCTCCTCCTCGGTGGACAGCCCCCGGGTGAACTGCAACTGCTCACTGGCATTCAGCGCAAATGCCAGCAGCCGGATCATCATTCGTTCGTCGGTTTCTGACGGGTGTCTGGCCAGGGTGAGCGAATGAGTTTGATAGTAGTTGCGGTCCATATCCGAGACCTGCAATTCGGCTTTGAAAACAGTCGCTTTTAGTGCCATTGGCGCGTGCTCGATAATAGTTCAGCCGAGGTGTGTTGGCGTTTAATACGACTCGTGAGCGGGTTCAGGTTATGATGCCTGAACCACCCAGACCGCCCATACTTCCACCAAGGTTCCCGCCAGCGCCGCTACCCTGCCCCGGTACAACAATTTTTGAAGCCTGGTCACGACGCATTTCTTCAAGCTCGCGAGCAGTGCGCTCAACGGCAAGTTCCGCTTCTTCGCCAAATTTTTCTGCGGCTTTGCCGATACTGTCGGCGTGCAGCTCAAAATTGATCGGCAGGGCCCCCATGGGTGTCATTACCTGAGTGGAGCCCATATACAGTATTTCCCGGCTGGTATCGGGGTCACCGTTGCGAGTAACCGGGCTCAACCGGCGTATGCTGCCGATTTTCTGGTCAGTGAAAACTTCCTCAAGGTAGAGTTCATCGGGGCTCATGGTGGCATCGAATTGTTTTTGCTTGCTCATAATGATCGGTGGGGGTAGTTAAAAGAAGCTGCATACCCTAACAGATTTTGTCTGGAACGTCAGGTGACAGGCCGCTTCGGGGGTCGCTTCAGGGGGCAGTAATCTGTGATTTCAGGGTTTCCACCAGCGCCATGGCGGCGGAGGACAGTGGGTAGCGGCGCCGTGTCAGAATACCGATTTGCCGTGTGACAACCGGGTTGGTGAGCAGGCGACATTCTGCACCGAGCGCCCGCATCTGCTGTATGGCCAGTGATGGCACCACACTGATACCCAGATCGTTGGCGACCATGGAGCCAATGGAAGCGAGCTGGTGTGCCTCAAATTCTACCGTCAGATTGATACCGCAGCTGGCGGTAATCTCGTCAATCATTTGACGCATTGCCGAGGGGCGCTGCAGTGCCACAAAGGGGAACGCCTGCAGATGAGTCCAGGTGATTTCGGGAATGTCCAATAGCGGATGTTGCTTTGGCATTACCACATAAAAACTGTCTTCAAACAGCGGCTCAAAGCGCAGGTCGTCGGATTCCTCCATATCAAAGGTGACCCCTACTTCCACATGCCCCTTGCGTACCATATCGACCACCTCTTCAGCGACCACATCCTGTACCGTGATATTGATGTCCGGAAACTTGCTGCGATAATAGTGAAGGGCCTTTGGCAGTTGGCTGATCGAAAAGGAGGCCATGCTGGCAATGCTCAGCTTGCCCCGTCGCATGGCAAACAGATTGTGCAGGTCGGTCAGGGCGTTGTCCCAGTCCGCCAGCAGGCGCTGGCCAACCGGCAGAAAGGCCTCGCCCTCAGGGGTCAGGGAAAGGGTGCGAGTGGTGCGTGCCAGCAGTTTTCCTCCCACCACTTCTTCCAGATTTTTCAGGGAAATACTGAGTGCTGGCTGGGAGAGATGCAATCGTTCGCCGGCTTCAGCGAAGTTGCGGGTCTGGGCAACGGTGACAAACGCCTTGAGCTGTTTTATGGTGATATCCATAGCAACCTTATATAAATTCCCTTAATCAGTTGATTAGAATTTTACGCTTGATAAATATATTTCGCTATAGGATGCTGGGTGTCGTTTTGCGCACCTCAAACTGAGGTCGCCACGGTAAATAACAATCATTGAGGAGTTTTGTTCATGGCGGGTTTCGATAAGGTGGTGAACACCTACGAAGAAGCGATGGCGGGTCTGAAAGATGGCATGACCGTAGTAGCTGGCGGTTTTGGCCTCTGTGGTATTCCCGAAAATCTGATCAACCAGATCAAGAAAATGGGCACCAAAGAGCTCACCATTGTTTCCAATAACTGTGGTATTGACGGTTTTGGTTTGGGTATTCTTCTCGAAGATCGGCAGATCAAGAAAATGGTGTCTTCCTACGTTGGTGAGAACAAGCTGTTTGAAGAGCAATTGCTTTCCGGTCAACTGGAAGTGGAGCTGACACCCCAGGGTACTCTGGCGGAAAAAATGCGCGCTGCTGGTGCCGGTATTCCGGCATTCTACACGGCCACCGGTTATGGCACCGATATTGGCAAAGGCAAAGATGTGCGCGAGTTCAATGGCCGCCACTACATCCTGGAAGAGTCTATTCAGGGCGATTTTTCCATTGTCAAAGCGTGGAAAGCAGATCGTTATGGCAATGCCATCTACCGCCACACTGCAATGAATTTCAATCCGATGGCGGCCACTGCTGGCAAGATCTGCGTGATGGAGGTGGAAGAGATTGTCGAACCCGGCGAACTGGATCCGATGTACGTTCATACCCCAGGTATTTATGTGGATCGCCTGATTCAGGGCACTTTCGAAAAACGTATTGAAATCCGTACCGTTCGCCAAGGCTAATAGGAGAGACAATCATGGCACTTTCTCGTGATCAAATGGCTATCCGTGTGGCCCGTGAGCTACAGGATGGTTTCTATGTAAACCTCGGTATTGGTATCCCCACACTGGTGGCCAACCATGTGCCGGGAGGTATGGACGTTATGCTGCAGTCCGAGAATGGACTGTTGGGCATGGGGCCGTTTCCCACCGAAGATGAGGTGGATGCGGATCTGATCAATGCCGGCAAGCAAACCGTTACCACTGCAAAAGGAGCGTCGATTTTTTCATCGGCGGAGTCCTTTGCCATGATCCGTGGCGGCCATGTTGACCTCACAGTACTCGGTGCCTTTGAGGTGGATGTCAATGGCAACATCGCCTCCTGGATGATTCCCGGCAAGCTGATCAAGGGGATGGGCGGCGCGATGGATCTGGTGGCCGGGGCAGATAATATCGTCGTTATGATGACCCATGCCGATAAATACGGTAATTCGAAGTTGCTGCCCCAGTGCTCCCTGCCGCTGACTGGTGCCGGTTGTATCACACAGGTGCTCACTGACCTGGCCTATATTGAAATCCACGACGGTAAATTCCATCTGGTGGAACGGGCTCCAGGGGTGTCTGTGGAAGAAATCGTGTCAAAAACTGCCGGTGAAATGGTGGTTCCGGATAACGTGCCGGAAATAGTGTTTTAGTTGTTGCCGACCGT
>NZ_CBFHYF010000071.1:0-4495 GCF_965660005.1 Porticoccus sp.
TTGGATGAGGAGGCCTACTTGCGCGGCAATTCCGTGTATTTTCCCCAACATGTGGTGCCGATGCTGCCGGAAAAGCTTTCCAATGGCCTCTGTTCGCTGAATCCCCAGGTGGATCGGCTCACTATGGTCTGTGAGATGACCATGGATGCCGATGGCCAGATCACTAAATTCCAGTTTTACGAGGGGGTTATTTATTCCCACAGCCGGCTGACTTACACCCAGGTTGCCGCCATGATTGCCCAGCACGGTGACCGCAATAGTGGTATTCGAAAGCAGTTTCACGCGGTAGTGGAGCATGTCGACCACCTCTATGATCTGTTCCTCGCGCTGTTGGGTCGTCGGGAAATGCGTGGTGCTATCGATTTTGATAGTCAGGAAACCCGTATTCTGTTTGATGCCGAACGCAAAATTCAGCAGATCATTCCCTCTGAGCGCACTGAGGCGCATCGGTTGGTTGAAGAATCCATGCTCTGCGCCAATGTCTGTGCAGCCACTCTATTAGAGAAAAGCAAACTGCCTGCGCTCTATCGGGTGCATCAGCGGCCCCGCCAGGAGAAGCTGGCCAACCTGCGTGAATTTCTGGGTGAGATTGGTCTCGGTCTGCCGGGTGGTGACGAGCCGTCGCCAAAGGATTTCCAGCGGGTCTTGTTGCAGATTGCCGGCCGCCCCGATGCCGGTGTGATTCAAACGGTGGTTCTGCGCACCATGAACCAGGCCGTTTATGACCACGAAAATGACGGGCACTTCGGCCTGAATTACCCCGCCTATGCTCACTTTACCTCCCCTATTCGACGCTATCCCGACCTGTTGGTGCATCGGGCGATTCGTTACCTGGTCCGGAAAAAAGGCAAAGTGAGTCATACCAGGCAAGTGGAGGGGGCTCCTGTCCTGAATGCGGCGACGATTTATCCCTATGATGAACAGTGGATGATCAGCAGCGGCGAACATTGTTCCATGTCTGAACGTCGCGCCGATGAGGCGACGCGCGATGTGGTGAACTGGCTGAAGTGCGAATACCTGTTGTCCAGAGTGGGCGACGAGTATGACGGCGTCGTGGTTTCGGTGACTGGTTTTGGTTTGTTTGTGCAACTGACCGAGCTGTTTATTGAAGGACTTGTGCATATCACCGGATTGCCAAAGGATTACTACTACCACGAAGCCGCCCACCACCGCCTGGTGGGTGAGAGAACCAAGCGGGTATTCCGGCTCGGTGACAAATTGCGCGTCCGGGTGAGCCGGGTGGCTCTGGATGAGCGGAAGATTGATTTTGATCTGGTGGAAGAGGGCAAAAAAGGCAGAAAAGCGGCTCCCGTAAGCCCCAAAGCTGCAGCGCTGGCGGCAGAACATGAGCAGTCCAGGAAAAAACGCGGAAAAACCGGGAAACTGAAGTCAGACAAATCCGCTACAAAAACGGACAAAGCCGGCAAGCAGCAGAAACCCCGGCGACGCAAACCGCCGGCTGCAAAACGCTGATCACAACCTGGTATAAACCGCTGATGGATATTGATCATGACCGATAAGCTGCCAAACCGTGCCGAGGAACAGTGGATTTTTGGCCTGCACGCGGTCCAGTCCGTGCTGAAAACCTCTGCCGACAAGGTGCGGCTGTTAAAAGTGCTGCGTGGCCGGGAAGACCAGCGTCTGCTGAAGATACTCGGCATGGCCGAACGTCTGGGGCTCAGTGTGGAGCGGGTGTCGCGCGCAGACCTGGATGACCTGACAGACGGTTCTCATCAGGGCATTGCAGCACTCTGTGATGATGCAGAGGTACAGGATGAAAACTTTCTCTATCAACTCCTTGACCGGTCACAGGAAACGCCTTTTTTACTGGTTCTGGATGGCGTCACTGATCCGCACAATCTCGGTGCCTGCCTCCGCTCTGCTGATGCTGCCGGAGTTCAAGCCGTGATCGTGCCAAAGGACAACTCGGTGGGTTTGACGCCGGTGGTGCAGAAAGTCGCCTGCGGTGCTGCTGAAACCGTGCCACTGGTGGTGGTGACGAATCTGGCGCGAACCCTTAAAAAGTTGCAGGAGAGGGGGCTATGGGTTATTGGTGCCGCCGGAGAAGCCGAACAGCTGGTTTACAATGCTGACCTGAAAGGGCCTGTTGCCTTGGTCATGGGTGCGGAGGAAAAAGGTCTGCGACGACTGACCCGTGAGTATTGCGACCTGCTGGTGAAGCTGCCCATGGCGGGTGTGGTCAGTAGTCTGAACGTGTCCGTTGCGACAGGTGTTTGTCTGTTTGAGGCCGTCAGACAACGCCGATGACGGTTTGTTGGCGTTGCCTGCGCTGGGCCCCCGTGGATTAGTCGATAATGCAGTGTTTGGCGAAATCGGCGGCTTCGTTGGCAGACCAGTCACCCTTGGGGGTGTCTTTCATTTTGCTACACCAGGCTTCACTGCCTACCTTGGTGCAACCAACGCTGGACAGGGTAAACAGTACAATGGCTAACAGACCTATTGTTTTCATGATTTTTCCTCGATAAATGGGGGAGGGGGAACAACCGATCATAACGGCTAAAATAGACAGTTCCAACCCTGTAACCCCCTGAAATGCCGCTTGAAATAGCGGTTGTATCCCCGTAGAATGCCCGCCCTTGGCCTGTGTTGGGCCAATACTCCTTGCTGCACCGCATTGGGTGGGCAGCTTTAACCCGTAGGGAGAAACAATGCGTCACTACGAAATCGTCTTTATGGTTCACCCGGACCAAAGTGAACAGGTTCCCGGGATGATTGAGCGTTATACCACTACCATTACCGCCGGTAACGGGACGGTGCATCGACTCGAGGACTGGGGTCGTCGCCAACTGGCCTATCCAATCAACAAGATTCACAAAGCTCACTATGTCCTGATGAACATTGAATGTGGCCAGGATGTTCTGGAAGAGCTGAATTCGGCATTCCGTTACAACGACGCCGTTATCCGCAGCGCAGTTTTCAACCGCAACGATGCTGCGACGGGCGACTCGGCGATCATGAAAGCAGAAAAAACGGATCATCGCAGTGAACGTCGCGATACTCGGGTTGATGAGTCTGCTTCTGAAGGACACCGTGCTCAATCAGTTGATGACTCAGGCAGCGATGATGATAACGATACGGACTATGAAGCCGATGTGTCATCAGATGAAGCAGTGGAAGAGGAGAAGTAAAGATGGCCCGTTTTAATCGTCGTCGCAAATTCTGCCGTTTCAGTGCCGAAGGCGCTACAGAAATTGATTACAAAGATCTGGACACGCTGAGACAGTACGTCTCCGAAACCGGAAAAATTGTGCCCAGTCGTATTACCGGCACCAAGGCAAAGTACCAGCGTCAGCTGTCCACCGCTATCAAGCGTGCTCGCTTTCTGGCATTGCTGCCTTATACGGATAGCCACCAGTAATCAGTAACGTCAGCTGATGCGAGCACTGGCTCAGTACATCATGCGCGGGCGGAAGCAGGCGGCAGTGGTGGCTTTTTTTGGCAGCCTGCTGCCCCTGGTCAGCCCGGCGGCTGTCAGCCTTGTCACTCTGAGTAAAGGATTTGCAGAGGGCTTGCTGGTTTTTTTATGGGGCTGTCTGCCATTGCTGATTGCATTTTATGTCAGTGGGGTCAGTCCGATGATTACCCTGGCCACGTTGGCAGGCATGATAGTGGTTTTGCTGTCATCGGAAGTGTTGCGGCAGACTGTGTCATGGTCGCGTGCCTTGCTGGTGCTGGTATTCGCCAGTGCAGCAGGAACCCTGGTGCTCAATCTGCTGTTTAGCGATTCGGCTCGGGAGCTTGAAGCACTGGTTGCCGGGATATTTAGCCAGGCACAGGAGCAGAGCGGAAGCGGTGTCACCACATTTGAGCCGGGGCGTGCATTTTTGCTCGGCGTGATTGGCTATGTGGTCGCACTGACCTCGGTAGCTTGCCTGGTGTTGGCCCGCTGGTGGCAGGCAGCGCTGTATAACCAGGGGGGCTTTCAGCGCGAGTTTCATCGGCTGCGCTTTTCGCCCTTGGTGGCGCTGTCACTGGTTGTGGCTGTAACAGCCTGCTATATGGCTCCCCAGGAGTATGCCAGCTGGGCGGGTTTGCTGGGTTTGCCGTTATTTTTGGCAGGTATTGGCCTGGTTCACTTTACCGTGGCGCATTACCAGATCGGTGGGCACTGGCTGGCAGTTTTTTATGTGGGGCTGGTTATTATCGGCCCACTGAGTTTGGTACTGGTCGGGTTGGGTTTGCTGGACAGTATCTTGAACATACGCACCAGGCTGGTGAAGGGTAACGACTAGTTTCCTGCACTGCGGTGTCAACAGATTAATAGTGAGAGGATATCCGAGATGGAAGTTATTCTTCTGGAAAAAGTCGGCAAGCTCGGCAGTATTGGGGACAAAGTGAATGTGAAAGCCGGTTATGGTCGTAACTATCTTATTCCACAAAATAAAGCCGTTTTTGCTACCAACGCCAATATGGAAGAGTTCGAAGCCAAGCGTGCGGAACTCGAAGCTGCTGCACTGGCACAACGGGCTGCTGC
>NZ_CBFHYF010000072.1:0-4392 GCF_965660005.1 Porticoccus sp.
CCGGTCGCCTTTGGGGTCTTCAATCTTGTCGACCTCCATGGAAAAATCGATGGCACTCATAATCCCGTCACCAAATTTTTCCTGAATCACCTCTTTCAGGGTGTCGCCATAGACCCCAACCACTTCATACAATCGATAGATCAGCGGATCTGTCGGCACGGCCTTGTCCCAATTTTTCGTCGGGTAGCTCGCCAGCGCACTGGCAACTTCCGGCCCCAGTCCCAAATACCCGGCAATCGCCTTCGCCTTTTCCGGTGGCGCGCTATTCATGCCGAGACAGGCGGAAGTAAGCCACACCGTCGACATGCCCAGGTCATTTGCCATGGATTCCCAGCTCAACCCCTTGGCCAGCTTGGTACTGATAATGGTTTCAATCATCGAGATTTTATTCATGGATACTCCTTCACTTTTCATTAGATGGCAGCCTTCAGGGCTACCGACTGTTCACTTTGTGGATGGATATCAACAGACGGATCTACCTCCTGTGTGGCACCGCCAACCTGTCCGGCAGAACCGGACAATTGCCCGGAACGTTTCACCAGGAAATTCACCAGATAATTGCGAATCTTGTAGTAGGCAGGGTCTTCAATAATATTGGCACGGTTGCGGGGACGGGGAATATTGATCCTGACGGACTCCGCCACCCTGGCATGGGGACCATTGGTCATCAGCAGCACCCTGTCTGCCAGCAGTATGGCCTCGTCGACGTCATGGGTAATCATGAAAACGGTCTGCTGGGTTTCACTCCATATTTTCAGCAGCTCATCCTGAATGACGCCACGGGTCAGTGCATCAAGTGCACCAAACGGCTCATCGAGCAGTAACAGCTTGGGACTGGTGACAAAGGCGCGGGCAATACTGACACGCTGGCACATGCCGCCGGACAATTCGGATGGCTTGCGGTGAAGCGCCCCGGACAACCCGACCATTTCCAGGAAGTGACTGCTGTGGGCGTCCACCTTGGCTTTATTCCACTTCGGCCAACGCGCCTTGACTCCAAAACTGACATTCTGGAGAGCCGTTAGCCAGGGCAACAAACTGTAATTCTGAAACACCACGCCGCGATCAAGGCTCGGCCCGGAAGCCTCCTTGTTGTCCATGATCATGGTACCTGTGGTGGGAATCTCCAATCCCGCCATCACATTCAAAATGGTGGACTTTCCACAACCTGAGTGACCGATAATGCAAACAAATTCCCCTTTGTCGATGCCGATATTGGCACCTTCAAACACCACCAGATCCTGTTCTTTTGAAGGATAAACTTTGGAAAGCCCTTCAATACTGACGAAATGTCGACTCATGGGCTAATCCTCGTATTGCACCAGTTTGGTCACAGCCGCCAGGGTCATATCCAGCAACATACCGACGATACCAATCATTAAAATGGAAAAAATAACGCTGTTCAGATCCAGATTGTTCCACTCGTTCCAGACGTAATAGCCGATACCGGCCCCCCACCAGCATCTCGGCGGCGACAATCACCAGCCAGGCGATACCAATGGAAATGCGCATCCCGGTGAGAATGGTGGGCGCTGCCGCCGGCAGAATTACCAGAAAGGCTGTTTTCAGTGGACTCAACTCATGGGTGCGGGCCACCTTGATCCAGTCGGTGCGAACATTGGCCACACCAAAGGCGGTATTGATCAACATGGGCCAGATGGAACAGATGAAGATCACAAAAATAGCCGAACCTTCCGAGTCCCTGATGATGAACAGAGCCAGCGGCATCCAGGCCAATGGCGAGATGGGACGCAGTACCTGGATAAAAGGATTGAGTGCCTTGTGCATCAGAGGCGACATGCCAATAACAAAACCCAGCGGTATCGCGATCAACGCCGCCGCCAGATAACCGGTCAGCACCCGATAGAGGGAATAGGCCAGCTGGATGCCGATACCCTTGTCATTGGGGCCGGCATCGTAGAACGGGTCGCTCAGCTCATTCCAGGCATGACTGAATATCTGGGAAGGAGGTGGAACGCGGGCCTCCTGATCCGCGCCACCCATCATCCGTTCATATTCCGACAACCCCTCACTGGCTGCGGGAGCCAGGTTCATCGCCTCCCATATACCAAGCCCAACCAGTAACAATAACAGCGAGAGCAGGGTTGCCTTCATATTCAGTGAGGCCATGTCATACCCTCTTGATGGCAAAGCTGTTGATGTATTCCTCGGGCTCGTTGTAATCAAACGTCTTGCCCATAATGATGTGTTTCTTGTAGGTGGTCGCCGGCGGGGTATAACCCAGCTCCTCCATGACCTTGCCGGTTTCCGATGCCACGTAGACCTGTTCGGCGATCTTCCTGTAATCCACATCGCCACTGATATAACCCCAGCGTTTCATCTGGGTGAGAATCCATACCGCGATGGAGTGCCAGGGGAAAGGATCAAAATCAATGCGGTCGGGAACGTCGTAAATCTTTTCCTCCAACCCATCCACGTAACGACCCGTCAGTACCTGCCTGACCACCACCTCGGGCTGATTGAGATAGTTTTTCGGCGATATGGCCCGGGCGATTTCCTCACGGTTTTCCGCTTTGGCAGAAAAATGGGTGGCATCCACAATGGCCCTGAACAGGGCTGCGTAGGTATTGGGCATCTCGGTGGCAAACTTCTGACTACAGGCAAAGGCACAGCAGGGATGCCCTTCCCAGATATCCTTGGTGAGAATATGCAGGAAGCCGATCTTCTCGAACACAGCACGCTGGTTGAACGGATCCGGCGACAGATAGCCATCCAGGTTGCCGGCCCGAAGGTTGGCCACCATTTCCGGCGGCGGCACAACCCGGATCTGAATATCCTGATCCGGATCCAGCCCATGCTCCGCCACGTAATAGCGCAGCAGAAAATTGTGCATGGAGTAATCAAAGGGCACCCCGAATTTGAAGCCCTTCCACTGTTTCGGATCGCGCTTATCCTTGTGCTTGTTATGCAGCACAATGGCCTGACCGTTGATATTTTCCACGGCCGGCATGATGTAGGGGGTCGCGGTGGATCCCGCCCCCATGGACATGGCCAGCGGCATGGGTGTCAGCATGTGGGAAGCGTCATATTCACCGTTCAGCGACATATCCCGGGCCACCGCCCAGCCGGCTGTTTTGATCACATCCACATCGAGGCCATACTTCGCATAGAAGCCCATTGGCTGGGCCATGATGATAGGCGTGGCACAGGTAATCGGCACAAAGCCCACTTTAAGTTTGGTTTTCTCCAGTGGACCCATCGACTCCTTCACCGCCGCTTTCACCTTTTCCAGCGGGATCATACTGCCGAGTACTGTGGCCAGAGTGCCGCCACCCATCAAGCGGATAAAATTGCGACGGCTGGTATCGTTGTGGCCAAACACCCCGCGCACAATGGCACTTTCCACTGTGCGGTCGAGCAAATCCTCAGAACTGTCGAAAGACACGGCCCCCGCCGCCGACTGATGACGGCCCTCTCCCTGCTCAGCCTGTTGCTCCAACAGAGCCAGACGCTGATTGTCAGTCAGGCCGCCGGGGGTTGCTGATTCAGCCTGACATACCCTGCAGGAACAATCATTGGTGTGAGTCAGACTGGTATCGGCATCAAACGGGTTACCTAAACTTTTCGTCGCCATGATATATTTCCTCTTCATTTTTGGGTAGCGCTGTGGTGGGCGCACTGTACTGGTGCACCAAACCCTGAGTGCCGCTCCTGGATGGGCAACGGCGTTCTATCAAACCCTGCTTATCTGGATTGATAGCGACTGCTGCACTACTAAATCGCAACTTTGGTGCCAACTCGTAACACAATGGGCAATTGTTTGATTTAAATAGATAAACAACCTAAAGCATGCCGTTATTCATGCCACGAAAAATCGTAATTCACGAAAAATCGTTGCCAAAAAAACGATTTTTCGTCGTTATTGGCGCGAAACTTGTTAGCTGTATTGCAGACCCCACGGCTTAACGGCAGGCCCCCATGCAGGACGAACGTTTTTTATTACTCGGCAACGGCGCAAGTGGTGATTGACCCGATTGACGATCGGGTTCTATTTGTCAACCAGGAAGCCTGCCGACTAATGCACAGGGATGTGATTGAAATCCAGTCCAGTCGGGCGAGCCGGCTATTTTCTCCGAATCTGCCAGCGCTGATTCTTTTCACCCAGGAACTGGTTGAAAAAGGGCGCGGCTGGTGTGACCACTTGCTGGCACAATCAGCCATCGGGGAAGTACGCCTTGAAGTGAATGGCCGCTGCTCCGCGGCAGGTGATCACCCTCACCTGTTCCTCGGCTTACAGAAGGCAGATGACCTGGAACAGTTGCGGGAGCGCTCCAGTGCCGAGCGACACTATCTGTCTGGTATCGGTCACTGGAACAGGGTGTCCCAGGTCTTCCAGGAATTTGAGCGGGAAAATCAATTGCTGCTGGACGC
>NZ_CBFHYF010000073.1:0-4107 GCF_965660005.1 Porticoccus sp.
GAGGCTTTCCGAAGAGGGCAGTTTGGGGCTAAGGTAGAGATACAGGCTCCCGGTTGCAATCAATGTGCAGCCCAGTGCGGATAGAGTTAGCCAGACAAGTATGCCGATGATTTTGTAAAAGCGGTGAATCATGTGGCGACCGTTTTGAAATCAGCGTGATATTATAGAGCCAAAAGAATAGGGACACACTACTTGCAAACTTGCAAAAAATAGTTAAAGTCCTTACTTAGCTGCTTTGCGTAACCTTGGGAAAAGAAAACAAAAATGGGACTTTTCAGTTTTCTAGACCAGCAACCCAAAAGTTTATTGGGGCTGGACATAACCTCCTCCGCTGTCAAGTTGCTGGAGATCAGTCGTAGCGGCTATCGTTATAAGGTTGAAAGCTACATGGTGAGGCCTCTGCCGCCGAATACGGTTGTGGAAAAAAACATTAATGATGTGGAGGCGCTCTCCGAGATCATTCGCAAGGTGGTGAGTCAAGCCAAGGCGAAGGCCCGCGACACCGCTGTTGCCGTATCGGGCTCATCCGTTATTACCAAAGTGATTGAGATGCCTGCCGATCTTAATGATCAGGCAATGGAAACCCAGATTGCTTTAGAGGCAGACCAGTATATCCCCTATCCCCTTGATGAGGTTGCGCTCGATTTTGAAATCATCGGCCCATCTGATAACAATCCGGAGCAAGTCGATGTGCTGTTGGCGGCATGTCGACGGGAAAATGTTGATTCCCGGGCGGAGGCTCTGGAGCAGGCTGGTCTGAACCCCAAGGTTGTGGATGTGGAAGTTTTTGCTGTTGAACGGGCTTTCGAACTATTGTCAACACAACTCGAAGAGCTTGGCGAACAGGTGGTCGTCATTGCAGACATTGGTGCCACTATGCTGACGCTCAGTGTCCTGGTCAATGGCAAAACAGTCTATACGCGGGAGCAACTGTTTGGTGGCAAGCAGGTAACCGAGGAAATACAGCGTCGCTATGGCCTGTCCTTGGAAGAAGCAGGCCAAGCCAAAAAACAGGGTGGCCTCCCGGAAGACTACGTGTCGGAAGTGCTGGAGCCATTCAAGGATGCTCTGGTACAACAAATATCCCGTTCCCTGCAATTTTTCTTTTCATCGAGTCAGTATAACTATATCGACCAGTTGATATTGGCGGGAGGTGTGGCTGCAATGGAAGGGTTGCGTGAGGAGATTGAAGATAAACTCGGATTGCCCACAATGATTGCAAACCCTTTTGCAGAAATGGAAGTCTCCAGCAAGGTAAATGCCGTTGCCTTGAGTAATGATGCTCCGGCGATGTTGATTGCCGCCGGGCTCGCCTTGCGAGGGCTTGAATAAGATGGCCAAAATCAATTTACTCCCCTGGCGCGAAGCACTTCGTGCGGAAAAGAAAAAAGAATTCATTACCCTTGTTTGTGTCGTTCTGGTGGTTGCGGTAATTAGCGCATTCGGTTGGGATCGTCTGGTTTCAAGCCAGATCGAGGCTCAGGATGGCAGGAATGCCATATTGAAGGCCGAAATTACCAAGCTTGAAAAACAGGTTACTGAGATCAAAGAGCTGAAAAAGCGCCGCCAAGATCTGCTTGATCGTATGCAGGTGATTCAGGAGCTGCAGGGCAACAGGCCGGAAATAGTCAGAATTTATGATGAGTTCGTTCGGGCAGTGCCCGATGGCGTCTACTTCACCAAAATGACAAGAAAGGATAAACAGGTGTCGCTGGAAGGTTATGCAGAGTCCAATAATCGCGTCTCTGCCTTGATGAGACAACTTGACGCTTCCTACAAGTTTACTGAACCCAATCTTACAAAAGTTCAAGCCAACGACACCCTCGGAGAGGATGGAAGTCGATTTGAAATGAGGGTCAAAATTATCAATACGCCGGTTGAGCCTGAGGTTCAGCCTGAGAATGCTGAGGGAGATGCGCAATGACGTTAAGTGATTCCTTCCAGCAATTAAAAGACTTTGACTTTACTGACCTGGATTTTGAAAGTATCGGTGTGTGGCCTCTTCCTGTAAGAGTGCTGCTGTTGATCGTTGTATTTTCACTGGTGTTGGCCGGTACTTATTACTTCCACATAAAAGATCTTGGTGTGAAATTGGAGCAATCCAAAGCTCAGGAAGTAAAGCTGAAAGAGAACTTCGAACAAAAAGCTTTTCAGGCAGCAAACCTTGAGGCATACAGAATCCAGATGGCTGAAGTGGAAAAGCTTTTTGGCGCACTGCTGGCGCAGTTGCCCAGTGATACAGAGGTGCCTGGATTACTTGAGGACATCACAGAAATTGGTCACGGTGCAAGCCTGAATATTTCCAGTATCACACTCCAGCCCGAGCGGTCAGCGGAGTTTTATGTCGAGTTGCCTATAAAAATTGTTGCCGAAGGCGGTTACCATGATGTCGGTGCCTTCGTCAGTGGTGTGGCTGGATTGCCAAGAATAGTTACTCTCCATGACTACAGTTTGTCGGTCAAGGGGAGCGGTGGATTACTGGCATTGGAAATCGAAGCCAAAACCTATCGCTATAAGACACAGGAAGACTAGGAAATGGCCAAGTTGAACGGTTTGTTTTTAGTTATTGCTGGCTGTGTCCTGTTATCAGGTTGTGCGGGCGATGGAAACCATAACGATCTGCAAAAATACATGAAAGAGGTCAAGGCCCGCCCTGTAGGGGAAATTGAGCCCTTGCCCACGTTCCGTTCCTACAAAACCTTTCGCTATGGTGCTATCGCTATGCGGAGCCCATTCGATGCTCCCCTGCTCGCGGGCTTGGGAGATAGTGTTGTGGGTAAAAGCACGGTGGAGCCTCCCAACGAAAACCGGAAAAGGGAATACCTCGAAAGTTTTAATTTTGCTGCGCTTTCCATGGTGGGAATTCTTTCCAGACAAGATCAGATTTGGTCGTTGATCGACGACGGGAGTGGTGGTATCCATCGGGTCACAGTCGGTAACTATTTGGGGAAAAATTACGGACGCATTACTGCCATATCGAATGCCAGAGTAGATGTAATTGAAATTGTTCCCGACGGGAAAGGAAACTGGGTAGAGCGTCCGCGTACCCTGGGTCTGAATGAGAAGGACTAATCGAGATGTTTGGGGAAACTGAGATGAAAGGCTGTCTGAAAAAGAGCATGTTGGTGTTGGCCGGCTATTTTGCCTGTTTGGGGCTGTCATCACAGGTATTGGCTGAGGTGATGCTCGAAGATATCAGCTTTGCGACTCTGCCCGGTGACCGCTTCGAGGTTCATATGGACTTCTCCGGTACTCCCCCTTCCCCGGATGGCTACACGATTGACAATCCAGCCAGAATTGTAATGGACTTGCCTGGCGTAGCCAGCGCCCTCGATCAAAAGAAATATGCGTTATCCTTTGAAAATGCCAGAAGTGCCGTTGTTTTGGGTACGTCTGATCGTACCCGTGTCATTTTGAATATGCTGAAAATGGCACCCTATGAAACCCGTGTAGATGGCAACAGCATTGTGTTGTTGGTGGGTGCGGGCGACGGTGTTGCCAGAAACACAGAGAGGAAAGCTGGTATTACCGGAACCGTGGCTTCCGAAGATCGCACCAGTACACCCACCTACAGCATCAAAGGCATCGATTTCCGCCGTGGCGAACAAGGTGAAGGGCTGGTTGTAATCGATTTGTCAAATCCGGCGACAAGTATTGATATTTCTCAGTCCGGTGGTGATGTCAAATTGCGTTTCTTCCGCACAACGTTGCCGGAGTCGCTTGATCGTCGACTGAATGTGGTTGATTTCGCCACGCCTGTAAAAGAGGTTGATGCCAGTTTTGATGGATCCACGACAACGGTATTAATCGATGCTGCTGGTGAATACGATTACATGGCGTACCAGGCAGACGACCAATATATCGTTAGTTTGAAACCCCTTACAGAAGAAGAGCTGGAAAACAAAAAATCCAAGTTTGCCTATGTCGGTGAAAAACTGTCATTGAATTTTCAGGACATTGAGGTCAGATCGGTATTGCAGCTGATAGCGGATTTCACCGAATTGAACCTTGTGGCCAGTGATACCGTGTCAGGTAGTATCACCTTGCGTTTGGAGAATGTTCCCTGGGATCAGGCTCTTGATATCGTGCTAAAAGCAAAAGGGTTGG
>NZ_CBFHYF010000074.1:0-3853 GCF_965660005.1 Porticoccus sp.
GCTCCACTTCCTCAACACGCCCCACCAAAGGATCAATATAGCCTTTTTCCGCCTGGGCATTCAGGTTGGTGGTAAATTGCTCCAGCAGGCTACTGCTATTGATTTCTGCGTCTGCGCTGCCTTCTTCCTGATGAGACTCGCCATCATGCTGTTCTGACTGGTCTGCGTACTTGGAGATGCCGTGAGAGATGTAATTAACCACATCAATTCTGACTACATTCTGCAGACGAAGGAAATAAACGGCCTGACTTTCCTGCTCGCTGAATAACGCAACAAGCACATTGTCACCCTGGACCTCTTTTTTGCCGGAGGATTGCACATGAAATACAGCACGTTGCAGAACGCGTTGAAAACCGAGTGTTGGCTGGGTGTCTCTCTCCTTAAGCTCCTCAGGAATCAATGGTGTTGTAGACTCGATAAACTCATCCAGGTCATGACGAAGTACATTGACGTCAACACCACAAGCTCTCAGCACCTTGAGCGCCGACTCGTTATCCAGCAATGCGAGCAATAAATGCTCTACCGTCATGAATTCGTGACGTTTGTGACGGGCTCCTTTGAACGCCTTGTTCAGGCTGAGTTCAAGCTCTCTACTTAACATATATCGTTACCTTTAAACACTACGTTAGAGATCATCATCTTCCGAGGGTTCTACTTCACAAAGTAATGGATGCCCTTTGTCCCTGGCGTACTGGTTTATTTGCGCGACTTTGGTTTCTGCCACATCCCTGGTATATACACCACATACGGCTTTGCCCTCCAAATGGACCTTCAGCATTACCCGTGTCGCCACCTCACGATTCATGCCAAAGAAAATCTCCAGCAACCCAACCACAAACTCCATCGGCGTGTAATCATCGTTAAACAACACCACTTTGTATCGCTTTGGCCGCTTCAGTTCAGGTGATGCTGCTTCGACAACAGCGGCGGTATTGTGTTGCCACTCCTGTTGCTCTTCGTCCTTTTCACCAAGATGAATCTTTAAACTCATATTCATAAATCTTGCCAGAATCAACAGTTTCTATCTTACATATTAATACGCTATTTGCGGTCCTATTTTACTGTTAAGAACAAATTTATGTCGATTTTTTACCCCTGTGAGACACTTGACTTAATCACTTTTTCGTTATAGAAAATGCTTTTGCACAAAAAATGCACACAATAAATGCTCTTTTAAATCAGGGTAATAATGCTTGGTTACTGTAAAAAACCAAACCTATAACAGAAAACCCGGTGAGAGGTTCGTATATGCCGTCAGGAACAGTCAAGTGGTTTAATAATGCCAAAGGATATGGGTTTATTCTGGCATCAGATGGTGTGAGCGATGTTTTTGCCCACTATTCTGCAATCAATATAGAAGGTTACAAAACTTTAAAAGCCGGTCAGGAAGTCTCATATGACCTCGCGGAAGGTCAGAAAGGGCTCCATGCCTCCAATATCATGCCTCTGATCAACACGGAAGCTTCCGAGCCCGAAGCAAAATACCTCGACCACTTGAAAAATGGAAATGGTTAATGGTTGATGCCTCGCTGGTCATAAAAAAGCTCCTGTACTCTCTCGAGACAGGAGCTTTTGAGGGCAGAGCTTACATGTTGGCGATCATTGCATCGCCGAATTGAGATGATGACAACAGAGTTGCACCCTCCATAAGGCGCTCAAAGTCGTAGGTGACTTTCTTCTCTGAAATAGCACCCTCAATTCCTCTAATCACCAAATCAGCAGCTTCGCTCCAGCCCATGTGGCGAAGCATCATCTCAGCAGAGAGAATCAGTGAGCCGGGGTTGACCTTGTCCTGGCCTGCATATTTTGGCGCAGTACCGTGGGTTGCCTCAAAGATAGCAATATTGTCAGAGAGATTGGCACCAGGAGCGATACCAATACCACCTACCTGAGCGGCAAGTGCATCTGACAGATAATCACCATTCAAATTAAGTGTGGCAATGACGTCGTACTCGGCCGGGCGCAGAAGCACTTGTTGCAGCATGGCATCTGCAATTACTTCCTTGATAACAATTTCCTTCCCTGTGTTAGGGTTCTTCAGTACCTGCCAGGGACCGCCATCCAGAGGCTTCGCCCCAAATTCGTCTCTGGCCACCTCAAAGCCCCAGTCACAAAAAGCACCTTCGGTGAATTTCATGATGTTACCCTTGTGCACAAGGGTGACTGATGATTTGTTCTGATCGATCGCATACTGAATGGCTTTGCTGACCAGCCGCTTAGTGCCCTGCTCTGAAACAGGCTTGATACCAATGCCACAATTTTCCGGAAAGCGGATTTTTGTCACGCCCATTTCATTGCACAAAAAATTAATGACTTTTTTTGCTTCGTCAGTACCTGCGCGCCATTCGATACCGGCATAGATATCTTCAGAGTTTTCACGGAAGATACACATATCGACTTCGCCCGGTTTTTTGACCGGAGAAGGAACGCCCTGAAACCAGCGAACCGGGCGCTGACAAACATACAAATCAAGCTCTTGACGCAGAGCCACATTGAGTGAGCGAAAACCACCGCCCACCGGCGTTGTTAATGGGCCCTTGATCGAAACACTGAATTCCTTGATAGCATCAAGCGTCTCAGCAGGAAACCAGTCACCATCGTACATTTCTGCAGCCTTTTCGCCGCAGTAGACTTCCATCCAGGAGATTTTGTTGCTGCCGGCATAGGCTTTTTCAACAGCGGCATCGACAACTTTGATCATCACAGGTGTAATATCTACACCGATGCCATCGCCTTCGATGAAGGGAATAATAGGGTTGTTGGGAACGTTGAGAGAATAATCGGAATTAACTGTAATTTTTTCACCACCAGTTGGTATCTGGATGTGCTGATATCCCATTGTTGGCTCCATATGTTGGGTAAGTTACTAGTGCATTATTGTCGGGTTGGAACAAATAACCCTTGGTTTTATTGTTGTCCCGCTTTAGAAACGCATAAGATGCTATCACAAACACACATGCTCTTGTAGTTGATTTACATAGCTCTAAGGTATTTTAGTCTTAAAAAGCGTGCTTTCAACCGATGGTAAATCTCCTGCTTTTTAACAAGCCCTATGGGGTCTTGAGCCAGTTCTCTGATTGCGACGGACATCAGGGTCTGGCTCATTACCTTAAACAGCCAAACATCTATGCTGCCGGTCGACTGGATCATGACTCGGAAGGTTTGCTCTTGCTGACAGATAATGGCGGACTTCAGTCTTTTATCAGCAATCCCCGCTACAAACTGAGAAAAACCTATTGGGTGCAGGTGGAGGGCGAAATAACGCAACCTGCATTAGCCCAACTAATTCGGGGTGTAAAACTCAAGGACGGTGTTACTCGACCGGCTTCGGTCAGACTGATTGAGCAGCCGACACTCTGGGCGCGAAATCCACCGATAAGAGAACGAAAAAACCAGCCCACCAGCTGGATAGAACTACAAATTTCGGAGGGCAAAAACAGGCAGGTGCGTAGAATGACTGCCGCCACGGGCTTTCCTACACTAAGACTAATCAGGGTTGCCATTGGCGACTGGACTCTGGGCAACCTGCTGCCGGGACAATGCCGCTGGGAAACCATCCACCTACCCACGGCAAGACCTCACAAACAACACCAAAAAGCGACCAAATGATTGATCAAATCCATCTGACGGTAGCCGTCATTGCTGAACGAGAACAACGTTTTCTCATGGTCAGGTAAATCCGCAACGGGCTTGAAATGTACAATCAACCCGCAGGTCACGTCGAGCCAGGAGAGACTCCCATTGAAGCCGCCATCAGGGAAACGCGAGAAGAGACCGCCTGGCATGTTCTGCCCACTGCAATCATCAGCTTTACTACTTTTCGTACACCCGCAAACGGGGTTACATACTACCG
>NZ_CBFHYF010000075.1:0-3478 GCF_965660005.1 Porticoccus sp.
GCTGTGCTGCAGGGTCTGGCCGTAGTATTCCTGAACCTGATCATACATCGGGCTTTCCTCTCTCGTCGGTAGGCTGTGGACGTTGATGAGATACGTTCCTGTCGCATTTGTTACATTACTTGTTTCAGAAAAGTGAGCCGCATCAATGGACCCCTCTCAAAACTGCATGTAGGGGGGATTCTACTGTGCGATCGACAATGTCACTAGCCGTCGCATAAAGCTGGATTTATTCCGTAGCAGGAGTGGTTGTACTGGTGCCCCTGGAAATGCTTAGTTACCCGGGACACTTCAGTGTCGCTGGCCTTGCTGTGAGTGAAAGGGATGACACGCAGCAACACCTATAGTGGCTGACTATAGCGGCGACAATGGCGGCAAATCAGTAGATGCATTTTTAGGCAAGCCACTGGTGATTTATGGCCCCGTTGAGCGGTTGAGCAGGGGTGTCAACGATGTCTCAACTTTTCAACACTCGCAAGCCCCCTCATAATGATCTACCGGTCCAGACAATTGACGGCTTCACGCCATGAAAGGTAATTCAGGGGTTCGATTCAGAGCATGCCTGTTTGTTGAGGCTATATAGCCTCACAACAAGTTCGAGATGTCACACAGCCTATTACGGCCAGCCGATCCAGTGAGTTTTTCGGTTGGTTGGGTCTCTCGGTTGAGGTTAATTGTTGAGTGACCTCGCATGCCTGACGACTTCATAAAACAAGGCCCGCTGGCCAGGCAAATACAGCAGGAACTCCGGGTGCCATTGTACGCCAACCAGAAAATCCCGGGAGGGGTCTTCAATGGCTTGCACAATACCATCCAGGTCATGGCCGGTCACCACAAGGCCATCACCCGTACGGTCGATACTCTGATTGTGCAGGCTGTTGATTTTTGAACGGCCACGCCCGAAAAGCGTAGCCAGCACTGTGGTCTTATTTTCCGGTTCAGCGGCGATACACAATGTCTTGATCGGCAGGATTGTCCAATGATTGGAAGTTTTTCGGCGCCGCGAGCACAATTCCTGGTGCAGGGTTCCGCCCCGGCAAATATTGAGCAATTGGTTGCCGCGGCAAATGCCAAGCAAGGGCAGTTTTCGTTCAAGTGCATTGTTGATCACTGCGACTTCCAGTGCATCGCGAGCAGTGTCGTAGTTGGGTTCAATCTCGGCTTCCGCAGCATAAAGAACCGGTTCGACATCGTGACCACCGGTTACGACGACACCATGATATTCAAGCTCGCGGTGTTCGTTCCGGGACGTAGTTGCAGCGGACGTCCCCCATAAAAACGGATCGCCAGTGCCACCAGCATCCGGGGGGCAATCGCGCCTCGCCGGGGACCCGTAATGGCAATTACCGTTCGAGCCACTGGTTTTGCACCTTGCCTGCCCAGTTACTGAACAGGCGCCTGAGCGGGCTGCTGAGATGTTGCAGATTAAGCCGCGCAGCAGCGTTGCAGGCGGATTTCATCTGCAGCCATGCGTTCGACTTCTACCCAGTCGTTCCACGCCACATGAAGTCCCCAGTGCGGCTTGTGGATATCACAATCCGGCAGACGGTAATGAAAAGTGGGCCGTGCCTTGATCAGGCTTTCGTCGGCCCTCGCACATACGCGGTCTTCGTCGAGGAACTTGAATAGTGGCAGCATGTCCAGTGCCCGGTTGCGCGTTGGGTTATCGATGAGATAGTCGTCAATCAGGGTGGTAAGATCGGGCCAGTAGTCTGCCGCGATAACTTTTTTCACATAGCTGCTTGGAAAGGGGTCGACGTAACTGGTGATACGGCGCGTGAAGTCGATATCGGCACGAACATATAGCCAGTCGTATAGACAGAGGAATGCCTTGAGGCAGGCGGTGATAAGCCTGGGCTCAAGGCTTGGTAGCTCAGGGTTGAATTGCATGCCAAAGGCGTTCAATGCACGGTCCGATGTGCCTTTGGCACCCCTTTCCCGCAACTGTGCAATGAGTGTCTCGACTTCACCAAGCCGAGCCAGCGGTAGTGGCGGGCTCACGATCTCATGTGGCACCAGGGCTTCAGCAGCCCAAGTCAACAAATCTTCGGTTGTCTCTTCCAGTTAGTCGCCAAGTGAATCAGCTGAACATGGCTCCCGTCCGAGTCGTTTGAGCAGATCGAAATCAAGCTCCACCAGCCAGTCGCCATCAGGGTCGCCTTTAAGGAGACGTTCATAACGCCCCTTGGCTTCTATATCAAGGCCAAGAAAATCCGCGACAATGGCAGTCAGGGCATCAAGCTCAAGTCCGCTTATCTCCAACTCGACGCCGACACGGCGGTTCTTGCCACTCTCGGTTATTGACCAGGGTAATGGCTTAAGTTGCTGACTTCTGTCCTGCATTTTTCAAACCCTCCTCGGTAATCGTTTTGTCAGGCCGCAACAAAACGTCTTCAGTCGGGGCACTATGAAACCTTTCGATACAACCGGGTCCATATTGCCAAAGAGCCGCTTCCGTCCTGTTCGTGAAATTGGATGCGCCTGCTAATTGAAGGAACTTTGGCAGCGTATCATAGGCAAACAGGTTGTCGCGTGCGTTCGCTTTGATTGAGTGTCATAGCCGAGCGATAATCAACCACAATTCCTCGAAAGCGGTACTATGGTCACGCAATTTTGGTCGGCAACGAAAAACATCACGGAGGCGCAGCAGATGAAATTCCTGTTATTGGCTTTGGCCGTACTTGGATTGATCTATATGGTACTGATCGGCGGCAAAAAGACGTCTGTCTCCGATGAGCAACCGGAGGCCATTTATCAGCGTGAAATTGAACGCGCCGAAAACCTCGATGACTTTTTGCAGGATACAGTGGATCGGCAAGGGGATGAAATGGATGCGGTGAAATAATGTCCGCAATGACCGGTAAAGGCTACCAGCCGCAGGACAGGTTGTGGATGCTGGAGGCGATTGGCCTGGCTGAACAGGCTGGAGCAGCCGGTGAAGTGCCTGTAGGCGCTCTACTGGTGCGCGATGGTGCGGTAATCGGGCGCGGCTGGAATTGCTCAATCGGCAAGTGTGACCCCACCGCCCATGCCGAAATTGTTGCCCTGCGCGATGCGGCACAGTTCGTCAGTAATTACCGCCTGCCCGACACGACACTCTATGTCACCATCGAGCCCTGCACCATGTGTGTCGGTGCTATGATTCACGCCAGAATTGCCCGCCTGGTCTACGGTGCGCCAGAGCCTCGGGCCGGCGCGGTAACGAGCCAGCTGCAATTAACCGAGCAGAAACATTTCAATCATCGTATTGAGGTTGTCGGGGGGCTGTTGGCTGAGCAGTGCAGTGCAATGCTCAGCCATTTCTTTCGCGAACGTCGCATGCAATCGAGCCGAGGCCCAAAGCCCGAATAACGGTCACAATGACAACATGGAACCGGTATTCCAGTCACTGGAGTTGGGCAGCTCAAGACGATTTTCCCGCTCCAGACGACGCTTTTCATCCAGTGCGTGCCAGTTGAGTATGGTCTGATAATGGCGCACA
>NZ_CBFHYF010000076.1:0-3121 GCF_965660005.1 Porticoccus sp.
ATCGACTAGACGCATGATGGGCCTCGTTTACAACTGGGTCCGCTTAACCCTTCAGACTCGACAGGGTATCAAGCACCAACTCGGGCTTTGCCTCCGGCGGAATGGTCAGGTAATAAAACCCTTGCACCGATGGCAATGGCTGTCCGGCCAGATCACCCCAAAGCAGATCAGTCACCTCGACGCCTTTGGACTTGGCTGCCATAGGTGATGCTGCAGGCGCAATGGTAAAGGCCAGATCCGCAGGCACGTCGAAATCGGCATCCGCTGCAGGCAGGTACAGTCCCACCGACCAGCGATAGTGTTTCGCCACGTTATAGACGGGTTGATACCAGGCCAGTTCAGCACCGCTGGCAGGCATCAGATAGGTTTCCTCTACCAGCAACAAACCAGACAGTTCGGTTTCGCTGAAATAGCGCAGAAAATCAGCCACGTACATCGCTGCAGTATCAACGCTCATTTCATCCGGCTCGGCAATCTCGCCGTTGGCGGCCTGATGAGCTTTGACCAGCAGAGCACGGGGCGATGGCATGACCATAACCAGCGGTGTTGAACTGCTGTAGTTGTTAGCCAGGGCTGTGATGACCTCTGCCAGCAATTCGCGGGGGGCGTAGGCCTCCAGCATGGCTTTCAGCGCAGCGGTGACCCGCCGTTTGCCCGCCATGGCCGGCAACGCCTCGGCGTCTTCCCTGATCCAGTGCTGAAACAGGTCCCAGACATCGATAACGACCACCTGGGCTTTTACCAGACCGTGAGCCTGGCGATAAAACGACATATAAGCAGCGGGGTTGGTCCAGGGATTTTCATCCTTGCCCAGCAGCAGCTTTTTGGTGTAATCGTTGAAATTAATCCAAAGCCGGGGGGTTTCCCCCCCGGCTGCCAGATAGGACGCAAGATCTAAAGCCATACTATTTCCTCTCGTTCTCGGGCGGGAGGCTGGCTTCTTTTCTGGCGGCTGCAAGTTTGGCTTCCAGCTCGGCAATTCTCACATCTTTTGGATGGGTGACGTAGATCGGGCCGGGGTTTTGAGCATCGCGCTTGTCATGGAGACTACCGGCGTAAATCACCTCGTTGTCGCCATTCCAGGCACCGTAGAACGGAATGTTCTCGGGCGGATGGTCCTTGACATGCTTCTTCACGAACTCGGCATAGGGCACGCCCTGTTTTTTCCGCTGCTCGCGATACTGGGCACGCAGTTTTTCGGTAGTCTCGAGATCCACGGCCAGCGTGGTTTCGTTGAACTCCACCTTGTAGAGCTTTTTCGCCCACTCGGCAGAGATCAGACCTTCCTCAATATCCATGATCACATAGGTGGGATCGCGTTCGAGGGGGTCGCCGTAACCGCCACCACTACCCTGGGAGATCATGTACAGCTCGCCGCGTTTGGAGATATCAAAACCCATACCCATGTGGTGGGTGGTGTATCTGGCATTCGGGAACGGCTGCTCATTCATGATTTCATGGATGCTGTGCTTGAACAGTTGCGGATTTTCCAACAGAACTTCGTAGACATCCACACCCTGTACTTTACACAGGGGATAGGAACCGCCGGCATAGCCACCGAACAGGCCCTGGATGGTCGGCACCTTGGAACCCTGGGTCGTGGTCATAAAGCCCCACTGATCACTGTCCTTGGTGGCGGCAATCATGGTATAGCCCATACCACCACGATATTTGCCGGGGGCCTGGGTGTTGGCAGTCATTTTCTTGGATACCAACTGCAGGAACGGCACTTCCTCTTCGTTCATTTCCTGTTCACCGATGTCCGCCATGGTGGCAAAAATCGGAGACAGCGCGTGTTCACCATCGCGGTCCATGCGGGCACCGCCACCCATACCGTTAAGGTCGGCACAGAGGTTGCCCAGTGTTTCACCGTGCTGATTCACACCGCCCCAGATGAAGGTGTTGATCATGTTGTGCCAGGGTGCCAGTACCCGTGTGTATTTGTCCGGACAGCTGTACAGGAATTTGGCGGTCGCATGCTGGGCCACGGTGAAGCTGTGGAAAATCGACATCAGACTCTGGGAGTTGGGTGCCGAGTAGGAGCAATCCACCAGTGTGCCTGGCTGGGTCACGAATTCAACAGGTGACAGACCCGCCTGACCACGGGGTAAATCCGGCCAGATGTGGTTCATAAAGGCCTGGCCCACCATGCCCTTCATGCCGGGTAACTGGGTGTTGATGGCGCGGTTGGTCAGCTCGGGGCTGGTACCGGAGAAATCAAAAATCAGCCGGTCACCCTTCTTGATTACCGTCAGATTGACCTTCAGCAGAGCATTTTCACGCAGGGTGCTGTCCATGATGGTCTGGGTGCGCACGGTCATGTCGGGCCACTCGGAAATGCGGCGACGAACTTCGGTCACGACACTTTCGTTGGTGTAGCGCAGACAGGCGGTGAGGGCATCCGGGCCATCGTTGGCCAGTACTTCCTTGATCCGCTTCTCAAGACGCATACAGGCAAACAGTTTTACCTTCATGTCCTCGTATTGCAGCTTCGGCTCGCGCACGGAGTTCTGCAGGAAAGTCAGCAGGTCCTTCTTGATCTCGTAGTTTTCCACCACTTTGAACGGGGACATTTTCAGGCCTTCGTCAAAGGAGGTTTCCGCCATGGAAGGCATACCGCCGGGCTCGATCGCGCCACACTCACCTTCGTGAACGGTGGACGCTACCCAACAGACCAACTTGCCTTCGTGGAAGACCGGTAGAATCATACTCTGGTCGGTGTTGTGGACGTTGCCGTAGCGGGAGTCGTTGTGAATGAAACCGTCACCCGAACTCACGCCCACGGTTTTTTCATCGATCCAGTTCTTGATGATGAACTTGATCGGATGGTGAACCAGTGCGGAGAAGATCAATACCCCGCCGGCACTGCCGATCGTGAGATCGCCAGAGGCCGAGTAGATACCGGTGATGATGTCACCCCACTTGGCACCGGGGGCGGCACCCATCTGCTCGACCATCTCAAAGCCTTCTTCACAGGCCGACTGAAGCCGGTCGCGAATGGAGGCGATCTGGTTGAGATCGGTATACTTGTCCATTGCCCTTTCTTCATCGGGCGTGCGCGGCATGATTCTGTGATCGCGCATGATCTCGGGATCGGGCCCCAGGAAAAGGGTAGTATCCT
>NZ_CBFHYF010000077.1:0-3015 GCF_965660005.1 Porticoccus sp.
CCGAAGCGCGCGCCGAGCAACTGGCAGCATTGACAGTTATCGTCATTGCTGCCAATGCTGGAGATGAAGGCAAGTTGTTTGGTTCCATCGGTACCCGTGATATTGCGGATGCTGTGACTGCCGCCGGTGTCGATGTGAGCAAAAGCGAAGTGAAACTGCCTGAAGGGGCTCTGCGTGAAATCGGTGAATATGAAATTGATATTCAACTGCACGCTGAGGTAACCCAGCCGATTAAACTGTCTGTTGTCGCTGAGTAATCCGGCAGTTTCAGGCGGTATCATAATTGGTAACAACACGGCACGCCATTTCCTGTGGCAGTGCCGTATCCGTGTTGGCGGGTGACGGTCCGATGATTGAAGACAGAGGCGCGCTGGAACAACAGCTTCCGCATTCAATTGAAGCGGAACAGGCGGTGCTCGGTGGCCTGATGTTGAGCAATGGTGGCTTCGACACCGTTGCCTCGCTCATATCGGAGAAAGACTTTTTTGCCGGCGACCACCAGCTGATTTTTCAAACCATGCGGCAGCTCAATACCGAGCAGAAACCGCTGGATATCATCACACTTTCCGAAACCCTGCAAAACAACCGCCAATTGGACCAAATCGGTGGTTCCAGTTATCTGGTTGAGCTGTCGAACAATACCCCCAGTTCGGCAAACATCAACGCTTACGCACAAATCGTGTTGGAGCGCTCCATCATCCGGCAACTGATTACTGCCGCCAGTGATATTGTCAAAAAGGGCTATAACCCACTGGGCTGGGACAGTAACAAACTGCTGGCCGAGGCAGAAAAAAAACTGGTTGCGATTATCGAAAGCCGACCTAATCAGGGCGGTTTCTTATCGGTTAATGATTTGCTTAAAGAAGTGGTTGAGCGTATTGACCAGCTTTTTAACAGTGACGCCGACATTACCGGGCTGAGTACCGGATTTGCTGACCTCGACGAGAAAACATCTGGCTGGCAGCCATCAGATCTGGTGATCGTTGCAGGGCGACCTTCCATGGGCAAGACCTCCTTTGCCATGAATATGGCCGAGCATGCCGTGTTGCATCAGGAAAAGCCGGTACTGGTATTCAGTATGGAGATGCCGGCCAGCCAGTTGATTATGCGGATGATGTCTTCCCTCGGAAAGATTGATCAAACCAAATTGCGTGCCGGCAATTTGTCTGAAGATGATTGGCCACGATTGTCCAGCGCAGCATCCCGTCTCAAGGATCGCCCTCTGTTTATCGACGACACGCCGGGCATTACTCCGATGGAACTGCGCAACCGGGTCAGGCAGGTCACCCGCGAACACGGGCAGCCCGGCATGGTGTTGGTGGATTATCTGCAATTGATGAGTGGCAGTGTGGCCACAGAAAACCGGACCAACGAAATTTCCCAGATTTCCAGAGAGTTGAAAAATATTGCCAGGGAGTTCAACTGTCCGGTAATTGCGCTGTCCCAGCTCAGTCGCAACCTCGAAAGCCGCCCCAACAAACGCCCGATCAATTCCGATTTGCGTGAGTCCGGTGCCATCGAACAGGATGCAGATGTCATCGTTTTTATCTACCGCGATGAAGTGTACAACGAAGAGAGCCCTGACAAGGGTGTGGCCGAAATTATCATTGGTAAACAGCGAAATGGCCCGATCGGGACTTGCAAGTTGACCTTTCTCGGCAAATATACCCGTTTTGAAAATCTTGCCAGAGATTATTTTTCCCAGGATTAGCTGTCTTTTTTTACCTACACTGTTTCCGGATAGGTTATGCAAATTTTTCATACGGTAAATGGACTTCGCCAGTCACTGGCGGCGGCAAGAGCCACAGGAAAACGGGTCGGCTTTGTGCCGACTATGGGAAATTTGCATGACGCCCACATTGAGTTGATCAACCAGGCACAGCAGACCAACGATATTGTGGTCTGCTCTATTTTTGTCAACGGGCTCCAATTTGGCCTCAATGAAGATTGGGATAAATATCCCCGTACGCTTGAGGCAGATTCTGACCGTCTGCGCGAGGCCGCTTGTGATTTTCTGTTTCACCCCAATGATCAGGAAATGTATCCCAACGGCCTGGATACGCAAACGCGGGTGATTTGCCCCACCATGACGGATGTGCTCTGTGGTGCCAGTCGTCCAGGACATTTTGAGGGCGTTACTACGGTGGTGACCAAGTTGTTCAATATCGTGCAGCCCGACGAAGCTATTTTCGGGATGAAGGACTTTCAACAGCTGGCCGTGATTCGGCGTTTGGTGGAAGATCTCTGTGTCCCGGTGGTGATCACAGGGGCTCCAATTCATCGAGAAACGGATGGACTGGCGATGAGCTCAAGAAACGGTTTTCTGACGCCGGAAGAACGGCCCAAAGCCAATCAGCTCTATCTCAGTCTCAATTGGGTTGTGAGCCAGATAGATGCTGGCAATCGTGATTACAAGGCACTGGAAAAGCAGGCTTGTCAGCAAATCGAGAGGGCTGGCTTCAAAACTGACTACATTAGTGTCTGCAACAGTAAAACGTTGCAGATGGCAGCAGACGACGACCAGGACGTTATTGTCCTCGGCGCCATGTATACATCCGGCGCTCGATTAATTGATAATATCTCCCTGAATTAGAGGAATCGCTTTATGCTGAACACCATGCTTAAAGGCAAACTCCATATGGCCTGCGTTACCCATGCGGAGCTCTGGTACGATGGTTCCTGTGCCATTGACTCCAGCCTACTGGAGATGGCAGGTCTGAGAGAGTTTGAACAGATCGATATTTACAATGTGAACAACGGTGAACGGTTTACCACCTACATTATTTGTGCCGAGCCGGGTTCAGGGATTATTTCTGTAAATGGCGCTGCAGCCCGTAAGTGTCAGGTGGGCGATCGCTTGATTATTGCCACTTATGCCCAGTATGCCGAAGAAGAATTGGTCAGGTACAAGCCCAAACTGGTCTATCTGAATGAATCCAACAAGGTTGTTCGCGCGTCAAACACTATTCCCGTACAGGCCGGTTGACTCTTGGCGTTGTAGTCCCTGGTAGTCCT
>NZ_CBFHYF010000078.1:0-2991 GCF_965660005.1 Porticoccus sp.
TCTGTCATCGCACCAGTGCCCCTTTCTTGCGCTGCGATTGGCGACGAAGGACCTCGAACAGGCCCGCACGCATTTTGTCGCTGGCGTAGGTGCCGTTATTCTGGTGCCACCACTTTCTTAACAAGGGACGTTCAATATTGGCCTCCTCAAATCCGGCATTGCGTAAATTGACGATCAGCTCGGTATCATCACCAGCCACCAGGCTGGAGTCGAACCCGCCGAGGCTGGCAAGAACATGGCTGCGGAGCATCAGGGCACTGGGCACAAATGACCGGTGCTCATCGGTGGGGAGGCGTAACAGGTGTCGGGGCAATACTAGTTCTTCCTGGGCATGCAAAGTCTGATTACAGGTGACCCAGCCGACATAGGGGTGGGCGTTTAAATACGCCACCTGCGCGCTGGTTTTGTCTGCTTCCCATTCATCATCCTGATCAAGGAAGGCGAGGTACTTGCCCGATGCCAGGCCTGCACCCGTGTTGCGGGCCGCTGCCACGCCCCGGTTGGGCGTTGTTACCAGGGTGGCAGTTGGGTAGTGCTCAGCAACCAATTGGCGACCGGCGCCATCATCACTGGAACCATCATCCACGACGATGAGTTCAATCGATTCATAGGTTTGCTGTTTTACGGTATCGATTGTGCGAACAATCGTTTCGGCACCGTTATACAGCGGGATAATGACGCTGACCAGCGGGCGATAAAACCGCCTGAAGTCGTTGATCTGGCGCAGGGGTCTACTCTGTTTCGTCTCTCGCCTTCTACGCAGGGAATGGCGTAACACGTTCAGGAGATCCAGCTCCTGTGGGGTTTTCTCCACCGACATGTTGTTGCCATGAACATGGTAAATCAGTGTCGCTTCCTCCAGTAACACGATGCCCTGCCGTTGTTCTCTCAGTAATAGCCACCAATTCACATCTTCGCTATAGCGCAGATTCTCATCAAACGTCATGCCGCGATCAAATACCTGTCGCTTGACAAGGATGGCGCCCAGATGCACATGGGTAATCTCCTGTGTCTCCGGGTCGAAGAGCATGTTCGGCATGGGGGTGCCGTTGGCGGCGACATAGCGGACTTTGCCGCCAGCGACCCTGGTGCCGGGGTCATTCAGGTGTGGCAGTAGCAACGTCAGTTTGTTCTCGGGCCATTCATCGTCACCGTCGATAAAACTGATCAGCTCACCACCGGCATGTTTGAGACCCGTGTTGCGGGCAGCCGCCGGGCCACGATTTTCCTCATGATTGAGCAAAATCACCTGTGGGTACTGATCTTTTATCTGTGCCAGTAACTCACAGCACCGGGCATCCGAACCATCGTTGATGAGTATGATTTCAACAGCAAGTTGCCCAGGGCTGATTTCAGCCTGTTGCAGCACCGAGTTGATCGCCCGGTGTAACTCTTCGCCGTTATTGTAAACAGGGGTGATGACGCTAAGCATTTTTTCTTCCTTCATCGCTCGTCACACGTCCAAAAGACTCGGTTAGCAGGTGCTTATCCGATCCTAAAAGCCATTGGTAGCAGGGGGCCGCATTAACGACCGTGGAGATTTTGCTGAAGGCTTCGGTACGGTGGTGTGGCAAATGGTGCAACGTGGTGGGTGCGATGCTCATCAGTGCTTTGGCTGCCGAGACGGCTGATGTGGTCGATTTGGCGACACTGGGCAATGCAATACGCGGCACCAGTATGCCGACCAGATCTGCACTTTTTAACAGCCTGTCAGGGTAGTGTTCGCCAATATGCAGGATGGCCTTCTGGTCCCGATAATTCTGGGGGTTTCGCAACTGACTGTGCAAATCAGTGAATCGCTCATCAAAATTATCATGATTGATTTTCGCGGACTGATACAGGCTGTGTACTTTAAATGGCGGTTTTGTGCGCAGGACGACATAGTCATCGCCCAGGTAATATCGACCACTGAGCAGGAGCTGCAGACAGCTGGTGGATTTTCCCGAGCCGCTCGGGCCGGGAATAAGCCAGCCGCGCTTTCCATCTTCAGAGATGGCACCAGCGTGCATCAGCTGCAGGTCCTGATCGCGGCTCCACCAGTGAAAAATAATACGGAATGAGAATGTCGTCTCCCACCAGGGCACCTCCTCCGGGTTGATGACCCAGTACAGGCCAATGCGCCTGAGCCGCGAGTATAGAAAAACCTGCCTTAGCCAGGGTTGGTAAAAAATCTGGACATCATTCTGGTCAATGGTGGCGGCGTATCCCTGACCGTTAAATAAATCCATTGGCGGGGCTTTGAGGGGGGATGTTGTGCCGCTGCTGTCGGCATAAAGGATGGTGAGGTTGGCATCCGATCCGGACTTGGACTCGGACTCGCTGGCGAGGTGTGCGAGCGCGGGGAGAAACTGGGCTCGCAGTACTGGGGAGTGCGTTGCCAGATCAACAATGTGGCCACCCAGGTCAAGCCTGTCCCGATAGCACAGGGACTTCCTGTCCAGAAGTGCCAGCGCTTCCTCAAAATAATCACTGAGATTGAACATCGTTGCGGCTAGGGACTCAGTTATGTGGCTTGTTCTCTGAGCTCCCAGCCGTCTTCATCCACATCGTGTATGGGGTCAAGCAGCAGCAGGTCCTGCATATCAGCGTAGCGGTTGAGCTCTGAGTGTTTGTACTCTTTCGCCGCCGTTGCGGTGCCCAGGGCAGCATCAGAGGGCGCTCTGTCAACCACCAGCTGTTCATTGAGCAGCTCCTGCCAAATGCCTGAGAGTTCAGCGATAGCCGTTGCGCGGTGCTCGCCCAACGATGCGCAAATCGTCGCAATGGTGGCGTCAGGGTCATCACACGGCAAGGCCTGGATCAGGCCAGCAGCAATGCCCTGAACACTGTAATAAAGCCCGCTATCCAGGTTCGCGATAATACATTCGTCTTCAAAAGTCTCTGCTGCAACTTGTTGATTCAAAGTGAAATGGTGCATGGTTTATGAGTATTCCGTTATAAATATCCTCTATTGGCCCGAGTTTACACGCAAAGCCTGAAGTTGACGACCTG
>NZ_CBFHYF010000079.1:0-2642 GCF_965660005.1 Porticoccus sp.
GTAGTTCAGCGAGGCTATCGGTGGTCGCCAGGCGATTTCACCGGCCACATCCAGCCATTTGGCATGTTGGTTGAACATGGAATCGACAATGTGAATAAAGGCCTCATAGCAGGAAAAAAAGCCGTGTCGACCCGTCAGCAGGTAACCCTCCAGCCAACCTTCACACTGATGCTCACTGAGCATTTCCATGACCCGGCCATCGGCTGCCACATGCTCGTCACCGGGCAGGATTTCGGCGGTGGAGCAGCGATTGGTGACTTCGAATACCGCATTCCAGCGGTTTGAGTTGGTTTCATCGGGGCTGAAGACCCGGAAGTTTTTCGGGTTGTGGGTGATGACGTCGCGGATCAGCTGTCCCTGCACCCGGGTGGATTCGCAATCGCCCCCGCCGGGTGATTCCACCGATACGGCGTAGGTTCTGAAATCCGGCAGATTCAGATCTTTCAGCAGCAGTCCGCCGTTGCTGTGTGGATTGGCCCCCATGCGGCGTTCACCCTTGGGTGTCAGTGCCGCCAGTTCATCAATGAGTTTGCCCTGTCGATCGAACAACTCCTCGGGCCGATAACTGCGCAGCCAGTTTTCCAGTATTTCCAGATGGCCGGGATGACACATATCACCCATCGGTACCTGATGGGCGCGGAAGGTGCCCTCAGCCGGTTTGCCATCAACAGTACCGGGGCCTGTCCAGCCCTTCGGCGAACGGAGAATGATCATCGGCCAGCGGGGACGCACTTTAAATCCGTTGTCGCGCGCTTCCGTCTGGATCTGTTTGATCTCGGTGAGCGCGTTATCGAGCACTTCAGCCATCAACTGGTGCATTGCCTTCGGGGAGTCACCTTCCACAAAGTAGGGTTTGTAACCGTAGCCGGTAAACAATGCTTCCAGTTCACTGTGAGGAATTCTGGCCAGCACGGTAGGCCCGGCAATCTTATAACCGTTCAGGTGCAGGATGGGTAGAACCGCGCCGTCGTGTACCGGATTGAGAAACTTGTTGGAGTGCCAGCTGGTGGCCAGGGGGCCGGTTTCTGCCTCGCCATCGCCCACCACGCAGGCGACAATCAGGTCGGGGTTGTCAAACGCAGCACCGAAAGCATGGGAGAGCGCATAGCCGAGTTCGCCGCCCTCGTGCATCGACCCGGGAGTTTCCGGCGCCACATGGCTGGGAACGCCACCCGGGAAGGAAAACTGTTTGAACAGTTTTTTCATCCCGGTTTCGTCCTGTGAGACCTCCGGGTACGTCTCACTGTAAGTCCCCTCCAGCCAGGTGTTGGCCACGATACCGGGTCCACCGTGGCCCGGGCCTGTGATGTAGAGGATGTTGAGATCCCGGGCTTGGATGACCCGGTTGAGATGTACGTAAATAAAGTTCAGTCCGGGTGTGGTGCCCCAGTGGCCCAGCAGCCGGGGCTTGATATGCGCCTGTGTCAGCGGTTCCCTGAGTAGCGGGTTGTCGAGCAGGTAAATCTGTCCCACAGACAGGTAGTTGGCCGCCCGCCAGTAGGCGTCAATTTTTTGCAGGTGTTCTGTCGTCAGTGGCTGGTGATTCTCCACCAGGCTTCTACCCTGTGAGTGCTGGTGTTGCATGGAATGTTCCCTTGCCGGTAGCAGAACGTTCATCATAGTCAAAAAAGCCAGTCGTCAGCCACTGTTGACTGAGGCAGTGATGGTCCTGGACGTGTCTGAGTCGACTGATTGAAATGAGGGGCGGCCGGGTTGGGTCAGGTTGATGGTGCCGCCGGGGATTGTCAGGTGGTAAGCGGCAACAGGCGGTGAACGGATCTGGCGATAATCAGTGCTTCATCTGTGGCTATCACGCGTACAGTAACGGGACTTGTCTGCATTGAGATTACCGCAGCGTTGTTGGCATTGGCTTGTGGGTCCAGAGTAATGCCGAGAAAATCGAGTCCGTCGCAGATGCGTGCGCGAATAACCGGGGCGTTCTCGCCGATCCCGCCGCTGAAGACCAGCGTGTCGAGCCCTCCCAGGGCAGCGGTATAGCCACCGAGCCATTTTTTGGTCTGGTAGCAGAACAGAGCCAGCGCCTCCCGGGCCCGGTTGTCGGTATCTTCCCTGGCCAGCAGTTCCCGCACATCAGGGCTGGTTTCGGATATGCCCAGCAGGCCGGATTCACGACTGGCAAGTTGCAGAAATTCTGTCCCATTGATGTGTTCCATTTGTTCCAGGTAGCCCGCCACGCCCGGTTCCAGGTCCCCCGAGCGGCTGCTCATGGGCACCCCCGAGGTCGGTGTGAACCCCATGCTGGTATCAATACTTTTGCCATTGCGGACGGCCGCGAGGCTGGCACCATTGCCGAGGTGAGCAAGAATCACCCGGCCCTCCGCTGCCACTTTGTCGCCCAGGCTGACCAGCTCTTCCATCAAATAGGTGTAGGACAGGCCATGAAAGCCATAGCGCCGTATGCCCATGGCCTCGAAGCGGCGCGGAATGGGCAGCAGTTGTGCCACCCGTGGCATGCTGGTGTGAAATGCCGTATCGAAGCAGGCAATCTGGGGCAGGGATGGAAAGCGCTCCCGAAAAGAATGGATCAGAGCCAACTCCCGAGGCAGATGTTCCGGGGCAAAAGGGCTGATACTTGCGAGTTCGTCCAGCAGTGCCGGGGTGACCAGCTCGGGTTCGGTATG
>NZ_CBFHYF010000080.1:0-2440 GCF_965660005.1 Porticoccus sp.
TCAGTCATTTTACTGCCTGCTCCTGCTTTTGGATGCTTGTATAAAGCGTACTGTCTGACGGCAGGGATATACCGAGCGATCGCGCTATGGCCGGGTTGGTGGATATACTGAAATAGCGGGGATATTGGGGCTTGCCGAGGGTGCTTTCCGGATTGCGCAACCATTGACTGATGTGTTCACCTGCCTGCCTGCCAATGTCATCAGGCGAAGAAAAAATAGAGGCCAATGCCCCTGCGACGGTATAGGCCTTTGAGAAGCCGATAACCGGGACCTTTTGTTGAAAGCTGAGGTGGAGAATCCACTTGGCGATTGCCCGGTTAAGGACAGCCTGATCCGGCAGGGCAATAAAGAGGTCGGTACCACTGACCACGGGACGCAGCACCGACAAAGGGTTGTCCTCCCGGTCGAGGTAGCCGTGTTTGAGAACCAGGCCACGTTCAGCGGTAAGTGTCTCCAGCTCTGCCTCCAACCCCCTCGAGACGGGACCAAATATGGTGCTGAACCGAGTAGCTTCGGGTTTTAGCAATGATGCAAGTGTGATTACCCGGCTGAGGGGTTGATCCAGAAAAATTGCAGAAGCCTGGCGCGCTGGGGCTTTATCGTGGGTTGACCAGGCAGATTCATAGGCATTTTTTGGGGTGAAAATACTGAGCACAGGTATGTCCCCTCCCCAGTTAACCACCTCGCGAGTTGCATAGCTTCCGATGGCAACAATGAGTTGGTAGTGGGGATCCTGATGCTCTGGCAGCTTGGTTTTATGGAGGTTAATGATACTGAAACCGGGGTTTCCGGGCAGTGTTTTGTTGACCGTGTCCTGGAGTGAGTCGGCGGTTTCAAGGTAATAAGAGGCGTCGCTGGATAACAGTAATAAGATGTCTGCCTGTGTTACCGGGCACATCAAAAGGGAAAGGACAAGGAGTCCAGTAGTGGAGAGGGTTGCAAAGATACCTTGTTTCCTTACCGGTCGCTTCAACATGTCTTCCCTAAGTAACGCTGCTATTGAGCGTAAGACCTTTCATCCCCCAGCCGCTATGATTTTGTCTGGAGCAATAAGGTCAAACACATCAAAAATTCAGCACGAGACGTAAAAAAAGTCTGGTTTCAAAAACATTGTTTTGAGCATGCTCCATATAGTCACCCCCCAGGTTTTGGCCGATAAGTGACAGGTTTCCGGTGCTTGAACCCACAGCAAAATCATAACCCAGATGGGCGTCTACCCGGACAAACTGTTCTACAGGGTTGCCATCACGCCAGTCCGCTGCGGTCATATGGTAGATATTGATGCCTGAGGACCAGCCTGCAGCAAATCGCTGAAACAGCAGCATGCCTGCCGTATGTCGCGGTGCGCGTTCGTCATGATCCTTGATCTGAAAGTAGGGTTCATAACGGGAAATATAAAAGCTGTCCACATCCCGGTAGCTGTAGTGGGCATTGATCAGAGTGTGTTCTGTGGGCAGATAGCGGAGTTGTAGTTCCGCTCCCCGTGTTACCCAGCGACTGTTATTGTCGCGAACTGATATGGTTTCATCCAGACCGAGCGACGGAATACCCAGATCAGCAGGTGCCTGGTAGGTATCGATGCCATCTTTAACGGATTCTCGAAACAGTCTGACATCAAAGGTCAGTCCCTGTGTGGGCAACTGGGCCAGATAGCCCAGTTCAAGGCTTTTCAGTCGCTCTTCCTCGACACTTTCAGCAGATTTACGAATCGCCTGGACCAGTATCTGGTCGGCGAGAACATCCACATTCAGCTCCCGGGCCTCACCCAGAGAGGGGGAGCGCCGACCAATGGCATAACCTATGCGAAGGGTGTGGAGAGGATTGAAGTGGTAATTGGCGGCGATTCTGCCGGATGCAATCGTGTCCACCAGGACGTTGTTTTCGATCATCAGACCGGTATTCATGGTCCAGCGGGAACTGGCCTCCCACTCCATGTGCCCGAAAAGCCGGCGACTGGTCAGCGATTCATCGCCACCATGGCCAAATACTGTCTTGCCACTGATATTGTCGTAGCGCAGGCCTGCCCCCCAGGTGGCTCGCAAATTGGGGGTCAGATGCAGGCGATGTTCCAGTTCCACGTCGTAGCGCTCTGAATCAATGCCCTGAAAGCCGACGATATAGTGTTGATCTTCAATATCCAGGGTCGGGTCAATCATTTGAAAAAAGCCCGGCACCTGTTCCGGAGTAATGGTGAATCCGAGTTCCTCCGACAACAGGTTGGAAACCAGCCCCTGGTTGATGTAGTTCTCACCCTCAATTCGGTTGTGATACAAATGGATTTGCAGCCCGTCGCCGTTGACCAGTCCCGGTTCCACTTCAGGGACTGGTATTGGTTTTTGAACTGGACCCCAGCGTACTCTGCCGGGCGGTCGGCATCACCCCAACCAGAATTGTTGTGTGTGTACCCGGCTTGCAGGTCGAATGTATCTGTAATATTCGG
>NZ_CBFHYF010000081.1:0-2240 GCF_965660005.1 Porticoccus sp.
GCCTGCTGCGATCAGGCGCCTCCGGACTGGTTGAAACCGGTGCTTGGCAGCATCCATGACGAAGTATTGAGCCGCTACTACGGCTGTGGCCTGGTGGTGCCCCCCCTGCTGGAGGGTGCCCGCATCCTGGACCTGGGTTGTGGCAGTGGCCGGGATGTCTACGCCCTTTCTGCGCTGGTGGGGGAATCCGGTTTCGTGCTGGGTGTTGATATGACCGCCGAGCAGCTGGAAGTCGCGCAGCGCCACCGGGACTATCATCGCCAGCAATTCGGCTACGCCCAAAGCAATGTCGAATTTCGTCAGGGCTATCTGGAGCAGCTGGCGGATCTCGATCTGCCCGACAACAGTGTCGATATCGTGGTTTCCAACTGCGTACTCAACCTGTGTACCGACAAAGAAGCAGTACTGGAGCAGGTCCATCGCCTGCTGAAACCTGGAGGCGAGTTCTATTTCTCGGATATCTATGCCGACCGGCGCCTGCCCACCGCCCTGCAGAACGACCCGGTGCTGTACGGAGAATGCCTGGCCGGGGCCCTGTACTGGAACGATTTTGTTACCCTGGCAAAAACCGCAGGCTTCGCCGACCCCCGGTTGGTAGAGGATCGCCCCATCACCATTGACAATGGCGCCATTGCCAATCGCGTCGCCCCCGCCCGCTTCCACGCCGCTACCTATCGCCTGTTCAAGATTGCAGAACTGGAACCCGCCTGCGAGGATTATGGTCAAGCAGTGGTTTATAAGGGCACAGTGCCTCATCATCCCAATACCCTGATACTGGACAAGCATCACGTGATGCAAGCCGGACGGGTATTCCCCATCTGCGGCAACAGCTACCGAATGCTGCACGATAGCCGCTTTGCCTCCCACTTCGATTTTATTGGCACGTTTGAACGCCACTACGGAATTTTCCCCGGCTGCGGCCAGAGCCTGCCCTTCGACACGTCGGCCACAGAAGTCAAAGGCAACGTCGGGGACTGTTGCTGATGAACCTGATCAAAACCGAGAATCTCGGCCACCAGCAAAACTGGCGCTTTACTGCCACCGGAGAACCCCGAGGATATATCGAGACCAGGCAATTGCAGGAGTTGTGGTTTCACACCGGCACCGCCTGCAATCTCGCCTGCCCGTTTTGCTTTGAGGGTTCAAAACCCGGCGATGACCGCCTTGAGTTGATGACGCTGGCGGATGTCAAACCCTTTATCGACGAAGCCCTTCAACTGGACGTTGAAAGCTTTTCCTTTACCGGCGGCGAGCCCTTCGTCGCCCGGGATATGCACAATATTCTGGCCTATGCATCACAGTATCGCCCCTGCCTGGTGCTGACCAACGGCACGGCTCCTCTGTACCAGCGACTTAACCAGATTGCCCCCCTGATTCAGGCGGACAACGCTATTCACTTTCGGGTCAGTGTCGACTACCCGGATTCGGAACGACACGAGGCAGGCCGAGGCCAGGGCACTTTCGAAGAAGCCTTCACCACCATGAAAAGCCTGCACGATCTGGGGTTTGGTTTGTCCCTGGCAAGGCAGTGGGAACCCGATGAAGACACGGTCGCCGTGGAAGAAGACTTTCGCGCCCATCTGCGCCGCCACGGCCTGCCGGACGACCTGCACCTCGTGTCCTTCCCCGATTTTTTCCCGCCCGACAGCCAGGTTCAGACACCCGAGATTACTGAGCACTGCATGACTACTTACCACACACCGGAAAGCCGCGCCGATTTCATGTGCGCCTTCAGCCGCATGGTGGTAAAAAAGAACGGTCAGAGCCGAGTCTATGCCTGCACCCTGGTGGATGATGACACGGACTATGATCTGGGGAGCACCCTGACAGAAAGCATGAAGCCGCGGGTGATGCTGGAGCACCACCGCTGCTACAGCTGTTTCAAATACGGGGCATCCTGCAGCGAAAGCTGAAAACATCGCAGGAGAAGAACGGCCCTGCGACGCAGCCAATGGTCTTCTGCTAGAAATAAGGCCCTATCTCCTGATTTCTGCACGGGCGGCTGTCGCAGCCTGCCAGCAGATGTCTGGCACCGATATACAGGAACAAAATAAACTGAATACCGGTATTCTCTTGCAGAAATTTACGAGTGCTCCCACCACCATGAGCAAAGGCAGTAGCGGAAAGCAATAACAGCAGTCACAAGACGCCTATGCTGCAAACTGTATCCCGTCAGCAGAAGTTGGACTAACTAGCCTGTTTGTCTAAGAGATGGTTTTGGCTCATCGTTAACCCGAGAG
>NZ_CBFHYF010000082.1:0-2207 GCF_965660005.1 Porticoccus sp.
TGGCCTGCCACCGGTAGAGTACGAACGTCAGTATTTTAATGGGGCTGGAAAGTGTCTAGCTAACTAGTGGCGATTCAAACAGAATCAACCATTGGCTTTCGTAGTTTCTAACAAGTTACTAACTATAAATATCAATAAAATCAATAACTTAAACTATCTGGACTACTCCCACTCAATGGTCGCCGGAGGCTTGCTCGAAATATCATAAACAACCCTGGATATTCCACTGATTTCATTGATAATTCTATTCGAAACTGTTTCCAGCAGTTCATAGGGTAGATGCGCCCAACGGGCCGTCATGAAATCCACGGTTTCCACAGCTCGCAGAGCAATCACCCATTCGTAGCGACGGGCATCGCCCACCACACCCACGGACTTGACCGGCAGGAACACGGCAAATGCCTGGCTGGTTTTGTGGTACCAGTCGGCCCTGTGGAGTTCTTCAATAAATATTGCGTCGGCTTCCCGCAGGATATCGGCGTAGTCCTTTCTGACTTCTCCGAGGATGCGCACACCCAGACCGGGGCCGGGGAACGGATGACGATAGACCATATCGTAGGGCAACCCCAGCTCTACACCAATTTTCCGAACCTCATCTTTGAAGAGCTCCCGCAAGGGTTCAACCAGTGCCATTTTCATGGTGTCGGGCAGACCACCCACATTGTGATGGGATTTGATCACATGGGCCTTACCGGTCTTGGCTGCCGCCGATTCAATGACATCAGGATAGATGGTTCCCTGGGCAAGCCAGTTGACATCTTTCAGCGTAGTGGCTTCGGCATCAAAGATATCGATAAACGTATTGCCAATAATTTTGCGCTTTTTCTCGGGATCCGCTTCCCCCACCAGTTTGCCAAGAAACTGTTCTTCAGCATCCACACGGATCACCTTCACGCCCATATTTTTGGCGAACATATCCATCACCTGATCACCTTCGTTTTTACGCAACAGGCCATTGTCGACAAAGACACAGGTAAGATGGTCCCCAATGGCCTTGTGCAGCAAGGCGGCAACCACAGATGAATCGACCCCGCCGGACAGGCCAAGTAATACTTTGTCGTTGCCGACCTGGGCTCTTACCCTGGCTATGCTGTCCTCAATAATGTGGGCCGGCGTCCAAAGTGCTTCGCAACCACAGATGTCCAGCACGAAATGTTCAAACATCCGCATGCCCTGCAGGGTGTGTGTCACTTCCGGATGAAACTGGACGCCATAAAAGTCTTTTTGGGAGCAGTACATGCCAGCAATGGCACAGGAACTCGTCGAGGCCATGAGTTCAAAGCCGGCCGGCAACGCGATGACTTTATCGCCATGACTCATCCAGACATCGAGCAGTGTGTCCCCGTCATGGCCCACATGATCAACCACATTCTGGAACAGGCGACTTTTGCCATGAACCCTGATTTGTGCGTAGCCGAACTCCTGGATGTTGGAACTTTCTACAGCCCCACCCAATTGGGCAGCCATGGTCTGCATGCCATAGCAGATACCCAGAACCGGGATTCCGAGCTCGAAAACCAGCTGGGGTGCTCGGGGCGATTCTCCGGCGGCGACTGATTCAGGCCCCCCCGCCAGGATGATCCCTTTTGGGTTGTACGCCATGATCTCCGCTTCATCCATGTCCCAGGCACGTATTTCCGAGTAGACACCGACTTCGCGCACACGGCGGGCAATCAGCTGGGTATATTGGGAGCCGAAATCAAGTATCAGAATTTTATGTGAATGAATATCTGTCATAGTCAGTTACCAATCTAAAAGGGCTGCTCGAGGCAGCCCTGTCGGGTTATTTCCAGCACAACAGGATCCCGGCTATTCACGAAGGTAATTCGGCGCTTCCTTGGTAATGGATACGTCGTGAACGTGGCTTTCACTCATGCCCGCCGAGGTGACTCTAACGAAACTGGGTTTACTGCGGAGCGTTTCAATATCAAGGCTACCGGTGTAGCCCATCGCCGAACGAATGCCACCCATCAATTGGTGAATGATCGCTGATAATGGGCCTTTGTAGGGTACGCGGCCTTCAATACCTTCCGGAACCAGTTTTTCTGCACCCTGACTGGCATCCTGAAAGTAACGGTCACTGGAACCACTGGTCTGAGCCATCGCACCCATTGAACCCATACCACGATAGGATTTATAGGTTCGCCCCTGATACAGATCAATTTCGCCCGGCGCTTCCTCTGTACCGGCAAACATGGAGCCCATCA
>NZ_CBFHYF010000083.1:0-1623 GCF_965660005.1 Porticoccus sp.
GGGATATGGGCTATGATGCGATTTATCACGGGCAAAAAGGTCACTATGGCGTCGCCCTCCTCTACCGCTTGCCGATTACCCATCATACGAGAGGGCTGCCTGGCGACCCGGAGAATCGCCAAAAAAGGCTTATTTACGGAGCGTTCACCTTTAACAACCGCACAATACACGTCTATAACGGGTATTTCCCCCAGGGGGAAAACCGTGATCACCCACTGAAATTCCCATGCAAAGAACAGTTCTACAAAGATCTGACACACCACTTATCGCACGTTCACTCCAATAACGACCAGATCATTGTAATGGGCGATATGAATATAGCGCCTTTCGACAGGGATATCGGTATCGGAGACGAAAATCGCAGGCGCTGGTTGCGCACCGGAAAATGCTGCTTTTTACCCGAAGAGCGGGCATGGTTAGCCAAGCTCCAGAACCTGGGTCTGCAAGACAGTTTTGACTATTTCCACTCCGATGAACCAGATCGATTCAGTTGGTTTGACTATCGAAGCCGGGGGTTCGAGGCGCAACCGAAACGCGGCCTAAGGATTGACCTTATTCTCGCCTCTGAAAATCTTTTATCTGCCGCCACTGATGCGGGTATTGACTGCCAGCTTAGGGCCATGGAGAAACCCTCTGACCACTGCCCAATCTGGCTGTCTCTCAGCTCCTGACCAGAAATTTTTGTCAACCTATGCGTTGCTGGCACGTTTTAGTTGATGTTATCGACAAAAACGGAGAATTGGATATGTATAGATTTGCCATTGCCGGCCTGCTGGCCACATCAATAGTATTTGGCATGTCACCAGCCCTGGCCGGAGATCGTGGCCACAAGCGGCATTTCCGTGCTGAATATCGCCATGAACACCGGCACAGCGATCGCAACAGCTATCGGGATGATTATCGCTATTACCAGAGGCATGGCCATTACCGTGATCACCGGTTTGGCTCACACAACAACGGGGATCAATACCGAAAGCACTACAAGCATCCTGGCAACCACAAAAACCATGGGCACTACCGCAAAAGTGCTTCGGACGACTATCTCTACATTATTGGTGGAGCAGTGTTATTAAATGAAATACTGCATCATAGCCGTTAACAGAGTGGCGGTTATCCATGCAACTCTTGCTGTGGGATAATTTGATAGATGATGATGAGAGGAACAGGGCTCTGACGCAGCAATCTCTGGAAAATTTTTTGTCGTCAGTGGAGCGCAGGGCCTACGCTATCGCATTGACTTCCCTTGCGGACAGGGAAGATGCACTGGATATTGTATAGGATGCCATGACCCAGCTGGTCGTAAGCTATGCACACAAACCATCGCGTGAATGGCGCCCGTTGTTCTATCGAATATTGCAAAGCAAGATCAATGACCTGTACCGGAAAAGAAAATTTCAGAGCCAGTTTAAAGGATGGCTTTCCCGTTTCCGGGATAAACAGGGTGAAGAGACTGAAGAAGACCCCATGAATGCCGTTGCGGGGCCGGACAGTGCCACCCCGCATACCCAGCATGAGCGTGAGCGACAGATAACAATTTTGAAAACCGCGCTGACTCATCTTCCCGCTCGCCAACAACAGGTTTTCATGTTGCGCTGCTGGGAGGGTCTCAGCACAACAGAGACG
>NZ_CBFHYF010000084.1:0-1449 GCF_965660005.1 Porticoccus sp.
AACGGGCTGCCTACAGCCACATAATGTGAGACATCGGCAATTGCCACATAGAGCCGCCAGCCACCCCGACTGAGCGGCTCGCAGTACACGGCATCATCAAAGTCCCGCGCGTCCTCGCCGTCGATCGTGACAAACGGCAGGTGGCGCAAATCCACCCGGAACTGTTTATCCTGCTCCTGAACCTCGGCCGGGATGGCCTCGGCCTGGGCAATCACTGCCTGCGGCCATTGATTGGGGATACCGTAGTTGTGGATGGAAATATCGATTTCCATTCCCGGTGCCAGATGTTCACCCAACACCTGAACAACCCGCCCAGCAGGCAGATTATGGCGACTGGGGTGAGTCGTGATCTCCACCACCACAATCTGGCCCGGTTCTATATCGCTGCGCTGGTCGGGAGGAATCATTATGTCCTGGGTGACACGAGGGTTGTCCGGACGAACAAAATGGATCCCGCTCTCCACAAAATAACGCCCCACCAGCGAGGTCGTGCGGTGTTCAACCACTTCGACAATAGACCCTTCCGAGCGGCCCCGACGATCTACCCCCGCCACACGAACCAGCACTTCGTCACCGTCCATGACACGGCGCATCTGCCGGCTTGAAAGAAACAGATCGTCACCGCCCTCAGACGGCACAACAAAACCGAATCCTTCCGGATGACCGATAACCCGGCCCTTGATCAGATTCATCTTGTTCAGCGGACCATAGGCATTGCGGCGATTGCGAACGGCCTGCCCATCCCGCTCCATGGCAATCAGACGGCGTCGCAGCGCTTCCATGCCATCCTCATCGCTCAGACCAAACGCATCGAGAAGCTCTTCATAGGTGAGAGGCCCGACACTATTTTCGAGAAACTCGAGGATAAACTCCCGGCTGGGCACCGGCTTGTCGTATTTAGCCGCTTCGCGGTCGGCAAAGGGATCTTTGTTCACAGGTTTTTTCATTGAAATTCCAAACGTAAGAAATGCACTTCCAACGTCGCAGGGCACGTTGGCAGGATATATAAATATCAGAACATACTTGTCCTGAACTCTCCATGGCTTTTTTCAGCAGTCGGCCTTAACCGTTGGCTCAGGGCTGACCGGAACAATCATTACCGCCTTTTCAATGCATTTTTTTACAGCACTAATTGACAATCGCTGGTACCGTCTCTATAGTTTCGCACCGCTGGTGAAGCAGCTTCTGCTTCCCATCATGCCCAGGTGGCGGAACTGGTAGACGCGCTAGCTTCAGGTGCTAGTGATCGCAAGGTCGTGGAGGTTCAAGTCCTCTCCTGGGCACCATTCATACTAAAATGCGCCTGAAACACCTTAATTTCCTTAGGTTTTTTGGCGCATTTATTCAAAAGTAATCTAAAAAGTAATCTAAGTCTTAGCTGGTTTCAGCTAATACCCCCCCGGGGGGGCTATTCCATCCCCCTTGATCCAGTAGTACCACCCCAGATAC
>NZ_CBFHYF010000085.1:0-888 GCF_965660005.1 Porticoccus sp.
ATTCAAAAGTAATCTAAAAAGTAATCTAAGTCTTAGCTGGTTTCAGCTAATACCCCCCCCGGGGGGGCTATTCCATCCCCCTTGATCCAGTAGTACCACCCCAGATACAAAAAAGAGTGAATAGCGAAGCTCTGAATCCCACTCAAAGACCTTGCCACAGCATGAAGTAGCATGTAGCTTGGGAGCGCAAGAATAATAGTGAGTGCATAATTCTTGCGATTCATTGGATATGGGAATACTTTCATATGAGTAAGTCTAAGCCGTCAATAATGGATGATCATGTAGATACACTAATATGCAGCAACTGCTTAACTCAAAAGTCTCTGAATTAAGTAATTTCAATTTCTAGTACCTCGACTCTGACTTCCTGATTTCCGTGCGGATAGCTAGACATCTCCCCGACTTCCGCTCCTTCTAAAGCTTCGCCAAGTGGACTGTCATTGCCGACGGTTGTGTATCCATCTAAATGATACCTGGGGTCATTGGTTTGTTGTTGAAACCAAAACTTTGCAACCGCTCCAGCTCGCGGCCCATCGAGATACCGTAGAGAAAACTTGGTGCCAATCTTTATGTAGGGGTCGTCATCTTGGGTGTCACGGGCCTGATGAACCTCAGTCTCTGTCCCCGTTATTGATTCGGTGTCTTTATCAGGTGATGCAGGTGTCTTCGCATCCAGCTCGGCAGGGTGCACATATCCCTCTGGAATTGCTTCAATTGCTTCAGACAAGCGTTCATCTAAGTATTCTTTAAGAAGCTCCCTGCATGCGAGTGGATCTCTGAACCAGTCGGTTGTCCATATTCGATATAGATCCCAGCCAAGACGGTTCAATACCTCCTCGCGTAATCTATCTCGATCTCGGGCACTTTTTGAACAGTGGTAGGAGGCAC
>NZ_CBFHYF010000085.1:898-1209 GCF_965660005.1 Porticoccus sp.
ACCATCGCACTCGATACCGCAAATGTACCCGAGAGGATAGGTTGAATGTTTTACGCCTATATCAATGAAATACGAAGAGACTCCGACCTGCGGAACGGCCTCGTATCCGAGTGATTGGACCACTTCTATTACGTGATCCTCAAACGGGCTATCCGTATGGCCAGCGCGATCATGCGAGTGGCTAATTTCACCCAATCGTTTGGTTGCCGAGAACTCGAGCCAGCGTCGAAGAAGTGTGGCACCTTCGTTGGCGGGGGATGGATTGAAGTCACTTAATGGTATTGAAGAGAACGTGACTATTTGCTCTTTGG